>CAJTPH010000081.1:626-722 GCA_910578215.1 uncultured Acetatifactor sp. | reverse complement strand
AGTATCAGATTTCCCCCATAGAGCTGGTTCGGTGGGCCGAGCCGCTGTTCGGCTTTGGAGAGGGGAAAGCAACAGGATTTTCCGAGAAGACAGTCG
>CAJTPH010000081.1:0-590 GCA_910578215.1 uncultured Acetatifactor sp. | reverse complement strand
CCTTCCCGCTGCCCTGCGGGAATACTATCTTGCCTGCGGCAAGGCCAGCCTGAACTGCGCGTTGCATGAGATATTCATCCCGGACAAAAAGGCCAAACTCTTTAAGAAGCGTCTGACCTTTTCTTACGATCATATTGACGAGGACTTGGAGTCTTTCAGCAAACCGGGAGAAGAAGACTATGAGGAGCTGGCGAAGCTGCGTGCCCTGCCGCGAGAGCGATGGGGCGAGGTGACCGGCAACTATCTGCTGTTCTGGTGCGAAAATCAGGGCTGCTGGTATGCAGGCATCAAAGCGGAGGATTTGGATCAGCCCAACCCGGTGGTGTACTACAACGATCAGGACGATGTATACAGCTGGGTGCCCTTCTCCGATTCGGTTCAGTCCTTCCTTCTGGACATCCTGCTTGTAAATCTGGAGCCACGGGCCCAGCCGGACGAGATTGAGGATCCCGCCGAGATTCAAACGGTTTTGTCCGAGGGTGGCGTGGACTTCCAGCGCCTCCAGGAGCCATACCCCTTCCCCGGCGGGCGTTTCTGCCATACCTGCCTGGACACGGAGACCAACACCCTGTATGTCTATGGTGAGGAGG
>CAJTPH010000080.1:1036-1272 GCA_910578215.1 uncultured Acetatifactor sp. | reverse complement strand
GGGCTGCTCCTCCTTTTGATCCGCTTCCCCGTCCGAAATCGAAGCGCTTCCACCGTCCGTACTGTGGGCCGTCTCATCCGTAACAGTCACATCCACCCTGGGCTGATCTGAGATATTGCCTTCCGGGGCGTTTTCTGCCTCGCTTCCCTCGGTCCCGCTTTCCAGGGCATTTCCTGCCTCACTTCCGTCATTCCCGCTTTCCAGGGTGTCCTGGTCGCCGCTTTTATCCGTCTTAT
>CAJTPH010000080.1:468-1026 GCA_910578215.1 uncultured Acetatifactor sp. | reverse complement strand
CTGTCCTTCCTTCTCTTCTTCGGGCTCCGGCAGGCCTTTCTCCCGGCGGAAAATCTCCATGAATTCCTTGCCGGTGATGGTCTCCTTCTCAATCAGGTACTCGGCCAGCTTATCCATCAACTCTCTGTTTTCGCGAAGCAGTTCCTTTGCCTTCTCGTAACTCTCTTTCAGAATGGCCACCACTTCCGCGTCGATCTCCGCCTCTGTGGCGTCGCTGCAGTTCAGCGTGGCACCGCTGTCCAGATACTTATTCTGCACGGCGGCCAGGCCGATCAGGCCGAATTTCTTGCTCATGCCGTATTCCGTCACCATGGCCTTGGCAATATTGGTGGCCTTCTCAATATCATTGGCCGCGCCTGTGGTAACGGTATCAAACACGATCTCCTCCGCCGCCCGGCCGCCTACCAGGCTCACCAGCATATCCCGCAGTTCCGCCTCAGTGTTCAGATACTTTTCCTCCTCGGGTACATGCATCACATACCCCAGCGCTCCCATGGTACGGGGCACAATGGTGATCTTCTGCACCGGCTCGGAATTCTTCTGCAGAGCGCTGATCAA
>CAJTPH010000080.1:0-454 GCA_910578215.1 uncultured Acetatifactor sp. | reverse complement strand
CCACTTCATGGTAGGATACAATGCGCCGCTCCTCCTTGCTCATGATGCGGTCCTTCTTCTCCTTGCCCACCAGAACCTGTTCCACTGCGTTGAACAGATCTTTCTGGCACACAAATTCCCGATTTTCCTTCACTGCGTTGATGGCGGCTTCATTGATCATATTGGCCAGATCCGATCCCACTGCGCCGCTGGTGGCCAGAGCAATGGCGTCCAGATCCACCGTCTCATCCATCTTTACATCCTTGGCATGCACTTTCAGGATGTCCACCCTTCCCTTCAGGTCCGGCTTATCCACGATGATCCGGCGGTCAAAACGGCCGGGACGCAAAAGGGCCTTGTCCAGAATCTCCGGCCGGTTGGTGGCGGCCAGGATCAAAATACCCTTGGAACTGTCAAATCCGTCCATCTCGGACAACAACTGGTTCAGCGTCTGCTCCCGCTCCTCGTTGCCGAC
>CAJTPH010000079.1 GCA_910578215.1 uncultured Acetatifactor sp. | reverse complement strand
AAGCCGAACAGCGGCTCGGCCCACCGAACCAGCTCTATGGGGGAAATCTGATACTTTTTTTCACTCATTATAACATTCTCCTTTCTGCTATCTGCACTCAGTTTTCTTAGTCATTCAGATTATCGGCAAAAGAGTCCGATCCTGAACAAGCTGTGCAGGAAAATATAATCCCGACTGCAATTATGACGCCCAATTTTTTTCAATATTTTCATGCACCCTCCGTATAAGTAACGCAGTTTTAAAATTTAGTCAAGCTTTAATTCATCAAAAATAGTGATAAGCCATTGGGTCATGTGCTTATTTATCTCAAAAATAGGATTGAACAAAAATTTTTAATAGAGTAAAGTTTTCAAAAGAGCGCATGACAGGGGGGAATGTATATGAGTGTATCCACAATTTTGTACTGAAATGTAAAATGGCGTTTTCATAACTCATTTACCATTGTAATTACAATTTTACAGCCTATCTTGTGGCTTGTGTTTTACAGTGCTGATGCTGGGCAGACTATGAAAAATACAGGGATAGAAAACTATACTGCATTTATTCTTCCCGGCATAGTGGTTTTAGTTAGTTTTTCTACCTGCAGCAACAGCGGAATTGTGAATTATATGATGAAGTCGGACGGTAGCTTTTATCGTGTATTGATTGCACCTATTAAACGAAGTTCTATTGTTTTAGGGCAGCTTCTTGAAGCGGTATTATGCACTTTCCTTGAAGTGGGAATAATGGGGTGTGTTAGTCTGCTTTTCCATGTCAGACTTGCCGCTGGTATAACAGGAATTTTTCTGATTTGGATACTGGTGTTTCTAACAGCGTTTTTTATGGCGGGGCTTGCTTATGGAATAAGACTAATTTTGCCAAACGAGGAGGTAGCTGCCATGAAACACATACCGTATCGACAAAATCCGACGGTCATTGACATATCAAAAAAATCCCTTTTACCGCCGGGGGAAATTCAGTTCCGAAATAAAATGCTGATCATGCCATAAACTATAGAACTCATAGTTTACAATTACATGATTTATCTTCTCATATTCCGGTTCCAAAGAACCACAAAAGTACCATTCCAAAAATGTGCGAAAATTGGAAGCAACACACTTACCGTGCAAAATTCCATCTGAGTCACAATAACAATCCCAAAAACCTCCATATTCCAAAAAAACAACCGGACAGTCCTTGCCGTCTGATTGGCTTAAATCTAAACAATACCAGCCGTCCATATATCCGATTGGGAACAAGTTCTTATAGATTTCTTCTCGGAGGGGAGTTTCGCAATCTTCAAATTCCTCCCGGAAACATCCCAGGCACTCTGACCAGTCGGAAACATTATCTGTCAGGTCATAAAAATCTATTGTATCGATTTTGATTTCTTTATTCTCATCGTCATACACCATCCCCACAATGTCAGTAGGCGAAGGTTTATATGCCATCAAATACAATTTTAAAACAACAGGCAACTCCATAAGATATTCCTGTTCAAATTCGGCAATATCTGTTTTGGTTATGGAAGAAGGTATCAATTCCATAAGCCATCCTCTTTCATGCAGTTTCTGAAATGCATATTCCATGAAATCTTTGTAGTCCATTTTATCTCCTTTGCACATTGCCTTTGGAGGCTGCTCGACTCCGATTTGTCAGCAGCTTTATCGTACCAAGATCTTTCTGGGTTTATTGTTGATACCGATCCACGAAAGCTGACGCCAACTCAGGTGTGTTCAGCAGTTGTGCCGACCAGTTCTCCACATCCTCGGCCCGGTCATCATCGGAAATCGAAACA
>CAJTPH010000078.1 GCA_910578215.1 uncultured Acetatifactor sp. | reverse complement strand
GTTTGTCAACAGGTTTTTTTATTTATTTGTCAAGTTTTTTTACTCACTTATCAAGTTTTCCTCGACAACGAAATTGAGTATATCACCCGTTTCGCCACTTGTCAACAACAAATTACAAATTTTTTCATTTTTTTGTTAAGAGTGTATTTTCCCTCTGAATCTGCACGTTTTCTGCCTGCAAGCTTAAGTATGGTCTCCTGATAACCAAAAAAGAGCTTCCCCGCAGCATGCCTGGCACACTGCCCCATGGAAAAAAGAAAAAGGGGAGCTTTTCACTCCCCTCTGGCATTTCGTTCCATAAAAGCCATATTTCCCTGCAGCCTACAACAGCTGCTCCGTGTACGACTTCTCACCGTTCTTTACATTAAGCGAAATGGATTGCATATTGGAGGCCGTCTCCTCATCCACTTCCAGCAATACGACAGCCTCAACTCCGGAATTTGCGGGAATCATACCGCTATAGGTTGTCAGCTCCTCCGGCAGACCTGAAGAAAGCGCACGCTTTGAACGCCCTTCATTCACGGCGACTCTGAATGCCGTGCCTGACGTCAGCAGATCGATCCTCTGTTCCTGGTCTGATGCATTATTGATCGTAAAGCTCAAAACCAGAAGTTTTTTCCCTTTTGCTGCGCTCAGGGAGAAAAAACCGTTCTCCACTGCATCCGGATAAACGTCGCACAGCCTGTGCCCGGTATATGCCAGAGTCACCCCGTCCGGCAGTCCCAGCACTTCTTCCATGGTATAAGGATTTTCAGTGGCCGCAGGGTCCTTCACCGGAGTGTCGTCAACCGGTCCCATACCGGAAGGCGGCTCGGTGGCAGACGGCTCCGACGGTACATTGGGCTTTTTATCCTCCTGGGGCAGATCCACCAGACGACTCCTATGGTTTGCATCATATTTCATCATTGTTACCGCAACATATTCACTGATCATCTTTACCTGCTCATCCGTCATGTCCGGTATCGCATTTTTGCCGCAGCCGGTAAGACCTACGGACAAAACAGCCGCAGTAAGGACTGCCACAATATTTTTTTTGTTCATCTTTACACCTCTAATCCTCTTTGGCGAAGACCGCTTCGCGTTTATTATAATACACCACATTTAACCGCAAGTCAACCATACCGCCGAGAAACGTAATATCGGAAAGCCTTAAAGCTGCTAAACGCCAAAATATATCAGGAAACCCTGAATCTGCCATATTTTTCCGCATCGCTTTTGTGACAGCTTGCCCTGAGTCGCACGCCTTCCTCCCTGTATTCCTGAGAAGATACGGTGGAGTTCTCCATAAAATAGGACAGTATACTGCCGCTGTCATATGGAATCAAAAATTCCGCTTCCACCCTGTCCGCATAGACATATTCCTTAATCAGCCCGGCAAGCTCCTCCATGCCGGCGCCCATCTTCGCGGCAATATAGATCTGATTCCCCTTCCTCAGCTGTGGATTTGTCTTAGAAAAAGGATTGGTTTCTGAATCTATTTTTGTTTCTGAATCTATTTTCGTTTCTGAATCTATTTCTGTTTCATCACATGACTTTACTTCATAACATGTTTTCGCTTCCAAAAAAAGCTTCGCTTCATTCGGAAGATTCTCTGTGCGGCATTTGTCAATCTTATTATAGACCACAAGCCTTGGTATATTCCCTGCGCCAAGCTCCTTTAAGGTTTCCGCCGTCACCTCCATGTGCTGTCTGTAATGCTCGTCGGAAAAATCCACCACCTCCACGATCAGGTCCGCATACTTCACCTCCTCCAGGGTAGCGCGGAATGCCTGGACCAGACCGTGAGGAAGCTTGTGAATAAAGCCTACCGTGTCCACCAGGAAAAAGGGCTTGTTATCCCCCGTATGAATGCTGCGCACATTGGTCTCCAAAGTGGCAAAAAGCATATCCTTTTCCAGAACGTTCTTTTCCTCTCCTCCGCCGTAGGTGTCCACCAGCCGATTCAAAATGGTGGATTTTCCCGCGTTGGTATAACCCACCAGCGCCACCTGGGGGATTCTTGACTGGCTGCGCTTTTTTCTTGTGGTTTCCCTGTTCTGCGCTACGCTTTCCAGCTCCCTTTTCAACATGCTGATGCGGTGCTCGATCTTACGGCGGTCCAGCTCCAGCTTTGTCTCGCCTGCACCCTTGTTGCTCATGCTTCCGCCTGTACCGCCCTGACGGCTTAAATTTTCACGCATGCCCACCAGCCTGGGCAGCATGTACTGCAGATTTGCCGTCTCCACCTGCAGCTTCGCCTCCCTGGTCTTTGCCCTTATGGAAAAAATATCCAATATCAGATTCGTCCTGTCCAAAACCACCAAATCCAGCTCCCTGCCCAGATTACGCACCTGAGAGGGCGACAGCGCATTGTCGAAAACAATCTCCTGCGCCTCGCACGAGGCGGCATATTCCTTCACTTCCGCAACCTTGCCCGCACCGATATAAAGCGAATTGTTTACCCGCTCCATCCGCTGGACAACGACGCCCACTACCTGCTTGTAAGCAGCTTCGGCAAGACTTTTGAGCTCCTCCATGGAGTGTTCAAAGTCCTGCTCCTCTCCGGTATCCACTCCCACCAGCAATACCTTTGTATATATAATTTCTTCTTCCCTCATAAAGCCTCCTATTCCAGTTCCGTCTCTCTACTCCTGCGCACCCTTTGCTGGAAGCAATTTCCATCTGCCCAGTCCGCAGCTGTAAATTCCTTCCGGTGCGCATGCGTTCCGAGACTGTTTCCAGTTCCGTCTCTCTACTCCTGCGCACCCTTTGCTGGAAGCAATTTCCATCTGCCCAATTCGCAGCTGTTAATTCCTTCCGGTGCGCATGCGTTCCGAGACTGTTTCCAGTTCCGTCTCTGCACTTCTGCGCTCCCTTTGCTGGAAGCAATTTCCATCT
>CAJTPH010000077.1 GCA_910578215.1 uncultured Acetatifactor sp. | reverse complement strand
ATCCAGATACCTTTTAACGCTGATGAAATCAACTTAATCTATCAGTTTGGGGAGCAGAGCAAAGCGGAAACGTGCGCCAGTCTGTCCGCTATTCTTCCGCAGATAAAGGACAGTGACACAAAGCAGATAGTAAGCGATACTTTGAAGAAATTAAATGCCCTGTCAGAAAAAACGTGTGCGGAACTGACCGCCACTACCAAAAGACGGAAACTGACCGAGCGTGACCATTCCATAAAGACAAGGTTAGCCAAAGCAAAGGAACAGGCAAAACAGCCGACAGTTGCCGAGGGAAAACAGCACAGAACCCACAGCAAAGGAAAGGGGGATATGACGTTATGAAACTTTCAAGATACGAGCAGGAAAGTATTCTCAATTACAACGCAGGAGAACAGACCGCCACCCTTTATACAAGGGATAAGGCAGTCATGCGGAAACTTGACACGCTTGTTGCCGACTTCCCCGACACATACAAGCTGACAGGGCAGGATGAGGTATCTAAGACCTATTCTTTTCCAAAGTCATACGTCTGCTACCGCAAGCCGAGGGCGTTCAGTACAGAGCAGAGGGAACGGGCAAGGCAGATGATGATTGCAAATAACAAGGCAAAGGGAAATTAAAGAAAATTTAATGGAATTGTGTATGCGTTTGTGGTAAGATAATGACATTGAACAATTTAACAAATCAAGAGTTGTATAAGAAAGGTTATATGGTATAAAAAATGAAGATAATTTCAATTGCTGCTGTAACAGCAGGTGGAAAAACAACTATTGTAAATGAATTGAAAAAACAAATTCCAAGTACAAAATCTCTCCATTTTGATGAATATTCTTTTGAAGGTGAAGTTGATGATTTCTATACTTGGACAAAGCAAGGAGCGGACTATAATGTATGGAATTTGCATCCGTTGATAAAAGATATTCTTGAAATAAAGAAAAACTCAGATTGTGAATACTTGCTGTTAGATTATCCTTTTGCATACTGCCATAAGGCATTAAGCCAATATATTGATTGTGCAATTTTTATAGATACTCCATTAGATATTGCAATGGCAAGAAGAATTTTGCGTGATATGGGTAATGCCACAGGTGATGAAATAAGACAAAATATGGAACTATATCTCAAGTATGCCAGAATTACTTATATTCAAATGATAAAGGATGTTTTGCCATCATCGGATTACATAATAGATGGAACAAAAGAATTATCAGAAAAGACTGATGAAATAAAAAAGATAATGTTATCCCTTTAAATTCCCATTTGTCGGGGGAAATCAGAACAAAAAATGATGTAAAAACTGAATATTTTTTCCCTTTAGGTAGCGATTATCTTAACAGACAATCAGCTACTTTTTTTATTTCCAGTAACTATCAACACAGCACAGAAAGAATGAGGTATCAAAAATGATTGAGAGTAAGAACGATGCAAGCAGGAACTTAGAAAAGGCATTGCAGGCATTGGAACAGGCAAAACAGCGTGTAGCCAACGAAAAGAAAAAGCAGAACGAGAAGAAACGCAAAGCTGAGAACCACCACAAGTATATCATGGGCGGTATTATCGTGAAGTATTTTCCCGATTGCTACCAAGTCTATGAGTGCGCCCCACTACCCTATTGGCAGAATGTAGGTGTTATGTATGGGTAATGTCACGAAGCAGGCAAGTACACGCTTCTCCATAGTCAAGCGGAGCAAGGGGCAGTCGGCAGTTGAGAAAGCGTCTTACATCAGCAGGAGCGTTCTTGTGAGCGAATATGACGGGCAGACCTACCGCCCGAAATACCATGAGGATTTAGTCCACAGCGAAATTTCTCTCCCACCCAATGCACCCAAAGAGTATGCAGACCGAGCCACCTTGTGGAACGCTGTTGAGCTGTCAGAGAAAGGGCAGAAATCACAGCTTGCGAGAATGTTGAAAGCGTCACTCCCCAACGAATGGAGTTACGAACTTGCAGAGGAAGTTGTGAGGGATTACGTTCAGAGGAATTTTGTTGATAAAGGTATGTGCGCTGACTGGGCAATCCATGACAGCGAAAACGATAAAGGACAGCGCAATCTTCATATCCATGTTTTACTTACCATGCGCCCTCTTACAGAAAATGGGGAATGGGGAGCAAAGACAAAAAAGGTCTATGTCCTTGATGAAAACGGGGAGCGTGTTCCCTTCATTGATAAAAAGACAGGACAGCAGAAAGTGGATAAGCGCAACCGTAAACAATGGAAATGTCAGACCGTAGAAAGCACCGACTGGAACAGCCAAGAGAACGCTAGGAAGTGGCGCAAGGATTTAGCCGACACAATCAATGCCACCAATGAGCAGTTAGGGATTGCGGTACATTGGGAACACCGCTCTTTTAAGGAGCAGGGGATTGACAGAGAGCCGACAATCCATATCGGGGCGGTTGCCAACGCTTTAGAGCGCAAAGGCAGATTAGACTTGCCGATTGTCAGCGGAAAGCACCTAAGAAGAATATCCGACAGAACCGCCTTGCAGTCAGCCGACAATGCAGAAAAATTCATCACGACAAGGAAGATAGACAGCTTTGAGAGCCTTGCGAAATTCACAGCGGATAAGGAACAGAGATACCAACAGTTGGAAACGGTACATCTTTCAAAGGGGCAGAAACTAAACCGATTAAAGGAACTGTCAAAAATGTATGCCCTCTATGCGCCAATCCAAGCTACCTATAAAGAGAGCCAGTCACTCAAAGGACTTGCGAAAATGAGATACGATAAGGAGCATAAGGACAGCTTATCGAAGTACCCCGAATTAAAGGAGCGTATGCAGAGCCTTTTGCAGAATGGCGAGAAGATAACGCCGAAACAGTGGAAAGCGGAAATTCAGTCACTACAAGTGGATTGTAACAGTATCGGCAAGGAGCAGACCAAGACCGCTACCGAGTTAGCATATGCCGAGGTAATCAGTTATAACAAAAAGAATCTTGAGAGGGAACTTCAGAACGAAAGCCGACAGCATAACAGGCAACAGAGCAGGACTAAACGGAGGGAGGAAGAAATTTAATGTGAATTTTATTGTAAAGACAGGCGTTTTTTTGTATAATAGAAATACGGTAGGGGAAAGTTGTATTGTATCTTCTGCTGGATTGCAATAGTGAGGTGATAAAATGGCACAAAGCACGCCAAAGCGTAAAATAAAAGACAGCGTGTTCACAAATTTATTTCAAGATAAAAAGTATCTGCTCCGACTGTATAAGGCACTTCACCCAGAGGACGGTAATGTAACAGAAGAAGATATAAAAGATGTGACGATCAAGCACATACTGGTAGACGCAGACTATAATGACCTTGGATTTTCGGTTGGCGGCAGACTTGTCATTTTGATTGAAAGTCAGTCAACATGGACATTGAATATTATAATACGTGCGCTGATGTATCTGATACAAACATATCACGATTTTTTCAAGCGTACCAAGCAAAATTTGTATGGTTCTAAAAAAGTGAATATGCCAAAACCTGAACTGTATATTATCTTTACGGGTGAAAAACCGGAGAACCCACCCGATACTATATCACTTTCAAAAGACTTTTTTGATGGCGAAAAGATAGCGGTAGATGCAGAGGTCAAAGTGCTATATCAAGAGGACAAGAACAGCATTATCGGACAGTATATTATTTTCTGTAAGGTATATAATGAGCAGAGAAAGAAATATGGGCAGACAAAGAAAGCGGTAACAGAAACAATCCGTATCTGTAAAGACAGAAACGTGTTGAAAGAATATCTTGAAAGTAAAGAACAGGAGGTTGTAGACATTATGATGACATTGTTTGATGATGAGCAGGTTTTGGAAGCATATGCAGAAGATATTAAAAACAGTGAAGCAAGAGAGACGGCGGAAAGGATGATAAGAAAAGGTAAAATGTCATTAGAAGAAATTGCGGATTACGTTCCGTCTTTATCACTTGAAGAATTAAAAGAACTTGAAGCTGCTATTATGCAGTTAGTATAATCAACAAAACAATTAAATATCAATAAAACAGCGTAAAGGCGCATGGAACAGTGATATGTATACCATGCGCTTTTTTGCGCCGTATACGGTAGATAGTGAGTACCTATACAAAACTGGAGCAAACCTGTATGATAGAAACAGATTTGCTCCAGTCTTTATTTCACTTCATTCTTACCAGGCTTCCGGCAGTTCTCCGGCAGGCTTGGTGACCAGGGGAGCAGGTCATCCAAAAAGCTGCGGTCGGGAACATCCAGATGTTTCGGAATCTCGGTAAGCAGATACTCAAAGTAATCATACGGTTTCAGATTGTTTGCTTTTGCGGTTTCCGCAATGCTGTAAATGATGGCGCTGGACTTTGCGCCGGCAATGGTATCGATCATCACCCAGTTTTTCTTGCCGATACAGAATCCGCGGATGGACT
>CAJTPH010000076.1:249-4798 GCA_910578215.1 uncultured Acetatifactor sp. | reverse complement strand
TCCTTCATAGGTAACCTCGCGAGTTACCGGCTGACTGATGCTGCGGTATTGCGAGAGGGCTGCTCCGTGGACTTCGTAATATATGCCCTCATCAGTATATCCGCTTTTGATTAAAGGGAGCTGGTCCGTTTCGGCATGGACAGGAAAGGACAAAGACAGGGCTAATGTAATGCTTAATATAAGACTATAGAATCGTTTCATATGTGGCATCTCCTTTACTGTTTGGCTTTAGTCAATAACCGTGTTGGTCTTAGTGTTTTAGTCATATCAGAATGTTGTGTTTACGGCGTTTCTGAGCTGTACCAACACATATGTTGACTAACACCTACTGTTTTAATCTGTATCATATGGATAAAGTGTACCTATACTATCTGTGTTATCATTAAATCCATGTTCTATATATTCGGTATAATCCTGCACATAAATGACGATAAAACTATTTACATCAGAAAAATGGTCTCCATATTCTTCTCTGATAATGTTCATGTGATTAAAAAGGTCATCCTTCGTTGGAGTTGATTCATATTCCGCTATAACATAGTAAACATATTCTCCTTCATACTCGCCGTAATAGGAATCACAAACTGTAAACGAAGGTGCGTTGCTCTTTACTCCTCCTGCTATCCAAAATACCGCGATGATTCCGGCAAGGAGAAATGCCGAAAGAGGAATTGCGGTTTTCAGCCTTATCCGTCTCCTTTTAGGGAGCGGACAGTCAGAAGCCTTTTCCGGTTGAGGAACGGAATTCTCCGGTATTTCAATATAATCTGTATCCCCTATATCCACAACGGCAATATCGGATGGTTTCGCGGTATCTTCCGTCTGCGGCAACGAAATCTCCGGCGGCGACAGCGCCGGGACAGGAGCAGGCTTCTCTGGAAAGGAGGTTTCATCCGAAGAGGAAGTATCTTCCTCATCAGAGAAAGGCGGCGAATCTGGTTTGGAAACAGCATGATTTGCCCCAGACCCCTGCGTGGAAGATGCAGGATGGACTCCTAACAGCTCTGTGATCGGAATTTCCAACAGTTGGGAAATTACCTGTAGATTTTGCGGATCCGGGTAGTTTTTTCCCTTTTCCCATTTGTTGACAGCAGTAGCAGACACATGGAGAGCATCAGCGAGCTCTTTCTGCTTCATCCCTTTCTCTATTCGTTTGAGCCGGATAAGGGAGCCTACATCTATTGTGCTCATAATAGTGATATTACCCCTTTTGTTAGTATTCCGCAGAGGAATCTGCTTTGGTAAAATTTATATTTCCTTAAAACTATAACGTACCGCAATTGCGATTTTTTTGCAGAAATGTAGAGGAAATAGTCTTCAAAACATTCTAATCAAAATTATTATACGCGATTCGGAGGTTGATTGCAATTGATTGTTGGTTGATTTTGGTTAATTTTCCTGCTAATCTCACTCAAAAAGTGATTTTAATTGAGATATAGTAAATTAACCGATACTCAATTGACGGGAAGGCCGTGGATAACATAAGATGGTGGCATGAAGTCAGCGCAGCTGTAATTTGCGTCTGAATGGAGTAGGTGTATGAGACAATGCTGATTGACAATTTGTGCTATAGTGTAGCGACAGGAGGTGATTCCATTGGTCTAGTATAATCCAACATAATTAAGCATATGTTTGACACGATAACACCACTTTACAAGTTTATACTAGTATAATTCAATTTAATTAGACATATGCTTTGGCTTGTGGTATAATGACCTTATCCAAGGGAGGTCATGTTATGCCAAATTTAGTAAAGCCAATTAACCTTACAGATGACGATAAAGCCACTTTAGAGGGGATTCTCCGTCAAAGCACTGTAGAAGCAAGAACCTACATCCGGGCTAAAGTACTGCTGCTCAAATCAGAACGCATGTCAAATGAGGCTATTGCGGATAAACTGGACATCTGCGTTACGGCTGTAAGACTATGCATTGATAAATATAATGCCGGCGGCATTAAAGCAGCCTTACAGGACAACAAGGGGCGCGGGCGTAAAGCTGAGATCACAGATGCGGATATTACCTGGGTCATTAACAAGGCCTGCCAGAAACCAAAGGATTTTGGGTATTCGGCCGAATTATGGTATCCAGCCAGCTTTACACGCTTTATCAATTCCATTGCGGAGCAGGAAGGGCATCCCCGTATGGCGTCCGTGACTGAGACAACGCTGCGCAAGATACTGGCAAACGCAAAGATTCGTCCTTTTAAGATATCTTACTACTGCGAGAGGCGCGATCCGGATTTTGATTCCAAAATGCATGATGTCCTTGTTATTTATAAACAGCTTTCCCTGCAGTTTGACGGGGAAGGGAACCTCCTGCCTTTTGAGGGGATGCCGGTTCATACCCTGTCCTATGATGAAAAGCCCGGGATGCAGGCGCTGGATACCACTGCAGACGACAGGCCGCCTGTTCCGGGTACCGAGAAAAACAGCACGGTATACCGGGACTATGAATATGTGCGGCTGGGTACGTTGTCGCTGCTTGCAGCCAATGACCTGCTTACCGGCGAAGCGATCCCCCTTGTAAGCCCAACCCACAAAAGTTCTGATTTCGTCCGTTTTCTGAAGATGTTGGACGGGAAATACCCTGCCGGTGATAAAATACGTCTCATCCTTGATAACCATTCTGCCCATACTTCAAGGGAGACGCAGGAATACCTGAATACAGTACCCGGAAGGTTTGAATTTGTATTTACACCAACCCATGGCTCCTGGCTGAACATGGTGGAAGGCTTCTTCAGTAAACTTACAAAGCAGATGCTGAATGGCATCCGGGTTTCAAGCAAAGAAGAATTGGAAAGCCAGATTTATCAATACTTTAATGAAATCAATAAAGTTCCTGTTCCATACCATTGGTCCTACAAGCTTGATGATATAGACCTTACCAAAGAGGATATCAGCCAGATCGTCTATGAAGTTGTAAACCATAAAGCTGCTAATGCATGTGATAAGGATAAGCGTGCTCCCAGGCCCCGAACAAGGAAGCGGCAGGGACAGGACAATCAGGGATAATAAAACATGGCTTTATTTAAAATGGATTATACTAGTTATTCAACCAACCAAATATTTGTAGCTTGATAACCAAATATATTGTTGTCAATAAGAGTTTTCTTTGGTATTATAGATGTGTCGAGTTATTTATTGTTGTCTGCAATGCTTTGAAGAAAGAGAATATCGATAAAAAATAGTTCAAACATATATGAGGTTATCGCGGTCTTGTTTACAAATATAGCGAATGGAGCAGGCAAAATATTAGTCGTCTTCTAATAAGAAAGGAGAACATATGATGAAATCAATGTCAAAAACTGTTTTTGCGTTGTGTATTGCAGTGTCGATTTTTGTATGTAGTTCTATGATTGCGTCAGCGAATTGTCCTGATCGCAAGGATGGATTGCATTGTTTCACAAAACATGTGGGGACTGGTGAGGGATATACTGATTATCTAACACATGATCATTTAATTGGATACGATGCAAACGGTCGGGAAGTTTATAAAAGCTGCCAGGTAACTATGGTCTATGAATATTATGTTGATAAATGTTGTTATTGTGACGAAACGCAATCGGGCAGCAGAAAGCTTGAGTGTGAAGTCAGACATAGTGTCAATTAACCTTAAATAGGGGTGACTTGTGATCCGATATATAGTGAAGGAAAATGGATCATCATTAGCAGAGTTTTGTATCAGGAGAATTAAGCGGCATAGCGGGGGCGGCTCTGTTATGCCGCTTTTTTACAGGATAATCTGGAAAAGGGAGGAAAGCTTTTATGAAGAAGCCAATCATCAGCATTTGTTTATCAGTGATTCTTGCAGGGGTTCTCGGCGGGTGCGGCTCTGGTGAAAAAGAATCGTCGGGTGCTCCCGATCAGTCACAGGGTACAGAATTGTCAGACACTTCGGGCACAGCACAGGACGCTTCCGGGACGGACAGCCAGGAGCTGTCTGTAAGCACAGGGGGTATACTGGATCCCTGGGCAGTTATGAACCTTTCCGGGAAAGACAATTCCATGGATGCCTATTCCGCGTCGGCGAGGGAGGCGCTGCTGCTGGAAATGCCGGAGAATGCCCTGGACGGGGGAATGAAAAAGTCTGTTCTGGGAGCCACGGGCGCTTATTGTTTCAAAAAGCATCTATTTGACACTGTGGCTGAAAGCTGGGATGAGGTTATATTTGCAGGCACAGAGGGAAAAGCCGACTCAAAACGTTACGACTTTGAGGATCAGCTCTGGGATATAGGCCCTGTAGCCGGAACGGACCATTATGTAGCCCTCAGCGTAGAAATCCAGGAAGATGGGGAGTATCGGTCTTTCCTTACAGAGAGGGATGAAAACCATGAGTACCTGCGGGAGGTTCCGCTTGATTTCCTGAATGGAAGCGAGACGGGGGAGGTTGTCGGGAGCCTTTCTGGCTTTGCGGTGGACCAGTTCGGGGCGGTCAGCCTGGTACATGGCGGGCAGTACCTTCTTATGTCACAGGAGGGGGATATTTTGGCGGAATACAGCCCCGAGGGCGGCTCTGTCAATAGGCTGGTCATTCTGTATGACGGCCGT
>CAJTPH010000076.1:0-237 GCA_910578215.1 uncultured Acetatifactor sp. | reverse complement strand
TTTGAGGTGACGATGAAAGGGAACGGGGGGACAGCCCTGCAGTATATGGACAGGGACACCCTGGAGACGGTGACGCTGGCGACACTGGAAAAGAGCGCCCTTTACCTTACGCTCCTCGACGGGGAGACCCTGCTGTATGCGGCTCAGGACGGGGTGTACCGCAGCGGGCTGAACGGGGAAGAGCCGGAGCTGATCTACCGGTGGAGCAACCATGGCATCATAATCCATAAGGTAGCT
>CAJTPH010000075.1 GCA_910578215.1 uncultured Acetatifactor sp. | reverse complement strand
TAATCGGGGCTATACCGCCTAATCTGAAATTACTTCCCTCTAACCGTAAACATTTATGCTTACGGGTTTTGTGATAAAAGAAACAACTTGTGAAGGTTTGAAAAACTAAATGTTAGGAATTAACCAGGGGCTTGCAGGGCAGGTAATTGGTTGATTGGTTCTTGCAAATGCAGCAGTTAAAAAGATAATGACTGGGAGGGAAAAGCGAATAAGCCTGTCTTTCCATGGTGGAGGGGAACCTACATATGAATTTGACTTGCTTAAGGCAGTTGCAGATTATTCGTTGCTCGAAGCAGAAAAGAGTGGAACGGAAGTCAGCTTTGAGATATCTACAAATCTTGCTTTTAAAGATGAAACTATACTGGACTATTTTATACATAATCATTTTTTGATTCATGTTTCAATTGACGGGGTTGAAAAAGTTCAAAACACCCAGAGACCGTATATAAATGGTTCAGCAACATTTGAAACTGTAATCAGAAATAAGGAGGGCAAGCTTCTGCCAAGCTGACCGTGACAGGGTATTCTGTAAATTACATTATTGATAGCGTAACCTTCCTTGCGAAAAGGTATCCTCAACTTGAATTTATAAAACTGGAGCCGCTTGAAACGACGCCACAAAGCGAAAAAATGATTGGAGGAGCTTTAAATGAATAAGCGGAAAAGCGTTATTTATGGAATCAGGGAGATGTTTCAAATATTATGGAATTCTGGAAGGCTCATGACCTGCCTTCTTGTTTTTAACAATCTGATCCGGAACGCGCTGTGGCCTTTAAGGGCTCTTATCGTTGGAAAGCTTGTTGATGTCATTGTGCAGTCCTCCGCTGAAGGGTTTGCCAGATATGAGAAGGAATTTGTGATTTATTCTGCCGCTTTTTTTCTGCTGTTTGCGCTGAACCGCATATGGTGGCCCCTGAACAGCTATACGCAGACCTTAATGCTTGCAAGAATCAGCGACAGATCGAAAAGGATGTTAATGGATGTCATGGAAAAGACTGGCCTGGTTTTCTTTGATGATCCTGAAAATGCTGATCTTTATTCCAGAGCACAGACCCAGATCGATGGAAGGCAGCCCATCAATGCTGTCAATAAAACGGTAGGACTGATTTCGCTGACCATCAGCTTTGCTACCGCTTTTGTGGGAATGGTATCCGTCAGCATTCCGGTAACGGTCATTTTATTGTTAAGCTCTCTTCCGGCTGTGCTGTGGGAAAACAGATTCAATGAAAGAATCTATGAGTTCGACCAGAAATCTGTCAGGGAAAAACGTTTTATGCAATACCTGTTTGCGCAGCTGGTTGATAAAAGATCGGCAAAAGAGATCAAAACATTCCAGGCCGAGAATTTTATCGGAGAAAGGCATGACGCGTCTTTACATGAGTATATCAGGAAATATTTAAAGCTGGTAAATATGAAATTTGCGGTGGATATCCCGCTGTGGCTGATTCTTCAGGCGGCGCTTATGACAAGCTATTATATGATCATTGCGAAAACTGGAGAGGGAACCCTGGAATTAGGTTCTCTGAGCTTCTTCCTTGCGGTCGCCGTCAGCCTTCAGGGCGCAATCAAAAATTTTGGCTCGTCTTTTAACGGAATTGTGAAATCCGGTAAGTATTTCAATGTTTTCCAGGAACTTGCCCGGAAAGAAGAACGGGACAGTGAAAAGAAAACATATGTCAGAATACCCGAAAAGATCGAAACGATTGAATTTCGGAATGTTTCTTTTTCCTATCCGAATCTGACCGAAAAAGCCGTGGATAGCGTAAGCTTCCTTCTGCGAAACCCGCAGGCGGTTATCATGGTCGGCGAAAACGGGGCAGGAAAGACCACTCTGGTGAAGCTCCTTCTGGGCTTTTATAAACCGACCTCGGGAGAGATTCTTGTGAACGGGGTAAACATTGACGACTACAAACCGGAAGAATATTTTGCGCTGTTTTCGGTATGCTTCCAGGATTATATGAAATATGCGTTTTCGTTCCGGAATAACATTCTGCTGGGGGAGCCCGGCGATGAGGAACGCTATCAGAAAGTTGTGGCCGAATCGCAGCTGGACGAGGTTCTGGCCCGCCTGCCAGATCGGGATGAAACTTATTTGTCGCGGGAGTTCGATGAAAGCGGGACCGAGCTGTCCGGAGGGCAGTATAACAGGATTGCGATTGCAAGGGCTATGTACAGGGATTCCTCGGCGGTTGTGTTTGATGAGCCAAATGCCGCGCTTGACGCGAAGGCGGAAAGAAATCTTTTTGAAATTTATGAAAGGCTTACCGGGAACAAACTGGGAATTATGATTACGCACAGGCTTTCAACGGCCGTGAAGGCCGATCTGATCCTTGTCATGAAGAATGGGAAACTGGTTGAGAGCGGGACGCATCAGGATTTAATGCAAAAAAACGGAGAGTATGCCCAGATGTTTTCCATGCAGGCAAAGCACTATGTATGATTCCGGCGTAAAAAGCCTGACCACACGGCAAGCTTGCCTGCCAGTGGGAATTACATTTTATGGGGGAGGCTGAACATGAAGAAGATTTTAAAATCGTTTACGGTATTAATGAAAATTGCGCCTGTTCTTACGATAGCCCTTGGATTTTTTACAGTTTCCTCTTTATTTTTGGGACCGTTGTACTCGCTGATTGACAAAAAACTGTTTGATTCGGTGCAGTCCGGGCTAAATACAGGAATTGCCGGTCGTGCGATTCTGCAAATTATCGGGCTCTATTTTCTTTACAATTTGGGCGTGTATCTGCTGTATAAGGCGCAGGAGATGATCAATACATATATGCAGACAAATGTGAGCGCATTCTTCCGGACGAAGGTGATCCGAAAACTGTGCCATATGGAATATGAAAGATATGAAGACAGCAGATTTTATAATTACCTGAAAACGATTCAAAAAGAAATCGACGGCGGCAACGTCCTTGGGAATTATGTGAATTCATTGTCATTGGCGGCAGAGCTATGTTCGGCGGTCTATCTTGCCGTCCTTCTTGGCAGGCTTGGCATCTGGCCTGTTGTTGTAGCGGTGATCTGCTGTATTCCGGGGTTTCTACATCAGGCTTCTTATGGGAAAAGAAACTGGGAGTTCAATACTTCAAAAATTCCCGCGCAAAGAAAGATCGATTATTATTTTTCCCTGCTGTCCTCACCGGAAGCATATAAGGAAAACCGGATTTATCATACGTCGCCTTTTTACAGAGAGCGTTATTCTTCGCTCTTTGGACAATACTATAAGGAGCTGAAAAGGTTTAATTCCGATAATTGCAGGAAAGGAATTTTGATGGCATTATTTCATGCTGCGGGGACGGTTTCCGTGATCATTTATGCTTACTATAAGGCGGCAAATGGAATGATCACGCTTGGAGATGCCGTGCTTTTTGCCGGCGTCAGCCAAAGCATCTACAACAACATACAGAACGCTGTTTTTCATTGCGGACAGCTGAACGAGGGGAGAAAAGCGGTAGAGAACATACTTGGTTTTCTGGAGGAGCGCGATGAAATGGGGCAGCGATCTTCTGGCGATTCAGCTGGGCAGATGGAGCACCGCGATTCCATAGAATACCGTGATTCCATGGAATACAGCGATCTCATGATAGAACTGGAAAATATCGTCTTTTCCTATCCGAACACCGGAAAAAATGTGCTTGATGGCGTCAACCTGAAGATCCGGAAAGGGGAGAAAATAGCGGTTGTCGGTGAAAATGGAAGCGGAAAATCAACCCTGGCAAAACTGATCCTGGGCTTATACTTGCCTGATCTTGGACGGATCCGCTATCACGGCAGCGGAATGAAACAGACAGACGGGGAAGGGCGCATTGGAACCGCGTGCTTCCAGGATTACTGTACCTATTCCATGACAATCCGTGACAATGTCGCTTTGGGGAATCCAGAGGAAGAAAAAAACAATGACAGACTTCTTTGGGCAATCGATCAGAGCGGGCTTGAGAGGAAGGTTTTCGACAATGACCTCGAAAAGCAGGTGACACGCAAATTTGATTCAAAAGGCTTTGCGCCATCGGGCGGACAGGCGCAGAAGCTTGCGCTCGCGAGGGCTTTTGTCTATGGAGAGGGGATTCTGATTCTCGATGAGCCAAGCGCTTCACTTGACGTAAGGGCTGAAAATGAAATCTTTGAGATTACATTAAAGCTTATGGAAAAAAGAACGACACTGGTCATTACGCATAGGCTGGCAAATGTTGTAAACTGTGACAGAATCGTTTATCTGGAGAACGGGAAGATCTGTGAGGACGGCACACACGATGAACTGATGGCAAATAATGGGAAATATGCGGAGCTGTTTCATATACAGGCGAAAAAGTATATTTTATAGGAGACTTTGGTGGGAGACGAATATGCAAAATCGGAAGCGTACTGATATTATGGTATGGAAAGAATTTCAGGAAAAACTAGAGCAGGATTTGATTACTGAATCTGACTTTACCGCAGAGATGGGGGCATATTTGCAGCCACTGTTATGTGGTGAAGCTGCGGTGCCAAGAAGACGGAAATTCCTGAAGGCTCCATACGAGATATATGAGGGAACTGAAAGAGTCTCGGTTGTTTTACACTGTCCGGATGATGATTATCGGTTTGATTTTCTGTTTGACGGTATCTCATGGAAGCTTGCATTTGTTGAATGCATCACACTCCCGGTTTATGATATGGATATTTTTCCTTATACGGAGTTTGCTCCTTTGGGTAAAAAGGAGTTACATATACGGCGAGAAAAGGAAATAACTCAGTATGTGTATTTTTATCTGAAGTTTAAAGAGCTTGTTGGCAGGGAAAAGGCATTAGCCTGTTTTTCCGATGGGAAAGGCGAGTATATATGTGCCAGATCATGGGTTCCGTTCTATAGTGACAGACTATCCTATATTGCGTACTGCGCCTGGTACGAATGCAGGATCAATGGCGAAAATGTTGTTATTCGGGAATTTCAGGAAAACAAATGTGAAGTGGTGATCTATAACCATATCTGGAGGCAAATGTATTTCACGGTAGGACATTTAAAACCTGTTATCGAATTCTCAGAGTATATGGATTTATTTGAATTTGTATGGAAAGACCGGGCGGCAAGTGCTGGATGGAAGGTAAGATTTGTTTATACAGATGAATATACGTCTCTGATTTTCAACAGTTAACTATGGGCATATAACAGAAGTTTTTCCATGATTCTATAAAGGATACGAGGTACACGGAGATGATGACGGCAAAAAACATTTGTAAATGGAAGGAGCCAGGCAGGAGGGAAGTGAACTTAACATTTTACAAAGCATTTTCCGGTTGCATATCATACAATGGTAAGCATTCGGCTGTTAACCGAAGTGTCGTAGGTTCAAGTCCTACTTGAGGAGCGAAACCTGTCTAAGAGACGGCGGTTAAATGTCAAAGAGATGACACAAAAAATCGCAAGCTAAAATGTTTACGGTTAGAGGGAAGTAATTTCAGATTAGGCGGTATAGCCCCGATTACAAGAGGCTGTAAAAAATCTTGTGTCTACAGTTAAAAAATCTTTGTTGATATGATTC
>CAJTPH010000074.1 GCA_910578215.1 uncultured Acetatifactor sp. | reverse complement strand
TTTTGTTGTGGTGACTTAATTCTACCAGACGGCTATAGACCATGTCTATTTTTATAAAATTAATTTGCGAAACTTATTATACGTCATCTTTCAATCTCTTTTTTGAAGGCTTTTATATTTATAACATTTTCGTTCAATAAAAAATCTACAATACAATTTTCCAAGTCGGAATAATCCATGGACCAATTAAAATAGTGTTCAATAAAATAACCAATAGTACTAAATTCATATGCGTTCATTTTTCTAAATCCTTCTTGTAAAATTAATAAAAAATGAAACTATGCAATTCTGCTTTGTCGTTAGCTATATTATATAACATCAACTTATCAGATAGAATATAATTTCTGAAAATTTCAATCTTGTTTTATGGTTTACAAGCTATATTTACTGAAACGGATTGGATTATAGCCAATAATCCAATCCGCTCTATAAAATGATACGAATTATAAGTTTCTCTATTTTTTCAAATGAAATTGACATTGATGAAAACTTCCCCGCCAGCTCCCGGCTTCGTGTATAAGGGATAGGCATAAGAGAGAGCCGAAATATCCCTTAATATTGTGTTAATGCATTGGAAAGGCGGCGAACCCATCGAAGCATAACACAAACACCCATTCGTTGACGCTGTTAAAGCTTATTAGCTTACATTTGGACTACATTTCTTTGTTTGCAATATAAATATAAGCGTCCTCAAGCGTTGCCTCACAAGGACTGCATTCCACTTGGGGCGGCGTTTCACTGATTATTTTCATTCGCAATTCGTCCCCCACATATTGTTTCGAAGAAACATGATATCTTTTTTCCAGTTCCCTTGTCGTCCCTTCCTCTTTTGTTTTATAAATCCAAATATGACCTCTTGCCTGTTCCAACAATTCTTTCATGTTTCCTGAATAAAGAAATTTTCCTTTTTTCATCACAGCAAGCTGATTACAGGTGGCTGCCAAATCTTCCACTACATGAGTGGAAAACAAAACGGTACGCCCTTCTGAAAAATCAACCAGCAGATTTCTGATGCGGATACGCTCTTCCGGGTCTAATCCGGTGGTAGGCTCATCCACAATTAAAAATTCCGGATCATTTAAAAGTGCCTGAATAAGCCCCACTCGCCGTTTCATGCCGCCTGACAATTGTTTCATCTTTTTTCTTCGCTGCTCTGACAGGTTTGTCTTTTCAAGATAATGATCGATACGTTCTCTATAGATCTGTCTGGGGATACCGGATAAGTCACCCATATATTCCAGGCATTCCTGTACTGACAGGCCTGGATAGAGGTCTATTTCCTGGGGCAGATATCCTATTTTCTTGCGTATTTTTTCAAAATTTTTCTCGCTGTAAAGTATTCCGTCTAAAGTTACCGTACCACTGGATGGCGATAGCACGGTTGTAAGCACCCGCATAAGCGTTGTTTTTCCCGCCCCGTTTTCCCCTAACAGGCCAAACATTCCCTTTGGGATTTCCAAATCGGCATGATTGACTGCCGTTACATGATTCCTGAATGTTACTGTTAAATTCTCTATCTTAATTCCCATCGTCTTACCCCCTTCTCCTGATGATTTCAGGCAATGCCGCCAATGCCGCGATCCCAATACAAATACAAACAGCCTTCCCATATATCCAGCTAAAATCACTGCTGTCCTCCAGATTTCTGAAGGAATAAGAAAACAGGTTCCATGCGCCAAAGATTCTGTCACCGAAGATGGAATTTGTAATCAGCCACGGCACCATGCAGCCTCCGATTCCCACCCACATATTCCGAAACAGGCAGGAAATCAGATTGGATAAAATCCCCCAGAAGCCAATCGTGACAGCCACAGCTGCCAAATATACAAAGAACTGGCATATTTCGCTTTCCAAGCCGTCTTGCCTTATTCCATAGGTAATTGGATCCTGGAACAGAAAAAACAGTCCATAGGAGGCCGCTGCGACAGACAGTAAAAAGATTCCCTGTATCACAATCCGCCTGTAAATAAAGTAAATTGGCTTTTTCCCAGGGCACAGCCGCCAGATTTCTGACCGTCTGCTGACAATTTCCTGCGTATAGGTATCTGCGCAGAATGTGAAAGCAAGGATTGCCATTGGCGCTTCTAATGCAATCCCTATTTCGTTAGAATATGACACCCCTCTGACAAGGCTTAAGATCAGGGCAAAAAATACTGCATAAGCCTGCTTTTGAAAGGTCAGAGAGATTTTCATTTCACGCATCATTATACCCGCCTCCTTTTCCAAATCTGCATTGAGACAAAGAAGATGCACACAGCGGCAAAGATGAGGAAACTCTGATTCAGCAATATCATTGGCGGAGGGGCGGTATCAAAAAATTTTCCCGGGAACCGCACCATAATCGCTAAGGGTCTGCCGTAATATCCAAAGATGCCTTCTCCATTACTGCTTCCCATATTGGAATATATAATATAAAGAAATAAAAGCGGCACAGCCGGCAGCGGGCTTTTAAACACCAGCGAAATTAAGCTGTATACGCTTACAATCATCAACACGCAAGGCAGTACATATATAACACTTGCCAATAAAAAGTCCGTCAAATTAACTTCCATCTCAAATCCGCTGTTTCTCGTTGCTATAAGACAAATACCAAAAAATATCAGGTTTAAGACAGCAAGCGTTATCAGGCAGACTGCAAAACCACCCCCTACTTTTCCTGACAGATAGCTTCCCGCGCTGAGAGGCTTTGTATGAAGAAGCTCATAGGTATTTTTCCTGGTATCCTGCATAAATAAAGCGGATAATAAAATGGTTGCGAAAAATCCCATAAACACCCCTGCGAAATCGGCAAATTTTCTGGAAAAATAGTACGAAAATGCATTGTTTTCCAATTTTCCCCCTATATAAGAATTGATTTCTTCAGGGCTTCCTTTACGGATGGTTGTATCATTATAGTCATAATATGCATTATAAAAACCATACTTTTCCAGATGGGCACAGGCTGCCATAACATCCATCTCTTTCATTTCATCGATCACAGCCTGCGCCTCCTCATTATCCATCCTGAATACAGAAATCAAGGTTTCCCGTATCCGTTCTTCCCACATTTCCCGCCGCAGATCTTCCTCCGTCGGCACATATCCGTTAAAAACATCTCTATCTCCATACGCGTCCGGTTCGTCGTTCACAATGGTTTCCCCTTCCACCCAATAATGGATCTTCAAATAGGGGTTTACATTTACAAATACAATCAAAACACCAATTGCAATGCCAAGCCAGAACAGAGGGTTTTTGATATAATTTTTTACCTCTCTTTTCAAAATCAACCACATAGCTTTGCCTCCTTATTCATAGTGGTTCTATTATCTAAATTCGATTGTAAAAGAAAAATCACAACAGAAAAACAATAAATAAGATTGTTTCACACTCTATGCCGCGCCTGACGGCGCAGTTTTCTATAAGATAAAAAACGCCGGACTGCTTACACAATCCGACGGAATATCGCTGTCACCACAGCCCCTCCCTGCTCATCATTTCCCAAAACCAATTTTCCTCCATGCTTTTCACAATACAGCCTACTGATATACATTCCCAGCCCCGCATGTTTCAGGCTGTCTTTTACATTCTGCCCATAGAACGCTTTCGTAATTTTTTCTGCATCTTCCCGAAAACCATCCCCGTCATCCACGACACAGATACTTAGCTTTGCATATCCGATGCTTACCCAAATTGTTATTTGCTGTTTCCCATAACGCAGGGCATTTGACAGGAGATTTTCCGTTACCTCCAATATAACTTCCTTATCCCCATAAAATTCTTCCTTTGATTCTGCCGCCTGTAACACACATTGTTTCCCATATTCTTTTTCCAAAACGGCAAGTTCACTCTGAATATCCTTCTCCAATTGTCCGGCGGAGATACTCTCCGGGGTCAGCCGCCGGTTTTCTAAGCTGTTCAATTTCCGCATTGCTTCTACAAAGGCATCCATACGTTCAATCTGGCGTCCGCTTTCTGAAAGCATTTCCATTGCCTGTCCCAGATCGATATCTTCGCCGGGCAGATATTCCGTCAGCATTTCCTGATACCCTTTCAAAACGGACAATGGAGCGCGTATATCGTGGGCGATAGCCGCCCGCAGTATTTTTTCCTCCTCCACGGTCTGCCATAATGCCTGATTATTTCTGGCAAGCTGTTCCCGCATCCGCTCAAACTCCCTGCAAAGCTCGCCCATCTCGTCCTTATTCTCATAGGAAATGGAAAAATCCAACTGATTCTCGGCAATCTTTTTGGAGCCTTTCGCCAGTTCTTCCATGGGCTGCCTTAACTTGTTCCGGTAAAAGAGGAAAACTGCCCCACAGCTTCCTGCCATAGACAATATCACCACAGCATAAGTCCCTAAAAAATCGCAAAGTTCTGACACAAAAACTTCTGATTGTGTCATCTTATAAGAACTCGGTCTTGGAACCTCCACTATATAACCAGGAGCTTTCTTTTCCGCTTCAATCAATGCTTCTTTATCTACATAATTCCACCAGATACGCATTTGTGTATGTTCGGCAATTCTGACAATGACATCCGAGAGTATAAAACTGCAAAATAAGGCAACCGCCATATACAAAAGAATGGTTTTTCTCAAGGAAAGATTTCTTATTTTATCCATCGGTATCCCATCCCCCATACGGTTTCAATATATTTGTTTTTCGTATATTGCTGAATCTTCTTTCTGATTCGGCGGATCAGCTCTGTAATCACCCTGCTGTCCCCTTCCGCATCATAACCGCAGACCCTCTCATAAATTCTTTCTTTATCAAAGACCATCCCCGGATTCATGGTCAAAAATTCAATAATTCCATATTCTGATTTTGTCAGCTCCAGATAATCTGTGTGAATCTGCACGGTCTTCGCCTGATAATCAATGCACAGCTCCCCCTGGAAGCACACTTCTGTCTTTTCTTTGCGCCGTGTCTCCCGTTTCAGATGCGCCGTAATCCTTGCATCAAGCTCTTTCAGACGAAAGGGCTTTAAAATATAGTCGTCGCCCCCGGAAGAAAGCCCGTTTACAACGTCCTGTTCGTCTACCCGCGCGGTCAGAAATAAAACAGGGCAGGCTACTTTATCCCGTATCCTCCTGCATACCTCTATTCCGTCAAAGTTCGGCATATTTACATCCAGCAATATAATATCCGGCTGCAGTTTTATTTTATTTATTCCCTCCAATCCATTCTCTGCCGTGATGATTTCATACTTTTTTATTTCAAGATATTTTTTCAGCATTTTGAGAAGTTCGGTGTCATCATCTATAATCAATATCTTATACGCCATTTCTGTTCCTTTTCCTTGATATGATAGTCCTTCTGGTTTTGTATCCTATCACACGTATATATTATTGGCAACAGGCTGTCCCTTTGCCAGTCAGCATCTAAAATTGATTATACTACACAAATCCCAATAAATCAAATACCCCCGCGGCATTCGCCAAATGGAAACTGACACATCTGCTTGGCTCATTGCCCACAGGATTACCCCTTGTCAATGTGCGTCTTCCTTAACAGCTTATAAATGTCAAGGTAATCCCCTGCCTGCCTATAAGCTTGTCTCTAAATACCCAAGGGATGTCTTGGGGATTGAGGAGAGGTTTTTTTTGCTCTATAATTTTAGTTAAAAATTTTTGTTTCACCTCTTGCCAAATGGGCTGTATTGTGGTAAGATATTCCTTGGGTTATCACTTATACAGAGATTTGCTGAGAGCGGTCTCAAGTGTGGGTATAATTTAGAGCGCTAAGGAAATAATACAGCCGGGAAAGCGTAAATGACACGGCTCCATGGTCAAGCGGTTAAGACATCGCCCTTTCACGGCG
>CAJTPH010000073.1:5315-6192 GCA_910578215.1 uncultured Acetatifactor sp. | reverse complement strand
CAAATTCCTTCCGGTGCCCACCGTGGGAAAATATTTCATATGTTCTGTTTTCTCTGCCTGTGCGCCTCATACATTAAAACCGCCGCCGCAACGGACGCGTTCAGGGACTCCACCTTCCCTTCCATGGGAATCCTCAAATAGTCGTCGGCAAGCTCCAGCAGCGCATCGGACAGCCCATTCCCCTCGTTTCCGATCAAAAACGCCGCCCCCTCCCGGAAGGATAACTCGTCATAATTTTTTTCTCCCCCAAGATGCGCAGCATAAGAACGGATGCCGAAGCCGCTTTACCGTCTCCCGCAGATCGTCCTCATAGACAAAGGGTACCCGGTAAACAGAGCCCATGGTGGCGCGTATGGTCTTGGGATTATAAATATCTACCGTTCCTTTATTCATAATAACGCCTGTTATTCCAGCTCCCTCCCCTGTTCTGACGATTGTTCCCAGGTTGCCGGGGTCCTGCAGGTTCTCCAATACCATCAAAAGCGGCTTTCGTGCCTGAAGGAGCTGATTCAGGCTATATTCTGGGCGTCTCACAACACACAGGATTCCCTGCGGCGCCTGGGTATCCGACATTCTGCAGAATATATCCCCGGCAACGATTTCATATCCCGTCCGGCAGAGCTTGTCCCATACGGCAGGCTGACTCCTTGCTTTTTCCACGACGGCTTCCGAGACATATACCTCCCTGACGCTCTCCTCGGGAGCCTCCTCATACATTTTAAAGCCCTCCGCAAGAAAAATCCCGGCGCTCTTTCTCTCCCTCGCCTTTGCCTGCCACTGCATCACCTGCTTTATTTTTGTATTTGTCTTGCTGGTAATCATTGGGCCACCCGCCTTTCCGTAAATTTTTTAATCCAAGCCCCTGCGAAAACGGCCG
>CAJTPH010000073.1:0-5286 GCA_910578215.1 uncultured Acetatifactor sp. | reverse complement strand
CGCCTTTTTTAAATCGCAAGCAAATGCGCCACCTCAAACTGATATTCGTCAATACCCTTCTGCATGTTCAGCGCTTCCTCAATGTCAAAATCTTCAAATCTGCCGTGCTTATAGCCCACTATCCTGTTGGTCTTGCCCTGAAGCAGTATATCCACCGCATAGGCTCCCATAATGGAAGCATAATAGCGGTCCATGGCGGTGGGATTGCCGCCGCGCTGCATATAGCCCAAAATGGTGGCCCTGGTCTCCACTCCGGTAGCCGCCTCTATGCGCCTTGCCATGGACGTGGAATGTCCGATGCCCTCTGCGTTGATAATCAGGTGATGGGTCTTTCCCCTCTTACGGCTCTCGATGATATGGTTGATGATCTCCTGCTCGTTATACTGATACTTTTCGGGCAGAAGAATATCCTCGGCTCCGTTTGCCACGCCGCACCAAAGGGCAATATAACCTGCATGGCGGCCCATTACCTCTATAATACTGCATCTCTCATGAGAGGAGGAGGTATCCTTCACCTTGTCGATGGCCTGCATCGCCGTATTGACCGCCGTATCAAAGCCAATCGTATAATCGGTGCATGCAATATCCAGGTCGATGGTGCCGGGCAGTCCCACCGTGTTGACCCCCAGCCTGGAAAGCGCCTGCGCTCCGCGATAGGAGCCGTCGCCGCCAATGACAATAATGCCGTCGATACCGTGCTTCGCACAGATATCAGCGCCCTTCTTCTGATACTCGGGCCTTTTGAACTCCAGACAGCGGGCCGTGCCAAGCACCGTTCCGCCGCGCTGGATAATATCGGACACATGACGCGCCTGCATGTCGATAATGTCCTCGTTTAAAAGACCGTTGTACCCCTTCTTGATTCCCTTCACCTTCAGACCGCGCGCTATCGCCGTGCGTACCACCGCACGGATCGCCGCATTCATACCCGGTGCATCGCCGCCGCTTGTCAAAACGGCAATCGTCTTTATCTCATCTGCCATATTAATCTCCATTCCTGCCGCAATCCCGTTCCCGATCCTGTTATCTGCAGCCCTTCATTTTTAAGCCTCGTCAGGATAAACCTGCCAGCTTTTTATTTTAATCTATTTTTCTACGCTTTTCAATAGTTGTTGTTATAAATTTAACATATTTTCACATTTACATTTTCCCTGCCAAACAGAGTGCTCAGCTTCTCCCGGAGCACATCATCCGCACGGACGCGCAGATTCGGCGCAAGCACCTTGTAGGCCTTTGTGCTCCGCAGATAGATCACCACATCGTCGTTTCCGTCGGAATCCGCAATGGCCGCCAGCAGCTCCTTTTCCTTCTCAAGATAGCTGTCCGCGTCGGAAAACTGAATCCAGATACCGCTGGGGATCTTTTGCTGCCGGGCGGTCCGGTTCGGCTGAACCGGCGAAGCGGTCTGGGCCTGCCGGTCGGTCTGCGCGCTCCGGGCGGGAAGGTCCCAGCCCGCGTTTGTATACTCCCCACTGCCGTTTCCGCCGCCATATCCCCCGTTTGCATATCCCCCATTACCGTTTCCGCCTCGCTCATACCTGCCCTTAAAGAGAGGGCCGTCCCCTGCGCGGACCGCCTCCTCAAAGCTCACTATCTGCTCGCAGATCAGCTTCCCGTCCTTATCCTCCTCGATAGAGGTGCGTCCCCTGATAAATACCTTTGCGTCCTCCATAAGAATATTGCCGTATTTCTCATAGTCCCTGGGGAACACCACCACCTCCACGTTGCCCACCAGGTCCTCCAGGTTCAGGAACGCCATCACCTTGTCGTTTTTCGTATATTTCACCTTTTTGTCGGCGATCATGCCCCCTATTACCACATATACCCCATCCGCCAGACGCGGGCTGCCCAGCTCCTCGTCCAGGGCGAAGTCATTGGTATTGTTGGTGATATATTTCCTCCAAAGCTCCTCATACGCCTCCAGCGGATGCCCGCTCAGATAAAAGCCCAGCACCTCCTTCTCAAAGGCAAGCAGCATTTCCTGGGGATATTCCTCCAATTCAGGCATGCGGAAGTCAAATTCCGCCTTCTGAGAGTCCTCCGCTATGTCAAACAGGGACATCTGCCCTGACAGATTGTTCTTTTTCTCCCTGGTGACATGGTCCAGTATCTGCGCGTAAACGCTCATAAACTGCTTTCTGGTTCCGCCAAGGCTGTCCAGCGCCCCCGATTTTATCAGGTTCTCAATGGCATGCTTATTGATGCTCTTGTCGGCCACCCTTGTGATAAAATCATTGAGGCTGGTAAAGACGCCTCTCTCCTTCCGCTCCTCCACGATCACATCCACCACGGGCCTGCCGATGCTCTTGATCGCCGTTAGCGCATAACGGATCTTCTTTTCTCCGCACACCGAAAAGCCTGCCTGCCCCTCGTTGACGTCGGGGGACAGTATGGTGATCCCCATGCTCCGGCAGGTGAAAATATACTCGGACACCTTCTTGGGGAAGTCTATCACCGAGGTCATCAGCGCCGCCATAAATTCCACGGGATAATAATATTTTAAATATGCCGTCTGTACCGCCACCACCGCATAGCATGCCGCATGGGCCTTGTTAAAGGCATATTTTGCGAAATCCAGCATATCGTCGTAAATGCCGCTGGCAACCTGTTCGCTGATACCCTTGGATATACAGCCCGGAACCTCCTCCTGGGGATTGCCGTAAATGAAGTTGGCGCGCTCCTTCTCCATCACTGCCTGCTTCTTCTTGCTCATGGCACGGCGCACAAGGTCGCTGCGCCCCATGGTATATCCGCCCAGCTCTCTCACGATCTGCATAACCTGCTCCTGGTAGACGATACAGCCGTAGGTGGGCGCCAGGATAGGCTCCAGCTGCGGACAGGAATATACAACGTCGCCGTGATTGTTCTTTCCCCTGATATACTTGGGAATAAAGTCCATGGGCCCCGGCCGGTACAGCGAGATACCGGCTATGATATCCTCCAGATTCTGAGGGCGCAGCTCCTTCATAAAGTTCTTCATTCCGCCGCTTTCAAGCTGGAATATGCCGTCCGTGCGCCCTGTGCCGATAGAGGCAAGCACCGCAGGATCATTATAATCAATATTATCAATATCGATATGCTCCCCTCTGAACTGCCCGATAAATTCCACCGCGTCGTGAATCACGGTCAGGGTCCGCAGCCCAAGGAAGTCCATCTTCAAAAGCCCCAGCTCCTCCAGCGTGGTCATGGTAAACTGGGTGGTGATGGAGCCGTCGCTGCCCCTGGAGAGCGGCACAAATTCATCCGCCGCCCTCGGGCAGATGACCACGCCCGCCGCGTGCATGGAGGTATGCCTGGGCAATCCCTCCAGCCGCCTGCTCATATCTATCAGGCGCCGCATCTGCTCGTCCTCCTGATACATTTTCCTGAACTCGGGATTCATCTCCATGGCACGGTCTATGGTGATGTTCAGCTCATTGGGAACCATTTTGGCAATGGCGTCCACATAGGCATAGGGCAGGTCCATCACCCGGCCCACATCCCGTATGACACCCTTTGCCGCCATCGTACCGAAGGTGACGATCTGCACAACCTTGTCCGCGCCGTACTTTTCGCTCACATAGTCGATGACCTCCTGCCTGCGGTTAAAGCAGAAGTCTATATCTATATCCGGCATGGAGACACGCTCCGGATTTAAAAAACGCTCAAACACAAGGCTGAACTTTATGGGATCGATTTTCGTTATCTTCAGGCAGTACGCCACAATGCTCCCGGCGCCCGAGCCCCGCCCCGGTCCCACCGGAATACCGTTCATCCTGGCATAATTGATAAAGTCCCAGACAATCAGGAAATAATCCACATAGCCCATGTCCCGGATGACGCCCAGCTCATAATCCAGGCGCTGCCGCAGAGTCTGCCCAGTATCCCCCGCAGGCAGATCTTCGTCCTCATAGCGCTCCGCCAGCCCGTCGTCGCAAAGCTTGTTGAGATAGCTCCAGGAGTCATAGCCCTCCGGCACCTCATAATGCGGCAGCTTTGTCACTCCAAACTCGATCTCCACATTACAGCGGTCCGCGATACGCTGGGTGTTTTCCACCGCCTCCCAGGCATAGGAAAACAGCCCCTTCATCTCCTCCTCGCTCTTTACATAATACTGCCCGCCCTCATAGCGCATCCTGTCCTCATCGGCAAGCTTCTTGCCCGTCTGCAGGCAGAGCAGTATATCGTGGGAATCCATATCCGCCGCATAGGTGTAATGAACGTCGTTGGTGGCAACCAGAGGAATTTCCAGCTCCCTGCTCATCTTAAGAAGCTCCGTGTTTACAAGACGCTGCTCCGGCAGCCCATGGTCCTGAAGCTCAAGGAAAAAGTTTCCCCTCCCAAAGCATGCCTCATACTTTCTCGCCGCTTTCCTGGCCTCGTCAGGCAGCCCTTTTGAAATATAGCGCTGCACCTCTCCCGCAAGACACGCGGACAAGGCGATGATGCCCTCGTGATAGCGGTTCAATACCTCCATGTCTATCCTGGGCTTATAATAATACCCTTCCGTAAAGCCCCTGCTGACAATCTTTACCAGGTTGGCATAGCCCGTATTGTTCTCCGCAAGCAGCACCAGGTGATAGTACCTGTCCTCTCCCCCGGTCAGCTCCTTGTCAAACCGGGAGCCCGGCGCCACATAGACCTCGCAGCCCAATATAGGCTTAATGCCCGCCTCCTTCGCCGCCCTGTAGAAATCGATCACGCCGTACATGACCCCGTGGTCCGTGATCGCGGCGCTGTCCATTCCAAGCTCCTTCACCCTTGCCACATACTCTTTTATTTTGTTGGAACCGTCCAGAAGCGAATACTCCGTATGGACATGAAGATGTGCGAATGCCATATAAAAACTCCTTTACAGCTCTATCTTTTGCCGATTTTCCCGCGGTTATCCCATTCACGGATAACTTTCCATATCCATATCTTATCACAACCTTCCCGAAATTTCCATTACATTTACAAAAAGCGGCAGGCTTCCCGTGGGGAAGAACCGCCGCTTTTTATTTGTCTCTATTACAGATATTTTTTCAGAAGCTCCGCCTTATCCGTAGCCTCCCAGGGAAGCGCTACGTCGTCGCGGCCGAAGTGCCCGTAGGCAGCCGTCGCCCTGTAGATAGGCCTGCGCAGGTCAAGCATCTTGATAATTCCCGCGGGACGCAGGTCGAAATTCTCCCGCACGATCTCCACCAGCCTGTCATTGCCCAGCTTTCCGGTGCCGAAGGTATCTATCATAATAGATGTGGGCTGCGCCACTCCGATGGCATAGGAGAGCTGAATCTCACACTTCTGGGCAAGGCCCGCCGCTACAAT
>CAJTPH010000072.1 GCA_910578215.1 uncultured Acetatifactor sp. | reverse complement strand
CGCCGTGAAAGGGCGATGTCTTAACCGCTTGACCATGGAGCCGTGTCATTTACGCCTTCCCGGCTGTGTTTTATAAGAGCAGATAGCGGGAATCGAACCCGTCTCTCCAGCTTGGGAAGCTAGCGTTCTACCGATGAACTATATCTGCCTGTCGTACTCAAACAGTATATCACAACTTTTTTAATAATGCCACACTTTTTTTTCAAAAATTTAAAATTTTTTTACCGCCAACGCCGGCTCCGTCACAGGGCGCCCAGCCACTCAAGCGCGTTCCTTATGCCGTCCTCCTCCACTGTCGTTGTGACATAATCGGCAAGCTCCCTGACCTCCTTCGTGCCGTTGCCCATAGCTATGCTGCGGCCCGCACGCTTCAGCATGGCTATGTCATTGCTGCTGTCGCCGATGGCCACGGTCTCCTCCATGGGAAGCTTCAGGAATCCGGCGATATACTCCATGGCGCTGGCCTTGGAACAGCCCTTTGGAATTATTTCAAAAAAACCTCTCTGCCTGTCTATAAAATCAAGCTCACCCGAAAAGCTGTCCGCAAAGGCGTCCATGCGGCGCCTGTCCTCCGCATAGGCAAACAGCTTGTCAAAGCATCCCACTGCGTCCTCCCAGCTCCCAAAGGAAGTATTGGCAAATTTTTGGGCATACTCCCTAAAATAAGGGTGCACCATCCTGTCATAGCTCTCTATATAATCATTCTCGCTGCCCTCAAGCAGGGCGTCGATTCCATGGCTGCGCAGCCCTTCCACAATACGGAGCGACTGCTCCCCGGAAAACGTCCTGTGAAACAGGGTCTGTCCGCCGTAGGTGATCATAGTGCCGCAGCCCAGCAGCAGCCCGTCAAACGCAACGCCCCCGGTGATGTCTGCGCCTACAAGCCGCCTGGTCCTTCCGGTGTTTATCATACAAATATGACCGTTCTCCCTGGCCCTGGAAACAGCGTCCCTGGCGCTTTCCGGCATCCTGTGTTCTCTCTCGTCGATCAAGGTTCCGTCTATGTCAAAAAATATCAGCATGGCATTCCTCCATAATATAATAGGTGCGGCAGTACTTGTCCAACAAAAAACAGCCATAGCTTTTGTAAGATACTTACGCCGGCTATAACTGTATTTTTATCTGTCTGCACCAGAGCGTGCTGACCTGCTTACACTAGGCAACCTTGCTCTTTGCCAGATCCGCCAGGGACTTGAAGCCCTCCGCATCGTTTACCGCCATCTCGGACAGCATCTTTCTGTTGATCTCAACGCCCGCAAGCTTGAGCCCATGCATAAATTTGCTGTAGGACAGCCCGTTCATTCTTGCCGCCGCGTTGATACGGGCAATCCACAGCTGTCTGAACTGACGCTTTCTCTCTTTTCTGCCCGCGTAAGAGCTTGCCAGCGCTCTCATCACAGACTGCTTTGCCACTCTGTACTGCTTGCTTCTCGCTCCCCTGTAGCCCTTTGCAAGCTTCAATACTCTATTATGCTTTTTCTTGGCATTCATGCCGCCTTTAATTCTTGCCATGTCTTTTCTTCCTCCTTACCTGATTATAAATAGGGCAAAATCTTCTTCATCGTCTTTACATTTGTTGCATCGGTAATAGCAGGCTTTCTCAGATTACGCTTTCTCTTAGCGCTCTTTTTTGTCAAGATATGGCGCTTATAGGCCTTATTTCTTTTTAACTTACCTGTCCCTGTCACTTTAAAACGCTTTGCAGCTGATCTGCTTGTCTTCATCTTGGGCATAACATTATTCCTCCTACACTTAAATTAATCTATTTTAACCTCTGCGCCTAACGCTTTTCAGTTAAAAACATCGTCATGCTTCTGCCTTCCACCTTGGGAGCCTTCTCGATCACCGAAATATCAGACAGGCTTTGGGCAAAGTCGTCCAGTATGTGTCTGCTGTTATTCATATGCGCCATTTCGCGACCGCGGAAACGAAGCGTAATCTTTACCTTATCTCCCTTTGTCAGGAACTTTCTTGCGGCGTTCACCTTTGTGTTTAAATCGTTGGTGTCGATATTAGGGGATAAACGGATTTCCTTGATCTCAATAATCTTCTGCTTCTTTCGCGCTTCCTTTTCTTTTCTGAGCTGCTCGTACTTGTACTTGCCGTAATCCACGATCTTACACACGGGAGGCTTTGCAGTCGGCGCAATCTTTACCAGGTCCAGCCCCGCCTCCTCGGCAAGCTTCATCGCCTCTCTCGTCGGCATAACTCCAAGCTGTTCTCCGCCCTCTCCAATCAGGCGTATTTCTCTGTCCCTAATCTGTTCGTTAATCATTAAATCGCTAATGGTTTTACCCTCCATCAATAAAAAAATAAAAGTGGAAAGCACAGCTATCCACTTAATCCCATTCACCAAAACCGTCTCCTGCCGCATAATGACATAAAATGTCACGGAAACAGCCCCTATGAAAAATGTGAACACTTACTAGCCCAATTGCCGTAAGGTGAGAGCGGATACTCTGCTTCTTTCCCGGTGCGCTTACCACACACTCATTTATTTTAACACACTTGACATGTAATGTCAAACTGTTTTTTTATGGACGGCTGCGTTTTTGTAACAGTTCAGCCATACAATACCGCGAAGTCAAAATTGCATCCTTATGCAATTTTGCGAGACTTGCGAGCGCCAAAATGAGTTGAAAACTCATTTTGTGTGCATCAGTGTAACAGTTTAGCCGAAGGCTGAACTGTTACGCGTTTTTTATGATGCCGCCGTTTTTATGACAGAAAGACCCTGCAGGCAGGCTCCCATGCCGGCTCAGCCCTCCTGTATGTTCTGCAAATAAAACACGCTTCTTCCTTCCATGTACGCAAAACCGTTTCCCTTGTAATATCCGATCAGTTTTTCGTTTTCCGCAATCAGGATAATATACAGATAATCCCTGTATTTATCCTTGATTTTCTGCAGCAGGGTCTTGCCTATTCCCTGCCCCTGATATGCCGGGTCGACGCATAAATAGTGGGCATACGCCGTCAGCTCACCGTCGTCGATTGCATTTATCAGCCCCACCAGCCTTCCGCCGTCCCAGGCCGTAAACACAGTCTCACAGTTATCCAGAGCCTTCTTCAGGCGTTCCGGATAATTCCCTGACAGCCAGTCCACAGATTTAAACAATGCCTCCAGGTCAGCGGCCGTAAATTTCCTTGCATCCGTATATAAAATATCCATCTTCTAAAGCTCCATCCGTATTAATCCCACTGACAGGGAAATCTCTGTTCCGCAGGCGTACAGAAATGCCTTGTCCATTCCCGATTTTCCTCCTCGGAAATATCCTCATAGACCTCAGGCCCTATAAACCTGCCACCAAAATCCGCAAGCCCGCCTTCCGCAAGCTCAATCCCTAAAAACGCGTCGAAATTCTTGCCCTCCGCGGTTGTGATCCCAAAATGATCACAGGTCTTAAACCCATGCCGGGGGTAGTAATCAGGCTCCCCAAAAATAACGACTCCTTCAAATCCTTCCATTTTCGCCAGCTCAAGGGTTTTTTCCAGCAAAACTCCGCCGATGCCGCACCCCTGCCAGTCCGGCAGCACGCAAAGCGGTCCGAAGGTCAGTATTTCCTTTTGTTTACCGCCATTTTGAAGCATCGCTCTGGCATAGCAGATAACCCCGGCAATTTCGCCGTCCACCTCCGCTATTCTCGATACCTGCGGCACGTACGCATCGCTTTTTCTCACCTTATGAACCAGCAAATGCTCGTTACAGCCCACACGATACTTATTCCAAAATGCCCGCAGGGTAACCTCCTCCACCCTGTGATACTCAGCCTCGGTTTCCTCCCTGATAAGAATATCCTCCGGTTTCACCCTTCCCTTCCTGGGAAAATAGCCCAGGTCGAGGCGCACTTCCTTTCTGTCTATATCCCTGTTGGTATAACAGCAGCTGTCGAAGCCGATCAGCTCAAAGCCCTCCTGCAGATAAAAGCCCATCGCCGGCACATTGCAGGACTGCGTTTCCAATATAATTGCCCGCCTGTGCTCCAGCTTCGCCTGCTCCTTCGCAATTGCCATCAGCGCATGCCCTATGCCCCTTCTTCTCAGCCTCTCATGCACCCACAATTCCGTAACCATCAGCCTGTTTGACCATTCCTCCGGGCAGGTCTCTATACATGCGGCCAGCTCCTGCTCTCCGTCCCTTTCTTCTATAACTCCCCATGCGTAAGCCTTTTCCCAGTGATCCTGATACAGCTTATCCGGAAAATCATATTCCTCCGGATAATGCGAGACCGGAACGTCCAGGCTTTCCTTTACAAACTCAACGTGAAAGCCCTTTTCATCCCTTTGAATCCGCACATCATAGTACTCATCCGTAGTATACCGCATGGGAATGGGCACATTTTTCCACTGATCTTTTGGCAAATGAATGATTTTATATTGCTCTGTACTCATATTCGGTAAACACGCTCCTTTTCCTGCCAGGGCTTCCCCAGGGACCAAACAGTCAGTCCGCCCGGTCTCCGCGCCGCCGCAAAATTACACCTTGTCTCTCACAATTTCAAGCATGCTTCTGTGCCTTACGCATTGACGTTCCCCTGTATTTCCTCCCCCTCTTTCCAGATTTCTCACAGGCATCTTGGTATACATCATACCACAAGCAGAGACTATAGTCACTAACTGTTATTGTTTTAAATAAGCGTACTCGTACAGCGTCTTCCTTCCATTCAGTGTGGCGGTAGGAAATAGCTACACATTGCCGTCCAACAGTTCACCGATATAGTTATACGCCCGTTCCTCGTGAGCCTTCATCCGCTCAATCTGCCCGGCAAACAGGCGGCGGTTCTCTGCCCTGGCCAGCCGGCGCGTCTGGGCCTCGCCCCGCTCCCAGCCGCCCAGGACGGGAATCATTTCTTTCCAGATGATTTCCGGTATTCCCTCCAGCTCCCCTGCGGCGGCATTCAGGCCGGGGGCCATTGCCGGATGCTGCTCTGCAAGTCTGCGCAGGTACTTTGCCGCGTGCCAGCGCCCGTCGGAGAGACAGTCCATGGCGTCGCCGTGACACATCATACGCTCCACCAGCAGGGGAAGGACGGCATCGGCCGGAAAGTCTCGGTCGCACAACAGGGCGTTCTTCCAGGCATCATAAGCCAGAATGCCCTTGGCATAGGTTCCGCACATACGCCCCTCCAGAGCCTCCGCCGCGTTCCGGAGCGCTTCTCTGGCAGTGAGCGGAGGAAGGCTTTCCGTGCCGGTGGCAATCAGGGCGGCGGTGCAGGGATTTTCCCACCAGTCCCCGGTGATAAAATAGCCGTTTTTCTCGAACCTGACTCTAGCCCGGTGTTCGGGATATTCCTGAAACACATTCCAGCCCGTCAGCACCCTGCCGCCTTCCCGATAACCGGTTATAACGCAGGCCTCCGGCGGACCTATGATGCCAAGAGCGATGACCGGATTCCCTGCATCGATCTCCCCGCATATGAAGTCCATGAAATCCTCCTTTTTCGTCTCCTGCGTGCGGTTCAGGAGCTTAAGCTCCCGCTCCATGGACCGCATGCCGCAGTGGAAGATCTTCGCGGGATCGTCAAAGGTGAAGATGGCGTCCACATTGCCGCCGTCCCAGCAGGCGGTGTTCCAGACAAGCCGGAAAGCTGCGCCGCTCTCGGCCATGGCCCGTGTATAGTCGACCCGCAGCCCCAGATACTTTGCACAGGAATGGATGCACATGGGAAAGGGAGTGCATCCGCCCTGACCATAGGCTACCTTCGGGACACCGTATAAAATTGCACTGTCTTGTTTTCCCATTTTGCTTCCTCTGCTTTCTTTTCCTGATTAGTCTATCTCTGCAGTGCTGCCGTTGCAGTCATCCAATCTCCTGGGAAGCGCTGCGCCGTATACTCCCGCGCAGAGCTGCACCCGGGCAAGCACTGGAGCCTCGGCGCGAAACTGGGAGGGCGTATAGTTGGTATGCCGCCGGAAAGCCCGGGAGAATACGGTTCTGCCGGAGAATCCATAATTTACGGCAATGTCAAGGATTGCCCTGTCCGTGTCCAGAAGCTCCTGGGCGGCATTGGCAATCCTGCGCTCCTGCACATACCGGGACAGGGGCTTTCCGGTGCAGTTTCGGAACACATCCCTGATATGTGCCAGAGAAAACCCGGTCTGGCGCACAAACTCCTCCATGAGAATTTTCTCCCGCACATGACTTTCCACAAAGGCGCACACAGACCAGATCAGAATGTAGTGGTTCATATGGTTCACCTCCTGAGCGTATTGCTTTGAAGCAGATCTTAAGCGCATCGCGCGGCAGACGCGCAGCGGCTGGATTCTTGAGTAAATTCAAAACCCTTCTGTGTCAACATTGTACCATATCAGCAGGAAATCAAGCGCGAATAAAATGAGCATTTGATTTCACCTGATATGGTAACGAAAGAATCAATCTGCAAAGCAGA
>CAJTPH010000071.1 GCA_910578215.1 uncultured Acetatifactor sp. | reverse complement strand
CGCTTTCACGAGGATCGCCGCGATCTCGTCATCCTCCAGAGTTGCGGGCATCTCAAAATCGTACTTCGCAAGCTCCAGGTTGTACTCCGCCCGCTTCCTGCAGACCGCCTTCGCCTTGCAGAACCGGCAGTGCTCCCCAGCACAGAACTCCCCCTCCCCGGCGTAGGCCAGCTTTGCCTTCTCCTTAAGCTCGCCCTCCGCCCACCGGAGCAGTTCCTCCTTCGCCATGACGCACACGCTCACATTCTCCCGGCGCGGCTGATAGATCGCCATGCGGACAGTGTCGATATCATAGATGCCGTCAAACAGCTCCAGCGCGCCCAGGGCATACAGCATCATCTGGGGGTTCCCATCCGCGGAGACCTCCACGCCAGTGCCGTGCTTGTAATCGATGATGTAGAGCGTCCCGTCCGCGATTATCAGGCAGTCTCCTGTGCCGAACCCCTCCTCCACAAAACGGGAGAAGTCCAGCCGCTGCTCGATCAGCACCGCCGGGTCTTTACAGGACTTCTTTGCCTCCTCCACCAGCGAAAGGACATACTCCGCATACCCGCAGGCGCATTCCTCCATCTCCTCGTCATAGAAGGAAAGCCCCTCTGTCGGGTCTGTGGTCTCCATGCCCAGCAGGGCTTTCAGTTTGTGCTCGCAGAGGCTGTGGGCATCCGTGCCCTGCTGTGCGTATTCGCTGCCCGTGTCCTCATAACCCTCGCAGAGCCTTGCCGACGGCGGGCAGGCAAGCCACCGGTGGCTGGAAGACGCGGACAATAAAGCGTGCCTACCCATCACAGCACCTCCACGTCCGCAACCAGGGCCGCATACTCCGAAGGGTCGATCCCGGACAGCTTATCCGCCCCATGCTTTGCAAGCAGCTCCCTGACCTCCGCCGTGAAGCCCGCCCTGGACTTCTCCGCCAGGAGCGCCCTGACTTCCGTGAGGGAATACTGCTTCTCCGGTCCGGACGTTTTCCCCGCAGATTCCTTCTTCCCCGGCTTCTCCACGGCTTCCTTCTTTTCGCCTGAACCGGACAGAACCTCTGCCAGTTCCTCTGCGATGCACACCAGGCTCTCCCCGCACTTTTTCAGTTCCCGGAGCACCCTGTCCAGTTCACTCATCTTTGACATGCCGCACACCCTCCTTCCCTGACTTCCTTGATGTCAACCGATTCCACGGTCTGCCCCGGCGCTAAAAGGTACACCTGGGTGAAATCCCCGAACAGGAACCTCACAAGCCTTGCCGGGAGCTTCATGTCCGCGCCCTTCAGCACGTTCCTCTTCCTGCCGCCGGAATCCGAAACATTGATGACGACCTTGTGCTTTAATGCCATCGCCATTACCTCCCTTTCTGTGGGAATCTCCTTCCCCACACACCCCAGTCCGCGGAAAGCAGTGCTTTTAAAACCATTTCAGAATTTTTTTTCAAGTTTTTTCAGGCATTCCTTTTTCAGGGCGGCTTCCAGCTTTTTCAGCCTCTTGCTGACCGCCATCTGGGAGATCCCGAACTCCTTCGCAATCTCCGCCTGGGCGGCATCCTCCATGTAATACCTCTGGTAAAGCCTCTGCGAATCCCCATCCATTTCCTCCACGCACTCATGCAGGAGCTCCTTCAGCGGGTCTGCCTCTTCCTGCGTCGCCCTGTCCACTGCCTCCTTCATATACCGGCTGTCATCCGCCATGCCGCTGCCGTCCTCCCCCGTAAGGCTGTCCAGCGACAGCACCCAGTTCTTCGGCGGCTCCTCATCCGGATGCCGCTCCCTCCACTGCCTGGCCGCCTCCTCCTGCCATTTCTGGATGCCCGGCTTCCCTGTACTCAGGTTGTTCCTGACCTCGCTGTCATCCATCCGGTGCAGCAGGCTGACCGTCTCCGCCCCGTACTCTTCCGCGCTGATGCGGAACTTCTCCCCCGTCACGGACTCATAGCAATAGCTGACCCTCCGGCTCATGGGCGTCTTCCTGAACCTCATCTTCATGTCCTGCCTCCTTCCCCGGCCAAGAGGCAGCAAAGGCAGGACAGGCCCATGATCCAGGCCATGGCATCCGCAGCACAGCACAAAAAGAGCGCAGGAAAGCAGGGATGCCTGCATCCGGCTTCCCACAGCCGCCTTTATCGCGGCTGCAAGAAGCCCGGTATGTCGTATCCCGCCCCACTGCGCACATGCGGCCGGTATGAATTTTTTATCCCGGGTACCTCCCTGGATACCCATCAGGACGGACATCATCCGATATCCGCCCTGATCCGTAACCAGGCTCTTTCCTTGGAAACAAAAAAAGCCGGAGCCATACCCTGAAACAGGGAGAGTACAAAAATACTCTCTCTGCTGTCAGGATCATGGCTCCGGCGGTCGGTAACTCAGTATATCGGATCCGGTTGCTCGGTAGCTCTTACCCTACTGCATTCTTTTCCAAAAACTCATTTATCTGCTTCTGTACGTCCTCTGAATCCACAAAGGCGCTCCCCTTTATGTTCTGGGTGAAATACCTGTGGATCACGCCCTTCTCGTCAGCTTCCACGTCAAAGACCCTCTGCTTCTTCGGTAGTTTCCGGTTATAGATCGGTATGTGCCACATACTGTACCCCCTTTCCTTAATTGAACGGCAGTTCTTCATCTTCATTCATATATAGATCAATGATGCTCTTCACTTCATCATTGATGCCAAGGTTGGAATCCGCATCAACGATCACCTTGTACAGGTTCTGTATCTGCCTTGAAACCTCGCCGCATACAAAATCACTGCAGCCCAAAGGCTTTACGCCTCCCCTGTTGACAAGATATACCTCAAACTGGTCATATCCTATTTCCATGTTTGCTTCTTCATTATCCACCTTCATGATGTACAGCTCCGCATCAGCTGGTGAAAGGACCGCGTGGAACCCATCCCCCGCGATCAACGTATCCCCCTCCGGGAAGAACCTGCTGTAATAATAAGCATCCAGACGGTACTGTCCATCTCCCACCAGTGTCTCTGATGCCTCAAATAGAGGATGCTCTGCATACGCTTCATTTCCCATATAATCACAATTTACATTTAACAGCTGCTTTTTGGTCTCCTTCTCCCACTGCAGTTCCCCTGACAGCGTGTCATTTATAAGTTTGTCCAGGAATTTCAGCATGTACCTCTCATTAGAACTCAGCCCTTCGTACTCCGAATAAATCAGCATATCAATAGTAACGCCCAATACCCTGGCAACCGCCAGCAGCAGCTCAATGCTCGGCGAGGATGTGTTCTCTTCCTTATTCAGCTTGGACAGATACCCCGTGCTCACATTGGCTTCTTTCTCCAAGTCTCCTATCTTGACGCCCTTTTCTTTGGCAATGGCATATATAGCAGACATGCATCTTTTCTTATCGAATTCCATTTTCTCCATGCTCGTACCACCTTTCTCCATCAAGATACTATAATTTGGATTATTTGTCAAGTATAACTTATAAGTTGAATTATAATCCACATTTATGCCATATTAGACAGGTTTATATCTTACAACTCCAACTTATAAAATTTATCGGACAGAATTCTAAAAGGCACAGGGAGATTGAATCCCTGTGCCCTGCTGTGTGCCGCTCAATGCGGCGCTTCCTTTTCCCTGCTTCCCTCTTTCCGTCCGCCGCCCTCCCTCACCTCAATCTGATACCTGTCATGCCCCTGTATGCTCTTCACCGCCTGCCGCAGGCTCCCCGCCCGGCCGTGCCTGTGGTATGGGTGTGATGCCCGGTGCTTGTGGAATATGATGCAGTTGCCTGGCTCCGGATACTCCGGGTTATGGATGTACCAGACATGCCCGGTATTCTTAGACATGATGGTCACATCATAGGCATCCGCGCAGATGACTGAAAAATACGAACGGTCCAGGGCCGCCAGCTCCTCTGTGCTAAACATCCGCAGCCTCCCTTCCAGCGCGCCCCATGTCAATCTTCCCCCTCAGGTAGGAATAGAAATTCCAGAGGTTAGCCGTGACCGGGAAGTCCCGCCTGTAGCAGAACCTCGTCCAGTACCGCACCCCATGGCTGGCGCACCATCCGTAAATATCCTTCATCACCATCCGCTCCCCGGCCATGATCCTCTCTTCCAGGAAGGAGAACCACCTGCGCTCCCTTTCATCCTTAAGCAGCAGGTAGAACCTCACATTGTAATACTGAATGACCTCCACCATTCACGCCCCCTTCCTTTCAAAATACAGTTCCAGAGCCTCTTCCAGGATGCCCTGCACGTCCTTAGCCGCCACATCAGAGAAATACCTGCTGTACAGCTTTGCGGGCAGCTTCACGCTCACCGGCTTCTCCGCATCCGGCTTCACGGGCCGGTCAACGCCCAGAATCTTCTGCGCCGCCTCCTCAGACAGGCTCCCTGCCGCTTTCCGAAGCTCGCCCGCTTTATCTGCCTTTAATCTGATGCAGTTCTGGTCCATGACCTTCTTCACCGCCGCCTGCTCCTCCTCCGGCAGGTAGGACAGCTCCACCGCCGACACCATCGTCAGGCTCCCGTCATCCAGCATGTCCTTGAATTCCGGGATGAGCTCCCTGCACCGGACATACCTTGCGATATGCCGCCCGGTCAGCCCAAGCTCCTTCCCGATGATCTCCCGGCTCTTCGCCTGCTGGTGGACATCATGTCCACCGCCCCCATTAAGCGCCTGGAGCTCTTCCAGGATCTCCTCCCTCTTCTTCGTGCCGCAGACCTTGTCATAGCGCTCTGCCAGAACCGCAATCCGTTCCGATACGCTCAGGTCATTGAAAGAACGCTGGAGCATGTTGGTCTCTATCACATACACATACGCCTCTGCATCCGGCAGACCCGCTTTCACAATGGCCGGTATCTCCATGAGCCCCGCAAGCCTGGCCGCATTCAGACGGTTATGCCCTGCCAGCATCTCATATCCCCCGGGAGCCGTGCGGACAATGGCCGGGACCAGGACGCCATGCTCCCGGACGCTCTCCACCATGTCGTCCAGCCGCTCCCCTTCGTACAGATGGAACGGATGGTTATGGAACGGCTTTATGCTCTCCATCGGGAGCATCTGCACTCCCTTCCCCGCTGCCGCAGGCTCCCCGCCTGTCAGCATGTCCACTGCATCATTGAACACTTTCCTTTTCGGTGCATTAGCCTTCATCCGCGATCACCTCCTTCGCCAGGTCCTGGTATGCCGCACACGCCCCGCTCTCCGGCGCATACTCCAAAAGCGGCTTGCTGTAATAGACGGACTCCCCCACCTTGACGGTGCTCGGTATCCTGCTCCCAAATATCCGTATCTGCCCCTGGAATGTCTCTGACACCTGCTCCGTGATGACCTTGCAGAGGTTCGTCCTCGCATCGCACATGGTCAGCAGGATGCCCTCCACCTGCAGGGCGGGGTTGATGCGGCTCCTGATCTTGCCTACCGTTTTCAGGAAGTCCTGCAGCCCCATCATCGCCAGGAGCTGGGGATTGACAGTGATGATTACTCCGTCAGCCGCCGAAAGCGCATTGATGGTCAGGCTCCCCAGCGAAGGGCAGGTATCCACCAGTATGTAATCATATCTTTCCTTCAAAGGCTCCAGAATCCCGGACAGCATCCGCTCCGCCCCCATTTCCAGCCTCAGCTTTGCTTCCACCACGGACAGCATGATGGATGAGGGGATAAAATCCACGCCGTTCCTGCTCTGGATATACTCCGATGCATCGGGAAGTTCTTCGTCCTCAATCCTGTGCATCATTAGATGCCCGATTGTCACCGGCACTGCCGCCGTGTCCTCAATCCCGAAGCAGGTGGAGAGGTTCGCCTGGCTGTCAAAATCAACAGCCAGAACCTTCTTCCCTTCCTTTGCCAGTGCATATGCGAGATTGAACGTTGATGTGGTCTTCGCCACGCCGCCCTTCTCCGAACCTAATATTATGATCTTTCCCATATTTTCTTCTCCTCTATTATGCTCCATACTGTGCTCGCCGCTCTGCCACAAACCTTGCGCGGATATCCTCTTTCTCCGCCTCAAAGCGCATTTTCAGCTTCCTTGTCTCCGCCTCCATGAAAGCCCTCTCCGCTTCCAGCTCTTCCTCCCTGGCCTTATCCAACAGGATGACCAGCTTCCCGTCCTCGCACTGCACCTTTATCAGCGACCCGATTTCAAACCCTATTTCTTTCAGCCACTGCCCGCTAAGCTTAATTTCCGGCGCCGGCTTACGATTATATCCCGGCTGCCTGCACACTTTAATGTTCCTTGTCTTTTTATCTGCCATATGGAAATTCCTCCTGATTTGATAGATACCAGGCTCTTCCCTTGGGCAAAGGAAGATGCCCGGATGATGATGTGGGCGGAGAACCCGGCGCCGTTGTTTCCCCCGCCAGTTACTAAAAGGACTAAACCTGTGCGGCTCCCTGATTTCTGTCAGCCGTTCAGCTTAGTCCTATAATAACGCTATCACCGATAACAAGGATATTTTTATTCCTTGCGTACTTTGGCTGTTTCGGCCTGCCTGACATCATCAGCCTCT
>CAJTPH010000070.1 GCA_910578215.1 uncultured Acetatifactor sp. | reverse complement strand
TTATTCATGGGAACCACCAATAACCTCCAACCCTCAATAATCAGGAATTATCCTTCATTCACACATTACAGCCAATTCCATGCATATTCCTAAAAAATCTGCTGCATCTCAGCAAAAATACTCATGCAATTGTCCTCTTTTTCCTTAAATCCCCTATGTACCTGCCGACTTCATTCTATCATTTCACCTTCTTAAAAATTAATTTAGCACTCAACCATCCAATCAACATTTGTAGTTTGCAAAATCTTTGGGCTACTCATCCATAATACCACATTCTTCCAATTATTTCCACAATTATTTTAAAATATATAAATTTGCTGAATAATTATTATTAAGCAATAAAATCTTGGCTGCTTCTCTCCAAACTATCAAAGCCCGCGCAGCAAACTGACGGGGTATCGATCTTGCAACGCAGCAATGCGCAATGCGTCCAGAGAACCCTATGGTATATGCCTCTCGCGGCATACGCCAAATGGATGCTGCGATATCCGCTTGGCTCATTGCCCGCAGGAATAAAAGACACATGATCAGCACCTGCAAGCGCCAAAAACAGGCAGAATTATGAACATTATAAAATATTCAATCCTTATAATAATTTAAACACATATTTTTGTATATTACTCTTAGATTTTACTGACTAAAACACCCTTTTTATAGTTTAATACCATAAAACCATTTGTATGGCTTATGATTTTTATGGTTTATTCTTGTATAATATGCCCATTGATATCAGACACTATAAAACGGTAGAAAGGTCTGAATCAAAGGAGGTTCCCCTTGTCTAATCGTATCTATGAGCTGCGCCGCGAAAAGAAAATGACACAGTTACAGCTTAGCATTGCTCTGGGAGTAACGCAGGAAACAATCAGCTCCTATGAGCATGACCGTCACCTGCCCAGCCTCACCGCGCTGATAACCATGTCGGAAATATTTGATGCCAGTATGGATTACATTATGGGACTCTCCAATGTCCGCCCGATCGCAAGAGAAAACGAAAATATAGAGGAGCATTCGCAGCAGATTATCCTGCTGAATTTATATAAGATGCTGGGCAGCAAGAACAAGGCCCGCCTGATTGCTTACGCTCAGGGGCTGCTGGACTCTCAGAAGGATTAATAATCAAAAAGCGGCTGTTGCCTTTTTATTATTCGACTATGATGCCGCCTAAAACAGTAAGTCCCTGTCGGGAGATCAGCTCCAATTCGCGGATAATCTCGTCATACCTTGTTGACATTGCCTTCTCAATCAACACGACGTTCTTAACATTTTTCAATTCTTCCATCATCCCGGGCTCGTAAAGCACATTGTCCAGTACCGTAATCTGGGTCTTTTCCTTATCGAGCTGTTTTTTCAGCGCCTGAATGACAGAGTCCGCTCCCGCCTTCAAATCACAGCCCATAAAACAGACATTGGCTATCCCTTGGCTGTAGATCAAAATTCTGACTGCTGTCGCCGCAAGCTCAAGAGACTGTTCCCTGGTTATCCGGCGCATACTTTTGCTTCTCAATACATCAATCCACCTGTCTATAAAAAACCTTTCTTTTTCTTCCTTTTTCACAATTAATCCCAGCTGGGATATCTGAAACAGCTCCTGGAGCCCGTCCACCGCCCGAAGCTTGTCATTCATCATATATCTGACAGAAAAAAGACCTGCGTAGACAAAGGCAAATGCAGCTGCCCCAAAAAGCGCAAGCCTTATACCGTCAGAAATTCCCCTGCCAGGCGCATCTGCCGTTTCCCCAATTTCCTGTGTCTCCGCAGCCTCTTCTGCATTTACAGACGCCTCCGTCTGTACCGCCCGTTCTTTTAAAGCTCTCATAAGGCCATAGCCTCCCGCCAGAACCGCGCCTGCCAGCATACATATCAACAGCACCCGCCAATGCGAGAGAAGCTCAGCCAGCAAATCCCTCAAATCGATTTCTCTTTCCTTCACAATGGTATTTTCCTCTCCAGCCCAAAACCTTAAGGTTTACTTTATTCTCAGAATTAAACATTAGTTTAACATATAATTATATGGTTTACAACTGTTTTTATTCCTTTAACAAATATTGTTATAAAATTTTTCTATAATTACAGCTTTAACCTGTCTTGTGCTTTTTTCAATTTTTATTTTTCCATTGCGGCGGAGTAACCGGAAAAGCAGTTTTCACCTTTTTGACTTTATCTATCAAATTTTATTTATCATATTTTATAAAAAAATTTAGTATAGGTATTGTGTTGTACTCACTAACCTGATACAATCTTTTCAAAGCATATATCTATCATTTTTATGAACTGTTTTATCGGAAAAAGCTGGCGACATGCCGGAACGGACAACGAAATGAACCTACTGTTTTTATGCAGCCAAAATAAACGCCGCAGTCTGACCGCCGAGAAGCTTTTCGACGGCTATAACGGGCACAGGGCGCGTTCCGCGGGAACCGAACAAAATGCCCGTATCAAGGTCACTCCTGGGCTGTTGGGATGGGCGGACATAATTTTTTGCATGGAGAAAAAGCACCTGAGGAGAATTCAAGAAAAATATCCGGATATCATTGCGGGCAAACGGGTGATCTGTCTCTATATCAATGACGATTATGAATATATGGACCGGGAATTACAGGAAACATTAAAAAGCTGCGTCTGGGAGTATCTTCTCTGAAAACCGAAAACAGACCAATCCCCCGGCGATACATTTCCATATGCAATATGCGCGGCCCCGATAAACGGACCCGCATATTGCATAAAGCCCTGCGCCTTATACCAGCCCGCTCAGTTCCGCAAACTGCTCCAATGTCAGCGCTTCTCCGCGGACAGTAGCCGGAAGCTGCATTTTCTCCAGCGCTGCGGCAGCTCTCTCCTTTGAGATGCCCAGCTCCCGGGCGTTGCCTATGCTGTTCACCAGCGTCTTTCTGCGCTGATTGAAAGAAGCGCGAATAAGGGCAAACATTTTTTTCTCATCTGCGACCTGCACCGGCGGCTCTTTGTAACAGGTCAGGCGGATCACCGCGCTGCCAACATTCGGTCTGGGAATAAAGCAGTTGGGCGGCACATTTGCCACGATTTCCGGTTTGGCATAGTACTGCACCGCCAGGGAAAGGGCTCCATAATCCTTGGTTCCCGGTCCCATCTGCATACGCTCCGCAACCTCCTTCTGCACCATCACGGTAATGCTCTCCAAGGGCACACGATTTTCAAACAGCCCCATAATAATCGGCGTCGTTATATAGTATGGGAGATTTGCCACCACCTTAATGGGCCTGCCGCCATTTCTCTCCTCGACAATCTTTTTTATATCAACCTTTAAAATATCTTCGTTTATGATTGTCACATTATCATATGCGGACAGGGTATCCTCCAAAATGAGAATCAGGTTTTTATCGATTTCCACCGCCACCACCTGACGCGCGTGTTCCGCAAGGCATTGGGTCATAGTACCGATGCCGGGACCGATTTCCAGCACGCAGTCATCACGGGTAATCTGCGCCGCAGAAATAATTCTGTCCAGTACGCCCGTGTCGATCAGAAAATTCTGCCCATACCTTTTTTGGAAATTAAACTGATATTTCTGCAGTATTTCGATTGTATTCCGGGGAATCCCCAAATTTGCCATGCTTCCTCACATTCCGCCGCATAATCGGCCTTTTGGCTTTCTTTTTTCCACTTGGTAGATTTTTCACAGTATCATGATACCGGGGTCAAATATTTTTCAAATATTCGGAGACCTCAAAGAGATCCTCGAAAATCTCTACGCTTAACTTCCTCATCTCCTCATCCGGAGCCAGTATATCCGGCACCATCAGCGGTATCATTCCCGCCGCATGCGCCGCGCGGATGCCGTTGGGGGAATCCTCTATGGCATAGGTCTGGGGCGGCTTTGCAGAAAGAGCTCCGCAGGCAAGGAGGTAAATTTCCGGATTCGGCTTACTGTGCTCCACCATATCCCCCGTCACAACGGCTGAAAAGTACTCCCTTAAACCCGCATGCTCCAAATGGTTCAGCACGGTGGATTGCCTGGTGGAAGACGCAAGACCGATTGCCCAGCCATCCTCCTTCAGAGACCTTAGAATTTCCTCTGCTCCCGGTTTTACAGGCAGCCCGTTTTTTTCTATGCGATCCCAAAACCATGCGGAGGCCCGCTTTCTAAAGCCCTCATAATCAAAGCTCTCCCCGTATGCCTCCAGCACAAACCTTTCACTGCCCTTTGCGTTGCAGCCGATGCATTTCGGGAATATCTCCTCCATGCCAGACAGCCCCATTTCCTTTGTAACCGCAACCCAGCTGTCCATGCAAAGCCTCTCCGTATCAAAGAGCACCCCGTCCATATCGAATATTACCGTTTTCATTGTCATACCTCCGTACACCGCATACACAGGCGCAAGCTGCCCGTTCACGCATCCTGCGCCGTTATGCAGACACCTCATGGTGAATCTGCAGCTCATACAGCTTTTTGTAAATACCGCCCTGTGCCAGAAGCTCCTGGTGAGTGCCCTGCTCGCGAATCTTTCCCTTATGCATGACCATGATACAGTCCGCGTGCTGAATGGTGGAGAGACGGTGCGCCACCATGATGGTGGTGCGTCCCTGCATCAGCTTCTCCAACGCCTCCTGAATCAGAAGCTCCGTTTCGGTGTCGATATTTGCGGTCGCCTCGTCCATGACCAGAATGCTGGGCTTATGTGCCAGCGTCCTTGCAAAGGACAGAAGCTGCCTCTCTCCCGCCGAGAAGGTCGCGCCCCTCTCCGACACAGGCTCCTGATAGCCTCCCGGGAGCTTTTCTATAAAGCGGGACGCGTTGACATACTCCGCGGCGGTCCTGACCTCCTCCGCGGTTATGTCCTCATTATGCAGGCGGATATTATTTTCCACATTTCCCTCAAAGATAAATACGTCCTGCTGCATCTGACCAATGGCGCCTCGCAGCTGTTTTTTGCTCAGGCGGCGGATATCCACTCCGTCAATGTATATATTGCCCTTTTGAATATCGTAATAACGCCCGATAAGATTTAAAATGGAGGACTTTCCCGCCCCGGTCGCCCCCACAAACGCCACGCTCTGCCCCGGCTCTATGACAAAGGACACATCCCGCAGCACATAGTTTTCGTCATCATAGGCAAACCACACATGGGAAAACTCAATTTTTCCCTTGATCTGCGGCAGAATAACCGGATTTTCATCCTCCCTCACCAAGGGCTCCTCGTCCAGAATCGTAAAGATTTTCTCCGCGGAGGCAATGGAAGACTGCAGGGTGGAGAACTGCTCCGCTAGCTCCTGTATAGGGTCAAAAAAGGACTGGATATACTGGGAAAAAATGTACAGCTTTCCGATGGTGATAACCTCCCCCAGCACCTCCCTGCTCCCTATGCCCAGCACGATCATCAGAGATATGATGCTCAAAATATAGATCAGGGGACGGAAAACGGCAAATACCATCATTTCCCGGTAATACGCATTATAGAGCTTGCGGTTTTTATCCTCAAACTCCTCATATTTTCTTTTTTCCCTGCCAAAGATCTGAATAATGCGCATACCCGAAATATTTTCGGACAAAAAGGTATTGATGTCCGTCAGACAGGTCCTCGTAAGTCGGTAGGTCTGTCTTGCGATCTTTCTGAAAATCACCGTCAGAACCGCAACCACCGGCAGAAGCACAAAGGAGATCAGCGCCAGCTTCCAGTCCATAACCAGCATGACAATTGCAAGTCCGATGATCTTCACAATATTTCTGAACAGCCGCACCAGGATGCCGGAGTACATCTCGTTCAATGCCTCCACGTCGTTTGTGACCCGGGTTACCAGCCTGCCCACCGGAGTAAGGTCAAAATACCGGCTGCTCAAACTCTGAATGTGCGCGTACAGCTCCATGCGCACCGTGTGGATGATGCTCTGCCCGGTCTTTTGCAGCACCCATGTCTGCACAATGTTAAACACAAGGCTCAGAACCAGCACAATGCCATATTTGACCGCCGTTTCCACGATCACATCAAAGTTTCCCTGCTTTTCAAAATTGTCAATGGCGTCGCCTATCAATATGGGACGGTACAGGTCAAAGCCCGTCAGCGCAAGCACCAAAACCAGACAGAGAGCGACCCACCCCACATAAGGCTTCATATAGGAAAGCAAATGCAGAAGCGCACTGCCCTTATAATTGGATTCAAGCTTGTCGTCCGTATATTTACTCATCAAAAACCCTCCATTCCAGTACCGTCTCTGTTCTTATTCCAGTACCGTCTCTACTCTGCAGCGCCCCACTTAAGGGAAGTAATTTCCATCTGCCCGGGACGCAGCTGTAAATTCCTTCCGGGGCGCTTTCGTTTCGAGACTGAATTTATTCCAGTACCGTCTCTGCTCTGCAGCGCCCCACTTAAGGGAAGTAATTTCCATCTGCCCGGGACGCAGCTGTAAATTCCTTCCGGGGCGCTTTCGTTTCGAGACTGAATTTATTCCAGTACCGTCTCTACTCTGCAGCGCCCCACTTAAGGGAAGTAATTTCCATCTGCCCGGGACGCAGCTGT
>CAJTPH010000069.1 GCA_910578215.1 uncultured Acetatifactor sp. | reverse complement strand
GAGCGGCGCCCTGCGACGCCTACACGGAAGAACTGGACAAGGCGGTGAGGGCGGCGAGGGAGCACAGGGAATGGAGGCGTGAATACATGAAGCTGGAAGTGATGAGATGGGACATGAGGAGAGAAGGCAGAACGGAAGGGGAGCTGACAAAGCTGATAAACCAGATTTACCGGAAGGCAGTAAAAGGAAAGCTGCCGGAGGAAATGGCGCAGGACCTGGAGGAGGATGTGGTTGAAGTAAAACGCATTTATGATGTGGTGGTGAAATATCTCCCGGACTTTGATACGGAGAAAATACTGGAGGAGCTGAATGGCTGCTGAAAGCCAAGCTTCTCTTACGGTTTGGTTGATTTGCCGCTGTTGTCATGTTATACTGACTTTGGTGCATAAAATTTTGATTTGTGCCTGCGGACGGATTCGCAATGAGAAAACATAATTAAGGAAAGGACAGGACCGGTTTTTTATGGACATTGTACTGAAAATCAAGGATGAATTAAAAGTAGAAAGGTGGCAGGTGGAGGCGGCGGTGAAGCTAATCGATGAGGGCAACACGATCCCCTTTATCTCACGATACAGGAAGGAAGCCACAGGCTCCCTGAATGACGAGCAGCTGCGCAATCTCCATGAACGGCTGGTCTATCTGCGCAATCTTGAGGAAAAGAAAGAGCAGGTCTTAAGCAGTATAGAGGAACAGGGCAAGCTGACGGAGGAGCTTCGGGCAAAGATTGCCGCCGCCGAAACGCTGGTGGTGGTGGAGGATTTGTACAGGCCTTACCGCCCCAAGAGGAAGACGAGAGCGAGTGTGGCAAAGGAAAAGGGCTTGGACGGGCTTGCCGAATTTATTTTGGCGCAGAGTACGACGGCGCCCGTGCTGGAGGAGGCGGCAAAATATGTGACCGGCGAGGACGTGGAGGATGAAAAGAGGGTAAAGACTCCTGAGGAGGCGCTGCAGGGGGCAAAGGATATTATCGCGGAGAGTATTTCCGACAACGCGGATTTCCGCTGCTATATCCGTGAAGCAACCGTGGACGAGGGCATTATCACCAGCACTGCGAAGGACGAAAAGGCGGAGAGCGTCTATGAGATGTATTACAATTTTGAGGAGCCGGTAAAAAAGATTGCAGGGCACAGGGTTCTGGCGCTGAATCGCGGCGAGGCGGAAAAGATGCTGACTGTAAAAGTCAACGCTCCCGTAGAGCGTATTTTGCTGTTTCTGGCAAAGAAAACCGTCACTGCGGAAAATCCTTTTACCACCCCGGTCTTAAAGGAGGTTATAGAGGACAGCTATGAACGTTTGATAGCGCCTGCTATTGAAAGAGAGATCAGAAACGACCTGACGGAGAAGGCGGAGGACGGCGCCATCACGGTGTTTGGCAAGAATCTGGAGCAGCTCCTGCTGCAGCCGCCCATTGCAGGCAAGGTAGTGCTGGGGTGGGACCCGGCGTTCCGCACAGGCTGTAAGCTTGCCGTGGTGGACCCCACCGGAAAGGTGCTGGACACCAAGGTGATCTATCCGACAGCGCCGCAGAATAAGGTGGAGGAAGCCAAGACAGAGCTGAAAAGATTGATTAAAAAGTATGGTGTGGATTTAATTTCCGTGGGAAACGGCACGGCTTCCAGGGAATCGGAGCAGGTGATCGTGGAACTTTTGAAGGAGCTGGACAGACCGGTACAGTATGTGATCGTCAACGAGGCGGGAGCCAGCGTATATTCTGCAAGCAAGCTTGCCACGGAGGAATTTCCCAACTTCGATGTGGGGCAGAGGAGCGCCGCGTCCATTGCCAGACGTCTTCAGGACCCGTTGGCTGAATTGGTCAAGATCGATCCGCAGTCCATCGGTGTGGGACAGTATCAGCATGACATGAACCAGAAGAAGCTGGGCGAAGCACTGAGCGGTGTGGTGGAGGACAGCGTAAACAAGGTGGGAGTGGACTTAAACACGGCTTCCGCATCTCTGTTGGAATACATATCCGGCATCAACAAAACCATTGCCAAAAATATTGTGGATTACAGAGAGACAAACGGACGTTTCACCAACAGAAAGCAGCTTCTGAAGGTGGCGAAGCTGGGACCTAAGGCATTTGAACAGTGCGCGGGCTTCATGCGCATCTTGGACGGCGACAATCCCCTGGATGCTACCAGTGTCCACCCTGAATCCTATGAGGCGGCAATGAAGCTTCTTGATAAGCTGGGGCTTACCATGGAGGATATCCGTCTTGCACAAAAGAAAGCGGCGGCGGACAAGGCGCTTGGAAAACGGGGTTCGGCCACACCTGCAGCAGCTGTGACAGGTAAAATGACAGGGAATACGACGGCAGCGTCAGGCAAAAATCAGGGAAATACCCGTCAGAAGACCATACAGGTGAAAAATACCAATACCGCCATGGGAAGGGCGCTGGCGGCGGCTATGGGCGGCTTTGTGCCGGATGACAGCGCGGCGGAAAAGCCGGGAAATATTCAAAATGGGGGTAATGACCGAAATAGTCAACAAAAAAACGTGGCACAGGCTTCGAGCGGAAGCGTTTCCAGCCTGGAAAAGCGCATCAGGGATAAAAAGATTTTGGCCGAGGAACTGGGTATCGGCGAAATTACCCTGACGGACATTTTAAAGGAGCTGGAGAAGCCTGCCCGTGACCCCAGGGACGATATGCCCAAGCCTATCTTAAGAAGCGATGTGCTGGACATGAAGGATCTCAAGCCTGGCATGATTCTGAAGGGGACGGTCCGCAATGTTATCGACTTCGGCGTTTTCGTAGATATCGGCGTTCATCAGGACGGTCTGGTACATATTTCGCAGATTACGGAGCGTTTTATCAAGCATCCCCTGGAGGCGGTCAGCGTGGGCGATATCGTGGAGGTTCAGGTGCTGGGAGTGGAAGCCGCCAAAAAGAGGATTTCCCTTACCATGAAGATAAATGCCGAAAAAAACGGCAAGGAAAAGCTTTGACACTAAAAATAACTTCACATGGAAATGGCTAAACCGAGGACCTTATTTATAGGAATATTATTGGTAAGAGTTTATTACCTGTACATCATTCTCCATATAAAAGTATGAAAGGCGGTGCTAATGGATGATGGCAGAAAACAAAATAGATAACAGCGGAAAAGCCCGCATAGAGGACGGTATAGAGGACAGCATAAAAAAGACAGTGAAATCCGAAGAAAAAACATCGCTGTACGACTATATAGCAGCGGCAGCGGTTGACGGCCGGCTGCCGAAGGATTTTGCCCTTCCAAGGTACGCCTTGGATGACAGCCAGATTGCCTGGATGGACGGGGCTATGGACGGGGTGAACGTTTACCACATGGGATTTTCGGAAATATCTGCCGAAAACAGCGCCCTCATGGCGGAGGCCGTCCAGGCAGCCTCCGGGAAGGAGTTTGAAAAAGCGGATCAATTGTTCGGCAGGCTGGGACAGGTCGTCCGGGCCATTAACATCATCGACGAGCTTCAGGAGTATGTCATGGAGCATAGGGAGGAATTGTCTGCCTCCCATGTTTTTGAATATGCAGTGAATACAGTTTTGCATTCCGGGGACAGAGAATGTGTGAAATTCGGGATTTCCCTGCTGGAGCTGTTTGACACGGACGATAACGACGAGCTGAAGATGGTTATCAGGACGCTTGGACTCAGTGACGAATTTACCATTTTTGCGGTCTTTGTGATGCTTCGCTGGGAAAACGGAAACGACGAGGTCTACCGGCTGGCGCGCGAAATTCACGGCTGGGGGCGCATTCACGCAATAGAGAGGATAGAGCCGGAAACGGAGGAAATCAAAAAGTGGCTTTTGACGGAGGGCGTTCACAATGCCGTAATGCCGGCGTATTCGGCATTGACATGCTGGCGGAAATCCGATGCGGAAAACGTGCTGAAAGGCAATCCCTCCAGAGACGAATTCTGCGGAATAAGAGATATGATACGGGGGCTGTTGGATGAAGGGCCTGTTTCGGGAATATCCCAAATCGAAAATGCTGCCGACATAATTAACGCCTTTTTGAAGCAGGCGGCGGCTTTTGAGCTGGACCTGGAGGATTATGAGGCTGTCCGTGAAATCCGCCGATATTTTGAGGGAGGGGATTCCGGCGATTCCGCTGTTGCTGCCCTGTGTCAGGAGCTTCTGACCTCGGACAGCTGCAGGGCGCTGGTAACTGATGCGGTCAGGGACGGCAGGGCAATCGAGCTGGCTGAGGATTTAGGGCTTGACTTTCTGGATGACATTCTAAAGCTGCTGCAGACATCCTTTGACAGCCATATCTATCTCTGCGGGCTCCTGATACATGATCCGAAATACAGGGAAACAGTGTTTGAATTATTCCGGCAGAAGCTTCCGCTGGAGGAGATGAAAACGGAGCCCACAAAAAGCCTGGGGCTTGGACAGGAATTCCGGAAGCAGCAATATCTGGAGAGCGCTTTGCAGGAATTGAAGCGGTATCCGCTGGAGTATCCGGAATTCGTGGAGACCGCGCTTCAGTCCGCACCCATAAGGACACGGAATTTGGGAATTGCCGTTCTGGAGGCATGGGCGGACGCCAAGGAGACGCCCCTGGCGGAGCTTATGCCGGAAATGCACAGCCTGCTTTGCAGACTGAGAGAAATTGAGCCGGACGAAAAGGTTAAGAGCAGAATGGAGAGACTTATAAACGGGGCGGTCCGCTTCCATGACGGTACGGTCTGAAGAAACAAGAATATATAAACGCTAATTGCGCACTGAGGCGCACAGAGAGGTGCAATTATGAAATTTTACGAACAGGACCACATGCTGTATTTTATCAGGGAGGGTGAAATCGGGCGGCTGTCCGCCTGCGGAAGGGACAGCATCCGTTTTCAGGCGGCGCCTGGCGGCGGAATTGCGGAGCAGGATTTTACACTTATGCCGCAGAAGATGTCTGCCGAAATTCATATGGAAAAACGCTGTGCCACTGTCACAAACGGCAGTATGACGGCAAAGCTTTATGAGAACGGCAGGGTCGAGTTTTATTTTAAGGATAAGCTTATTCTTCGCGAAAAGAGCGAGCTTACCTTTGATGTGGGGCTGCGGAATTACAGAAGTACCGCAGGCGGGTCATACAGGGCAAGGGTTACCTTTGAACCCAATGAGAAGGAGCATTTTTACGGATTGGGGCATGAAGCTACCGACTGCTTTGACTTAAAGGGCTGCACCGTCGATCTGCGCCATGTAAATGCGAAATGTACCATCCCTTATGTGTATTCCTCTCTTGGCTACGGCTTCCTGTGGAATCTGCCGTCTACCGGAGTCTGCGAGCTTGCCTGTAACCGCACCCGTTGGACCAGCGACAGCACCCGCCAGATAGATTATGTGGTAATCGGAGGCGGTCCCGGGGAGGCCTGTGAAACGCTTGCGGACCTGACAGGTCATGCGCCCCGAATGCCCGAATGGGCCCTTGGCTTCTGGCAGAGCCGCCTGCGCTATGAAACCCAGGAGCAGGTGCTGGGTGTTGCGCAGAGATATAAGGACATGGGCATTACGCCTTCTGTCATTATCATAGATTACTTCCATTGGACGGAGCAGGGAGATTATAAATTTGATCCCAAATACTGGCAGTCTCCCAGGGAAATGGCGGATAAGCTGCATGCTATGGGAATAAAGCTGATGGTTTCCATGTGGCCTACCGTCAACGAAAAGAGTGAAAATTACCGTGAAATGCTTGACGGAAATATGCTTATCCGCACAAAGTCAGGCTCAAACAGGGTGTTTGATTTTTACGGCCCACAGGCGGAGATCGACCCGACCAATCCTGATACCCGCAGGTTTGTCTGGGAAAAATTAAAGCAGAATTACATTGACAACGGAGTGGATGCGCTGTGGTTCGACGAGGCGGAGCCGGAAATCCATCCCGAGCATTTTGATAATCTGATTCTTCATGCCGGAAACGGCGAGGAGGTGGGGCTTCTTTATCCGTACTATTACGCAAAGCTTGTTTATGACGGAATGAAAAGCATCGGCAGAAACGATATTGTGACGCTGTCCAGGTGCGCCTACACGGGCGAGCAGAAATTCGGCGCCCTTGTGTGGTCGGGAGATATCCCCTCCACCTTTGAAAGCCTCAGGATGCAGGTTAAATCAGGGCTGAATATGGCAATGTGCGGGATTCCCTGGTGGAATACGGATGTGGGCGGCTTTTACGGCGGCGATATCGAGTCGGATTATTTCCGAGAACTCATCGTGAGGTGGTTCCAGTACGGTGTGTTCTGCCCTGTGCTAAGGCTCCACGGCAGCCGCAACGGGCATGACAGGACCCGGGACATCATCGAGCCCACAGGCGGAGATAACGAGCTTTGGAGCTTTGGCGGGCGTAATTTTGAGATCCTGAAGGAGCTGGTTCTGCTGCGCGAGCGCCTGAGGCCATATATAAAAAAGCATATGGATACTGCCTCCGAGAAGGGTTATCCGATCATGCGTCCCATGTTCTTTGATTTCCCGGAGGATGAAGCGTGCTATGAACTGGGAGAGCAGTATATGTTTGGCGGCGATATACTGTTTGCTCCCATAACCGGACAGGGAGAAACGCAGAAGCGTGTGTACCTGCCCGAGGGCGAATGGATCAGAACAACCGATAAGACCGTCCATACAGGCGGACGGTTCGTTTCCTGTCATGCGGAAATCCATGAATTTATTGCGTTTGTGAAAAAGGGCGCGGAGGTTATGGAGGCGTTTTAATGTGACCTCTGCGTAACAGTTCAGCCATACAGTACCGCGAAGTCAAAATTGCATCCT
>CAJTPH010000068.1 GCA_910578215.1 uncultured Acetatifactor sp. | reverse complement strand
TCAGGTGAAATCAAATGCTCACTTCGTTCACGCTTGATTTCCTGCTGATATGGTATAATGTTGACACAAGGGTGCGGAGAAGAAGGGGTAAGCTATGAAGGTTTTTGTAACGGGAGTCAAGGGACAGCTTGGCTATGATGTGGTAAATGAGCTTGAAAAACGCGGCATTGAGGCTGTGGGAGTGGATATTCAGGAAATGGATATCACAGACGAGGAGAGCGTGAAAAGGGTGATCAGGGAAGCCGCTCCCGACGCTGTGATTCACTGTGCGGCCTATACGGCAGTGGACGCGGCGGAGGAAAATGAGGCGCTCTGCCGCAGGGTGAATGCGGATGGCGCCCGGAATATTGCGGTAGTCTGCAGGGAGCTGGACATCAAGATGATCTATATCAGCACCGACTATGTTTTCAGCGGAGAGGGAGAGAGGTTCTGGGAGCCGGAGGACGAGCGCGCGCCCAAGAGCGTCTATGGGCAGACCAAGTACGAAGGCGAGCTTGCGGTACAGAGCTTGCTGGACAAGTATTTCATCGTGCGTATTGCATGGGTGTTCGGCGTCAACGGCAAAAATTTTGTCAAAACAATGCTGAATCTGTCCAAGAATCACGATACTCTCACCGTGGTGAACGATCAGTTCGGCTCTCCCACCTATACCTATGATCTGGCGGGGCTGCTGGCGGACATGGTCCTGACGGAAAAATACGGCGTTTATCATGCCACCAACGAGGGCGTATGCTCCTGGTATGATTTTGCCTGCGCCATTTTTAAGGAGGCCGGGATAGAGATGAACGTGCGTCCCGTTTCTACGGAGGAGTACGGAGCGAAAGCCGCCCGTCCCGCCAACAGCCGCATGAGCAAGGACAAGCTGACGGAAAACGGCTTTGAGAGGCTGCCCGAATGGCAGGACGCGCTGAAGCGGTATATAGCGGTTTTGAAAGAGCAGAAGTTTTTCTGAAAAAATAATTGACAATGCATCCTCCAATAGCTATAATGATATAGCGTGCGCGAGGATGCATTTTTTTCGTGCAGCGTGTTACAATAATTTAAACTTCAGAAAGAGGTGAAACAGAATGCCAACATTTAACCAGTTAGTAAGAAAAGGTCGTCAGACATCCGTAAAGAAGTCTACGGCGCCCGCCCTGCAGAAAGGATACAATTCCCTTCACAAGAAGGCTACCAATGTGTCCGCTCCCCAGAAGCGTGGCGTATGTACAACCGTCAAGACAGACACCCCCAAGAAGCCCAACTCTGCTCTCAGAAAGATTGCCAGAGTACGTCTTTCCAACGGAATTGAGGTGACAAGCTATATTCCCGGCGAAGGTCATAACCTTCAGGAGCACAGTGTTGTTTTGATCCGTGGCGGCAGGGTAAAGGATCTGCCCGGTGTGAGATATCACATTATCCGTGGTACGCTCGATACTGCAGGCGTTGCCAACAGAAAGCAGGCTCGCTCCAAGTATGGCGCCAAGAGGCCTAAGGAGGCAAAGAAGTAATTAATTTTACTTCGGGACATTCGGGACAAATCTAAACGTAACTAAGAAAAGTGTTGGATTTCTGTTATACAGATTACAGCGCGGACACTTGGGGAAACACATGTGAGTACCGATGAATTATTTAAGTGCAGGTTCTGCACGAATTAATAAGGAGGGAAGAAACGTGCCACGTAAAGGACATATTCAAAAAAGAGACGTATTATCGGATCCTTTATACAACAGCAAGGTTGTGACAAAGCTTATCAACAACATTATGCTTGACGGTAAGAAGAGTATTGCACAGAAGATCGTATATAAGGCGTTTGCGAAGGTAGAGGAGAAGGCCGGAAAGCCTGCCCTGGAGGTGTTTGAGGAGGCTATGAACAACATCATGCCCCTTCTCGAGGTCAAGGCAAGGCGTATCGGCGGCGCTACCTATCAGGTGCCTATCGAGGTAAGGGCGGAGAGACGTCAGACTCTTGGCCTGCGCTGGCTGGTTCTGTTCTCACGCAAGAGAAGCGAGAAGACCATGGAGGACAGACTGGCAAACGAGATTCTTGACGCGGCAAACAATACCGGCGCTGCGGTTAAGAGAAAAGAAGAAATGCACAAGATGGCAGAGGCAAACAAAGCGTTCTCCCACTACAGATTCTAAGGTGGGATTCTGCCACTATAGATTCTGAAGTGGAGTTGGAAGGAGGAAAAAATCTTGGCTGAAAGAGAATATCCGTTAGAGAGAACCAGAAATATCGGAATTATGGCTCATATCGATGCCGGCAAGACCACATTGACCGAGCGTATTCTGTATTATACTGGTGTAAACTACAAGATCGGTGATACTCATGAAGGCACTGCAACCATGGACTGGATGGAGCAGGAGCAGGAAAGAGGAATTACCATCACTTCAGCTGCGACCACCTGCCATTGGACTTTGGAAAAAGAGACCAAGCCCATGCCTGGTGCGTTGGAGCATCGTATCAATATTATTGATACCCCTGGTCACGTTGACTTTACCGTGGAAGTAGAGCGTTCCCTTCGCGTGTTGGACGGCGCCGTAGGCGTTTTCTGTGCGAAGGGCGGTGTAGAGCCTCAGTCCGAGAACGTTTGGCGTCAGGCTGACACCTACAATGTACCCCGTATGGCGTTCATCAACAAGATGGACATTCTGGGCGCAAATTTCTATGGCGCGGTTGAACAGATTAGGACCAGACTTGGCAAAAATGCCATTATTCTTCAGCTGCCTATCGGCAAAGAAGACGGTTTTAAAGGAATCATCGATCTGTTTGAGATGAAGGCTTACATCTATAATGATGATAAGGGTGACGATATCACCGTGACCGATGATCTCGGAGATATGAAGGACGATGCGGAGCTTTACCGCACGGAATTAATTGAAAAGATCAGCGAGCTGGACGATGATTTGATGATGATGTACCTGGAGGGAGAAGAACCTTCCGCGGAGGATATGAAGAAGGCGCTGCGCAGGGCGACCTGTGAGTGTAAGGCAATTCCTGTGTGCTGCGGCTCCGCTTACCGTAATAAGGGAGTTCAGAAGCTGCTGGACGCAATCCTTGAGTTCATGCCTGCTCCTACCGATATCCCTGCTATCAAGGGTACCGACCTGCAGGGCAACGAGGTGGAGAAGCATTCAAGTGACACTGAGCCTTTTGCGGCTCTTGCCTTTAAGATCATGGCAGATCCCTTTGTAGGAAAGCTTGCATTTTTCCGCGTATATTCGGGAACTTTAAACTCAGGCTCTTATGTGTTAAATGCCACAAAGGATAAAAAAGAGCGTGTAGGACGTATCCTGCAGATGCATGCCAACAAGCGTGCTGAGTTGGATAAGGTTTACTCCGGTGACATTGCCGCTGCGGTCGGTTTTAAATTCACTGCAACCGGCGATACTCTCTGCGACGAGCAGCATCCGGTGATCCTTGAGTCCATGGAATTCCCCGAGCCCGTTATTGAGCTTGCTATCGAGCCCAAGACCAAGGCAGGGCAGGGAAAGATGGGCGAGGCTCTTGCAAAGCTTGCGGAGGAAGATCCCACATTCCGCGCTCACACCAATCAGGAGACCGGACAGACGATCATCGCCGGAATGGGCGAGCTTCATCTGGAGATTATCGTAGACCGTCTGCTTCGTGAGTTTAAGGTGGAGGCTAATGTAGGCGCACCTCAGGTTGCGTATAAGGAAGCGTTCACCAAGGCGGTGGAGGTAGACTCCAAGTATGCAAAGCAGTCCGGCGGACGTGGACAGTACGGACACTGTAAGGTTAAGTTTGAGCCCCTGGAGGCAAACTGCGAGAAGTTTGAATTTGATCCCAAGGCTAATATCCTGATTAACGAGCCTCCCACACTGCTGTTTGAGTCCACCGTTGTCGGCGGTTCCATTCCCAAGGAATATATTCCTGCGGTAGGACAGGGAATCAAGGAGGCTGCGCAGGCAGGTATCCTTGGCGGATTCCCCGTTCTGGGCGTTCACGCAAATGTATATGATGGCTCCTATCACGAGGTCGACTCCTCTGAAATGGCTTTCCACATTGCCGGTTCCATGGCATTTAAGGAAGCGATGCAGAAGGCTGCGCCTGTGCTGCTTGAGCCTATCATGAAGGTGGAGGTCACCATGCCTGAGGAGTATATGGGCGATGTTATCGGTGATTTGAACTCACGCCGCGGACGTGTGGAAGGAATGGATGATATCGGCGGAGGCAAGATGGTGAGAGCATTTGTTCCCCTTGCCGAAATGTTCGGTTATTCCACGGACCTTCGATCAAAGACCCAGGGACGCGGTAATTACTCCATGTTCTTTGAAAAGTATGAACCCGTACCCAAGAACGTACAGGAAAAGGTTCTGGCGGCAAAGAAGGGTTAACGAACGCCGGAATATAAAAACTGTATTTTTCCAATATTATCAAAAAACAGCTTGAAAAACCTTTAAATATTTAATATAATAGGAAGCAAGGTCAGCTTTCTATTGTCCAAGCGCTGTAATCAGAGGCAGTCGGGTTGACAGAGCGCCAAGAATGCTTATAAGCGCTTCGGTTAGAAAAAGAACAAAGTGTTTTATTAAATTAAGGAGGATTTTAATAATGGCAAAAGCTAAATTTGACAGAAGTAAGCCCCATTGTAACATTGGTACCATTGGTCACGTTGACCATGGCAAAACAACCTTAACCGCTGCTATTACCAGGGTTCTGGCTGAAAGAATTGCAGGTAATGAGAAGGTAGATTTTGAGAATATCGATAAGGCTCCCGAAGAGAGAGAGCGTGGTATTACCATTTCTACCGCACACGTTGAGTACCAGACCGACAAGAGGCACTATGCACACGTTGACTGCCCTGGACATGCTGACTATGTAAAGAACATGATCACCGGCGCAGCTCAGATGGACGGCGCTATTCTTGTTGTAGCTGCTACCGACGGCGTTATGGCGCAGACCAAGGAGCATATCCTTCTGGCTCGTCAGGTAGGCGTTCCCTATATCGTTGTATTCCTGAACAAGTGCGACAGCCCTGACGTGGATGACGATATCCTTGAGCTGGTTGAAATGGAAGTGGTAGAGCAGCTTGAGGAGTATGGCTTCAATGACTGCCCTATTATCAAGGGTTCCGCTCTGAAGGCTCTGGAAGATCCCAACGGCGAGTGGGGCGATAAGATCATGGAGCTGATGAGCACCGTTGACGATTATATTCCTGATCCTCAGCGTGACACCGACAAGCCTTTCCTGATGCCTGTAGAGGACGTGTTCACCATTACCGGTCGTGGTACCGTTGCAACCGGCCGTGTAGAGCGTGGTACTCTGCATCTGAATGAGGAAGTTGAAATCGTTGGTATCACAGAGGAGACCAGAAAGACCGTTGTAACCGGTATCGAGATGTTCCGCAAGATGCTTGACGAAGCACAGGCTGGTGATAACATCGGCGCTTTGCTGCGTGGTATCCAGAGAACCGAAATCGAAAGAGGACAGGTTCTTTCAAAGCCCGGCACCGTTACCTGCCACAAGAAGTTTACCGCGCAGGTTTACGTTCTGACCAAGGACGAGGGTGGACGTCATACACCTTTCTTCAACAACTATCGTCCTCAGTTCTACTTCAGAACTACCGACGTTACCGGCGTCTGCAACCTGCCTGAAGGCACAGAGATGTGCATGCCTGGCGACAATATTGAGATGTCCATCGAGCTGATTCACCCCATCGCTATGGAGCAGGGCTTGACCTTTGCTATACGTGAGGGTGGCAGGACTGTTGGGTCTGGTCGTGTGGCTACTATCATTGAGTAAATAGAATTCTTGCGAATTCATTCGTAAAAAGCTAGATTTATGGGGCTTTCCGAGAAATCGGGAAGCCCTTTTTGAAGCTTTGCAACAGTAAAAAAGTAGTAAGCGGTGCCAAAACGGTGCCGTAAAAAGAACTCCGATGAAATTTGGTGCCATTTTTCATCGGAGTTTGCTTTTACCAACCCTTTATTTGCTTTACCTGTTCTGCCCGTTCTTTATCTTTGTGATACTGTAATTTGAACTGTATTGTTTCCACTACTTCCTTTCTTGCTTCATCGTCTAGCTGATAAAATGAAGTCAACAGATTATCCACATCGGGCATACTATTTTTCCCAAACAGATACATAAGCGGATATAGTGAATTTTTTAAATATACCTTTATCCGGTTTCCGTCAAGAGCCCCATTCAGTCCATCGGGGAGCGTGGGATATATTTCTTCTTCTGTAATAGCGCCGGAGAACGGACTGGCGGCGCATATCTCATTCACATCAATTTCTAATTCATTTGCCAACCGTAAAGCAAAGTCAAATCGGATATTGGAATCCTTTTGGATAATAGAATATAGTGTTGTAGCACTAATTCCCGTAGCCTTTGCAATCTGACGGACATTTGTATTCTTACTATCAAGTATTCCTTTCAGCTTCTTTCCATCGCCCATAGTGACCTCCTATTTTCATATGTTGAATAATTACGAAAAGCATAAATCCTATTTATCATCATACCACATATACGAAAAACATAAAAGAGAAAAATAGAAAAAATGTAAATACGAAGTTCGTAAAAATATTTTTACGAAGTGTTTACATTATATTTATAAGGTGATAATATGAATATACGAAATTCGTACACATATGAAATACAAATATTATAATGGATTTCTAAAAGGGGAAAGGAGGACAAATGTGTGGCAAACTACCGTTATATGATGAGTGCGGAAGATATAGCCAAAGAGTTAAATTGTTCAAAATCTCATGCCTACAAGATTGTAAAAGAACTGAACAGGGAACTTGCAGGACAGGGATATATTACAATGGCAGGACGTATTCCGAGGGGGTTTTGGGCAAAGAAAATGTACGGTTATGAGTTATCAATAAGCTAAGGAAAGGAGCGTGGCTGTATGGCTTATAAGGAGAAAGACACAAAAAAGTGGTCGGCGCAATGGTTTGAAACAACGGCAAAAGGAGAGAAGAAAAAGCGGAGAAAGAGGGGATTTGAAACAAAAAGAGAAGCGTTAGAGTATGAGCGGCAAAAGAAATTGAGCAGTAGCCGAAGCATGGATATGAAGTTAAGTGAATTTATGGAGGTCTATTTTGAGGATAAGCAGAATGAGTTAAAAGACCGTACCATGAAGAATAAACGATATATGATGGAGCAACACATTATTCCGTACTTTGGCGAACAGATGTTAAGTGAGATTACCGCTTCGCAAATCATACAGTGGCAGAACGAAATGCAGACAAAGGGATTTTCGGAAAGCTATTTAAGAATGATACAAAATCAGTTGACCTGTATATTTACTCATGCGTCACGCATTTATGATTTGCACACAAATCCATGTAAGAAAGTGAAGCGCATGGGAAATTCCGATTCAAGAAGTTTGGACTTTTGGACAACAGAGGAATATCAGAGATTTATTCAGACGATAGAGCCGGGAACACGATACTATTTAATCTTTGAAATCCTCTTTTGGACGGGCTGTAGGATTGGCGATGCTTACGGTAAAATAAGACTAAAGTTAGAACAAATCCAGTAAATACAAGGGTTTGAGCTGATTTAGTCCTTTCTCAAAATTGCAACGAAGCAAGGTATTGATGGGAGGCAGCGCTGTTTTACCAATCAAATATCTCACAAATGCCCATGCTGCATCAGGATTCCGGCGGGAATAAAAGTCATGTGGTTTTGGAGGTGAAGATTGTTTTTCTGATGCATAAAAATATAAAAATTATTTAGGTAGGACTAAATTAGCTCTTGAAGTGGCAGATGCCACCGACTGCATAGCTGATATAGTCCTATTTTTATTGCAAAAAGGAGGATGTGAACGGCTATGACGAAGAAAGAGCTGATTGAGT
>CAJTPH010000067.1 GCA_910578215.1 uncultured Acetatifactor sp. | reverse complement strand
CGCTGAAATTTCCTTCCGGGGCGCTTCCGCTTCGAGACTGCTTTTCCAGTACCGTCTCTGCTCTCCATCGCCCCCCTGAGGGAAGAAAATTCAATCGTCCCCTTTCAAATACTCCCTGTGCAGCTCTATCACCCTGCGCATTGCCTCCGCCCCGGGAGCGCCGATGGTCAGCCGCTTTTCCACACAGGTCTTCAGGGAAACCGCTTCATAGATATCCTCGTCAAACTGCTCGCTGATAGCCTTGAGCTCCGCAAGGGACAGGGCGTCGATGGAAGTATTCTTTTCAATGCAGTAAAGAACCAGCCTTCCTATGATGCCGTGGGCATCCCTGAAGGGCACACCCTTCATCACAAGATAATCCGCAGCGTCGGTGGCGTTGGCGAAGCCGTTCATAGCGCTTTTTTCCATGCGTTCCTTATTCACCTTCAAGGTATCCAGCATTCCCGTAAAAAGGACGATACAGCTCTTTACAGTATCCAGGGCGTCAAAGGAAACCTCCTTATCCTCCTGCATGTCTTTATTATAAGCAAGGGGCAGTCCCTTCATGGTGGTGAGCAGGGACATCAGCGCCCCGTAGACCCGCCCGGTCTTGCCTCTCACCAGCTCCGCAATATCCGGATTTTTCTTCTGGGGCATAATGCTGCTCCCCGTGGAATAGGCGTCGTCTATCTCCACAAACTGATACTCGTTTGAATTCCAGATGATGATCTCCTCGCAGAAGCGGCTCATATGCATCATCACCATGGAGAGCGCCGCCATGAACTCGATCAGGTAATCCCTGTCCGACACGGAATCCATGCTGTTCATGGTAGGACCGTAAAAGCCCATGAGCTCTGCGGAATATTCCCTGTCCAGAGGATAGGTGGTCCCGGCAAGGGCCCCCGCCCCCAGGGGACAGTAATTCATTCTCTCATATATATCTGCCATACGCTGCCCGTCACGTTTAAACATCTCAAAATAAGCGCCGAAGTGATGCGCCAGCGTGACCGGCTGCGCCTTCTGCAGATGGGTAAAGCCCGGCATATAGGTCTCGACATTTTCTTCCATGATTTTCAGGATGACAGAGAGCAGCTCTTTTAAAAGCCGGTCCGTCTCTATCACCTGTTCCCTGATGTACAGGCGCATATCCAACGCAACCTGGTCATTGCGGCTCCTGCCGGTGTGCAGCTTCTTTCCCACGTCTCCGATACGCCTGATGAGCTCCGCCTCCGCAAAGCTGTGGATATCCTCGCAGGTCTCGTCGATGACAAGCCTTCCCGCATCCACATCCTCCCGGATGCCCTCAAGCCCCGCAGCAATGGAATCCCGCTCGCTCTCCGTGAGAATACCCTGCTTAGCCAGCATCTTCACATGGACGATGCTGCCCTCTATATCCTGATGAAACAATCGCCTGTCAAAGCGAATAGACGCGTTAAAGTCGTATACCAGCCTGTCCGTCTCCTTGGTAAAACGCCCGCCCCACAACTGTGCCATAAAAAGCCCGTACCTTTCTGCAGTCCCGCTTTTCCCGGGACTGCACCTTAAATTTAATAATAACACAAAAAAGCAATCCTTGCAAGCTTGCCCTGAACGTGAGTACAGGGACGGCAGTGCCGTCCCCTGGCTCACTTACACCGTGAAATCATACGTTAATGTTTCTCCGCTCTCTAAAGCGATCGTCAAGGTATGATTGCCCTGGGATATGGAGGGAAAATTCATTACGGTAATGGTCAGCACATTATCCTGCAGACCTCCTTCGGAACCATATTTCGTAGAAAGTAACAGCTTTCCGTTTAGCCCGCTGATCTGAGTACTGCCGTTGTCGTAAATCCCCATCATCGGCTGGTTGAACACAACCTTCAGCGTCGGCTGGTTTGAAGCCTTAATGACGGTTACGCCTGTTATCTCAGGCTGTGTGGATTCATCCTCGTCCGAAGGCTCGGAATATTCGGGAATCTGCTTGTAGCTGTAGAAATCCTCCCTGTTCCCCTTCGCATCCTCCGACGCATAGCAGAACCATTGCCCTGCCTTAATGCCCTTGATTGTTATATAGTTCAGACCATAGCCTATATCAACCTTTGTGCCGCTGGCATAAAGCTGTGTGGGGTCCTTGGAGACGATGGTGCCCTCTCCCTCAACCTGATCCTGCACGGCGTAATAAAGCATGCCCGCTTCATCCGAGTTTACTACAACCTTAATTGTATCCTTATCCGTCCACTCAATACTTCTCGCGCTGACCCTGGGCGCCTGCAGGTCAAGATAGCAGGTTCCCTTTAGCTGTGTGCCGTCCTTCATATTGATCAGGATCGTATAGGTATTGTTGCCCTTAGGAATGCTGCCCCTTTGCATATACACGCGGTAAACCCTATTGTCCGTGGTCCTGACCTCTCCAAGCGTCGTCTCGTTCTGCGGACAGCTTATATCAAACTGATCCAGCGTCAGGGGTTCGGATGTGGCAGTTTCCAGCTCTATCTCAAAGCCATACAGAAATTCGCCGTTTGAAAGCTTCTCCGCGAAAGCCTCGGCCCCTTTGATTGCCTCCGCCTTCTCCTCATAGACTTCTCCGTCAATGGAAAGGCTGTTTACCAATGTGGACTTATTCTCCGTATTTACAGCTACATAATATACGGTATATGACACGCCCTCCGTCAGTCCGGTAACGGTAACCGTATTCTCATGCTGCTTCATCTCCACTTTTATACCGTCCCTTATTACCTCCGCTTCCGTGGGTTCCGTGGAAGAAACCGCCGCGCGCAGCCGACGCTGTACGTTTTCCCTCAAAATATAATAAAAATATCCCGGTTCATCCGAATTAAAGGTGATCGCAGCCTCGTCCGTACCCGTGCGTACAGCGGTAATTCCCGCAATCTGCGCACAATCCGTCCTGTAGTCAAAGACCTTTGAGATCGCCGTACCGTCGGGTAGGGTAATCTGTATATCGTATTCTTGATCCTTATAATAGGTAGTCGACAGATCATACACCCTGTTATCCTCAGTGGACACAGACAGTATGGTCATGTCGGAACCGCCGCTGTTGCATATGATGCTGAACGCTCCCAGGGCAAGGGTCTGATCTGTTTCCCGGTTCAAGGTGACCCTGATGCGTCCGGTGCCCATAATCTCTACGCTCTCGATCTTATATGCCTCCTGCTCCGGCTGTCCGGGTTCTTCTTCCGGCGTATAGGTATCCTCCCACTCCAGAGCCTCCTCCTCGGCCTTCACCACAGCCTCGCTTCTGGCTTCTCTGCCTTCCTGCTTCCCGTGATCCTCATAATGCCTGCAGGCTGCCAGTATATCATTGCCAAAGGCTTCCTTCAGCTCCCCATATCTGTTGAGATAATCCACAGGGTCAAAGCCGGTGCCGTTATCCCTGTGCTCGAAGGCTCCATAGGAAAGATAATGCTCCACATAGGCATCCCAGTCATCCTCAAATGCAGCCTGAAGATCCTTGTATGTCTCCCTGTATTTGACTATATCTATCATCTCATTCATTGCCCTGCCCTCTGAGGCGCCGACATTCTTGAAATGCTCCAGCAGAGCCGCCCTGTCATAACCGTATGCCGCCTTAAGATCCGGGTACTTATCCGCGTAATAAACCTCGTCAAAAATGTCTTCTATACCTGCCGCTTTGGTATAGCTGATGCTGCCCAACGCTACCGCTCCGACGGTTGCTGCCATGACGAGCCTCCTGCCCTGCTTTGCCGCCCCTGCCAGTTTTTTCCTGAATACTTCCTTCATTACTTTGTTTTCCTTCCTCTTTCATTGATTCTTAAAGAAAATGCAATATTTTCCATCGCTATCTATCATAATGCTTTTTTGCTCCGGCGTCAAGTGGCTGAGGGCTGCTCAAGCAGTTTTTGCCTAGAGCCGTGTAAATTGTTTTTTGCACGCCTGCCGAACTAAAAAAAGAATCCTTCATACATTATAAAAAAAGGATTGGGAACTGTCTACTATGCAGAATACCACAAAAAATACCGTAGAAGCAAGTTTCCTGGAATTAAAAAATATCGGGTATTCCTATCACAGTCTTCACGGTGAAATTCAGGCGCTGAAGGACATTTCCTTTCAGGTGCACGAAGGAGAGTTCATTGCCATCGTGGGACCAAGCGGCTGCGGCAAATCCACGCTGCTCTCCATCATCGCCGGCCTCATTGCGCCGGAAAGCGGAACCATAGTGGTAAATAACCCCGACGGCCTGCTCCATTACCCCAAAATAGGCTATATGCTGCAGCGGGATCACCTCTTTGAGTGGCGCAACGTCTATCAGAACGTCACTCTTGGACTGGAGTTGAATCATATGCTTACAAGAGAACATCTGGACACTGTGGACAGACTTTTGGAAGATTACGGGCTTGACAAATTCCGGTATAAGCGGCCCGACGAGCTTTCGGGCGGAATGAAGCAGCGCGCCGCCCTGATACGGACTCTCGCCCTGGAGCCTCAGCTGCTGCTGCTGGATGAGCCCTTCAGCGCGCTGGACTATCAGACCAGGCTTTTTGTGTCCGCCGATATCTGCCGACTGATCCGCGCCGCCGGAAAAACCATGATTATCATTACGCATGACCTTTCGGAAGCGATCAGCCTTGCCGACAGGGTAATCGTCCTTTCCGGAAGACCTGCCGTCATCAAAAACGAAATGAAGATATCTCTGACCCTTGCCGACGACTCTCCGCTTGCCGCCAGAAATGCACCCGAATTCCAACAGTACTTTAACAGGCTATGGGAGGATTTAACACATGAAAACAAAAAAGAATGACCTGACCAAACAGGAAGAATTTATCAGAAACCACAAAAGGCACCATCATGAAATATCCTCATGGCGCTTTGTAATTTTTATGGCATTTTTGGCCCTCTGGGAGATAAGCGCGCGCGCCGGCTGGATCGACAGCTTTTTCTTTGCCAGCCCCAGCCGTGTCGCCGGCTGCTTCGTAACCCAGCTGCAAAACAATTCGCTGCTCTCCCATATCGGCGTGACCCTGTACGAGACCCTTTTGAGCTTCCTTCTGGTGTTGATCCTGAGCCTGATTGTATCCACACTGCTATGGTACTCCGAAAAGCTGTCGGAAATTCTGGAGCCCTATCTGGTGGTCTTAAACAGTCTGCCGAAATCGGCGCTGGCGCCGTTGTTCATCGTCTGGCTGGGCACCGGAACCAGGACCATTATCGTCGCCGGCATGTCGGTGGCGATCTTCGGCTCCATCATCAGCTTTTACACAGGCTTTCAGCAGGTGGACGCGGAAAAAATCACTTTGATCTACACCCTTGGCGGTAAAAAGAGGGATGCTTTTTTTAAGGTTGTCCTCCCCGGCTCCATTCCCATTCTTTTAAGCACCGCAAAGGTAAATATCGGGCTTGCCCTGGTGGGGGTCATCATCGGGGAATTCCTTGCCGCGAGAAGGGGGCTTGGCTACCTGATCATCTACGGCTCCCAGGTATTCCAGCTGGATATGGTTATTACCAGCATCATCATTTTATGCATCATTGCGCTCGTTTTTTACAAGTCCATTCAGATCATCGAGCACCAGATCAAGAAGCGCCTGCGCATGTGATAAGGCTTGGCGCCTCCGGATCAGGACACGGTTTTCACACAAAAAAGAGCCTGCACGCAAACGCTGCGGGGCTCTTACATACAGAGGCTATCGCCCATTCAAAACATGCGGGCAAGCCTGTTATACATCTCTACTCTCCGATAGTTGTTTTTTTAATGAGGCGCAGTCTTTCAATCAAATTGAAGACGACCTCCTTTCTCACATCCTCATCTCTCAGCAAGAATGTTTTATGTACCTCCTGCGCATCTTCATAAGAAATGATTGCATAGTGTTTTAAATTACGCGCTTCTGCCGTGCCATCCATCCCAGACGCTGCAGTCCTTTCCATCAAACCGCTTCTCAGGTATCTGGCCTCGTCAATATTAATCTGATAATCTACATCCAGGATTTTTTTGATGCTTAAAACATATTCGTGCCCGTCACAGTTTACAATAAGTTCAGCCGGGGTTAATACAACAGACGCCTTACTGTTTTCAGGCGCCGGCAAGCCTCCTACATGGATTAGCGGGCTGTATCTTGTAATTCCCTCCTGTCGATCCTTTTTTTGCCGTTTTACCTCTGTACTTGCTTTAAATGCTCTTGTGAATAACGTTATTACAATCGTAATCGCAAAACCTATAAAGACGGAAGCTGATATGATAAAACCGATACCTTGCCCTGTCTCATTAACCGAAGATAAAATAACCCCTAGAACCGCTGATACAATTACCCACAAAAAAATAATTGTGCCACATCCTGCCGTTTTCTTATTATTTTTCATAAATAATTTTACCTTTCTTAATATTTAACATTATAATACAGCCCTGTAAATTATGCGCTGTATTTTTTTATCCCGCCCCTTAATTTAAAGAAATTGTCATTACCTGTCTATAAAAAACAGAGAACCTGACACTTTAAAAGCGATCGGTTCTCTGTCTCTGCCTGCATTCCGTTTCTCAGCGTTATCGATACGCTGCTGTGAGTACTTCCTTATCAGCAGAATTTGCAGCTCTTACATACCAAGCTGAAAATGGGACTCGAACCCACGACCCCTTCATTACGAGTGAAGTGCTCTACCAACTGAGCTATTTCAGCATCTGCTGTGCACCAGCACAGCCATTGTCTATTATATAGGTTGTGGGGAAAATTTGCAAGCCTAAATTCTAATTTTTTTAAGTATTTTTTCCCGGCACGGTTAAAAACGGGATGACCGGGTTAAAACTGCCCCCTGTCCAAATGCACATCCAGCTGGTTAAAGGGAATTTCTATTCCCGCCTCATCCAGCTTTAACTTACAGTTCTCCGTAATCCGCCTCCTTCCGGGCCAGTAATCCTCCTGCCTAAACCAGCATCTTACACAGAGATCCACGCTGGAGCCGGAAAGCTCGTCCACAAACACAAGCATCTCCTTATCCTTGAGAACCGCCTCGTCCTCCTGCAGGACCCGAAACAGCACAGCCTTCGCCTCTTTCAGATCCGCTTTGTAGGAGATCCCCACCTTTACATCCATCCTCCTGCATTCCTGGGTGGTCACATTCACCAGGCTGTTGTTGGCAAGACTGCCGTTTGGCAGAATGACCGTCTGGTTATCCGGCGTCAGCAGCCTTGTATAAAAGATCTGGATCTCCGTAACGGTCCCTTCCCTGCCGGACGTGCCCTCTATAATATAATCTCCCACCTTAAAGGGCTTAAGCATCAATATCAGCACACCGCCCGCAAGGTTTGAGAGGCTTCCCTGTACCGCAAGGCCGATGGCGACGCCCGCGGAGCCCAAAAGCGCCACAATGCTGGCGGCATCCACCCCGAAGGTAGACGCAAGCGTCAGTACAAGGAGCACATACAACGCCGCCTTCACAAAGGAATCCACAAACTGAACCGCGCCCACCTCCGCGTTTGCCCGCTCCATGGATTTTCTGATGATCCTGCGCACCAGCTTGACCAGCTGGACGCCGATCAGGAAAAATATTACGGCAAGCAAAATTCTTAATCCCAGGCTCAACGCCTTCTCCGGAAGCGTCTGGAAAAACTCTTTTATGGCGCTGGGTTTAAAAACCTCCTCCACGCTCTCCAGCACAACAGGGCTGGTCATTGCAGTAAAAGCCCGCGTCATATGAAAGCTGCCCATTATCATCAAACCTCCCGTCATCTGTCGTCATCCTCTCCGCTCTCTTGTATGGGGCTATGCCCTGCCTTCTCTGCCGCCTCCAGCGCAAAGCGCTCCGCCTCGGCATGCAGCGCCGCCTTCGCCGTCTCCGCTTTCTCTCTCTCAGCGGCGTTTTCCACCGCTTCCCTAGCCTTTGCTTCGTTTTCGGAGGCGGCTCTCAGCGCCTCCTCAGCCTTAATCCTGGCGGCTTCGGCTGCTTTGATCGCCTTTTCTGCCTTTACCCTCTCCGCCGCCGCGGCG
>CAJTPH010000066.1 GCA_910578215.1 uncultured Acetatifactor sp. | reverse complement strand
ATCTTGAGAGTCTTGCCGATGAATCCAGCGAATTTATGACGGAAGCGGTAAAAAATTATCATGACGCCTACAGCAACAACTCCTACAATGAATCGATTGCCCAATATGCAAAGCAGTATTATATAAAAGCCTACAAGAGAGTCCAGATTATCATTTCCTTCCTGCATGGCGAGATACCCAGCGATGCAGACCTGACCATTGAGTACTCCGACTAAACGTTTCCGTTATTCTGAAAAATACATCCATAAAATAAACCTGCCGTTTTACCGGCAGGCTTATTTTATGTTCGGCAGCAGCTTAAACTGTCATGCCCTTTGAGATTCATTAATGCAGCTTGCTTATCGCATTACTTCAAGATCTTGATGCTGCCAATGAGAGGAAGCTCCTTCTCATTGCCCTGGCATGCGCTTACAAGACCCATGATCCAGAATACAAACATAACCAGGGAAAGAATTCCTGCCACAATACCCACAATAGGAATATATGCCAGAATGCCCAGGACAATGTAACTGAGCCAGATAACCAGAGCCTGGTTCAAGTGAAACTTACTCTCCTGCTTGGTTCCTGCAAAAAATGCAACGATCCAACCTATCCAAGTTATGTAAGCTACAATATCTGTTGTCTTTTTTGTCATTTGCTTTCTCCTTTCTGCACATCTCAGCGCTAAAAATTATATTGTAACTCCCCATACCAACCTCAGAAGGTTTTTTACAAGGAAATTACAAACAAGAATTGCCATTGCCCCATATAAATACCAGTTGTGGAATTTCCACGGCTTTATACACTTAACTCCCAGCCTGTGTAATCCCTGAGTCAGCATAAATCCTCCGTATATCACCGCGCCATAGGGCACAAGCGGGTGACACCACACGGCCTTCAGCAACCTGCCGTGCAGCAACGCGTATACCGCCCTGGTTCCGCCGCAGCCGGGACAGTAAATCCCAAGCACATTGGAAAAGAAACAGGGTATCCTTGGAATAAAACGCCGAAGCCAAAGATAATACAGCGCCCACAATGCCGCGCCTGCCGCCAGAGAAATAAGTCCTGTCAAAAACAGTTCATCCTCCCGGCTTCTGCAAGAACGATTCTTCGCACCATTGTACAATTTTTTGTCTTTTTGTATTGTGACATCGCCGCGACTCACATTTTCATCGCGCTGCTGATCTTCTATATTCATTGGAAAGGTTTTATTCCATATTCATTGAAAAGGCTTTATTCCATGAAAAGACCTTATTCCATGGAAAGGCTTTATTCCATTTATAACGTTAATTAATATCTATAATAATCCATAAGGTTCTCAAACTCACCCGTCTCTAACATCTCAAACACCACCGCGAAAATTGCCGCAAAATAAATTGTCAAGACAACTCCGCAGAGCAAACCTATAATGGAACAAACCAGACCGGCAATGCCGACTCCGTGTTTGCTCTCCTTATTTCCCAAAATGGAAAGGATGAGACCCACAATACCAAAAATAATGCCGGGAACACCATAACAGCAGCTGCAGCATATGGCAAGTATGCCGAATACCAGCCCTGCAATCTGCTTTCCGCTGGCCTTATTGTCCGCGTCCTTATCTGCAGGCACCTGATAGTACATATTGTTGGCGGTATTATCCTGATAATTGTTGTATTGACCGTTGGACTGCCAGTTTCCTGATTGATTCTGACCGTTATTCTGTGAGTTTCCGCTGTCGGAGTTATTTCCGTAATTACCGCCATAGTTATTGTTGTCCATTTTCTTTCTCCCTTTTGATCCTATGTATCATTTATATGATTCATCTTCCCTTGCCATTACATAACAGTCCAGCCTTCTGCAAATTACCCCTCACTGCTATGTATAAACGTTAATAGTCATTATACAACATCATTCTACATTTCGCAAGGCATTTTCATAAAATGTTTAAGAAAAGGACAGAAAATTTTTACAAATTATCTGTCCTTTAATTTTAAAAGCCCACCGAATATCAAAATCGGAAATCACCCTGAGACTAAGCCCGGAAATAGGAAATAATCCTTGCCAGCTCCGCTGCCAGCGCGCTGATCTCCTGAGTGGATGCATTCAGCTGCTGCATGGACTGCACCACCATGCTGGTAGAAGCCGTGGTCTCCTGGCTGGAAGCCGCATTCTCCTCGGATAACGCCGACAGGTTCTCAATAATTTCTTCGATTTTCCTGCGTATATCATTGATCTTGGAAATCTCGTCCTGCACGACCATGGTCTTGTCAAACATAACATTTACGTTACGAACCACACCGTCAAAATCTTTTCTTGTGCTCTCAAGCTTGTCAATCTGATGTCTGGTATTCTGGCTGAGCAGTGTGGTCAGATCGAAGGTTTCTTCGATATTCTGCACCAGCTCCTTAATAATCTCCTCAATCTCCGCAGCTGACTTGGAGCTGCTGTCCGCAAGCTTGCCTACCTCAAGCGCAACAACGCTGAAGCCCTTGCCCTGCTCTCCCGCTCTTGCCGCCTCGATGCTGGCGTTAAGGGACAAAAGATTGGTCTGAGACGCAATATCGCTGATGACATTGACTACCTCCTGTATTCTCGCCGCGGCATTCACATTGATCTCGGACTGTCCCACGATCTTCTCCACGGAAGCCTTTGTCTCCTCATTGATACGGATCAGGTCATGCATTGCCTTCTTGGCGCCCTCGCTGGTATTCTGCGCGCTGTCCGCAGCGGCTGCAAGATCGTTGATGCCATCCACAATGCTCTCGATGGAGGTACTCATCGCCTCTATGTTGATAGCGGCGTCCTGGGTATCGCTTGCCTGAGAGGTCGCGCCGTTTGCCACGTCCTCGATCGCCCTTGACACCTCGTCAATGGAAGAATGCGTGCTTTCGGCAACGCCTGCAAGCGTATCCGCGTTTCCCTTCATCACGTCGGAGCTGTTTCTGATCTGACCGATCATGCTCTTAAACCGGTCCGCCATACCGTTGATGCTGTCCACAAGAAGCCCCAGCTCGTCCCCCTTGTCAAAAAAGCCCGCTTCGGCTTTCACATTCAGGTCGCCGGACTCCATGGTAACCACTGAATTCACACAGCTCTGAATGGTCTTAATCAAATTCAGCGCAATCAACATAACTACGACGCAGGTGCCGATCAACACGCCCGCAATCGCACCCAGCACAAAGTTCGACGCCCCGTTTATAGCAACATTTACGCTCTTACTTGGCACTCCCACAAAGAACATGCCAATAATAGAACCGTCGGAATTGGTCAGCGGCGTATAACAGGAATAGTACTTTTCATCGTTGATAATTGTGTCCGGACTAAAATACCCCTCGCCCCCGCGCAGGGTCTTATTGATCGCCGCCTCTCCCGCCTGGGTGTTCACGAACCGCTCGCCGTTGTCGCCCAGCACGGTGGTCATTATACGTGTATCGCCATAGAAAATGGTGATCTCTATATTATCCTCCTCGCTTATCTTGTCCAGCATAGCGTATGTATCGTACAGATTCTGACCGCCCTTGGTAAAATTAGTGCCGTCATAGCTCCAGTCTCCCGGGTACATCGCCGTGTAGGCTTCACGCAGCGCATTACAGATATTCTCAACCCTCGACTGTGACAATTCCACCATGCCGGAACGCATCCTGCTGACACTGATCAAAAAGGCAATTATCCCCACCAAAAAAGCCGGCAGCAACGTCAGTATCAATAGCTTAATGTTTAGACCCTTTTTCTTTTTCATTGTACACAACCCCTTCTATATGTTTTCTGTGCCTTGTTCTTTTGTCACATGATTTTTTCAACGGCTTCTGAACTTCATGATTCCTCCCCTTCATGATTTAAAACTTCATGTTATCAAAAGAACAAATTGTTTTACGTGAATTCCCTCACTTATTATACAATATTCGAGAGATTTTTTTAACAACTTTTCAACAGTTTTTTATATATCAGAAAGATTTTGTGCAAAATTACTATTTTCTTATCCTGCCTTCTTGGTAATTATGCAATATAATTTAAAGCTTATCCTCAAATTTCTTCCCCTGATTCAGCTTAAAAAGTACTATCCCCGGCGGCAAATATCCGTTCTTCCGCCCTTATATCTCGGTCAAAAACGCAAAAAACTCCACATGGAAGTTTTCACAACCACATAGAGTTTTTCCCGGGGCATGAAGCGGCATTGCCGCCTCATTCTGCCCGGATTTCATAGTTCCTCCGAATTTAACGGTTCGCCGTTATTCCGGAATCTCTGCCTTCCTTTTCGCCGCAGGTCAGATAGTGCTCAACATAAGCGTCCCAATTGTCGCCGAAAGCGGCATTGAGATCCGCATATGTGTTTCTGTACTTTACAACGTCAAGTCTGTTGTTCATAACACGATTTTCCTGCAGACCGCTGTTGATGTAATGAGCCCACAGAGCTTCTCTGTCATAGCCGAACGCCGCCTTCAGATCAGGATAAAGATCCGCATAATAATGCTCGTCAAAGATTTCCTTCAGCTTGCCGCCACCCGTCACAACCGCAGGATTGGAAGGTGTGGTGGGTGTTGTGGGCGTGGTAGGAGTCGTAGGTGCGGTGGGCGTCGTAGGTGCTACAGGTGCACTGCCGGTGGAACCGCCAAAATTAGGGATAATCTGTGACCAGGATTTAACCCCGATAACAGGCAGACAGATGTCTGCAATCCTCTGCTGGTCCGCAGGGTCAGGGCTGCCGATCTTCTGGAATACCTCCTGTGCAAGAGGCAGAAGCGCCGCCATCTGATTGTCGCCGTTAGCATCGAAAATGATAAAGTTATCTACCATATCATTGTACAGGCACGCATAATAGGAATATGCAAGGCTTGCCGCCTGGATCTGCTCGCCCTGATTCTGAACAAAGCCCTGCTCCGTCATCATGATACGATGCTGTGCACCGAAATTATTCTTTATATAATCCGTCATGATATGCAGGTTAGTGCCGTCAATAAAATAAGTGTTGGCACTGTTGGTAGCAAGCCTCATTCCGTTCCAGGGAGTCCACATGGGAGCCCAGTCAACTCTCGCGGGCCACAGGTGCATGGAAAGGCACCAATCCACCGGAGCGCCGCCGTTGAGAGCGGTCACCTTTGCATGGAAATTATCCAAAAAGGTCTTTGTGGGGATCGCATTTCCCATATCGTCAAAGGTCCAACTGTGGTCAAGGCAGATGCTGCATCTTGATACGTTGGTGTACTCTCTGACAGCCTGATACATATCCAGGAAGGATATCGCATACTTCTCGGTACAGGTATTGGTATCCAGAGTACCGAAATAGTTCCAGGTATTGGGAGCGTTTACCTCGTTGCCCAGAATAAGCTCGTCAATATGATACTCATTTCTTGCACACCACTGCATGAGAGCTCTCCAGAAAGCCCTGTACGCCTGTCTGCCCTCGCCGGCAACATCCATCGCATACATCTGGAGGTTAGCCACCACGGGATTGGGATTAACAACCCTCGCCTGAGGATCTACCAGCCATGCCTTTTCAGGGCTGCCGTCCCACTTAAGCATGAACTGTATGTTACAGGTCATTGCCTGACTGTTACAGATCTGTATAAACGCTTCGATGGGTGCAAAATTGATGTAGTAGGTCCTTCCCTCAAACGTAAATTCCTCAGCGCCGTCCACAGGGCTTAAGAATATCATATCGTTCAGGTATGCATTCCAGAAAGAATGCGAAAGACCATGGGTACCGGTGGAATCCGTATAAGAGTACTGATTGCTGTCCAGCGCTCCCTGAACTCCCTTAAGATAACCGTTACCGTTCAATGCCTTGACATGCTCAAACATATCCACCGTCGGATACCCTGCCGCAGAAGCAGTGATGGAGGGAACAAATCCCAGTGAGAGCGTAGCCGCCACGCCAAAGCACAGAACTTTTTTCAGCAAATTCTTTAGTTTCATTCTGTTTTCCTATCTCCTTTTTAATTTTTTTATTTATGAACCTGTCCCATTAGGGAAAGGGCATAAATCGACAACCCAGATTTTTTTCCAAGCTTCAAGGACAGTATAGCATTTTTACCTGCCTAAATCAAGCCTTTACCTACTTAAAAAAATTTTACCCTTAAATGCCAAAGTAAATTCCAGTTTATTTACCCTTACCGGATTTATCTCTGTCACTGACTCCTGTATACTAGACAACGCAGTATGTCTGTTGGAAAGGAGTTTTTAATGTCTAATCAATTACATACCAAAAAACATATGTGTAGTGGACGAGCTTGTATCTCCACTTATCCTTAGCCGACAGACAATGGATCATATTTTCGCAGAACACCGTGAGACTATCCCCTGCTCAAAACGCACTCTCTACCGCTACATTGATTTCCACGATATTCCATGCACCCGCCTCCTTTCCGAAAAAGGGCAGACTTTCTCCTTGTTTCATAGAGATAATTTGCAGATTTTACCAATGTGAGAAAAATGGATTGATTAATCCTTAAGATTTTTGCTGTTTGACGATACCGCGTGTACCATTCCCACCCCCGCCCCTTTGGGGCGCCCCCCTGCCCCCTCCGCTCCGGTCGGCGCTGAACAGACGTCCCAGGGGGGCTCGGCAGCTCCACGCCCTGGCCGGTGAAAGGACGCATGCCTGACAGCTTCTAGCCTCTACACATACCTTGCCTTATTGCTCTATCCAGGCTTCCTCTGCTTTGAACAAACCTGACTCGCTATCGAATGACACTATAGAGACCAAATCTCCGACCCAGTTTGAATGTTCATCACCACCCCACATGTATTGACGCACTAGGAGTTTCTTATCTCCATTATACTCTATTTTATCAATATCATATATACTGTCAACATTCCAATCAGGCTCTATATGAACAGTTATTGCATCTATGGTATCTATCATTCTCGCAACAACGCCGTCTTCTTTAAGCCAAAGCACATATAAGTCATGCGTACCCTGGCCGCCGGTCCCATGTGAATCAAACAACAATATCAATTCCTCATTAGTATCCTGGTCGATGTCCACCATTTTCATTTTCTCAAACGAAGCATCATATGTTTCGCTTATCAAAAAACCAGATTCGGTATTCGATAATTTGACCTCAAATTTAGAAATATATTGACTTCCCTCTATCTCCGTATTCTCAATCTGGATGGTATCATCAACTCCATCTTTGTTCAAATCAGTGACAAGCATTCCTGTTGCCAATAAATCTCTGCTCCAGGTCGCAGAATCATCCTCAACAAATACTATTTGGGACTTATTGAAATGCTCATCTTCTTTATTTGCCTGTTCCGAATTTCCACTGTTCCTTTCATCACTGTTTGAATTACAGCCCGCCATGGCTAATACAATGAAAACACCTAAAATAACACATATATTTTTCTTCATTTCCCACACCTCACAATTCGTTTTTGTTATCATCAAAGAAGCGGATTGCGCCGTCCTTTGACGCGCTGGAGGAATCATAGTAGTATTTCAGCAAATCTTTGTATGTGGTCGCCACATCGTTATTATATAACCAAAGCGCTCCGTTTTGCTTGAACTCTCCACCATTTTTATACTTTGACTGGTCCGAATTAACACCCGCTTTATAATATGCTGCAAATATTGCACCGCCGTAGCTTTCCATCCACACGCTTTTAACCACATTATAATCTTCAGTTACTTTTGCATTTTCAGATACTTTATCCGGTTTGTATCCCTTTCTTGCCTTGCCTTACGCAAAATCACTTTGAAATAGTCTGGCAGATCTGGGTATCTACCTTAATGTACGGTATTGCTTTTTCAGTATTTTTTTTGAATAAGCAGTTTTCGTCTCTATGTTCGCTGTCACTGTTACAACAAGACGTTAGGTTCCTCTGGAAACAGAATAGGTTTCCATAACCGACAAACTGTTTTTTGTACTGGAATCCTCCCAGGATTCTACATCAATCCAGTCATTTCCAGACTTTCTCTGCAATGTTGCGCTTACATAGGTGCTTGTTACATCGCTCTTTCCCCGCACATACCCGGTGATACTGGCTTCTCCTGAATCCGAGATATACAAGTCAGAGGAATAAGATATAATATATGTCATTCTTGGCTCCACTGCCTCCGCCTTAATAGTCGGCATCGCAACGGCTAACATTGCAGGCATGATACACAATGCTGTAATTCCGTAATGCTTCCTTGTCATTTTTACACCCCCTTTCTAACCCTTATATTATTTATAACGATTTA
>CAJTPH010000065.1 GCA_910578215.1 uncultured Acetatifactor sp. | reverse complement strand
CTTATACAAGTGTGATAAGTGCGGCTGGGAGCCCGAGGACCCGGCGCATCCGCCCAAATTCTGCCCTGAGTGCGGGGATGCTTTCGACGATAAAGACAGGGTTTGATAAGGGGTACCCATTAAATGAGTATATATGATACCTTAAACAGGGAACAAAAGAATGCTGTGATGCAGACCGACGGGCCGCTTTTGGTGCTCGCCGGGGCCGGAAGCGGGAAAACCAGGGCGCTCACCCACCGTATTGCCTACCTGATCGGCGAGATGGGGGTGAAGCCATGGAATATTCTTGCCATCACCTTTACCAACAAGGCGGCGGGAGAAATGAGGGAGAGGGTGGATGCCCTGGTGGGCTTTGGCTCCGATCAGGTGTGGGTGTCTACCTTTCACTCCGCGTGTATGCGTATTCTGCGCCGCCATATAGACAGGATCGGCTATGAGACAAGCTTTACCGTCTATGACACGGACGATCAGAAGACGGTGATGAAGGATATCTGCAAGCGACTGAACATCGATACGAAAATTTATAAGGAGAGAGCCCTTTTGTCTGCCATTTCGGGAGCGAAGGACGAGCTGATATCCGTCGGGGAGTATGAGAGAGAAGCTGCCGTCGATTTTGGCAAGGCAACATATGCCAAGGCGTACAGGGAATATCAGGAAACGCTGAAAAAGAATAATGCGCTTGATTTCGACGATATTATTATGAAGACCGTGGAGCTGTTCAGGAGCTGCCCGGAGGTTCTGGATTATTATCAGGAGCGCTTCCGCTATATTATGGTGGACGAGTATCAGGATACCAACACGGCGCAGTTTGAGCTGGTGAGGCTTTTGGCGGACAAGTACCGGAATCTGTGCGTGGTAGGTGACGATGACCAGTCCATCTACAAATTCAGGGGCGCCAACATCCGAAATATTCTTGATTTTGAGAAACATTTTCCGGAGGCGGCGGTTATCAGGCTGGAGCAGAACTATCGCTCCACCCAGTCTATTCTGGACGCCGCAAATGCGGTGATTTGCAATAACGTAAACAGGAAATCCAAGGCGCTCTGGACGGACAGGGGAGAGGGCAGCAGGCTGCATTTCAGGCAGTTTGATAACGCTTACGGGGAGGCGGAGTACATTGCCGGCGATGTGGCGAAGCGGGTGAGGAAGCATGGCGCGCAATACAGGGACTGCGCGGTGCTTTTCAGAACCAACGCACAGGCTCGTCTTTTGGAGGAGCGCATGATTATGGAGGGAATTCCCTATAATGTGGTAGGGGGAGTCAACTTCTATTCCAGACTTGAAATAAAGGATATTCTCGCTTATTTGAAAACCATTGACAATGGGCGGGACGAGGTGGCGGTCAAAAGGATCGTCAATGTGCCAAAGAGGGGCATCGGCAGCGCCACGCTGGAAAAGCTTGAGGACTATGCCCAGATTCGGGACATTGGGCTCTATGAGGCTATGGAGCAGGCAGACGAGGTCATGGGGCTGGGAAAGGCGTCCGTGAAGATCCGCCCCTTTGTGCAACTGATTCAGGGGCTGAGGAAACGCTTGGCAGCGCTGTCCGTGGCGGAGCTGATTCAGGAGATCATAGACACCATAGGCTATAAGGAATATTTGCAGGAAAATGACGACGAGAGCGCCGATGACAGAATGGCGAACGTTGACGAGCTGATTACCAAGGCGGTCAATTATCAGGATACTCACGATGAGCCCAGCCTGACGGAATTTTTGTCGGAGGTTGCCCTGGTGGCGGACATTGACAATGTGGACGGAGACGATAACAGGGTGTTGCTGATGACGCTGCATTCGGCAAAGGGGCTGGAGTTTCCGAACGTATATCTTTCGGGTATGGAGGACAACCTCTTTCCCAGCTATATGACGATTACCTCGGACGATCCCATGGAACTGGAGGAGGAACGCAGGCTTGCCTATGTGGGCATTACCAGAGCCATGAATGAGCTGACTTTGACCTGCGCCAAGATGAGGATGGTCCGGGGAGAGACCCAGTATAATACGGTGAGCCGGTTTGTGAAGGAGATTCCGGCGGAGCTGATGGACGGAGCTGCGCCGGAAAAGGTGTGGAGGACGGCGTCGGAACCGATGCGGTGGCCGGAGAGAGAACCGGATAATGAGCCGCCGTATTTTTCCGCAGGCGCAGATTACGGAAGCAGGACGCAGGCATCCGCCGATTTCAGACCCAAGGCAGTGGCGCGCCCCAAGGTCACGGCAAAGGCGGACAAGCCCTATATCGCCCGGGAGATCGGCAGCCTGAACCGGCTGACAGGGTTGTCCAAGGGGGCGGCATACCAGGCGCCGGCAGAGCTTACATACGGTGTGGGGGACAGGGTCCTGCATGTCAAGTATGGCGAGGGAGAGGTTTTGAACGTTGAAAAGGAGCCGAGAGACTACAAGGTGACGGTGCTCTTTGACAGGGCAGGGCAAAAAATTATGTACGCAGCCTTTGCAAAATTAAAAAGACTGTAGTATTTTTCACATGAATGTGGTATCCTATAATAGTAATGAGTATAAGGTTACGAAAAATAACTTGGAGGTATTCATATGAATAAGCTTGAAAACTTGATGGAGATGGCAAAATTGAACGATCTGTTGGGAAAGAAGGAGGAGAAGAAAAAGAGCAATACGGTTGTGATCGTGCTTGCCGTTATAGGCGCGGTTGCGGCGGTTGCAGCTATTGCTTATGCGGTATATCGTTACTTCACTCCTGATTATCTGGATGATTTTGAGGATGAGTTTGAAGATGAATTTGAGGACGAGGAAGCGGATGAAGAGGATGACTTCTTCGTAGATGAGGGAGAAAACTGAGCAAATGAAAAAAGGACAGGTATACGAGGCCGTTGTCGAGAGGGTGGACTTCCCCAACAGAGGTGTGGCGCACACGGAGGAGGGAACCGTCATCGTAAAGAATAGCCTGCCTGGTCAGAAAATTAAGCTTGGTGTCAATAAGGTGAGAAGTGGGAAGGCAGAAGGCCGTCTTCTGGAGGTGATCGAAAAGTCACCTCTGGAAACGGGAGATCCGTGTTCCCACTTTGGTGTGTGCGGAGGCTGCACCTATTTGTCACTGTCTTATGAGGAGCAGCTGAATATCAAGAACGCACAGATGAAGCGGCTTCTCGAAAATGCCCTGGAGGGCAGACAGGCAGCATGGATTTGGGAAGGCATCAAGGGCAGCCCGGCGGCATATGAGTACCGCAATAAAATGGAGTTTTCCTTCGGAGATGAGAGGAAGGACGGTCCTCTCTCGCTGGGAATGCACAAAAGAGGCAGCTTTTACGATGTGGTGACAGTGGATGACTGCCGGCTGGTGGACGAGGATTACCGTCTGATTCTGTGTGCCGTGAGGGATTATTTCGCAGACCAGGGGACAAGCTTTTATCATAAGCTGAGCCATGAAGGATACCTGCGTCATCTGCTGGTGCGCAAGGCATCCAAAACAGGGGAAATTCTGGCGGCGCTGGTGACAACATCCCAGGGCCTGTCCCGGCAGACGGAGAGGCAGCTGCTGGAAGGCTTTCTGCAGGTGCTTCTGGACCTGCAGGAAAAGGGGCGGCTGCAGGGGCATTTTGCCGGAATCATCCACATAATAAACGACTGTCAGGCGGATGTGGTGCAGAGCGACCGCACGGAGGTGCTTTATGGCCGGGAATATTTTTATGAGGAGCTTCTTGGGCTGAAATTTAAGATTTCCACCTTCTCCTTTTTCCAGACCAACTCCCATGGCGCGGAGGTGCTTTACGAAACGGTCCGGGAGTACGTCGGCGACCTGGGAAGCGCTGCGGAGAGTACGTCCGGCAAAGAGGCGGTTGAACCGGGAAGCGCTGAGGAGAGAGTGTCCGGTAAGGTGGCGGTTGAACCGGGAAGCGCTGCGCAGAGCATGTCCGGCAAAGAGGCGGTTGAGCCGGGAAGCGCTGCGGAGAGTACGTCCGGCAAGGTGGTGTTTGACCTGTACAGCGGTACGGGGACCATTGCACAGATGATGGCGCCGGTTGCGCGCAGGGTTATCGGGGTGGAGATCGTTGAGGAGGCCGTGGAGGCGGCAAGGAAAAATGCCGTGGAGAACGGTCTTGACAACTGCGAGTTTATTGCGGGCGACGTGCTGAAGGTGCTGGACAGCCTTGAACAGCAGCCAGATCTCATTATCCTTGATCCGCCCAGGGACGGGGTACATCCCAAGGCGCTTCCGAAGATTATAAACTATGGAGTACCCAGAATCGTTTACATTTCCTGCAAGCCCACCAGCCTGGCCAGGGATCTGGAGGTGTTCCTGAGCAGAGGATACAGGGTGGAAAGGGCGGTTGCCGTGGATCAGTTTCCCTGGACTGCCAATTGCGAATTAGTGACCTTGCTGGTTCGGTAATTTTATAGAAAGCGTTTCTCCTTCGAGCCTTCCCTCGACAAATATTACCATATGCAAATGAACATAACGGGGCATAATAAGAAAAGCAGACAGATAATATTTGGAGGAAGAAAGATGAGAAAGAGAATAATAACAGCAACCGTTTTGAGTCTTGTGCTGGCGGCGTCTTCCGTCGGAACGCTCGGCAAGCTTTTTGCAGCGCCGCTGAACGCATGGAGCGAGGTGGACTGGAGCACGATTGACAGTGAGATCGATGCCGTGTCCAACGGAGGGACTGCACACAAGCAGACCAACGAAAATATCGACGTATCTACGGGAACCAATATGGAGGTGCCTGCGTCAACTCTTAGAAAGCTGGCAGGAAAGAACGTGACCCTGTCCTTTCACACGGGAAAGGGCCTGGCAGTCAGTACCTCCGGCAGGGATTTGACAGCGGCGGAGCAGGATTTAAAGATCACCCTCACGGATGAGGAGGACATGATTCCCGAGAATGTCAGCCAGAGGATTCTTCCCGGAGTGCTTTACAGCAAAATGTTTGCCATGGAGGAGAAGATAGACTATGACATCCGCCTGAACATTCATTTCAGCCTGGGCAAAGACTATGCCGGAAAATATGCCAATCTGTATCACTTTGACGAACAGGCCGGAAATATGGTATATGACGGTTCCTTTGTCATTACAAGCGGCGGGATGGCAATGTTTTCTCTGGACCGGGGAGATGAGTATATCCTGACAGTGACGGATGACCTGCTCACCGGAGGAAGGATTGAATATACGGTGGTGGCAGGAGACAATCTTTCAAGAATTGCAAGAAGCAACGGTATCAGCGTGAAATCGTTGATTGCCGCAAATCCCGGCATAAAAAATGCCGACAAAATTTATCCCGGCGAGGTAATTGCCATCATAAAGCAGTGAGCGGAGCGCTTTCCGCATGCATTGCATGCGCCCGAAGAGATTCGGCGCGGGCTGTGGGGCAATACGGGAGACGCTGTGACTGCAGCTTTGACTGAGGCTGCCACAGCGCCCGTTTTCGTTGTTTTTTTGCGCCGTGGGCGGCGAGGCGGTGGACTTGTCTGAGCAAGTTTAAAGTAGCGTATATCTCTATACAAGTCCATGTATTTCAATAGCAAATTTGTGTAGTGATTGTGTAGTTGTGCAGTAACTACAAAAAGAGTTTGGTACGAATAGGGATACCCATAATTTAATATTGGACATCTAAATTAGTTCATTATCAGGTTTGTATGAGCCTCACAGAGTGTCAGAAAAGGTATTATTTTATACATAACATGCAAAACATATTTCATTGACAAAAACAGGAGGATATAAAGCTGACAGGGGTGATTATCCTATGGGCGTTTCTTATGAGAAAGAAAAAAGTAAATTTCGTGCGGCAATGTCATTCATGGGCGAACAGAGTAAACTTGGGACATTTGATACAGCTGAAGCTACCTTCGCAAGATATAAGGAATACAAAGAGGATTTTATCCAGGATTTGGCGGTACAGTATAGGAATGTGATGCCGGATAAGGTATATGAAGCAGTGATGGGGTGGAGGATTGAAATTGATGATTAGGAATTGAGTGGATTATAAGGCATATTGTATAGGGAGAGCTTATCTGGTATGCCTTGTTTTTTACGGATTTTGTTGATATTATGCTGTTTAATGAGTATAATTGTAGTTATAAATGCAAGGGGGATAAATGATTGTGGCATTCATTGAAGAAGCGATCCTTAGTGGCCTGATATCAAAAGCTATAAATGACAGCATTGATGTTTCAATACCCGCAATAAAAGCGGCAATTAGTAATAGATTTGCTAAAGATAAAAATATATTTTCACAAGTTTGTGATATAATAATTTCCTCTTTTAACGCGATAACTCATAATAGATATATTAATAGTGAAGAAGTAGTGTATAAGGCAACAGGGTATTTACTTAAAAATTTTAGAAATTATGATAACAATAGAAACATGGAAATATTTAAAGAGTGTTGTATTGAATTAAAGTATCCATATAGTGATAGTTTGTATTCAAAATTTGTAAAACAGGTGCATATTGAGATTAGTAAAGAAAAGAATATTGAGTTATATCGGCATGTAATATTGAAAATATTAAATGAAAAAAATATGAATGATCAAGAAGTGACAAAAGTGCTGGTTGATAAATTAAATCAGATTTTACTATTGTTAAATGGGGAAAGTAACAATAATGATGATATAAGTATGATGAAACAGAAGGAATTATATACTATAGCTTTTGATAATGCAGATAATATAAGTATTAAGAATAATTATGTAGATAAAGTCATTTTAGCCAATTATTTTAGAGGATCTGAAGCTGTGGGTGGGAAGATTTATTTTGATGATGTAGGGTTGACTTTTAAATCACATAAATTCAATATTCAGAAAGGTCAAACGAGGATAGAATACAATCAGATTCAGAGTGTAAACAAAAGAAACACTTTGGGGATCGTTCCAAATGGAATTTTAATTTTTACGAAAGATGGTACTGAACATAGGTTTGTTGTGAATAATCGTGAGAAAGTTATTGAATTTTTAAGAGATAAAGGGATATAGATGAATTTCTTAATCAAAATTACCCTCTCAGCCATAACTGTAAGCCAAAGCACAGAAACCTGAAAGTTGCCCCAAAATCATTTACATACTAAAGGATTGGAAGCAAGCATGTATAAGTAGCCTAATTGTATATGGGGGTATATTGTATATATGGGATGTACTCTTTTGATTAGAACATACCTCCTATGGGTTAAATGACCAAAACTATAATGCTTTGATTAATATAATATAGTTAATATATCTTATGGGAGGATTTTTATGGAATTGACTAAATGCCCGGAATGCGGAATAACGCTCACGCAAGAAATGATAAATGCAAATATGTGCTGGGAATGCGGCAAGATTTTAGATGAGTCATTACTTGATGGGGATTCATTGAATGAAATCTCACGGCAAGCAGAAGAACAATCTTTATTTGATATGCCGGAAATCAAAAATCATAAATTAACTACAGGATATAATTTTGAAGGATATAGCATAACGAATTATCTTGGGTTAGTATCTGGTGAAATAGTAATTGGAACAGGTTTTTTGTCAGATTTAAAAGCAAGTGTTGCTGATTTGTTTGGAGTTGAATCTAAAGCATATTCTTATAAATTAAAAGATGCAAAAACAATTGTGTTGCATGAGATGATTGCGGAATCTGTTAAAAATGGAGGCAATGCGATAATTGGCATATCATATGAATATGTTGTTTTTTCAGGGAATATGATAGGTATATCTGTCAATGGAACATCAGTAAAAATTGAGAAAATGTCTTGATATTAATTTAGACAGATTTTTATATAGGGTATACCGTATCCCTTATATGATGTGAGATGGGGGGATTGAAACACCATACGAAACGCTCAAAGACCGTCTGCAGATAGAGAACTTCACAGGGACAAAATCCATTTAGTTATTGCAGGATATTTTCAGCACAGTCTATATCAGTAACCTTGCGGAAGATATCATCCATGATGCAGAGGCGGAACTGGATGAAACAGAGAAACACAGGAAACATAAAATGACGGTTAACCGAACAGTAATTATGTATGGTAGATAGAAAATCTAAGTTTTATTGACTTGTAGATAATTGTAGAAATTGGTCTTGCCATGTGATATGATAGATAAAATTATCTTATGGGAGGATAGTTGTCCGAGTTGTGGATATCCTATAAATAGTATACAAGTAGAGACAGAGCAAGATAGAGTGGTTCAGAAGCATTTGAATGGTTATTTTTAAGATATGCACCGACATTACTTTTATGGATTTCTATTATATTAGCACCAACAGGAACAATCTTTTTGATTATTTCTAAAAGAAAAAATAATACAAATACTATGGGACTGTTCGTTATGGTCAGTCCTTTTTTAATGCCTACAGAAGCACATGGTTACAATATTTAACCAGTTAGTACGCTTGAACATATTTAAGAGTTTGATGACGTATAATAAGTTTCGCAAATTAATTTTATAAAAATAGACATGGTCTATA
>CAJTPH010000064.1 GCA_910578215.1 uncultured Acetatifactor sp. | reverse complement strand
ATAGGTCAGCATCCTATCTGGATTCAAATGCCCGGCACATAAGCCGCACATTATCTTGACAATTTGAAATTGTAACATATAATAACACAAATTGCAAGTAAAATTACAGCCTGTAAACCCACAAATGTAACATTTCAGCCCTCGCCATTCACAAAGCCGCACCTGCGGTGCTTTCCGCTGCTTCGCAGCTACCTTTGCTCACATCGGCTGGCTGAACTGTTACTTTATTTTATATTTTATGTGTTTTTCCCTTGACAATCAATCACTTTTTATTTATTATTTTAATGTTGACACTTAAATGTCATTAACCGACGGCGCGTGGCTCAGCTTGGTAGAGCGCTGCGTTCGGGACGCAGAGGTCGCGTGTTCGAATCACGTCGCGCCGAGCAGGAGCCTGGAAATTCTTATTTCCGGGCTCTTTTTTATTTTCAAGCAGGTGCGCGGCGCATATAAACGTTATTCGGTCGAGCCTTCCGCTCTCAAAAACGCCATGCCCATTCCCAATATAGCTATCATTGTAGTTAAGCTGACGGTCTGCTGAAAGCTGAACATATTGTTTACGGTGTACGCCAACAGCGAAAAGCCGCATGCACAGCACACGGAACAGAAGCCTCCGCTGCCCCCTCCCGACGCAGCCTTCCCCGATTCCCCGGATTTTCTGAAAAAAGCCGCCATCGCCGTGACCATGGCGCCTCCAAAGCCGATCAGCCCCAAAATACCTGTATCTACAAGCACGGTCAGCCATTCGTTGTGCGTGTTTGTCAGCCTTAAATTGGGGCCAAACACCTGGTTCAGCATTTGAAGCAGCCCTTCGCTGCCGTCCTGATAAATGTAGGCGCTCATGGCATCCGGTCCCACGCCTGTCAGCTTATGTACAATATCCTGCTCCGAAAAGCACATAAGGCCTGCCCTCCATGTGGCGCCTCTGTTGCTGCCCCAGCAGTAGGAGAACGTAAATGCAGGATATTCCGACAGCCGCCCCAGACTGCCCGGATATTTTGTGTTTACGGCTGTCAATATAATAAATAAAACGACGGCACATGACATAATTGTCACATAAATTTTTGCAAGAATCGTCATACATTTCCGGGGATATATCCCCTTTTTTTCCAATATGTAAAACAGCGCCATAAGGAGTAATGACACTATCGTCATTATTACCGGCAGACCTCCCGTTGTCAGCAGGTCTATGATTTTATCCTCAAGGTTGATCCTATCCGGCGCAGCGCCTCGAAGCAGCCAGGTAAACAGACAGGCGGCAGAAAGCAGCGCCGCAACCGCCCAAAAACGGCACATTCTCCCGCCGTGTCCCGCGGACATTACAAGCAATACCGACAGCACTGCCCCCAGCGCCACGATTCCGCTCATGCTTCCCTGGGTTGTCAGAGTGGCAAAGCCCAGCAGTACATAGCCGTAAAGCAGCACCTTCTGCCAGAGCCTTCCGCCGCCCCGCCAGACCGACGCCGCCCCCGCGAAAAGCACCGTGACCAAATAGCCGCAGTACCAATTGATGTTTCCTATGGTTGAGATAAAGCCCGGGCTGCTAAGCTTCATTTTAACAGGGTAAAAGCCAAACCGGTTCAAGTACCCCAGCAAAAACACCGCCGCCGATACCGAAAGCATCAGATAAAAAAACGCCCTGCGCGGCTTCCAGCACTTCGCAATGAGAAAGTACGCCGCGACCAGCATAAGCTGCGGCATAAATCCCATATACCAGCCGTTCACCGCCCCCCAAAGCGCGTCCTCCTTATAGTCCGAGCACAGGTAGGACAAGACCAGCGCCGCGCCGTACACACCCATGAATATGTCCGTAAGCGTAACCCTTTTCCGTATTTTCCCCAGCTGCTCCAGCCAGACTGCCCTTGCCGGACTTTTTTTATTCCTGCGCAGAAACGCTGTCAGGACGCCCGCCAAATATACGGCTAAAAGAGGCAGCTGCAGCCGGAATACGGATATGCTTACCCTGGCGCAGAAATCCGCCTTATCCGTGGCAATATGAGTATATCCGTCCCGGAAATAGAGCGGCATTACCACTGTCATCAGCACAAGGTAGACACACGTGATAAAATCCATAATCAAACGGACCCAGCCCTGTATTTTCTCCCATAACGGCTGCGGCTTTTGTTTTTGTCTTTTTCTCTGGCGTAAGCACTGAAACATTTTTATTTCTTCCCCCTGATCCTGCCTCCATCATAGCTTATTCGGATTCCTTCGTCAAGACGACGTTCTTTTCAGGGGAATCGCACTCCTTTCTCCGCTCAAGGCTGATATAAGCATGGTAAATGATAATAAAGCCCAGGGGACCGCCGATAATGCCCCATGCGCCAAAAAGCTTTATACCCGCATAAATAGAGAGCAGAATGGCAATTGGGGAAACGCCCACCCTCTTGCCTATCAGCCTGGGCTCCAACAGCTCACGGGCAAAAATACAGACCACATAGGTGAGAATGCACAGCGCAGCCCGCACATAATTGCCGTAAAACAACTGCTGTATGGCAAGGGGCACAAGCACGATGCCCGTGCCGATAAAGGGCAGCGCGTCCAGAATCCCCGCCAGCACCCCCCACAAAATGCCGTTGCGCACACCGCTGATTCCCAGCACCGCCGCCGCAATCACGGCAATGGTAGTCATAATGATAAGCTGTGCCTTCACATAGGTTGCGATATAACGGATAATACCGCAGATGACCTCCAAAAACACATGGCATTCCTCCCTGTCCAAAAGGCGGTTCATAATATTGTCATAATCCTTTGCCAAAAGCACGGTGGCAATCAGGAAGGTCACAAGGAAGCCCCCGATGGCGGCGAAGACCTTCACACACTCCAGGCTCTGGGACAGCATTCCGGGCAGAAACTGCAGCTGGAAATAGTCTATGCCCTCCTGTATTCCCGTTAGAATGGTCTGCTCCAGATAATCGCTGTCTATCCTCAGGGTATCGCCCACCGTTCTGCAGATCTGATGCATGATTACTGTCAGATTTGATTCCAGAGAGTCAAGACCGTCGATCCATCCCGGCAGGCTTCCCACGATCCAGGAAAACAGCACCCACACCAAAACCCCCAAAAAGCCGCAGGCAGCAAGCAAAAGCAGCATCACGCCTACCTGCCTGTGAATTTTCAGCCTTTTCTGCAGCTTTTGCAGAAAAGGACCAAAAATGGTCACAAAAAGCATTGCAATCAGCACCGGCGCCGTCAATGGCGTGATGATTTTAAGAAAAAAATATACTGCCCCTGTCAAAAGGAGCAGCATTACCAATTTACTGTTTTGAATTTTCTCTGCCATACCCTTTACCCGCCTTCCACGTTCTTACAAGGCTTAGTATGGTAGTTTTTTGTAAAATCATGTGTGGGCAGAAATTAAAAAATAAGAAAATGCCTGTCCCCGGGGTTCTGTCTGAAAGCTCATAATTTTTTTTGTGGCGGGATGGGCAAATTCCAGGCGGCAGGCGCATAAAGCGGCATTTTTGATACAGAGCCTCTGCGACAGGCTTTTCGTTCTGTCATCCCCGTATTTTACATCGCCCAAAAGCGGATATCCGTAATGCGACAGCTGAGCTCTGATCTGATGAAATCTTCCCGTTTCCAGAGAAATTTCTGCAAGCGCCAATTCCGCAGGGCTGTCAATTGTCTGCAAAATCCGCCAGGACAGGGCGGCGCGCTTTGCGCCGGACTGCTTCGCCCCCTCCCGTACGCCCACCGTTCCCGGGCCGCTTCCCACATCCGCCACAACGGCCGTACCGCTGCCGTCCTTATATAAATAATCCACAAGCCGCCCCTGATTTTCCGAGGGTTTTCCACAGAGTACCGCATAATATTGCTTGTGAAGCGTTCCGCCTTCCCCCTGCCTTTGCAGCTGCGCCGTCAATTCTGCGGCTGCGTCCCTGGTTTTGGCAAACACAAGCAGCCCCTCCACCGGCTGGTCCAGACGGTGTATGATTCCAAGATAGGGCTGGCGCAGATAATTCTTTAATTCGCTGACAACATCCTGCTGCCCCACCTTCGCAGTCTGAGCCGCCAGTCCCGCAGGCTTGCGCACCACCATTATGCTCTTATCCTCATAGATTATTTCCGTTCTCACCTGATTCCTCCTGCCAGGACCCGGCTTTGTTTTTGTCTTTTATGCCGTAAGACAAGCCCACAAAGAATCCCCTCACCCCCTGAGCCGCAGCCCCCGGGGATAATGATTCTTCATGACGCCGCCCGCAAGCTTGCCCCAGCCCATGCCAAAGCCGTCCGCACAGACCAGATACCAGCCCTTTTCCCCATCCGCGGGAAAGGTCTGACCGTTGAGATAGGCGGCCGTTTCCGGCGAATCCGCCTTTAAATCCCACCGATGCAGCACATCCTGGGGCGAAAGCGCCAGCGCCAGAGCATGAGAGGGCTCAAAGCGGTTCTTTTTCAGCTCTCCCAGATGCAGACCCGGGCGCAGCACCTTCAAGCCCTTTAATCCGGGCATTTCCGCCGGGGCAAGATAAACGTTTTCTCCAAATCTGATGTACCGGGGAGCGCCGGGCTGCCCTCCGGCAGCCGCTTCCAGCAATTCCGGCACCGACGGCACTTGCACGCCGCCCCCGGCAGAGGCCGCCTGCCCGGCGCGCCTGAGATTTTCCCGGCAAAACTGCGGGAACTCCCCCAGCTCCTTCTCCGTCACACCCTTGAGGCTGCCGCCTGCGGCGCTTCTGCGAAAGCCCTGCGGCAGGCTTCCTTCCTTCTGCAGCACCGCGGCAAAATGCCCCTCTCCCTTGATCCGGTGGGGCGCCATGCGCAAGGCGCCCTCAAGACCGGGCGCGGGATTTTCCGCATATGCCGGAAGGCCGTCGCAGCCCCTCAAGCCCAGACGTTCTTTCTCCGTTTCCATAACATCCGCAGGTATAAGACTGAATTCCGGGTGTCTCTGCAAAAACCTGCTTACGCTTCCCTCGTTCTCCTCCGGGGCAAAGGTACAGGTAGAGTACACCAGCCTGCCTCCCGGGCAGAGCATCTCTGCCGCACAGTCCAGAATCTCAGCCTGTCTTTCGGCGCACATACGCACATTCTCAGGGCTCCACTCCTCACACGCCCCATCGTTCTTTCGGAACATCCCTTCCCCGGAGCAGGGCGCATCCACCAGAACCCTGTCAAAATACCGGGAGAAAGCCTCTGCAAGGCGCTCCGGGGTCTCGTTAGTGACGCAGGCGTTCACAACCCCCATACGTTCTATGTTTTCGGACAATATCTTCGCACGGGCAGGGTGTATCTCATTGCATAGAAGAAGCCCCTGCCCCATAAGCTTTGCCGCAATCTGCGTGCTCTTGCCTCCCGGCGCCGCGCACAGATCCAGCACGCGCTCACCGGGCTTCACTCCAAGCAGCTCCACCGGAGCCATGGCGCTGGGCTCCTGTATATAGTACACACCCGCCGCATGAAAGGGATGCCTGCCCGGCTGGTCGCCTGCCTGATAATAATAGCCGTTTTCCGCCCAGGGCACCCCGGTCAGACGGGCAAAGCCCAGATATGCCGCATCCTTCGCCCCCTCCTTCAGGGCATTAAGCCGCAGGGCATGATACCGCTCCCCCTCATAGCTCTCCAAGAATGCCTGATATTCTTCCCCAAGCATTCCTCTCATTCTTTCCAAAAACGCCTCCGGCAGCATAATCCCCACCCTTTCCCATATTTGGCAGAAAGCGTCCGCTCTCCCCCGCTTTTCACTTATTGTTTTCGGCTGTCCCTTACCGGTGGGCGTCCCGGCAGCCTGTCACCGTTTGGACAGATAATATTTATGCAGCAGGCAGAAATACTTATAGATGGCTCCGTTGGGACGTTTTCCCAGCCTTTCCATAAGATATTCTATTTCACAGACAATGCCCTTCGTATCTTTTATGATAAGAGCCGGAGGCACCTTACATACATCATACAGCTTCCATACCAATTCGCTGTCCGGCAGCCGGGTGCCCTGTTCAAGTGCCCGATAGGTCTTCACATTTACGCCAAGCTGTTCTGCCATACCCTGCTGCGTCTCATTCTCCCTCTGCTTCAGCAATGTAAAAATCGTTTCCTCGTGTCTGTTTCCTGTTCCGACAATGTACTGAATACAGCAAAGCTGCCTGTACAGATCATCCTCCAAATGAATCTGCCGCTCATCGTACATGCACATTGCCAGCGATGCCGTCATGCTCAGATAACAGAGAAGCTCCTTGAAACTGCAATTATGGAACAGGTCTTTGTGCACCTGTCTCACCCTTCTGTTGGTAAAGACATAGTACAGATCCACCTCCGTTTCCGCAAGACGCACCAACTCCGGATAGGTAAGACGCTTGTCCGCCTGCTCCACCTTGCGGCAATGCCCCTGAGAAATCCCAATCCGACTGCCCAAGTCCTGCTGAGTCATGCCATGCAATATCCGTTCTTCCTTCAGCCTCTGCAAAACACCAAGATAACCAATGCTCATAAGTAAATTCCCTTTTTAATAAGTAAAATCAGTTTATATTCACAATTTTACTTATTGTACGGTTTTATCATTTCCTTATGTGCACCAATTTGTGAATTATGTTAAATATCTCGGTAATATTTGCCATTTTTGTGCAAAATTACCAACACATTTTTTGAGAATGTCAGACTTGCGCATCAAAATTTAGAGTTTAACTTTTCTTTCCATGCCGCTTCATCCCGAAAACCGACTTTTGAAAAATTATCTGAGATCAAAATACCAAAGCGCCGTTCCGTTTTTATATTAACATAAGTATTATATCTATTCAAGTCAGAACTGTCGCCCCCTTACAAAATCTAACAAAAAGCAGAATTGCTGTAACTTATGCGAAAATAAAGTATAATAAAAAAACTTTTTCGCAGAGAGAGACAAAAGAGAAGAAATCTGCGGTCAGGACAAATTAACCTTTCAGAGATGGTCAAAACTGCTTTCACTTGATAATACAGTGCTACTATATTATAATATTTCATTAGGCATTTGATTTAATTGCTGAAGTTATGAATCGTACATGGGTTTAAAAGTAAATTTTGTAAAAGTGAAAGGGAAAAAATGAAAAAAGTACATTTAGTTTCAGCCCTGTTTCTTTGCTCCGTCCTTTTCGTCGGATGCGGCGGACAGAAGGGCAATACAGAAAGCACATGGCAGGGAATCCGAGCCGGCATGGATGACCTGTCCGCCATTACAGAGCGAACGGAGTATTATGACATCGCCGCAAAGTCGGAACCGATTTTTCAGTGGGAGCGTGAAAAAGAGGACCAGTTCCAATCAAGAATAAAACCGGCATTCATCAGTATGCAGTTTTATCTGGAGGAACCTGTGCAGCTTTGGAGAGAGCCGAACCTTGGGCCCCATGGAGAACTCCTGTCCTGGGACATCTGCCTGTACAGGTCAGACGGGAGCCGGGAAGCCATACTGCAGGGAATTGGTTCTGCATATAACCACCACGGTTACCTGGATCAGGAGGGAAACCTTTATTGGTGGAAGAATTCCACTACAATAGAACATTCTGACGGAAGAATAGAAAAAACAGAAACATCCATATACAAGTACAGCCCGACAGGCAAACTCCTTTTTGAAAAACACTATGACTACGGGTATGATTTTGAGGAGATCCGCCAGACCGCGGATGGCAGAATATACCTTGCGATAAGCAACAGGAAATCCGAAGGAAACGGGTATAAACGGCTGGCAGAGCTCGACCCCGCCACCGGCCTGGTCACGGAAAACACAGCCGTCCAGACAGCCGAATGGGGAATAGACAGCCAGCGGCTGGGAGTATGTGGGGAAAAGCTGGCAGCATTTAAATTCCAGTTTCTATCCGGTAATGAAATATTGCAGGTAAATGCGGACGACGGAGCCGAATCCCTTATTCTCTCTTTTCAGGGAACCACTTATATGCCGCCGAAGGAATTTGACCTCGAAGACTTTCGGGTGATGGAAGATAAAAGCGTGGAGATCCTGTGGGTGGCACGGGATAGCAGCAAAGGGCTCTGGGAAAAGCTGCAAATGACAAAGGTAAACAAGATACCCATTGTCCTGAGAGGGCGTTTCAACGACAGCTGGCTCGCAGCGCAGATTAACAGCTTCAACCGTCAAAATGAGACCTATCATGTAATATTGGAGGACTGCGGACCAGGAAATGACATTGAAGATTTTGCCCGTCTGACCAGCATTCAAATTATATCAGGTAAGGGACCTGACATCCTGGACGGAAATTTGATGGAGGAATATATCTCCGGCATGATGGAAAAGGGAATCCTGGAGGACCTGCGCCCTTACATGGAAAGGAGCGGCATCCGGGAGGAGGATTATTTCCCCTTTACCTTCGGCACTTGGAAGAACGGAGACAGAATCTATGGAGTCAGTCCCGCTTCCCCCGTACTGGCGGGCTATTGTATGGACAGCGCCTTCCTTGGGATCACCCAGGAGCCGGATCTTGAAACGCTTCTTGACGCCCTGCTTTCCAGTCGGGAGGATGCCGTATTTATGAAAGGGTGTGATTCACAGGAGCTGTTGAAGCTTTTTCTGGCAGGCACGGACACTCTCTGGGGAATGGTGGACTGGGAAAAGGGAAGCTGTGACTTCAGCGGGAAGCTGTTTGCACAAATATTGGAGGCGGCAAAAAGATACGGAGACAGAGAGGACGCAGGGGAGGTAAGCT
>CAJTPH010000063.1:6401-8699 GCA_910578215.1 uncultured Acetatifactor sp. | reverse complement strand
TATTGTACCATATTCTCGTGCGCTTTAGCGCACATGGAATCAGAAGTTGACACAAGGCCCTTCCGTGTCAACATTGTACCACAATCCCTGAATTGCTGCGCAACCATTCTGAGGAAATTACCGCTGGCGTTGGATGGATTCAGTCATATCAGCGCGGTATGGTGGTTTTAACAATTTCCGTTCCAGTGCTTGTTTCATAATACCGTCCGCTATAGCTTATTGTATTTCTCCGCCTGTATCCGGAACATATGGGCATAGGCTCCGTCCAGCTCCATCAGCTCCTTATGGCTTCCTTTCTCGATGATCCTGCCCTGCTCCAGCATATAGATGCGGTCAGCCATGACCGTACTGGACAGCCTGTGGGAAATAAATATGACCGTCTTGTCCTTTGCCGCCTCCAGCATTGCCTGATTCAGCTGATATTCGCTGATTGGGTCAAGAGCGCTGGAGGGCTCGTCCAGTATAATAATTGGACAATACTTATAAAACGTTCTGGCTATGGCTACCTTCTGGGCCTCCCCGCCGGACAGGTTCACTCCCTCCGCGTCAAATTCCCTGGTAAGAGGGGTCTGGATGCCGCCCGGAAGCGATGCCAGGCGCTCGGCGAAGCCGCTCTGTTCCAGCGCCTGCTCAATCTCTTTTTTATCCAGAGCAACTGACTTGTCTGACGCTTCTATCCTATCTGATACTTCTATCCTGTCTGAGACCTCTATCCTGTCTGAGGCTTCTGTCTTGCCTGCCGCTTCTACCCTGTTCGAGGCTCCTGACATGCCCAAAGCTCCCGCTTGGCCCACCCCGTCCGGTCTCCCCGGCGCCACATCCATCCTCACGTTGTCCGCAATAGAAGCGGCAAATAATTTATAATCCTGAAAGACTGTGGCAAACAGGGAACGATAATTATTCTTACTGTATTCTTTGATGTCCTGTCCGTTCAGACGGATTTTTCCCTGCCGTACATCATAAAGCCTCAATAACAGCTTTATCAGCGTAGATTTGCCCGCGCCGTTATATCCGACGATGGCAATCTTCTCCCCTGCCTTGATGGACAGGCTGATATCGTGCAGCGTATCGCTGTCATTCCCATAGGCAAAGGATACGTTTTCCACCGAAAGCTCCTGAAAAGCTCCCTCCTCCAGCTTCTTTCCGCCGTCCGGCATCCTGCTCTCAAAGGCCAGAAAGGTGCGGATTTTTTCCACATACAGGCCGTGCTGTTCAAGCTTCGGCAGCATCAGCGCCAGGTTCCTGAGGGAATATTTAAGTGATGATGAGGCATTGAAAAGCGCCATGGTGCTCCCATAGGCAAAGACGCGCCTTACCACCGTCTGATATACCAGATACCCCAGATATACAGTATTCATCAGGATGTCATTGGAACAGTAATCCCCGATAAACTCCGCAAGGATATTCTTTTTTCCGTACTTTTTTACAACAGGGTATACCTTGCCGTTAGTCTCCGAAAATTCCTCCTTCAGCCTATCGGCAACCGGGTTCAGCCTTATCTCCTTGGCATAATCATTCAGATAAAAAATCCGGTTAAAATAGCTTCTTTTCCTCTCTATGGGCTTAAGCTGCGCATCCCTGGCAAACTCCACCCTTGCGCTGTAGGACTTCATGACCAGCGTCACGGCCAGGCTCATCAGAATAAACACAAGCCCGAACGCATCCAGCGCTACAAAAAACGCACCGTTTACAAGCATCGATGCCGCCTGGCTCAGGAAATTCCCATAGTCCTTCAGTATAGCATCCATACGGCCAGCCGCCTCATTAAGGCTCCACACAAACTCGTTATAATATTTGGGATCGTCATACTGCTCCAGATCCAGCCCGGCAGCTTTTTCATATAATTCCATTCGCAGCTTCTTATGCAGAATTTCCTGCGCCCTGGGCATAGTCACATTTTCCATCCATGCCGCCCACGCCAGCTTCACAAGCACTAACACAAGCATCAGAAGCAGCCAGGCAACCGCATCCTTATATTCCGCCTTTTTTGTGATGAGATCCAGCAATACCTTCAAGGTAAGCGTAAACTCAAAAAACACCTGGACAGAGCAGAAAATGTGATAAAGGCTTAAGTTGATAAAATATCCCGGCGTATACCGCAGCACAATGCCCAGCATATAAAAGATATTCTGATAGCACCTTTTCAGCCCGATTCCTTTAGGAGAGCTTTGTTTTTTATTCAGCATAGCCCATTCCTCCCACGTAATTCTCCGCCTGCTTCCTGAACATATCCGCATACCTGCCATTCTGCCGCATCAGCGCCTCATGGCTGCCCTGCTCCACAATACCGCCGTTCTC
>CAJTPH010000063.1:0-6391 GCA_910578215.1 uncultured Acetatifactor sp. | reverse complement strand
AGATAGATCCTGTCCGCCAGCACCGCCGCAGAAAGCCTGTGGGAAATAAATACAACCGTTTTATCCTTACATTCCTTCAAAATATTCTCATAAAGCTGATACTCCGCCACAGGGTCAAGGGCGCTGGAGGGCTCGTCAAATATAGCGATGCTATAATCCTTGGCAAACGCTCTTGCCACCGCGATCTTCTGCAGCTCCCCGCCGGAGAGCACCGCCCCGTCCTCCGCGAACTCCTTCGTCAATACGGTATCCATTCCATGGGGCAGCCGGGAAACCTTCTCAAATACGCCCGTGCGTTTCAGACAGTCTTCGACCTTCCGGTAATCTTCATCGTTCTCCGGCCTTCGCATCAGGACATTTTCCGCTGCAGTCATGGCAAACACCTGATAATCCTGAAAGGCTGTGCCGTAAAGCTTCCTGTATTCCGGCAGGTCCAACTCCTTAATGTTTCTGCCGTAGTATTGGATTTCTCCCTCAGACACGTCATACAGACGCATCAGCAGCTTGACAAAGGTGGTTTTGCCCGCCCCGTTATGGCCTACAATGGCAATTTTTTCATTCTTGTGGATCGTCATGTTAATATCGTGCAGCGAATGTTTTTCCTGCCCTAGATAAGCAAAGCTGACATTACGAAACTCCAGAACCGGCCCGCTCTTTGCAGCTTCTTCACAGTCTTTGGGCAAAAGTCCCTTCTGCAGCTCGTCCACCTTCGGCTCATACTCCAGAAATTCCCTTAAATTAGCAGTATACAGACTGTATTCGTAGCTTTGAATGACAGCCTTGGAAGACTGTATCACCATATGCGCCACCGCAGTCATCGCCGAGAACAGCACCGTAAATCCGCTGATACTCATGGTTCCCGACACCATTACCCGGTACAGCGAATAGAAAATAACTCCCTGAAAAATGATCACATAGGTAAAAATGTTCCTCATAAACAGAAGGAACACCTTACTTTTCCTGTATTCTTTGATTTTCCCCATTACCCCCTGGAAGCCCTCATCGTAAATCTGCTTCAAAACATGGAATATCCCCGACATCCGAATTTCTTTCGCATAATCAGCCAGGTAGAGCATCCGGTTCACATACTCCATCCTACGCTGATAGGGAACACACTCCTTCTTCATACGGAATTTCACTTCGTTGATCAATTTACCAAACACAAAATTTCCAATCAAAGGACCTGCGATAAAGACAATTACAAAATGGTCGATGCTGAACATATAGTACAGCGCAAATGCGCTGGCAATTCCGCTTGCCAAAATCACACACTGATTCTCAAGAATCTGCGTCAGGCGCTTCTCGCAGTCCTTCATTGCCAGCGTAAAACGGTTGTAAAACTCCGCGTTCTCATAGCATTCCAGCTCCACATGGGTAGCCTTGTCAAACAGCAAGGTATTGACGGCTTCAAAGATATCCGCATCAGATCTCGGTCTGTAGACATTCACATACCAGGAGCTTAACACGTTGGGAAGCGCAAAGCCCAGCATGACAGCGAGAATAAAAGCCATGATCTGCCCAAAGTCTGCTCCCTTTTCCAGAGCCTCCACCAGATACTTGAGAAATAAGATATCATAAAAAACCCAGTAGGTATAATTCAGAGCACAGTAAAGAAATTCACCGATGACTCTCCCTTTCTGCACCTTCCAGAGCAGCCTTAATATGTACTTGTTATTAACAAAATAATTTGCCTTCACGTTTTATCAACCCCTCGTATCCGTAAAATTTATCTCACACAATGTTAGAGTATCCCTTACAAATATTTATAACAGGTGTCAAGCTTGCTGACAAGCCTAAATATAATGATACTCATAAGCATTTAACAAATAGTGGCACCTCGACTTCAAAAGCAAAACCATGGTGGCTGCGCATTGCCAGCTGGTGCGCCTTCAACGCCAACATTTTTCGCTGTCAATTCTTTTATTACGTTTTTTCAAATAAATTGCGTTTACGTTGTTTTTGTGTTATCATCAAAAGAAAGGCATTGATTTCATGTCAATAAGTTACAGAAAATTATTTCATATCCTCATGGATAGGTAACCCTGCTGCCAGTTCCGAAAAACGGGCGGCAATATACCGCATACAATACCCAGGAAAGGAAGTGTTATTCATGCCAGCATTACGGCCACAGCCTCAAATAACCACTTTTGAGCAATATGAGGCTCTCCCTGAAGATGCCAGAGCAGAAGTATTTGACGGACAAATTCACTACATGGCCAGCCCGTCACAGGAGCATCAAACAATCTCTATGGAACTTTCAACTATACTCAACACTTATCTCAAAAACAAAAATGGACCTTGCCGTGTGTTCCATGCTCCATTTGATGTAAAATTAAATGACACTCCCCTCACCATCGTTCAGCCTGATCTTATGATTGTATGTAATAAAGACAAACTGGATGGAAAGTGCTGCAACGGCGCACCCGATTTTATCATTGAAATTGTTTCCCCAGGCAACCCCTCAGATGATTACATCCGGAAACTCTATTACTATAAAAATGCTGATGTCCGTGAGTATTGGATCGTAGATCCCCGCCGCAAGACAGTGACAGTCAACTATTTTGAGGAAAATATTCTCAATCTCCAATATTCCTTTGATTCTACAATCAAGGTCAACATCTATGATGATTTGCTAATCAACTTCTCCGAGATTGCCGATCTGCTAAACATTTAGCCAAAAAGAAAAGGGGCTGTCGGGAAATTGCCCCTGATAGGCAAGAAGGAGACAGCCCCTTAGAAATTCAGGCTTTTTCAAGGCCCTGGATTTTTTCCGGACTGTCTCCTTCTTTTAACCATACCTGTTTAGAAGCGCAGAACCCCCTTGTTTGGATTTTGAGGAGTGCTCCTTTATCACAGCCGCTTTCTGCTCCTTTTTCCTCATATTTTTTGATTTCATGATGTACAAACCGGCAACACATTTTCTGTAACCATGCTTTTTATAAAGTCAGTGTTTATGCACCTTTCAAGTCCTACCGCTTCCCATAAAACAAGATTAAATTATTGGTTTTTGAAGCTGCCTGGATTTAATTTTATCTAAATTCACCTGTACCACACCTTTGCAACTTTATCATTCATGAATTTGATAATACCATCCCTATACCCATTTACCACAAAAATATAGGATTTAGCTGCCGCCATTTTTTCACTCTTGCATTATGCTATTTGGATGTGCTAAAATAAAATCAAGTTTTCGGATTCGTCTTTATTTTTCAGTAGGAAGGAGGTGACGGGATGCCAAAGGTAGCTTATTCTGAGGAGGATAGAGAGCGCATCAAAACGGAACTTGTTACAGTTGGTCTTGAACTGATGGCAAAACAAGGTATACAGCATACTACTGTGGAGCAAATATATAAAAAAGTTGGTATTTCACGAACTTTCTTTTATTCTTTTTTTGCAACGAAAGAAGATTTGATTGTCGAAACGCTGTACTTGCAACAGCCTAAAATTATTGAGCAAGTGCAAAGGCTGATGGCTGATCCTGCTTTAAGCTGGCGTAATGCCGTGAAACAATTTCTCTATGCCTGTTGTTACGGAGAGAAAAATGGCATTGCTGTCTTAACGATTGAAGAACAGCAGCTTATTTTCAAACGTCTGTCAAAGGAAAGCTATCAAATGTTCCGTCAAAAACAGCTCCGCCTTTTTGGAGAAATTTTAGAGAACTTTGGTATAAAGGCAGACGCGGGAAGAATCCATTTATTCACGAATTTGAGTCTGACAGTGATGGTTGTGCGCAAGGCGATCCCTGATACGTTACCTTTGTTTGTTCCCGAAGCTGCCGACGAAACAGTTGACTTTCAAATAAACGCTATTGTAGACGCTCTGGAAAAATTAAAAACAGCGCCTGCATCTTGAGTAATGGGAATGAGAAAACCCGTCTGAATATCAGTTTTGGCCTTATATTCAGACGGATTTCATTTTAATCAGAATAAATACAAATTCAATTATATATTCTTATTTTTCTGAACTTTTGGTAGGAATATGGTTATATCGCTCCTGCTGAAAATTTTGCGGCGCAATTTTTGCAAATGGATTTATCAATTCATTTATGATGCTGTGGGTACTGCCCTGTTCAGTTTCATATAAAAACATCTAAACCTTCAGGAGGAAAAAATCATGGGATTTTTTAGTAAGCTATTTAAGGGACCCGAAATTGACATGGAAAAGAGCAACGCAAATGCAAAGAAAATGCGGGTTCTATTTAACCAGGTCGTTGAAGATGGGGACAAATACAGGCTGATTTTCGGATATACCGAGGATGTGGGCCGTTTCAACTATGGATTTGTTCATGGAAGCAAAACCAAAATCGGCAATCTAATCGTCGGCTGGAGCGAAGCCGGCCAGACGATTGTGGTCGTTCCCACAGTACCCGATCTTTCTGGCTGCGGCGATCCTGCTTACTATCGCCGCTCTGAAATTTTGAAAGCCTATCGTAATACGTACCCTACTGATGCTTTCATCATTTACCCGGACAAAAAAGGGTACATTGGCATCAATGCCTATGACTGGCTGGAAGATGAAAAGCTGTATGTTTATGTATCACAGGATGATGAGCTGGCCGCTTTTACCGACTTCTTTATGAACCGCTTTGCAACAAATTAAGGTAAAAGATGCCTATTGGAGAAATGGGAGCGCTTCCGCTCCCCCGGACAAGGAGGATTAAAAATGTTTGATATAAACAAGATTATGAAACAGGCACAGCAGGCAAAAGAACAGGCGCTGGATTCTGTGAGAGAAACCATGGAAAAAAACGAGGAACGAATCAATGAAATCGAGGTTCCCATCTCTGAACAAGACGCATCTATATCTGCCGCCGAGGTTGAAAAACAGATTGCCCTTAATACTCAACGTCAAGTAGAAATTCTTGGACAGATGTTTGGACCGGACAGTATGGCTCAAATGGCTCTCAATGAGGAACTGTTGCAAAGGATGGTAAATGACAAGGTTGCTGAAGCAGCTTCATCTACTGCCGGGGACTTAATGGAGCATCTTTTCGGAGAAGATATGGGCGTGCTTGCGGCGGCTCTGGAAACGCTGGAAATGGAAGATGCGGACGATGAGAAAGAAGCTTCGTTCGATCTGGAACTGGAAGAAAACCTCTATGCTATTTTGGAAGAAGCAATGGCCCGGCTTGAGTCCATGCCTGAGCCAGAAGCGATTCCATACCAAAAAGACGATGCAAAATGGGAGTACTTTGGCATCCTGCTGTCTGGTATTTTATCGACTCTTAACAGCCACAATCTGGATAGTATGGATGTGGAGGAGCATATCCCCGTTATGGAACAGAAAATAGTGTCCCTTGTACGCCGCTCCTGGGGGATAGACGGCCGGAGCGGCTTGCTGGACATGATCCGGTATCTGGCGCAGGAGGGGTATATCCTGCGGTATCAGCTTTATAGCGAGGCATCTTCGCCGGAGGAACTGATGGACGAAACCATGGACGAGGATGATCGTGCGTCTACCTGCCGGGCATGGAGGTTTGCACAGCGGTATAAAAGCCAATATGCTCCTGGCTTTATGGCTGGGTGGGATGTTGGCCGGGCGGCGATGCTAACACGTTGGGGATGCTATTTAGGCTGGATCACGGAAAGCGAAGCTGTTGGTATTCTATGGGAGCTCTCTCAGAAGGTTGTGGAGGAACTGAATAGTTGGCGCGAGTTTTCCCAGTCTTATCTTTTTGGTGGTTTGATGTGGAAATTGTTGTGTAGCGACAGCTCCGCAGGAAGTTACCTGGGCTATCTTGCAGATGCCGCTACAGACCTATTGACCGGAAAAGCAGAGCAGGACAACGGACAATGGCGTGATTGCCCTTGGCCTGCAAAAAGAAAAATCGGCTTTACATTATAATGCTATTGACGCGCCCAAAACGAACACCAAACGGCGATTTGATACGACAGATTTCAAGGCCGCCAAAAAAGTCCAGGCTCCTGACAAAAATGTTCTGATATGCAAACTTTGGGATGGTCCCTGTTATGCCAATCATAACGCTGATGTTCGTAAGCGAAACTTTGAAGCATATAACTCCAATTCCCCGTTACTTTGTAGTCAAGTAACAGAACTGGATAAAATCACAGAAAGGAAAGTTAAGATCCAACGGAATATGCAGCTTAGTTTATTTAATATATAGGTATCAAAAAGGTATCACGTCCTACATCAAAAGCCGGAAATCCCGCTGTTTATGCGGCTTCCCGGCTTTCTGTTTACTATTCAAACTCGGCGTGTTCTTCGTTGTTCTTAACTATATTTATTTAAATTTTAAATTCAATACACGCCGCTTTTTACTTCAATTACATCATTTATTCTGGCTTACTGATTTCCTATTGCCAAAATGTTGCCGCCTTCACTTATCTCTATAATGAGAACCACATTGGACAATCTTTATCGTATTATCCTC
>CAJTPH010000062.1 GCA_910578215.1 uncultured Acetatifactor sp. | reverse complement strand
TTATCATAGGAGACCTTGGTTTGGCAGCTATTTACAGAAAAGTTTTCATACTCTCGTTTACCTCGTCATGAATTCTCTGCTTCATTTCACTCATTGTGTTACCCACCGTCATTTTGGTAGCCGCTACCGTTAATACGGATTCGGCATAAAGTGTGATACAAATCAGCTTTGTCGGAGGTAACAGGGATGCTATGTCCTGCGGTGATGTCATTCTTTATGAGAGAGTGGCATTAAAAATGTTACGCAAGGGGGCAAAATCATTCTCGCCCTGTGCGCTGTCAACGCCGTCATTGATTGCAATGAAACGGACGTTCTTCTGTGGGAAAATCATTTCCCCCTTTCTCCCACATAGGGTGGTGCGTGGTTTACAGTTTATATCAATCAAGCTTTCTTGCTTGCATTTAAGGCAATAAAGAAAAACTATATTATTCAATTGGCTTACTCACTTCATAAACTTTCTTTTGCTAATCTTGTGTATTTATTAACAAACTCCGTTTTTTCTGCTGTGTATCTATCCCTATCATGTTCATATTTTTTCCATAAATTTAGCTTTAAATTTTCATACTCTTTCGCAATTTCCGTATGTTCATTTAAGTAGTCCCTAAAATATATTTCGTCTTTATCGTTCAAAAGACGCAAATGAATGTGAAATACCCTTTCGGCAAATCCTTTCTCTGTATATCCCTTATTTAACGAAATTCTTTTATCGCTCTCAGACATACAAATATATCCATTTTTAATCAGTAGTTCTTTTACAATTATAAGCGTAGCAGCGTTAGGAATTTCAATCAATATATCAACTATTGGCTTCGCCCATATTCCATGAATGGCTGTACTTCCAATATGATATATTTGCAAACCCAATTTAGTAGTAGGAAGAATTCTTTTTAGAATATTTTGTTCTTCTTCATACCATTTAGACCAACAATCCTGATGTTCTGTTAAATAGATAGGGAATAATTCCCATAGTTCTTCCAAACTCATTTCTGAAAGTTTTTTACTCATAATTTCCTCCTATCTTATATCACAATATAATAAATAATAATCTAATTGAAGATTTTCTGCTTGTTGTTGACACCAATGCTGTGCGTCATCTAGTGCTTTATTATAAATAATGGGAGCCATATGTTCGTAAAACAAATCAAGAATTTGTTGTTCTTCTATAATTCCGATTTCCTCACCACGAACATCAAAATAAAATGCTTTTATTTCACTCCTAATTTGTTGCTCTTGTTTACTACTTAATTTGAATTTGTCATTAAGAACATTTCTTTTCATAATCAACCTCCGTCATTTGTTAATAATGTTTCTATGAATACAATCGCCTGTTTCTCAAATAAATTATAATTGATTTTTTTATGTCTACTTGAAACATACTCCTTGCTCAATTCATCAATTAGTAAAAACGCAATCCAAACTTTTTCAAATGTTATTTCTGGATTGTATTTTTCCTTTAATATCTTATAAATGCTTTCCACATACTCTGTTTCAAAGTCTGAAAAAAATATATTAAGACTTTGAACTTTCGACATTACACTATTGATTTCTTTTAATGCCCTATTTGGCTTTCCAAAAAGGGACAAATAAGAGTCTTTCCACAAAAGAATGAACTGACTAATATTCGTATGATTATTTATTTCACATTCCAATTCAGATAGCATTTTTGAAACTTCTTTTTTTAGATAACTCTCAAAAACTGTTTTATAAATGTCAACCTTGTCTTGAAAATAACTATATAATGTTCCAGTTGCAACTCCGGCATGTTGTGCTATCTCTGCCGTATTCGTATTTTCAAAACCTTTCTCGCAAAATAATATAAATGCAGCTTCTAATATTTTTGTGCGTTTCTCTATCGAACGCTTTTGTTGTGGCTTTCTCGTAGTTTTCATATAATCTCACCTTGGAAATAGTATATCAGAAAAATCATAAAAGCACAAAACATAAATATGAAATCGCATTCATATTTATGAATGTAAGAAAAAGGGAATTGTTTGTAATCGTCAGCATTCGTGGGAATGTGTATAGCCTGTTATGCACATTTCCACAATGCTTGTCTTTTGGTCTTTGGTTTCTTTGGTTCGGAATAGTGTGGTCTTTCCCTTTTTCTAAACTTAATATAGCACATCTGGCAGCAGGATTCGAGAGCCAAACACGTTTATTAAAAATCGCAGAACGAACAATAGGTTGTAAAGAAAAAATACTTGACACCTTTTTTTTTATGTAGTAAGATAGGGAAAGTGCAGCGCCCGGGATGAGTCCGGGCAATTGTGAGGTTGGATAGAAATCAGAGGCAGTCAGGTAAAATGGATAGGATTTACGAACAGACAATGTTGTTTGACTTTTACGGGGAGCTGCTGACTGAGCATCAGCGCACGGTCTATGCGGATGCGCTTTATAACGATATGTCCCTTGGGGAGATAGCCGAGGAACAGGGTATCAGCCGGCAGGGCGTACATGATTTGATTAAGAGATGCGATAGGCTGCTTCAGGATTATGAAAGCAAGCTTCATCTGGTGGAGCGTTTTGCCAGAGAAAAGGCGGCGGTCAGGGAGATTCTGGAGTTGTCGGTGGCGGACAATGCGCCGGAGGGGGAATTGGTTTCCAAGCTGCGGCGCATAGGCGAGCTTTCGCAGAAACTTTTGGGGGAATTATAGTGGCGTTTGAGAGTTTAACGGATAAACTGCAAAGGGTGTTTAAGAATCTCCGGAGCAAGGGACGCTTGACGGAGGAGGATGTAAAGGCGGCGCTAAAGGAAGTTAAGATGGCGCTTTTGGAAGCGGATGTCAATTTCAAGGTGGTAAAGCAGTTCGTCAAGTCGGTTGAGGAACGGGCCGTGGGGCAGGATGTGATGAACGGCTTGAATCCCGCGCAGATGGTTATCAAGATCGTAAACGAGGAAATGATAGCCCTCATGGGAAGCGAGACTACGGAGATTGCCATGCAGCCCGGAAAATCAGTTACCGTCATTATGATGGCGGGGCTGCAGGGCGCCGGCAAAACCACCGCTACGGCAAAAATTGCCGGCAAGCTGAAATTAAAGGGCAAGAAATCGCTGCTTGTGGCCTGCGATATCTACAGACCTGCCGCGGTTGAGCAGCTGCAGATAAACGGTAAAAAGCAGGAGGTGGATGTGTTTTCCATGGGAACGGACCACAAGCCTGTGGAGATAGCCAGGGAAGCTATTGCCTATGCGGAAAAGAACGGACATAATGTTGTGATTCTGGATACGGCGGGACGTCTTCATGTGGATGAGGATATGATGGCGGAGCTTCAGGAGATAAAGGGCAGCGTTTCCGTTCATCAGACGCTGCTTGTGGTAGACGCCATGACCGGTCAGGACGCCGTGAATGTGGCGAAGGAATTTGAAGATAAAGTAGGTATCGACGGCGTGATCCTTTCAAAGATGGACGGCGACACCAGAGGCGGTGCGGCACTTTCCATCAAGGCAGTCACAGGCAAGCCCATTTTGTATGTGAGCATGGGCGAAAAGCTCTCCGATATGGAGCAGTTCTATCCCGACCGCATGGCGAACCGAATCCTGGGTATGGGAGATGTGCTTTCCCTGATCGAAAAGGCCCAGGAGAGCATTGATATAGACGAGGACAAGAGCCGTGAGATGGCTGGGCGCATGAAAAAGGGGAAGTTCGATTTTGAGGACTACCTGGAGAGCATGAAGCAAATGCGCAATATGGGCGGTCTGGCAAGCATTTTGAGTATGCTTCCTGGTATTGGCGGCAAGAGCGCCGAGCTGGAGTCCATGATAGACGAAAAGCAGCTGAAGCATATGGAGGCGATCGTGCTCTCCATGACAAAGGAGGAACGCAGGAATCCCAAGCTGTTAAATCCCCAGAGAAAGCATCGCATCGCCAGGGGCGCAGGCGTGGATATCGCGGTGGTAAACCGCTTTATCAAGCAGTTTGAGCAGAGCCAGAAGATGATGAAGCAGTTTGGCGGCGGGCGTAAAGGAAAAGGGATGTTTGGAGGCTTTCCGGGAATGGGCGGAAAATTTCCGTTTTGAGCTGCCCGGAGCGCCCTCAGGTTCAGGTGAATATGGCTGTTCTGCAACAGGCCTTTTCATATAAATTTATTTAATACAATACTATTTTTATTTATGGAGGAAAGAAAAAATGGCAGTAAAGATCAGATTGAGAAGAATGGGACAGAAGAAGGCTCCTTTTTACAGAATTATCGTGGCTGATTCCCGCTCTCCCAGAGACGGAAGATTTATCGAGGAGATCGGCACCTATGATCCCAGCACAGACCCCAGCACCTTCAAGATTAACGAGGAGCTTGCCAAAAAGTGGCTCGCTAACGGGGCTCAGCCTACGGAGGTTGTAGGAAAGCTTTTCAAGGCAGCCGGCATTGAAAAATAGACTTGGATTTTTTGGAGGTGGCTTATGAAGGAATTAGTGGAAGTCATTGCAAAAGCACTTGTTGACAACCCTGATGAGGTTGTTGTAACAGAGAAAACTGAAGGCAGGAATACGGTCGTCGAACTTCATGTAGCTGCATCCGATATGGGAAAGGTTATCGGCAAGCAGGGTAGAATTGCAAAGGCAATCCGCTCTGTGGTGAAGGCTGCATCATCCAAGGACGATTCCAGGGTAGATGTTGAGATTGTATAAGCTGTGAAACAAACGGCAAGGAGGGACAGGCTTCGTCCCTGCTTGCCGTTTGCGGTTTGGCATTTAGATGCCGCTTGACGGCATTATACACAGTAGGGAGCAGCGTATGGAAAAATATTTTAAGGTGGGGATCGTTACCTCCACTCACGGAGTTCGTGGCGAGGTTAAGGTCTTTCCCACGACGGATGACGCCGGGCGTTTTAAGCGTCTTAAAAATGTAATACTGGATACGGGAAAAGAGCGGATTACCATGGAGATCGAGGGCGTCAAATTTATGAAGCAGTTTGTCATCCTGAAATTCAAGGGAATCGATACAATAAACGATGTGGAAAAATACCGTAAGAGCTCGCTGTTTGTGGAGAGAGAAAATGCGGTGAGGCTGAACAGAGACGAGTATTTTATCGCGGATCTGGAGGGGCTTGCGGTTCAGGACGAGGACGGCGAGTGCATCGGCGTTTTAAGGGAGGTTTTGCCAACCGGGGCCAACGACGTATATGTGATAGACTTAAACGACGGCAGAGAGCTGCTGCTGCCGGCAATCAGGCAGTGCGTCCTTGAGGTGGACGTGGAAGCGGGCTACATCAAAATACACATACTGGAAGGATTATTGGACGGGGAATAAAGATGAAATTTCATGTGTTGACCTTATTTCCGGAAATGATAACCGGAGGGCTGAATCCCGGAATTATCGGCAGGGCGGTTCAAAAGGATATAATTTCGCTGAATGTGGTGAATATCCGTGATTACACTCTCAATAAGCATGGCAGTGTGGATGATTATCCCTACGGCGGCGGCGCAGGCATGCTGATGCAGGCGCAGCCGGTTTTTGATGCGTGGAAGGCCGTTGCGGGTGATAAGATTCCGGAGCTTAATACCGCCTCGGAGGGCGGAACTCAGCGGGACAGCCCGCCGGAGGGCGGCGAACCCGGGGGCAGGAGTGTCAGGACGGTCTATTTGACGCCCCAGGGAAATCCCTTTAGCCAAAGCATGGCGCAGGAGCTTGCCGGGGAGAAGGAGCTGGTTCTTCTGTGCGGCCATTACGAGGGGATTGACGAGCGGGTGCTGGAGGAGATCGTCACGGACTATGTTTCTGTGGGGGATTATGTGCTGACAGGAGGGGAGCTGCCGGCAATGGTGATGATCGACGCCATAGCAAGACTGATACCGGGTGTTCTGGGAAACGAGAGCTCTGCCCAGGAGGAGAGCTTTTTTAACGATCTTCTGGAATATCCGCAATATACCCGACCGGAGATCTGGCACGGGAAAAGTGTGCCGGAGGCGCTGCTGTCGGGAAACCACAAAAGGGTGTCCGAGTGGCGGCTGGAGGAGGCCAGGAGACGGACGGAGCAGAGACGTCCCGACCTGTACCGCAGATACATGGAAAAAACGGAATTGATCAAACGGCTGCTTCGGGATAAGCGCAACCATATTCACATGATAGAGAGCCTTTCCAGAGGGCTGGGTGAAATACTGTGTTTTGAAGGCGACAATATATTAATTTACGATAAAAAAAGCAAGGTAAGTATGGTCCAGGCGGCAGACGAGGCTTCCGCCGCCCGGATTGCGGCGATGGTTCCTGAGGACACGGAGCTGGTCATGTCCACCCAGGAGAGCTTAAACCGGGCGCTGGAGGAAAGGGGATTCAGGCTTGACTGTGCCACATGGCAGTATCTGTATACGGAGAAGGTTCCGCTGTCTGTGAGAAAATGTGAGGCTTCACATGTCAAGGGGGTTTTGCAGCCCGGTGAGGCTTCACGTCCCGGAATTCCGATGTCGCAAACGGAAATCAGAAGGCTTGGGCAGGAACACTTGGACTATGTCAGCGCCCGCCAGGAGCACAATGACCGCAGGTATGTTAAAATCTGCATAGAGCTTGGAAACATGTACGGAGCCTTTGCGGGGGATGAGCTTGTGGGATTTATCGGCATGCACAGGGAGGGCAGCATAGGACTGCTCTTTGTGGAGGAGGCGCACCGGGGAGAAGGAATTGCGGAGGCTTTGGAGGCGTTTATGGTAAACCGGATGCTGAAAAGAGGGTGGACGCCTTACGGTCACGTGGTCTGCGGAAACGAGGCCTCGGAGAGGCTGCAGGAGAAGCTTGGTTTTTATAAGGCGGGAAAAATTGTGTGGTGGCTGACAGGCGACGGGAATAGGGGCAGTATATAAAAAATGATCAGGGGAAATGGATAATAACGGTAGTGCTGAAAAGCAGAGAGGAAAGTCTATTGTGAAACGGGATATTCATATCGAAAAAGCGGTGGAAGCAGATATTGATTGTATTGAGAGATTGTATGAGGATGTATGTGATTATCTGGAAATGCACAAGAATTATCCCGGGTGGAAAAAGGGCATTTATCCGGTTCGCCAGGATGCGGAAAAGGGGGTGATGAAAAATGCGCTGTATGTTGCCCGGGTTGAGGAGAAAATTGCGGGAACGATTATTTTAAAACACGATCCGGAAGAAGGGTATAAAAACGGCAGTTGGCTGACGAAGGATGATTACAGATATATTTATGTAATATATACCCTTGCCGTTCATCCTGATTTTCAAAAGTGCGGTGTTGCAACGGAGCTTCTGATGTTTGCTGAACAGGTGGCACGGAAGGAGGGAGGGGTGTGTAAGTATCCGGCTGGATGTTGTAAAAGGGAATATCCCTGTGGAGCAGCTTTATCAAAAATGCGGATATCAGCTGACAGGAACCGTAAGTCTGGGATAGAAGTATGGACTTCCCTGGTATCAGCTTTATGAAAAAGTATTATAAAAGAATATGTAAAGCGCTGCTGGTTATAGGGCTTTCATTATTACAAAGATAAATAAAAAAACGAAAAATATCTTGTATTTTTTAATACAATATGATAATATAAAATCATACAGAGGCATAGTTCGTGCAAGATCGGTATTGTAGCGGGCGGGAATACTGTAAATATGTAAAGTATTAGCATATAATAATGGTTTTACCATGAGAATTTACTAACAAATCATTAGTTGAAAGAAATGAGGATAATGAAAAAAATGTGTGTCTTATGTTAGTAGTTATATTATCAATTGAACTTTCTGTAATACCTGCTTCTGCTGCTATTTTTGATGAAGACAGTGGCACTTATATGGAAACGGAAATTGTTCTGCCTGACCTTGGCATTAAACTGAATCATGTAACGGCGGAGGATGCCAATAGAAATGATATGATTGCTGAAGAAATAACAGAACTGGCAAATTCGTATGATGCCATTTTAAAAATGCAGTCAGAAATAGAAGATCAATCTTTATACATATCTTTAGAAGAAACGAGAAAAAATATTACGCATTACAGGATGAACTGCAAAAGTTGGGTGCTGTAAAGCTTACAGATGAGCAAAAAATAGCTCATATAAACGGAATACAATCTCAGTCAGCGGCGTCCGTTGCTAAGTCTTCGATTCCTGGAATCGATTACCCTGATATATATGGAATTGATTTTTATATTTATGAATATACTGTAACATTAGGTTCTGGAAAAGGAACTTACCAGATGGCGCGATGCATAGCGACACATACTCCTGATACACAAAGCAAAATGATGCAGTCCGTTGATGGAATAGATATGTATTCGGGAATATCTTTAACAGATTTAAAACAAATAACCATTAGGTATACCGTAGAGAATATGACTTCAAATGCTTTAGCCAGTTTGTCATGGCTGCTTATAGATGTCAACGGAAACCATTTTTATACACCTAATTCCTTTTGGGTATTTAGCCCTTATTATAACTCTGGAGATGAATTGGCAGTTTCAACAAATGTGTATTTAGCGTACGGAATTAATTTAGCCTATGAAACACAATCAAGTACAGGTTGGAATGTAACAAAAAAATATTGCTCCTTTTACGGCATCACTTCCAATTAACTTTTTGGATAATTAGGGCGAATATTAACGTTAAATAATGTGCATGCTGCTTTTTAGAGTAGTCTCGGAAAGTAGGGGCAAAGAATCAGAAAACTATAGAAATATGTATACAGTTGAAATGAAAGGACAAAAAATGAGATATTTTGAAACGAATATGGGAAGCGGTTAGAAAAAGAGCATGGCAAACACACCTGTCAAAACCGATTTTTTTAACAGATGTGCAATTGGACAGTTTTCATTTATTGATTCTGCATCAGGCGCAATAGAGACAGGCGGCTTTGTATTGTGCATCCAGATGAATGCAGATACCGATCAGCATGGTCCAAAAAGAAAAATGATCCCTGCCACGTATTTTAAGGTGCTGGAGACAGGAATTGTTTAGTATCCGGTCATTCAGCC
>CAJTPH010000061.1 GCA_910578215.1 uncultured Acetatifactor sp. | reverse complement strand
TATGATTGATTGGTTTCGGTGTTGATATATGATTTTTTCTCGTTACTTGTTGGGAGATTTGATTGCGGAATACTGTTGTTGGGTATTTCTCCGCTTGGGGAATAGGAGTTCATTTCATACGGTAATTACCGCATGAAAAAAGACTATAACCGATACTGTCATAGCCTTTTAAGGATTGAGGAAGTCCCTTTTTTATTTGTATTTGTTTGTCGCCCCTCCGCACTATCCAACATCCCCTGCGCAAACCGAGCGAGTAGTTCCATGGGCGGAGGATTTGCACAGCAGCGGTTTCAAGCTTTACATGAATGGTAAAAATATTCCCTTGACAAATTCTCCCAAAGAGACTACAATTAACCCATCAAGAGTAATCACGAACGTTGTCTTTTATACATTCAGGCTTTTCTGCCAATTTACTCAGACAAACAAAAAACCACGGCAGGGACGGCCTCTGGGTTCCTCCCTGCGTCCGCCCGGCCAAAGCATGCCGGAGAAAAACCCCACAACCGCCTTAAGGCCCGGCCGCATTTTGGCAATCGGGCGCCGCAAAGCAGAGGCGAAGCGCAAAACAAGGAGGAATTATCATGAATGCAGCAAAAACAATATTTTCAGAGCAATCCGGGAGCCGGACGGCGGCATCGCCCCTTGCCACGGCAACTCACCAGAGCATTACAGGCTGCCTGTTCACGGACATTTTTATGTATTTAAAGGCCAGAGAGCCTCAATGCAGGGTTATACAGGCTCCCTTTGCCGTTTTTTTCAAAAATGCCCCTGGCACATGCCTGCAGCCGGATATTATAGTTGTCCGGGATGAAGATAAGCTGGACGATGAGAGCTGTCACGGCGCTCCGGACTGGGTGCTGGAGGTCGTCTCGGCATCCAGCCGCGAAACGGACTACGGCAAAAAGCTGGGCATTTATATAAACTCGGGAGTCAGGGAATACTGGATCATAGATCCCGAGAAAAAGCTCATTGTGACATACTGTCTTGAGCATCCGGACGTGCCATCTATCTACCGCTTTGGAGATATAGTAAAATCGGTTATTTATCCCGATTTAATCATAGATTCTTCCCATTTGAATCAAATTAAATTCAAAAAAGCGGCGGATGCCAGAGACCGTGACTCCCGGGATACTGTTTCCTCACTGACCCTTGCGCTGAAAAAAGCGCTGGCAGAAGCAGGCTGCCAGGACACTATTCCCGCAGGATTGATCGAGGCTGTTATCAAAAAGGAATTACGAACGGCAGACCTGCAGACCGATTTCTTCCCGCCCGTATCTCAGGAGCCCGACCATTCCGCAGCAGCCGGCACCACAGAGGCAAGCGCCGGCTCGTCCGGAACAGCATCCGGTCTATCTGAGGCAGCATTGGGTCCATCTGAGACAGCAGCCGGTCTATCCGGGGCAGCATTGGGTCCATCTGAGACAGCAGTCAGTCTATCCGGGGCAGAAGCCCATATGCCGGGGTTGGGTTCCGGCCTCAAAGCGGCAATATCCGGCCTGCCGGAAGCAATAACCGACCCTGCGGAAGCGAAAGCGTTTATACAAGAACACTTTGCCGGCCTTGCCGCCGCAAAAAATAAGAGCCAGCTTTTAAAAGCCGCCATGAGTGCGCTGAAGGGCAGGGCAGACGGCAAAATTATCAGTGAAGCGGTGACGGAGCTTTGTATATAAAATTTTTTTAAAGTAAATCTAAAACTTCCCATAAACAGCCCTGTGTACACAAAAAAGTACACCGTTGCACCTTGACTGTCCCTGTCATTTTTCTTATAATGGATTCAAGGATTAGGGGAACACTTAAACTTTTATACTAATTCAAATTTTTTAGGAGGTATTTCAAAATGAAACCAATTGAGACAGATTTCGTGCGGGGCAAATGGGACAAAGAAGTCAACGTACGTGACTTCATCCAGAGAAACTATCATCCCTATGACGGAGATGAGGCTTTCCTCGCAGCTCCTACGCAGAACACAAAGGACCTGTGGACAATGGTTCTTGACCTGCAGAAGAAGGAGAGAGAGGCAGGCGGCGTTCTTGACATGGACACCAAGGTTGTCTCCACCATTACCTCGCATGGTCCCGGATATCTTGACAAGGACAAGGAAACCATCGTGGGCTTCCAGACTGACAAGCCCTTCAAGCGCTCCCTTCAGCCCTACGGCGGTATCCGCATGGCAGAGAAGGCTTGCTCCGATAACGGCTATGAGGTAGACCCCGAAATTTCCGAGTTCTTCTCCACTCACAGAAAGACACACAACGCAGGCTGCTTTGACGCTTACAACTCCGAGATGAGAGCCTGCCGTTCCTCCCATATCATTACCGGTCTTCCCGACGCTTACGGCCGCGGACGTATCATCGGTGACTACAGACGTGTTGCTCTGTACGGTATCGACAGGCTGATCGAGGATAAGGAGGCTCAGAAGGCTTCCACTGGCCGTGTTATGACAGACGAGGTCATTCGTCTCCGCGAGGAAATTTCCGAGCAGATAACCGCCCTAAAAATGATGAAGGAGATGGCTGCTTCTTACGGCTGCGATATCTCCAATCCTTCAACCAATGTACAGGAGGCTATTCAGGCTGTATACTTCGGATATCTTTGCTCTGTAAAGGAGCAGAACGGTGCGGCAATGTCCCTTGGACGTACCTCCACCTTCCTTGATATTTATGCAGAGAGAGACTTGAAGAACGGCACCTTCACCGAGGAGCAGATTCAGGAGTTCATCGACCACTTCATCATGAAGCTGCGCTGCATCAAGTTTGCCCGTACTCCCGAGTACAACCAGATTTTTGCAGGCGATCCCGTTTGGGTTACGGAGTCCCTTGGCGGCGTAGGCGTTGACGGCAGACCCATGGTTACAAAGATGAGCTTCCGTTACCTGCACACCCTGGAGAATCTCGGACCCTCTCCCGAGCCTAACCTGACCGTACTCTGGTCCACCAGGCTTCCCGAGAACTGGAAGAGATACTGCGCAAAGATGTCCATTCAGACTTCTTCCATCCAGTACGAGAACGACGACCTTATGAGAGTTACCCACGGCGACGACTACGGTATCGCATGCTGCGTATCCTCCATGGTTATCGGTAAGGAAATGCAGTTCTTCGGCGCGCGCGCAAACGTTGCAAAGTGCCTGCTTTACGCTTTGAACGGCGGCGTGGACGAGGTTACCAAGAAGCAGGTTGGTCCCAAGTACCGCCCTGTTACCGGCGATGTGCTGGATTACGATGATGTTGTAAGCAAGTTTGTCGATATGATGGAGTGGCAGGCAGACGTATATGTAAACACCCTGAATATCATTCACTATATGCATGACAAGTACTGCTATGAGAGAGCAGAGATGGCTCTCCATGACAGAGACGTCAAGAGATACTTTGCTACCGGCGTTGCTGGACTCTCCATTGTTGCAGACTCCCTCTCCGCTATCAAGTATGCAAAGGTTGAGGTTGTCCGCGACGAGGACGGCATCATTGTTGACTTCAAGACCACTGGAGAATTCCCCAAGTACGGTAACGACGATGACCGCGTTGACGAGATCGCACAGTGGGTGGTTCATACCTTCATGACCGCAATCAGAAGGCATCACACCTACAGAAACGGCGTTCCTACCACCTCTATCCTGACCATTACCTCTAACGTTACCTATGGTAAGGCAACGGGCAACACACCCGACGGACGCAGAAAGGGTCAGCCCTTCGCTCCCGGCGCCAACCCCATGCATGGCCGCGATACAAAGGGTGCTGTAGCGTCCCTGTCTTCCGTATCCAAGCTTCCTTTCAATGATGCGCAGGACGGTATCTCCAATACCTTCACCATCATTCCCGGCGCTCTGGGCAAGGAAGATCAGGTCTTCGCAGGCGATATCGAGCTGGATCTGAAATAAGTTTAGAAATTAAAATAACGGTTTTGAGCCGGTTTCAGGCAGACGGATTTTCTTAATTTATATTATAGATAATCTTTTATCTGCACCGGCTCCCAACCGCCAAAGGGCACCAAGTAAGAAGGAGACACTATGGACGAAAAACAAATGATTGACGACCTGATAAAAATGCTGGATTCCGGCATGGCAAACGGTGTGGGACATATCAACGTAGACACCGATACAGGAGAGGAAGCATCAAAGAACGTTCAGACAATGGGCTGTACGGATTGTTCACGGACACCGTTAGCCTGCAGTGTACCCACACTTCATCAAGGCCTGGATGATTATCAACAGAAAATTAAGGAGGATTCATAACTATGGCAGCAGCAAACGCACAGGTTGACAATCTTGTAAATTTATTGGATGGCTATGCTACAAAGGGCGGTCATCACCTGAATGTAAACGTTTTAAACAGAGATACCTTACTGGACGCGCAGAAGCATCCTGAGAATTATCCTCAGCTCACCATCCGCGTATCCGGATATGCTGTAAACTTCATCAAGCTGACTCCCGAGCAGCAGGCGGACGTTATTTCCCGTACCTTCCACGAGGGTATCTAATATCCTTTGGCGGTAAACGGCTGACTGGAAAATGTCCGGCGAAAATGCCTGTTAAAAGACATTTGGTGAAATACACCTGCCGGACCCAGGAATTTGTGTAGCCGTTTTCGGGACTTTTACAGACTTAAAATTTAACAGCCAAACATGGGTGTATACCCAGGTTTGGCTGTTTTGTTTTTTTACACTGTTTGAGATTTTTACACCGTTTTTTACTTTTTCTCTGATTATTATGTTATACCTTTGCCCTTTGAAAGGGTTTTTCTTACCCTTTTTTCTATCGCCATATAGATAAGCGCGGAAATAATCGACGCCCCCAATTCAAGCACCGCCGCGGCTGCCCGCCACCCGTCCGAAAGCTCCATATCAAGAAAATTCAGCATATTGTTTACATACAGAATCACAACATAGTGTATCAGAAATATATATCCGCTGATATTTCCCAAGCCCACAAGCAGCCTGTTGTTTAAAAAATATGTTATGACGCCCCTGTTTACCGTAAACAGATATGTCCAGACCACCGCCAGGGGAATATATAGCGTGGTCCAGTTGCAAAATGCCGTCAGCACAATACCGGTATGACTCCCATGCTTCATCCAAAGGAGCACACCCACCGTAAGAGCCGTTGCCGCAAGCTCCATGGCCGAATATTTCAGGCTTAATCCGCCGCTTAAGCCAGACTCGGCGCCAGCTGCCCTTTCCCCATATACTTTTCCAAAGCAGCAGCCGATAACAAAATCTCCCAGTCTGAATACGGGAAAAAAATACATAAACCATATATAAACGAAGCTGTTTTCCCCCAAAAAATATATAAAGGGAATACAGCTAAGTATCTCCATGCCCAATATGGCAACGCACAAAAAAACCAAAAACGAATTCCTCTTTCGCCGAATCCATGACGCTGCATAAGGAAATACAAAGTATAAAAACGCTGCCGCCGATAAATACCATGCAACTCCGTTGAGAGAAACGCTTACCGAAGCATGCGGAACCCAGGTCTGAAGCAGCAAAATATGCAGCACAATTTCTCCCGCAAGCTCCAAATAGGATTTTATGCCTTCTCCGTGCCACAGCATGACTGCCAGCGACAATATAACAGCAAATACCATGGTAACAATATGCAGAGGATACAGCCTTTTTATCTTACCTATGGCAAATTTGAGACTGTTGCCCGCCGACGGCTTCCATTCCTGGTTTTGACGGGTATTCATCATCAAAAACCCTGACAGAACATAAAAAACGGAAACTCCCAGCGCAGACCATGAAATAAAAAAATTGGCATGGGCAAAAAAAATACCCAGAAACGCCATTGCCCTCAATGCCTGTAACGATTTAATCCTCTCCCGATCTGAATTCATTTGCAATAAGTCCTCTCCGCATGCTCTCTGCATTGCAGCCTTTTATCCTGTCTGTTTTACCGGTATCCCAGACCTTATATCCTCCATAATGCCCAGACTGTCCGAACCCGATACTCTTAATCATAATACACCCTGTTAAAAGTTGCAAGTCTGAGCCGGGAATTTAACAAGGCCAAAAATCAGAAAAAGAAAAACCTGCAAAGCTTACAGTCCGATGCGCAGGCTATTCCTTATTCTCTTTTATTTGCAATAGCCGCGCTATGCAAGGTAAACGGGTGTGGTCATAAAACAGATCCCTCCTTTTTATGGTTGATTCGTTTTGAAGCATTTCTGCTTTTGCTGTAATTTTTTGGATAATCTCTTTGCAGGCTTCTTTTTCTTCTTTATGACCTGGCTTCGCTTCTCTGCAACAAAGACATAATATCCTTCCACTTTCTGTACTTTGACACCGCCAAAAACAGATACCAGCTTATTTTTGTACCAATCAAGTCTTTTGGTAACCATAACCAGCTTTCCTCCCATAGCCAGTTTTCTGAAACCAACCTCAATAAATTTCTTTGGAACAGAAAAATCCGCATGATATGGGGGATTACACAATATGAGCGTAAAATCATTTTCTTGTACATTTTGATATCCGTCGCTTAATCTAATGTCAATGTATGGTACGCCGTTAAGCGTTGCGTTTATCGTTGCATGCTTTACTGCCTGTTCAGAGATATCGCACATAATAACACTTTCTTCTCCTATGAGTTTTCCTGCCAGTATACCTACAACACCATAACCGCAGCCTAAATCCAACACCTTATCACTTGGCAAAAAATCAATTTCAGACAGCATGGCCAATGTACCATTGTCAATAGAATTGGGAGAAAAAATTGTCGATTCTGTTTCAAATTTCAAATCCACATCCTTTATCTTTGCATGAATCATTTGCTTCACTTTACAACTCCCCTTTAGCCAATAAGTTGTCTTTTCCAATACCACATACATACGGATTAGAATCATACTGATAACAAAAATCAAGAAAAGCTGAGCGCTGTTCTGAATCCTTCATTATCTTGACAAGCAGCTCACGGGGGATAGTCCTCGCATATGCGCCGGGGCCTGCCAGTTTAATATATTTCACGCCAAATCTATGAAGTATTCCTTCCAGTTCATCCGGCATGAAAGTATATGTGATGCACCAGGGAGTGCCGCCCCTTTCATATTCTTCTATTTCTTCCTTACCTCCCATAAGTCCATCCGACCATAATTTATCAACCCTGTTTTTTTCAAATCGAAACGCTTCAACCGCATTCGACCAGTTACGAAGGCACCACTTAACATATGGATCTTCACAATTTTCATCTAATATAAACTGATGCTTATTGATGGGATTTGCTAAATATGGCAGGCTTCCTAAGCGGCTTGATACGCTTATGACAATGCGCTTTTTGCATATGCGCACCAGCTCCCCAATGACCTGCTCCTGTCGAGGGTAGGTATACGAAATAGGCGCATCAAATGAAATAACCATATCAAAGGATTTATCATCAAAATCCCTCAAATCCTCTAATGCTCCTTTCACGAAGGATATTTTGTCAAGAACCCCTGCTCTTTCTGCCAGTTCTTTTGCTTTGTCTATCATAGGCTGCGAGATGTCAAAATGCGTGACATTGCATCCGTGTTTTGCAAGAAGAATGGAAAATCTGCCGCTCCCGGCTCCGCCGTCAAATACTGTTTTAATACCATCTAAATTGGAAAGCAATTCCTTTTCAATATGACTTTTCTGGATAATATCATCAATGAAGGTTTCCTCCCTGAGACTTTCCCGTTCACCTTTATCCGGTAAATTCCATAAGCGTTCAGATATTTTTCTGCTATAATCCATAAATCAACCTCCTGCGATAAATTAGATAATAGAATCTAAAACATGATTCTATTATCTAAATTCTATAACATTTGCATTTATCTCTTTTATCATTTCAACTACTTTGATATGTCCATCAACTAACATTTCAACTATTGGCGGATCATCTGTGTCATTGCTTTCATTTTTCCAATAAATATCCGCCAGCCGCATATTTTCCTGTTCATCTAACTGTGCATCAAAACATTTTGTGGCATCACCGAAAAAACAATTCCCATCTATCTCCAGCTTAACAATGCTATATGTTGGGCGGCCTATTTTCGCAAAATACTTACCCCAGTTATCAGCCTCCTCAAATGTCCTTGATACATATAGGCAGCTCATTCTCGAAGGGTACGAGGGATACTTTGTCTTTCTGATTTCCTCCAATGCCAATTCCCGCATAGCAACTGATGTATGATGTTCTAATGTTTCTGCATTGTAATTTGCAGGATTACTGTATATATCTTTAACAATATTGATTTTCTCACAAACTCTTTGATACACTCCGTTGTGATGTGTTTCATCAAAAAAGAGTTGTTGCCCCACTTTCAATGGTCTATCCGTTACAACATGATATACATACATTTCATTCTCCTCCATTCTGAACTATAGTTCTGATCTATAGTCTAGCAAATATCTTAAAAGACATATACCTCAAGGTTTATTATAAAAAAATGTGAGCCAACCTAAGTTAGCTCACACCTAATAATTTTGCCTGTCTGATAATTCGCTGTATGCTTTTTTCTGATAAATAATAGCTTTGGGCCAGCTCGTGAATAGCTATGCCGGACAAATAGCCTTTATAAATCAATTCATTCCTATTTTGCAGTTCACGTTTGTAAGCCGTTTTAGTTCCCCAGTCATGTCTGTTTTCCTGCTTTCGTGGAATATATATGTTAGTTCCGTCAACATACTGCTGTATCAGTTTTATTACCTCAATGGGCAGAATTTCTTCCGCTCTTATATAGCCCATGTTTGCCTCCTAAACTTATTTTTTAGGAATAGCATTGGCTATAACAATTTATTTTTTGCAATAGCCAGTGCTATGCAAACATAACATATCGTCTCATATACAAATCCCCTTTCTGAAATTTTTTTAATAATACCATTATTCTCCTGACAAATCAATCTGTCTTTCATCTGAAAACACATTTTTGCTAATTTATATCCGTTGCTTTTCGGAATATTACAAATTCATAATCACCTTACCTCTCTGCCAGCTACATACCGCCTATGGCTGAATTGCCACAAATTTTGTAACAGTTCAGCCTTCGGCTAAACTGTTACACCGATGCACACAAAATGAG
>CAJTPH010000060.1 GCA_910578215.1 uncultured Acetatifactor sp. | reverse complement strand
CGCCCTCCTTGCTGGTCCTGCCGTTTTCCTCCTCGGCTACGATGCACTTCCACTTGTTGGTCTCCAGCCCCTCCGTAGTGGAGGAAATCAGCGGATTGGGAGATGTTCCAAGCGACATGATCACCGTGTCAAGCTCCATGACAAATTCGGAACCGGGAACCTCCACAGGACGGCGGCGCCCGGAAGCGTCCGGCTCTCCAAGCTCCATTTTAATACATTTCATGCCGGTCACCCAGCCTTTTTCGTCCGCATAGATTTCCACCGGATTTGTTAGCAGGTCAAAAATAATACCCTCCTCCTTTGCGTGATGGACCTCCTCCACTCTGGCGGGAAGCTCCTCCTCGCTTCTGCGGTATACGATGTGTACCTCCGCCCCAAGGCGCAGCGCCGTTCTCGCCGCATCCATCGCCACATTTCCGCCTCCCACCACGGCAACCTTTTTGCTGTTCATAATAGGGGTATTGGAATTCTCGTCGAAGGCTTTCATCAAATTGCTTCTGGTCAGGTATTCGTTTGCGGAGAACACACCGTTGGAATTTTCCCCGGGAATTCCCATAAACTTGGGCAGCCCTGCGCCGGAGCCGATAAACACCGCGTCGAAGCCTTCCTCGTCTATCAATTCGTCTATGGTGACCGACTTGCCTACCACCACATTCGTCTCTATTTTAACTCCCAGAGCCTTTACGTTCTCAATTTCCTTTGCAACGACCTCCCGCTTGGGCAGACGGAATTCAGGGATGCCGTACACCAGAACGCCGCCCGGCTCGTGCAGCGCCTCAAAGATGGTCACATCGTAGCCCATCTTTGCCAGATCGCCCGCACAGGTCAGTCCCGCAGGACCGGAGCCGATAACCGCTACGCTTTTTCCCTTTTTCTCGGCTGCGCCCGCAGGCTTTATATTGTTTTCACGCGCCCAGTCAGCAACAAAGCGCTCAAGCTTTCCAATGGAAATAGGGTCTCCCTTAATACCGCGGATACACTTTCCCTCACACTGGCTTTCCTGGGGGCACACACGCCCGCACACGGCAGGCAGCGCGCTGGACTGGCTGATGATCTGGTACGCCTCCTCGATCTCCCCTGCCTTTACCTTCTCGATAAAGCCGGGAATATCGATTGCAACGGGACACCCCTTTATGCATTGTGCATTCTTGCAGTTGATGCACCTCACCGCCTCGTTCATCGCTTCTTCTTTATTGTAGCCCAGGCAGACCTCTCCAAAGTTTGCCGCGCGTTCCTTTGCATCCTGCTCCCTAACGGGAATCTTTGTCAAAACATCCATTTATTGCACTCCTCCAATCTCTGATTGACTATCCATACATTTCGCCGATTGTTCTTAAGCCGCTCAGCAGTTCCCGCAGCCGCCGTGGTGGGTGTCGCCCTCCTCCAGCTTCAGCATGGCTCTGCCCTCCTGTGTCTTATAGATCTGCTGGCGCCTCATGGCCTCGTCAAAGTTGACCGCATGCCCGTCAAATTCAGGACCGTCCACACAGGCAAATTTCACCTGACCGCCTACCGTCACACGGCAGGCGCCGCACATTCCCGTGCCGTCCACCATAATGGGATTCAGGCTGACAACGGTGGGAATATTCAGGTCTTTTGTCAAAAGGCAGACAAATTTCATCATGATCATGGGACCGATCGCCACACACAGATCATACTTTTTGCCCTCCTCCGTCAGATCCTTGATGGTCTGCGTCACCATGCCGCTTCTCCCGTAGGAGCCGTCGTCCGTGGTGACATAAAGATTGCCTGCAACCGCCTCCATCTCCTTCTCCAGAATAAGAAGGTCCTTTGTCTTGCTCCCCACGATGACATCCGCCTCTACTCCGTTTTCATGGAGCCATTTTACCTGGGGATAAACGGGAGCTGCACCCACGCCGCCGGCAACAAACAAAATTTTCTTTTTCCTTAGCTCCTCAGGCGCTTCCTTGACCAGCTCCGAAGGGCAGCCCAGAGGTCCCACAAAATCATGGAAAAAGTCTCCCTCCTGCAGCTGCGCCATCATTTGTGTGCCCGCGCCCACGCACTGAAATACAATGGTCACGGTTCCCTTTTCCCTGTCATAATCACAGATGGTCAAAGGGATTCTCTCGCCCTCCGCATCCGTTCTCACAATGACAAACTGCCCGGGCTGGCATGATTTTGCAACCCGTCCTGCCTCTACATCCATTAGATATATGTTTGTAGTAAGCTCTCTCTTTTTTACAATGAAATACTTTTCTTCATTTTTTAACATAATCCACCTCTCTATTCGTCCTGCACGGAATTATCCGTATCTATATTTTCTGTTTCGGAAGGCTCCTCGCCGGCTTCCTCCTCATTAAACGAAGCCTCGTTATTCACATCTTCGGAATTTTCTGCCGGAGGACGAGATGTTCCCGGCGCTTCCGCCTTTTCCGTACCGCTTTTTTCAGGATTATTTCCCGTAACTTTTTCTATTATTATCAAGCTGTAATTTCCGTATTTGTCCTGCTCCAGCCTGAAAAACTCTCCCGTATAGGCATTGACCGCATAATTGCTGCCCGTCTTTGCCGCCGTCCCGTCAGACGAGCGAAGGATCTCCGATACCACATAAAAATCGGCTATTCCGTTGATATTCATCACATATTGATACTCATACTGATACGCTGCCCCCGACTCGTCAAAGCGGCCTGTCTCGTCATAAAATTTTCCGGTTCCCAGAGCATAGTCCCTGATGGCGGACACCGCCTGCTCAGGCGTATAACTCGTTTTCATTTTCAGCTGATAGGTTCTCTCTGCAACGAGCCCCGTGACACCGTTGACAATCTGTGCAAACTTAAAGGTAGATTTGCCAAGGGGCATGGGAATCGGTCCCGTATAAGCGCTGGAGGAATAAGTGGGAACCGTCCCGTCCGTGGTATAATAGATTTCACCTTCTGCCCCGCTTACCTCTATGTTCACGGGAGACTTGTATTCTCCGCTGGGTACGCTGACATCCGGCGCAGGTATTTCCTCGATTTCTATGTGATATTCCTTGGTCACAATATCGCTGCAGATTCCCTTGTCATTTACAAAATACGCCGAGATAACATAGTCACCCTTTTCCAGAATAATCGGCGCCGTATATGCCGTGCTGCCTTCCGTAGGCTCTGTTCCGTCCATGGTATAATATATCTTTCCGGTGCCGAAGGCCGTTAAGGTCAAGGGCTGGATACTGGCATAATATCCCTCCTTGATGCTGAATTCCGGCATTCTGGCAATATAATTCTGATAGGTTGCCAGAATCTGTTCACTGTTACTGGAAAGCACCAGATCGTTGATGGTCTGATAATCCTCTCTGGCACGATATATGGCAATCAGCTTGCTGTAAGCGCTCTCTAACTGCTCCGTGGATGCCGCCGGATTCCTGACAATTCCCCTCAGAAGATATTCATATTCAATTTTGTTGTTTTTTAACAGGTAGACCTCCGCAAGGCTGAACATAAGGTCTATGTTGTTGCTGTCAAGCTCCAACGCACGATTATAGCAGGAGATCGCCCTGTCATATTTTGCCTGCCCTGCATAATATGCCCCCCTGTCCGCCTGATAATCCTTAGAGTTATAGCTGTACAGACTCCATGCCGCCCATACCGCAGCCGCCGTGAAAATGCTTCCAAATATCAAAGCCAATTGCCATTTTCGTAATTTAAAAGGCTTTGCAGGTGTGCTTTTCAAGGGAACCTCCTCCGAAGCCTCCTCCTGCACAGCCTCCTCTTTCTCATACAGTTCTTCCAGAATGCTGTTGATATTCTGTTCAATGTTACGCTCCAATTCAGGCTCAAAATCAGGCACTATATGAATGTCTTCACCGCAGTGTTCACAATACAGGCTTCCCTCTGGCATTTCCTCTCCGCATTTGGGACATTTCATACCACGTCACCCCTTTTTGTCTTAAAACAAACCAGTTATAACACCACTTTCACTTACATCTATCCTGTACGCCGCCGGCTTCTTGGGCAAACCCGGCATAGTAACTACGTCGCCTGTCAAAACAACCACAAAGCCCGCCCCTGCCGAAACATACGCCTCGCGAACGGTAAGCTCAAAGCCCTCCGGACGTCCAAGGAGCTTGGGGTCATCCGAAAGCGAATACTGATTCTTCGCCATGCAGACAGGAAGATTGCCAAAGCCCATTTCCGTCAGCCTCTGCAGCTGCCTCCTTGCGGCGGCGGAAAAGCTCACGCTGCCTGCCCCGTAAATTTCTTTTGCGACAGTCTGTATTTTTTCCTCCAAAGGCAGTTCGTTCTCATACAGCATCCGAAAATGACTGTGCGCAGACTCCCCTTCGCCTGCCTCCGAATTTCCGTCCAGTATTTCCAGAAGCTTCTCCGCCAGCGCTATGCCGCCCTCTCCTCCCTTTTCCCACACCTGGGACAGGGCAAACTCACAGCTTCTGGCCTCACAGAATTCCTTAACAAATGCAATTTCCTCCTCCGTGTCCGTCACAAAGGAATTTAAGGTCACAACCACGGGTACTCCGTATTTCTGCAGGTTTTCAATGTGCTTTTCCAGATTTACAATGCCCTTTTTCAAAGCATCCAGATTCTCCCGGCTCAGCTCCTCCTTCTGCACACCTCCATTATACTTCAATGCACGGACCGTTGCAACCAGCACTGCCGCGTCAGGCTTTAAGCCCGCTATGCGGCACTTGATGTCAAAAAATTTCTCCGCCCCCAGGTCCGCACCGAAGCCCGCCTCGGTGATGCAGTAATCCGCCATTTTTAAAGCGGCTCTGGTGGCAACCACGGAATTACAGCCGTGGGCAATGTTTGCAAAGGGGCCTCCATGCACCAACGCCGGCGTATGCTCCAGGGTCTGGACCAGATTGGGCTTCATGGCATCCTTTAAAAGCGCCGCCATGGCACCGACTGCCTGCAGGTCTCCCGCGGTGACGGGCGCTCCGGCGTAATTATAGGCAACGATAATACGGCCCAGGCGTTCCTTAAGGTCCTTCATATCCTCCGCAAGACAAAGTATCGCCATGATCTCGCTTGCCACCGTAATCACAAAATGATCCTCGCGCACAAAGCCGTCCAGACGGCTGCCCATGCCGACTACAGTGTTGCGCAGAACTCTGTCATTCATATCCAGGCACCGCTTCCACACCACCTGCCTGGTATCGATCTGCAGCTCGTTGCCCTGCTGGATATGATTGTCAAGAAGGGCGGCAAGCAGGTTGTTTGCCGAGGTAATGGCATGAAAATCTCCCGTAAAATGAAGGTTGATATCCTCCATGGGAACCACCTGAGACATGCCTCCGCCCGCAGCGCCTCCCTTGATGCCGAAGCAGGGCCCCAGAGAGGGCTCGCGCAGCGCAATGACAGCCTTTTTTCCAAGCCTGCCAAACGCCTGTCCAAGCCCTACGCTGGTAGTGGTCTTGCCCTCGCCGGCAGGGGTGGGATTGATGGCTGTCACAAGAATCAGGCGTCCGTCCTTCCGGCTTTTCAGGCTTTCCAGATATTCGCCGGAAAGCTTAGCCTTGTACTTTCCGTAATATTCCAGGTCATCCTCTGAAATCCCAAGCCCGGCGGCAACCGTACAGATAGGCTCCATCACTGCTTCCTGTGCAATTTCAATGTCTGTTTTCATTCATTCAATCCTTTCACTATTGGTCTATATTTCCTCCAGAAGCTGATCAAACTGTTCCGGACTCATTAATACCTTTCTGGCCTTGGTGCCCTCATCTTCACTCACCACACCGTACTGGGAGAGCTGGTCCATAATCCTTGCCGCCCTGTTAAAGCCTATCCGGAAGGCTCTCTGCAGCATGCCTATGGATGCCTTGTCCTGGTCAATAATCAGGCGGCCCGCCTTCTCAAACAGTTCGTCCAACGCGTTCCCCCCGTCGGAGGAACCGCCTCCTCCTTTTGCGGAACCGGAACCGATGCTCATGATCTTATCTTCAATATCCTCCGCATATGTATTGCCAATCACCTGGTTTTTCAGGAAATCAACCACATCCGACACTTCCTTATCCGAGACAAAGGCGCCCTGGATACGCGCCGGCTTGGTATAGCCCTGAGGATAAAAAAGCATGTCTCCCTTGCCCAGAAGCTTCTCCGCGCCGTTCATATCCAAAATAGTGCGGGAATCCACGCCGCTGGACACGGAAAACGCCACCCGGCTGGGCATATTCGCCTTGATAAGACCTGTGATAACATCCACGCTGGGACGCTGTGTAGCTATGATCAAATGGATACCCGCCGCACGCGCAAGCTGTGCCAGACGGCAGATGGATTCCTCCACCTCCCCGGGGCATACCATCATCAGATCGGCAAGCTCGTCCACGATAATCACGATCTGAGGAAGCTTTCCCGGCACGTTTTCCTCCCCGTTATCCTGCATGGACTCCAGCTTTTTATTGTAGCCCTTCAAATCCCGGACATTGAAATCCGCGAATCTCCGGTATCGCTCCTCCATCTCCGAGACTCCCCAATGCAGCGCCGCGGACGCCTTCTTCGGGTCCGTAACCACCGGGATCAGCAGATGGGGGATGCCGTTGTAAACGCTTAATTCAACTACCTTCGGGTCTACCATGATAAGCTTTACGTCATCCGGATGCGCCTTGTACAAAATGCTCATAATCAGCGTATTGATACAGACGGATTTTCCCGAACCGGTAGCTCCCGCAATCAGCATATGCGGCATTTTCGCAATATCAGACACCACCGCCTTGCCGGCGATATCCTTACCCACCGCAAAGGCAAGGTTGGAGGGGAATTCACGAAACTCCTTTGTCTCCAGCAAATCCCTGAGTGCCACAGGCATGTTTTCCTTGTTGGGCACTTCGATGCCGATTGCCGCCTTACCGGGAATCGGCGCTTCGATTCTGATATCCGTAGCGGCAAGATTCAGCTTAATGTCATCGGCAAGCCCCACGATCTTGGACACCTTGACGCCCTGCTCCGGCTGCAGCTCATAGCGGGTAACGCTGGGACCCTGGCTGATATCCGTGATCGTCACCCTCACGCCGAAGGTTTGCAGGGTCTGCTGCAGATGCAGCGCCGTCTCCTTCAGCTCCCTTGTGGTGTCGCCCGTGACAGCAACACCCTTCTGAAGCCTGGAAAGCGGCGGAAACATATACTTTTTCGGAACATTCTTCTCCGTGCCCGCCATATCTCTTGGCATCTGCGCTTCCGTGCGCTCACGCCCCGAATCCGCAGGCGGTTTTGCCACGGGCTTCGGCCTTGCCGCCAGCTCCCCGGGCTCCTCATTTGCGCTTTCCTTTACATCCTCTTTATGTATCCGTATTTCGTCAGGCGGCTCCTTTGACCGGGTCTGTACGTCTGCCTCAGGCTCCTCCTTATCCTCCTGCTCCTCCGCTGTCTGATCTATTGTCACCTGATGCACGCCCCGTATATTCACCTTTTCAAACTCATAGACAGGCGCAGGCGCCGCGGTTACAGCCTCTGCGGCCTGTTCCTCGGCTGCGGGCTCCTCGGTCAGCACGATCTCATGTATATCGTCCCTGCGCCTTGTTTCCTCCGGTCTCTCCAGCGCCGTGTCAAGCATGACGCCGGACACCCGCTTTTCCATGCGTAATATCTTCTCGTTTTCCTTTTCCTCCGCCCGGAGCCTTCGTTCCTCCTCACGCCTGAGACGTTCCTCTTCCTTTTTTGATCGTGATTCGCCCCTTCTCGGACGTTCCTCTATTCTTGCATTTTCTTCCTCTCCCCTCGGCAGCTCCTCCGCCTCCCGAAGCTGCTCCTGGGCCCTTCTTGCGCGTTCCTCTTCCCTTTCCGCACGCCTTCTCTCCTGTTCCTCAAGCCGGAGCCTGTTGTACTCCCTGCGGCGCTCCGCGTCCTCGCGGCTTCTCTCCCTCATCCGGCTGCCGCCGTTCTTCATGCTGCTGATCAGAGACTTTTCCGTCAACAGGATCAGACTGACCACCGAGCAGAGCACCACCACAAGAACCGTTCCGATGATCTCCAGATAATGCTGCAGAAAGAAGCTTAAGCTGCCCCCAAGAATACCGCCTCCGGTCTTTCCCACACGGCAGCTTTCATACAAATGCAAAAAATCGTACTTTTCCAGGGCGGCGGAATTCTTTGTGAGAAGATCACAGACTATTCCCAGCATAAGAAACAGCACAATCCCTGAAATCAGCTTTCTCACCGCATTGGGATTCCCCTGATTGGCAAACCAGAACGCCACGGCGAGAAATAGAAGCACCGGAACCACATACGCGGTGAGACCGAACACTCCGAACAGAGCTCCGCTTATTCCGTTGCCCACCGGTCCGATCATGCCGAAATTACAGCAGAATAAAATAACCATAGCCACAAACAGCACGATCAGCCCTATTTCATGAAACAGCGCCCTGTCCTGCTCCCGGCGGGCGGCATCCGCTTTTTTTGCCCTGCTCGACGAGCCTGCCGCTGCCTTTTTAGTTCCCCTGCCTGTGTTTTTATTTGTAGATGTTTTTTTTCTTCCGTTGGAAGCCGCCATCCTGATAACCTCGCTTACTACCTTTTACGTTTTATCTGCTTGGATATTATAGCATTTCTGCGTCAAATTGTCATCTACCAAATTCCATTAAAGAGCATATCAAAAAAACGCCCGGCTGAACATAAGTCCAGGCGGGCATAAGAAGGAGCATGACTATTACGGTTCTTTGTTTGCAATATAAATATACGCATCCTCAAGGGTTGCCTCACAGGGACTGCATGCAGTCCGGGGCGGCGCTTCACTGATTAATTTCATTTGCAGCTCATCACCCATATACAGCTTCGATGAAATATGATATGCTTTTTCCAGCTCCAGCAGCTCTTTCATATTTCCTGAATAAAGGAATCTTCCCTTTTTCATAACTGCAAGCCGGTTACAGGTCGCTGCCAAATCCTCCACCACATGGGTCGAAAACAGTACGGTGCGCCCTTCCGAAAAATCAACCAGCAGATTTCTGATACGGATACGTTCTTCAGGATCTAATCCGGTTGTGGGTTCATCGACAATCAAAAATTCCGGCTCATTTAAAAGTGCCTGAACAAGGCTGACCCTCCGTTTCATGCCTCCTGACATTGCTTCAGCTTCTTTCCGCGATGCTCCGACAGGCCTGGATAAAGGTCAATCTTCTGGGGCAGATATCCTATTTTCCTCCGTATTTTTTCATAATTCTCCCTGCTGTAGAGGATTCCGTCCAGGGCTTTCTCCGCAATATAAGAATTGATTTCCTCACGGGTCCCTTTGCGATAGGCTGTACCCGCATAAACATTCTCTGCCCCATAAAACCTGTACCCTTCCAGATACGCAGAGGCTGTCATAATATCCATTTCACTTATTTCATCAGTCACTGCCCGTGCTTCCGCATAGCTCATACTAAATATGGACATCAGATTTTTTTGTATCTGCTCCTCCCACAGCCCCCTTCTTGCCCTCTCCTCCGTGGGCACATATCCGTTAAAAACATCTCCATTCCGTGATGTTTCCGGAAAATCATTTATAATGCTTTCCCCTTACTCCAGATAACGGATATTCAAATAAGGGCTTACGTTTTAAAATACCATCAGGGCGCCGATTGCGATGCCCAGCCACAGCAAAGGTCTTTTCACATAATTTATTACCTCTCTTTTCAAAATCGGCCACATAATATTACCTCCTGTTGTCAATGCTTCCCGCGGACAATCCGCACACGATGATTTGAATCAGTACCACCGGCTAAGCCGGTGGTTTGCTTTTCGCCCTAT
>CAJTPH010000059.1:4047-9783 GCA_910578215.1 uncultured Acetatifactor sp. | reverse complement strand
CCCCCCGCACGCAAATGCGAGAAAACTGGCTCCCATTTGACGTGACAAGTCCATCCGGACGCAGGATTGAAGTAAAATCTGCCGCTTACATTCAAGCCTGGACACCTGAAAATATCTTTGCTCAGATTCGCTTCGACATCGGAAGGAAACTGGCCTGGGATAATGCTACCGCCTCTTATTCATCCGAGGCAAAGCGCAACTGTGACCTGTATGTATTCTGTCTTTTTACCGCCAAAACAAAAGACATTTCCCTGCTTAACCTGGACTATTGGGATTTCTATGTGCTGCCTACATCCGTTCTGAATGAGAAGATGCCAGAGCAAAAAGGAATTTCCCTGTCCTCCCTGCTTAAACTGGAACCGGTAAAGACAGACTATGCCGGACTCGGCGCAGTAATCGAATCTATCAAACTGTAAAGGAAGTGATGCTATGAAACTGCCTAACGGTTACGGAAGTGTAACCAAATTATCCGGGAACAGGCGTAAGCCTTATCTGGCCCGTGTCACTCTCGGCTGGACCACCGATCAGGAAACAGGGAAAACTACTCAGAACCGTGTACCGATAGGAACCTTCAAAACCAAAAAAGAGGCTCTGCAGGCATTGGCTGAGTATGGAGCAAATCCTTATGACATCCAGAACAGCAATCTCACGCTTGCGGAGCTTTACCAGAAATGGACTGAGGCGTACTTCCCTACCCTCGAAAGTGAATCCTCTGCCCGGACAATAACCGCCGCCTGGAGGTACTGCCACATTCTCTACGGTATGCGTGTCAAGGACCTTCGTGCAAGGCATATCAAGGGCATCATGGAGGACGGCTACATCATTCAGGACAGAGGTAAAAACGCAGGCCAGAAAGTCCATGCCTCCCCCGGCACGAAAGCCAGGATCAAATCCATGTTCAACCTCATGCTGGATTACGCCCTCGAATATGAGCTGGTAGACAAGAACTTTGCCCGTACTTTTGAACTCTCCGACGACATCATCAAAGAGAAGGAAGAAAACCGGCGCAGCCATATCCCATTTTCCGAGGACGAACTGCAGGTGCTTTGGGATAACGTCGGCACCGTAAAATATGTTGACTGGATTCTGATTCAGTGTTACATGGGATGGCGCCCGCAGGAAATGGGGAGACTCCGACTGGAAGATATAAGTCTGGAGGAACTCTACGTTACCGGCGGCATGAAAACCGACGCAGGAAAAAACCGTATGGTGCCGATTCACTCCCGGATAGCTGATCTTGTCCGGAAGAATTACGAGAAGGCCCAGGCTCTAAACAGCGAATTTCTGCTCAACGATCCGGACTCTCCAAAGGGCGGCATCAACATCACTTATGACAAATATGCCGGACGGTTCTTCAAGGTCATGGAGGCTCTGCCATTCAATCAGGAACACAGACCCCACGATCCCCGCAATACTTTCGTAACCAGAATGAAAAAAGCCGGTGTTGACCCTCTGGTTGTGAAGCGCTTAGTCGGCCACAAGATCAATGACGTAACCGAAAAAGTCTATACATACCGGGACCTCGACTGGCTCCGGGAGGACATAGAAAAAATGTCGTAAGCCTTATGCCTACGGCATTTTCTTATGTTTCCATGCTCAGATTTTTGTTACCTTCATCGTGTTACCTACTTGTTACCTACCGGATGCCTACTCACCAAATTCTCGCACGTTTCACGACCTCTCACAGCAAATTTCCCTTTCCGGTTTTCGGCATCAAAAAAAGTACCGCAACCCCTGAAGATTACGGTACTTTCAAGCCTTTCGGCACTTTTTTGAAATAAGATATATTTAGAACTTGCCAGCCTCAGCCGCTTCCTCAATCAGCACCGCCACAGCCACAGTAGCGCCGACCATAGGGTTGTTGCCCATGCCGATAAGGCCCATCATCTCAACGTGGGCGGGAACGGATGAAGATCCCGCAAACTGCGCGTCGGAATGCATACGGCCCAGGGTGTCGGTAAAGCCGTAGGATGCGGGGCCTGCCGCCATGTTGTCAGGGTGCAGCGTACGTCCCGTGCCGCCGCCGGAAGCAACGGAAAAGTACTTCTTTCCTGCCTCGTTTCTCTCCTTCTTATATGTACCCGCAACCGGATGCTGGAATCTGGTGGGATTGGTAGAGTTGCCTGTGATGGAAACGTCCACGTTCTCCTTCCACATGATTGCAACGCCCTCGGGAACGGAATTTGCCCCGTAGCAGTTTACCTTTGCGCGCAGACCCTCGGAGTAGGGAATTCTCTCGATTTCCTTTACCGTGTTGGTATAAGGGTCATACTCGGTCTCAACAAAGGTAAATCCGTTGATACGTGAGATAATCTTTGCGGCATCCTTGCCCAGACCGTTCAGAATAACGCGCAGGGGTTTCTGGCGCACCTTGTTAGCCTTCTCGGCGATGCCGATAGCGCCCTCTGCCGCCGCAAAGGATTCATGCCCTGCCAGGAAGCAGAAGCAGTCCGTATCCTCCTCCAGAAGCATTTTGCCCAGATTTCCATGACCAAGACCCACCTTACGGGTATCCGCAACGGAGCCGGGAATACAAAATGCCTGAAGCCCCTCGCCGATTGCCGCAGCTGCCTCGGACGCCTTGCGGCAGTCCTTCTTGATAGCGATAGCCGCGCCTACGGTATAAGCCCAGCACGCGTTTTCAAAGCAGATGGGCTGAATCTTCTTAACCTGATCGTATACGTCAAGACCTGCGTCCTTTGTGATCTTCTCCGCTTCTTCGATAGAGGAGATGCCATAGCTGTTCAGCACAGCCGTAATTTTATCAATACGTCTTTCATATGATTCAAATAAAGCCATTTTTCCTGTCCTCCTTTATTTTTCGGAACCTTCTCAATTCACTTCGTTCATCGGAAAGCAGCGCATAACTGCCTTACGGCCATGCTTTATTCCTTTCTGGGATCGATGATCTTGACAGCGTCAGCCACACGGCCGTACTGACCCTTGGCTTTCTCGTACGCGGTGTTGGGATCGTCACCCTTCTTGATGAAATCAGTCATTTTGCCAAGGCTCACAAACTCGTAACCGATGATCTGGTCATCCTTGTCCAAAGCGATGCCGGTTACATAGCCCTCTGCCATTTCCAGATAACGGGGACCCTTTTTCAGTGTGCCGTACATGGTTCCGACCTGGCTCCTGAGACCCTTTCCAAGATCCTCAAGACCCGCGCCGATAGGAAGACCCTCCTCAGAAAACGCGCTCTGAGTACGTCCGTAAACGATCTGAAGAAACAGCTCTCTCATAGCCGTATTGATGGCGTCGCAGACAAGGTCGGTGTTGAGCGCCTCCATCACGGTAAGTCCGGGCAGAATCTCCGCCGCCATAGCCGCGGAATGGGTCATTCCGGAGCAGCCGATGGTCTCCACCAGAGCCTCCTGGATGATACCCTCCTTCACATTCAGGGTCAGCTTGCACGCGCCCTGCTGAGGAGCACACCAGCCCACGCCATGTGTCAGACCGGATATATCTTCTACCTTCTTTGCCTGAACCCATTTAGCTTCTTCGGGGATAGGCGCACACCCATGATGCACACCCTGTGCGACTGTACACATTTCTTCAACTTCCTTTGAATAAATCATGTGAAATCTCCTTTCAGATTATGTAAGTTATTATTTATTTCTTTTTTCTCACAGATAAGTTAAATAACAACATTCTGCCTTATTTTCTCATATATACGGGAAAAAATCAAGTCATTTTGTCGAAGCAGGCAAAAACGCCGCAGCCGCTTTGCCAAAGGCCGGAGCCGGCCAAAACGAATTACAGCTTACCGGCAATTTCCGTTCTCTTTTTATAAATGCTGTCCGAAGGGATCACGCCCCGCACCATGGAAGTGGGATAAATATTGCTGTTTCTTCCGATGACGGTCCCCGGGTTCAACACGCTGTTGCAGCCCACCTCCACATAATCGCCCAGCATGGCGCCCATTTTCTTCAGGCCCGTCTCCACACGGATGCCCTCCCCCTTTACCGTCACCGGGGTCTTGTCGCTTTTCACATTGGAGGTTATGGAGCCTGCGCCCATATGAGCTCTAAAGCCCAATATACTGTCGCCCACATAATTATAGTGCGGCACCTGCACCCTGTTGAAAAGCACCGTGTTTTTCAGCTCCGTGGAATTACCCACCACGGCGCCCTTTCCCACGATCGCATTACCTCTGATAAAAGCACAGTGCCGGATCTCGGCTCCCTCGTCTATAATCAGAGGACCGTTCAGGCAGGCGGTCGGCGCAACCGAGGCGCTTTTTGCCACCCATATGTTTTCCCCTCTCTCCTCGTAAAGCTCCGCGGGTAGTCTCTTTCCAAGCCCGATGATAAAATCGTGGATTTTGGCAAGCGCCTCCCAAGGATATGTCAGCCCCTCAAATAAGTCCGCTGCTATGGTTTCCGTCAGGTCATATAAATCCGAAATCGTTATACCGTTCATTTTCTCTCATACCTCCCCGGCTTACTTCTTGTAGTTTGCCGCCGCCGCGTTAAACTGCGCCTGCAGATTACTCTGGTTATTAAGCTGTTTCACATACTCCGTCCTTCTGCCCACAAAGCCCGCAAGCTTATCCATGTATTCTTTGGAGGTGATATTTCCGCCCGCCACCAAGGTAAGTCCCTTTTCCCAGCTCGCCGTAAGCGCCGGATCGAGCAGCGCCTTGATGGAGCTGCCCACCACATCGTATATCATTTCTCCCATAAGCGTGGGCGTCAGCACCTGGGTCTTTTTATTCAGGGCCAGATATTCGATGTTGACCAGCTTCTTTAAAATTTCGGCGCGGGTGGCGCTGGTGCCGATTCCGCTGCCCTTGATCTGGGCGCGCAGCTCCTCGTCCTCGATAAACTGCCCCGCGTTTTCCATGGTCAGGATAATGCTTCCCGAATTATACCTCTTTGGCGGTGAGGTTTCGCCCTCCTTTATCTCATAGGAGCACACGGACAGCCTTGCACCCTTTTTCAGGCTTGTCAAAATTTTGGTCAGCTCCTCGTCGCACTTGACTTCCTCCGCGCCGTCCTCCTGGCGCCGGGAAGCTTCCTCCTTTTCTGCATTTTGCCCCAGGGCTTCCGTTTTTCCAACGCTTTCCTCGCTGTCGGAGCCTGCGCCGTCCGTGCCGTCCTGGGACTTACCCTTCAAAAAGGAGTAATTCGTCACCTTCAGATAGCCCTCCTGAAGCAGTACCTTGAAGCTTGCAAAAAAGCTTTCCTTCCGGACCTTAATACAAAGCGCAAACTTCTGATACACCGCAGGGGGATAAAAAATACTCAAAAATCTGCGGACGATCAGCTCATAGACCTTGGCGGACAGAGCAGGCAGCCCGTTTAAATTGGCAAGCCCCTGCCCCGTGGGAATCACCGCGTAATGGTCCGTGATCTGCTTGTCGTTCACATAGCGGGTCTTCGCGATTCCCTTATAGCTGCCGTTTTTCATAATCTCCGCAGCAAAGGCCGCAGCCGGGGCATAGCCCTTAAGCCCCCCGATATTTTTGTGGATCTCCTTCGCAACCGCGGTGGACAGCACCCTGGCGTCCGTTCTGGGATAGGTGACAAGCTTTTTTTCATAAAGGTCCTGTATGATCTGCAGGGTCTGGTCCGGGCTGATCTTAAAATATTTGGCACAGTCGTTCTGCAGCTCCGCAAGATTATACAGAAGGGGCGGATTTTTGTTTTCCTTTTTCTTCTCAATGCTCTCAAGCAAAGCCCCTTCCCCGGCGTCTGCCTCCAGCTCCTTTATAAGCAGCTCCGCGGTCTCCCG
>CAJTPH010000059.1:0-4003 GCA_910578215.1 uncultured Acetatifactor sp. | reverse complement strand
ATACTTTGAACCCTCCGCCGCCCTCCACTCGCCGGTAACCTTTTTGCCCTGTAATTCAAAATTTCCCAGCACCCGGTAAAAGGGAGTTTTCACAAAAGCGCGTATCTCCCGCTCCCTGCTCACCACTATGCCCAGCACGCAGGTCATGACGCGTCCTACGGAGATAACCGCCTTGTCCCTCTTTAAATAATCCTTCACCGCCCTGCCGTACTTTAAGGTCAGAACCCGTGAAAAATTAATGCCCATGAGGTAATCCTCCTTGGCGCGCAGGTATGCGGCATCGCTCAGAGCGTCATACTCCTTTAAGTCCTTGGCGTTCTGAATCCCCCGAAGTATCTCCTCCTCCGTCTGGGAATCGATCCACACCCGCCTGCGCTCCTTGCCCTTTACCCCGGACATCTGCTCCACCAGCCTGTATATGTACTCTCCCTCACGCCCGGAGTCCGTGCAGACATAGATTCTGCTCACGTCCTTTCGCTTCATCAGGGAGCTCACTATAGTATATTGCTTCCTGGCGCTTTCAATAACCTCATACTTAAACTCGTCCGGAAGAAAGGGAATCGTGCTCAGGCTCCAGCGCTTATATTTTTCATCATAAACCTCCGGATAACTCATGGTCACCAGATGCCCCACGCACCAGGTCACGATGTCTCCGGCCGATTCCAGATAGCCGTCCCTGGATGCGGTATTTATTTTTAACGCGTTTGCAAACTCCCTTGCCACGCTTGGTTTTTCCGCAATAAATAAATTCTTGCCCAATATTCAGTCCCCAATCCTCACTAACCGCAGCCTGCCTTTCTCTGCCGCCTTCAAAAGCCTGTCAAAGCCCTTTTTCCAGATAAGTCTCCGCCGCAAAAAGCGCAAAAGAAGCCTCCGCTCTCGCAGCCTGAAGCTACTCGGGCGGCAGCCCTTCTAATGCACTCTGATCTGGTCTCTTTAGCCCTCCGTCGACAGTACGCTCGCCATCTCCTCAGCGGGAAGCGGCTTATTAAACAGATAACCCTGAATCACGTCGCAGCCTATGGAATGCAGATATTTATACTGCTTCTCGTTCTCCACACCCTCCGCAATAGAGTCAAAGCCCAGGGATTTCACCATATTGATGATGGATTCCGTTATCACTCTGGTGGCGGAGTCCGTCAGCACGGTGTCTATGAAGGATTTGTCTATCTTCAGAGTGTCTATGGGAAGCTTCTTTAAATAGGACAGGGATGAAAAACCTGTTCCGAAGTCATCCAGCGAAATTCTGATGCCGCAGTCCCTGAGGACCTTCAGCTTCTCATACACGCTCTGGAAGTCGTCTATCAGTACGCTCTCCGTAATTTCCAGCTCCACCTCGGAGGGGCTGACCTGATGCTTGTTCAGCACCGACAGAATGGAATCCACAAAATCATCCCTCTTATACTGGAGCGCGGAAATATTGATGGACAAAATAAAGGGAAAACCAAACTGCTTCCGCCATGCTGCGTACTGCCGGATGCTCTCCTCCACCACCCATTTCCCTATGGAAATGATGGAGCCGTTCTTCTCCGCAACCGGAATAAACGTAGCGGGGCTGATGAGATGGGATTCCTCATCCTCCCACCTGATCAGCGCCTCCACCCCTCTCAGCTTGCGGTTTCCGGCAAAATACTGGGGCTGGTAATACAACACAAAATTCTGGTTGGAAACCGCTTTTTTCAGCTTGTTTTCCAATTCTATGGCGTTAAAGAAGTCGTTGCGGGCATGCAGGTTAAAGTACTGGATATTGTTCTTGCCCATATCCTTGCTCTTGAACACCACAATCTCCGCACAGTTTATGAGCTCCAGGGCCGTGGACGCCGCCTCCGGATATTCCGCCACGCCAACGCTGACGGTAAAGCGCAGCTCCGGTCCGCTGCTGATCTTAAAGGGCTCTTTAATTCTCTTTTGAATTGCCTTATATATAGATTCGGCGCACATATTTTCCGTGGGGGCATAAATTGCAAGACAGAATACGTCCGTGTGCAAATGGCAGGCAATCACGTTTTCCCCGCACAGCTCCTTCAGAAAGCCTGCAAACTGCTGTACCAGCTCGTCTCCCACAACAATGCCCAGCCCGTCGTTGATCTTATGGAAATCATCCATATCTATGATCATAACACTGACAATATTGTTTGTCTCCGAAGCGTTTCTGACGTATTCCCCCAGAAAACGCACGAAATAGTTACGGTTATACAGCCCTGTCAGCTCGTCATAATACGCCAGATAGGTCAGCTCCTCGTTCTGCTCGCGGAATTTGGTAATGTCGCTGACAGATACCACCTTGTCCGTGGGGTGGCCGCTTCCGTCATAGTAGACCTTGGTGCGGAACTGGAGCCAGTTTTTCCTCTCCTTGAGCTGGCATTCCGTGCTGGACATGTCCTCGCCCGTCTTCTCCAGATACAGCACCTCCCTCAGCGGCAGTACATACTGTTCGTCAACAATATCGAAAAGACGGGAGAAATCCTTTACGTCTTTTATTTCAAAGTCAAAATAATCCTTCCAGGGTCCCAGGGTCGCAATGTAATTTTTCTCATGCGAATAATAAAGGAAAGCGTCCATGACAGATTCGCATACCTTTGCATACATCCGCTCCTTCTCCGTCAGCTTCTGATTCATTGCCTTCAGCAGATCCAACTGATAGTTCAATTCGTTCATCGATTTATCCCCTCTGATGCGTCCCGTTTCCCCGGCATATCCGTTTTTCCGCGGCAGCTCTGTTACCTTTCCTTATGCGCAATATACCCCTGGGCCTTCAGCAGCTCCGCACAGAGAACCGCTCCGCCTGCGGCGCCTCTCACCGTATTGTGCGACAATCCTACGAACTTATAATCATAAACCGTATCCTCCCTCAGACGTCCCACACTGATTCCCATCCCGCTTTCATAGTCAACGTCCATGGCAACCTGAGGCCTGTTGTCCTCCTCCATATACCGGATAAACTGCCTGGGCGCGCTGGGAAGGTTCAGACGCTGGGGCTCGCCGGAAAATTCTGTCATCTTTTGGATCAGCTGCTCCTTTGAGGGCTTTTTGTTAAACCTGACAAAGACGGCCGCCGTATGTCCGTTCAGTACAGGCACGCGGATACACTGACAGGTAATCACAGGGCTGACCGCCGGGACGATCACGCCGTTTTCAATTTTTCCCCAGAGACGCAGAGGCTCCTTCTCGCTCTTTTCCTCCTCGCCGCCTATGAAGGGGATGATATTCCCCACCATCTCCGGCCAGTCCTTAAAGTTTTTTCCCGCGCCTGAGATCGCCTGATAGGTCGTCGCCACCACCTCTGTGGGCTCAAACTCCTTCCATGCGGTGAGCACGGGCGCATAACTCTGGATAGAGCAGTTGGGCTTTACCGCCACAAAGCCTCTTGTGGTTCCCAGGCGCTTCTTCTGGAATTCAATGACCTGCATATGCTCAGGGTTGATCTCCGGCACCACCATGGGCACGTCCGGCGTCCACCTGTGGGCGCTGTTGTTGGATACCACAGGAGTCTCGGTCCTGGCATAATCCTCCTCGATCTTTTTGATCTCCTCTTTGGTCATATCCACGGCGCTGAATACAAAGTCCACCTCAGAAGCGACCTTCTCCACCTCGTTTACATTCATCACAACAATATTTTTTACCGCCTCCGGCATGGGGGTATCCATCTTCCACCTGTCGCCCACCGCCTCCTCGTAGGTCCTTCCCGCGGAACGGGGGCTTGCCGCTATCGTTGTCACCTCAAACCAGGGATGGTTCTCCAGCAGGGAAATAAACCTCTGACCCACCATTCCTGTTCCGCCCAAAATACCAACCTTTAACTTCTCGCTCATTTTATCCTCCTATTCCAGTACCGTCTCTGCTCTCCATCGCCCCCCTGAGGGAAGAAAATTTCATCTGTAAATACCCCGCTGAAATTTCCTTCCAGTGCGCTTCCGCTTCGAGACTGCTTTTCCAGTACCGTCTCTACTCTCCATCGCCCCCCTGAGGGAAGAAAATTTCATCTGTAAATACCCCGCTGAAA
>CAJTPH010000058.1 GCA_910578215.1 uncultured Acetatifactor sp. | reverse complement strand
TATTCGCAGGCTCCTTTCATACAGCTCCTCCGCGTCTTTGTATCTTCCTTCCTTAACATATACCACTGCCAGATCATTATAGCCTGCGGCAGTGTCCGGATGTTCCTTCCCCAATATTTTCTTTGTTATCTGAAGACTCTTTTCAAGCAGTTCCTCCGCTTTCCTGTATTTTCCCAAACTGTCATATACCTTAGCCAGCCCGCCGGTAATCTCCGCTATCTCCAGATGCTCCGGGCCAAGCAGCGCCTTCTTAATTCCCAGCGCTTTTAGAAGCAATTTCTCACTTTCATAATAGCGCGCCTTATCATACTCCTCCTTTGCCTGCTCCGTCAGATCATATGCAACAGACAACCCTTCCCTTGCATCCTCCGTGTTCCACGTACTCTCTCTCAATGGCTCATCCTGCACGAGAGGCGACTTATTCTCTTGTTCACACCCGTATTTTTGAAATATAACCCGAAGCTTCACAAAAGAATAAAAATCGTATGCTCCGGCTGCCAGCCTGTCGTCTCCATATGGGGTGACAAGAAAAATAAAGTTTTTCCCCAGGCTTTCCAGCATATCTCTGCTGAAATTCAAACGCTTCAGGCTTTCCTCGTCCTGCAATGCAAGGTGGAAATTGGCGACCATAATTACCTGCGCTTCAGGCCGGCCGGCAGCCCATTTTTGCAGCTCCAGAAAGGAATAAGCCCCCGGATACCGCCTATAATCATAAATTTCCACTCTGCCACGCCTGTAAACATCTACAATCTCTTTCTGGACCCTTTCATCAGCCACCACCAAAAATAAACCCTGTTCCGATTTATTTATAATCCATCCCAAAGTCCGATATCCGGCCTCATTACTTTCCATCGCGTTCAGTCAACCCCTGTTCCACAAAAAAATCCACAACCAGAGGATGAACATTGTGCCAGCGCTTCCCGTTATACTCCAGCACTACCGAAGCCTGAAGCATTTTCAGCAGCATTCCCTTATCCTCTATTCGCTCTTTGTTTCCTTTGTAAATATTCAGCAAAAAGTTATAATCTTTTTCTTCGATTCTCCTTGTTAAGGATGTCTTCAGCTCCTCCAACGCGCGTTCTGCATCCTCCATGGAAACCGATTCACTGTCTCTGCGCTGGGCCCTCTTTGCAGATGCATTAATCGCATGAAATAAATCCCTGAGAGACCCGCCTGTATATTGAATCAGCTTTTCTAAAACATCCTTTTCAAACAGCTCCTGACTGGCCCGCTTTTTTACAATTTCCTTTATGACCTCCCTGCCTTCCTGATAAGGTTCGCCTTCTAGGGTATCAATCTTAATCATGGGCAGGCTTTTTGTCACAAAATAGCTTTCCATCGCCGAGAACCTTGCGTCATAAGAAAGCCCGATAGGAAAGGTATAAATTACCGGAAAAGCCATTCCCGAAAGAATTGCCGCATAGTTATAAAATACCTTCCACGCGTCTTCCGGATTTAATTTATCCAAATCCTCAAAAATGATTATAGGCCGTTTTCCTCCTGTTTTCCCGGTAATTTCCTCTGACACGCAGCCTAATATTTTTATCCATTCGCTGGAACGAACGCTTATTTTTCTACGGTATTCCTTTCTTATTTCCTCATTAAACTTTAAATCCATTTTAATCCTTGCGAATATATTCAATAAGCCTTTAAAAATTCCTCCGTTTTCAACCGACATTCCGGCTTCCAAATCTATTGCCGCAGCCTCTTTGGATACCGCGGTCTCTGTCCCTTCAGCCCAGAAACTCATAATATCATCCAGGATATCTTTTTTAAGCTTACATCCCAGTTCCTCTGCAATTCCTACCAGCGCTTCCCCCATTAATATAAAAAGATCGGAATACACAATATTAAATAAATCCAAATCCACCCCGCAGGCAACCGTCTTTACAGGATATCCTTGAGAAATGAGCCTTTGGGACATCCGGTTCAGCTCCGTACTCTTTCCACATCCTCTATGACCCAGCAGCAGGAAAGCATTTCTTTCCTCCGGGTCCCTGCAGCTGTCAAATATATCTTCAATAGGAGAATAAAATCTGTCACTTGTACGATACTCCATTGTATTCTTACAGTAAAATTTGTCCATCTGCCCCATTGTCAAGGGCGCCGGCGAAAAAGCATTTATGATTTCAGAAACATGGTTTGCATATTCCATTAAGAGTTCCTCCTGTTTGATATCATACAACGTCTATTATATATTATAATCCGTAAATCTGCAAAGCATTTTATCAGCCCCATATCCAAACCACGTAACCGTTTGATCATAAGTTAAGCTGTAGCTGAAACGGAGGTTTACTCACAAAAAGAAAAGGCATGTGCGCCCCCGCATATGCCCTTCATTCTTTATATAACGTTTTCAAGGAAAGTGCCGTATGTCATTTGACAAGCATCGCATCCCCAAAGCTGAAAAACCGATACCTCTCCCTTATTGCCTCCTCATATGCCCTGAGCACGTTTTCTCTGCCCGCAAGAGCGGACACCAGCATAACCAGGGTGGATTCCGGCAGGTGGAAGTTGGTAATCAGAGCGTCCAGAACCCGGAAGCGATAGCCGGGATAGATAAAGATTTCCGTGCTGCCGCTGCCCGGCTGCACCATACCGTTTTCGTCCGCCGCGCTCTCAACGGTGCGGCAGCTGGTGGTTCCCACGCATATGACCCGTCCGCCTCTGCTCTTTGCGGCATTGATTTTGCCCGCCGCCTCCTTTGACACCTGATAATACTCCGAGTGCATATGGTGGTCAAGAATATTGTCCTCCTTCACGGGACGGAAGGTTCCCAGCCCCACGTGCAGGGTGACATAAGCCGTCTCCACGCCCCCGGCCTCTATCCGTTCAAGCAGCTCCGAGGTAAAATGCAGCCCTGCGGTGGGCGCCGCCGCGGAGCCCTCATATTTGGCATAGACCGTCTGATAGCGGTTTTTATCCTGAAGCCTGTGAGTGATATAAGGGGGAAGGGGCATCTCGCCCAGCCTGTCCAGCATCTCCTCCCATATACCCTCATAGGAAAAGCGTATCAGGCGGTTGCCCTCCTCCACGGTCTCCAGAATCTCCGCCCGCAGCAATCCGTCCCCAAAGACAAGCCTTGTGCCGGGACGGCATTTTTTGCCGGGCTTTACCAGAGTCTCCCACACATCGTTTTCCCTGCGCTTCAGCAAAAGCACCTCCGCATGGGCGCCGGTTTCCTCCCTGACGCCCAGAAGCCTTGCCGGAATCACCCTGGTGTTATTCAGCACCAAGCAGTCCCCGGGCTGCAGATAATCCGTGATCTCCCTGAAAACACTATGGGACACCACGCCCGAAGCCCTGTCAAGCACAAGCAGCCTGGAGGACGAGCGGTCCTCCAGGGGGTCCTGGGCAATCAGCTCCGGGGGAAGGTCAAAATAAAAATCGGATTTTTTTAATTCCATGAAACGACCCTCTTTGGCGCGCTACATCGACGCATCTTCAGCGAAAGCCATATAGCCTCTGTACGCCTCGTACACGTCGGCCTTGCTGGTAGCCTCCCAGGGAGCGTGCATATTCAGCACGGCAACGCCGCTGTCGATTACGTTCATGCCATAGAGCGCCAGGATATAAGCGATGGTTCCACCGCCGCCCACGTCCACCTTGCCAAGCTCCGCAGTCTGGTAAATTACCTTCCTGTCATCAAGCACCCTGCGCAGATGTGCGATATACTCCGCGTTTGCGTCGTTGGAGCCGGACTTTCCCCTTGCCCCGGTAAACTTGTTAAACACCATGCCCTTTCCCAGGAATGCGGCGTTCTTTTTCTCAAAGCAGGATGCATAGGAGGGGTCGAAGCCTGCGCTTACATCCGAGGAAAGCATACAGCTGCGGGAAAGGCATCTTCTCAGATTCAGCTCGCTGTACTCTCCGGTCAGGTTCATCAGCTCCGCCACCGCATTCTCGAAAAAGCGAGACTGCATGCCCGTGGCTCCCACGGAGCCGATCTCCTCCTTATCCACAAGAATACAGCAGACCGTTCTCTCCGCCTCCTTTATATCCAGCATGGCGCGCATGGAGGTGAAGGCGCATACTCTGTCATCCTGGCCATAGGCAAGGATCATGCTGCGGTCAAAGCCTGCTTCCCTGGCATTTCCTGCGGGCACGATCTCCAGCTCCGCAGAGACAAAATCTTCCTCCTCAAAGCCGTAGGTCTCCTTTAAGACATGCAGCACTCCCGCCTTGACAGCCTCCTTTGCGGCAGCCTTCTCCTTATCCTCTTTATCTCCCTTACCGCTCTTTGCCTTCTTTCCGGTCTTATGGGTATCTTCCTCCGCCGTAAGCTTTGACTCTCCCTTTTCCTTGTCCTTACCTTCGATCACGATAGGCTTACTGCCGATAATCAAATCCAGCGCCTCTCCCTCGATAACCTTCGCCGCCTTCTTCTCCAGCTGCTCCCCGGCAAGGTGGATCAAGAGATCTGACACGAAAAATACGGGATCGTCCTCGTTCTCACCCACGTTCAGCTCCACGGTGGTGCCGTCCTTCTTTACCACTACACCGTGAATGGCAAGGGGAAGCGCCACCCACTGATATTTCTTCACGCCGCCGTAATAATGGGTGTCCAGATAGGCAAAGCCGCCCTCCTCATAGAGAGGATTCTGCTTTACATCCAGCCTGGGGCTGTCGATGTGCGCCCCTAAAATATTGATTCCGTCCGCCATGGGCTTGCTGCCCACCTGAAACATGACGATGGATTTGTTCATCCAGACGCTGTACACCTTATCGCCCTTCTGCAGCTGCTGCCCGGAGCCTATAAGCTTTTCCAGCTCCTGATAGCCCTCCGCCTCAATGGTGTTTACGATGGTATCCACACATTCTCTCTCCGTCTTGCCGTGATCCAGAAAGCTTCTGTACTCCCGGTTCAGCTCCTCCAGCTTTTTCAGATGCTTGGCATCATAGCTCTCCCATACATTTTTTCTTTCCATTGTGATTTCTCCTTTTTTATTTTAAGCGCTTCCCGGTCCGCCTCTGCGCCGGGAAGCGTCATATTTCAACTGCTTCAGCTTCGCAGGTCAATATCCAGCTGCTTCTTCAGGTTCTTTAATATCTTCTTCACAAACCCGTCCACCGTATCCGCTCCAAAAGCCTCGTCCTTCGGGGTGAAATCTACGGTAAACGCCATGCTCTTTCTGCCCTCGGGAATCTGTCCTCCCTCGTAAACGTCAAAGAGCCTGATACCCCTGATATAGGAGCAGGATGCCTTTATGACCTCCTCCACCTGCCCGCAGACAATTTCCTTTCCCATCACAAGTGCCAGGTCCCTGCTCTCCTCCGGGAACCTTGCAAGAGGCGTGAAGGAGGGAGCATTGTCGTACCACTGTGAGAGCAGCTCCATGTCAAGCTCCATGATATAGGCGTCGGTGCGCAGATCCAGCTCCTCCGCCACATCGTATGCCGCCTTGCCCAGATAGCCGACCTCTGCCCCTTCACAGCTTATGACCGCCGCCTGATAGGGATGCAGGAAGGGCTTTTCTGTCTCCTGATATTCAAAATTCACATGCAGGTTCTCCGCCACCGTCTCCGCAATTCCCTTTAATGTGAAGAAGCTCTCCTTCGGGCCAAAGACTCCCACGCACAGCTTCTCTCTCTCCTCCGGGTAATCGGTCAGAGGCAGCTGCTTTGGAATAAACACCTTGCCCATCTCAAACAGCCTGCCCTCCAGGTTCCCCCTCTTTTGATTTCTGGCAACGGCGTTCAGCATGGATGCCGCCAGCGTGGTCCTCATCAGGGAAAGCTCCTCATTGATAGGATTCAAAATGCGGATGGCCTTTCTCTCCGGCGCATCCTCCCGCAGCCGCAAAAGCTCCAGGTCAGAGGGCGAGAAAAAGGAATAATGAATGCACTCGTACGCCCCCGTGCTGCAAAGAGCGCGCTTTAGGCGCATTTCCTTGTTCTGCCTGCGGGTCAGGCCGCCCATAGTCACCTTTGCCTCCGGCATGAAGGCGGGAATCACATGGTCATAGCCGTACATACGAATGACCTCCTCCGCCACGTCGGGATACGACTCCATATCCTCCCGGTAGGCAGGCACCTGCAGGGTCAGCTCATCTCCCTGAACGGAGGGCGCAAACTGCAGATTTTTCATGATGCGGAGAATTTCCTGCCCGGGCACCTCGATGCCAAGGACTCTGTTTACCTTTTCGATGCTTACCTTCATCTCCCTGGGCTCAAGGGAATTGCCCGTGTTGGCGTCCTCATGGGTGGAGGAAACCCTGCCGCAGCCCAGCTCCTCTATTAAATGCAGCGCGCGCTTCATGGCGTGGAAAACGGAATACTCATCCACCCCCTTCTCGTATCTGGCGCTGGCGTCGGAATGCTTGCCCAGCGCCCGGGAGGTCTTGCGGATATTGTCCCGGGCAAATTTTGCGGACTCAAACAGGACTTCTCTGGTCGTCTCACGGATCTCTGAATTCAAGCCTCCCATAACGCCTGCAAGCGCCACCGGCTTTACGCCGTCGCAAATAACCAGATTGCCGGAGTTCAGGGTATACTCCTGCGCGTCCAGGGTGACGATTTTCTCACCCTCCTCCGCACGCCTCACACAGATGGCGTTCCCCTCCAGATAGTCGCAGTCGAAGGCGTGCATGGGCTGCCCCATCTCCTTCAAGACATAATTGGTTATGTCCACAATATTGGAAATGGGCTCCATCCCCACCAGCGACAGCCTGCGCTTCATCCACAGAGGGGACTCCCCGATTTTTACATCGTACACATAATGAGCAATATATCTGGGGCACAGCTCCGGTGCGTCCACCCGTACCTGAAAGCCGTCCTTTTTTACATCCGTCACCGTGTAATCCAGGGAAGGCATTTTAAACTCCCTGTCAAGCGCGGCTGCAACCTCTCTGGCGATCCCAACGATGCTCTGACAGTCCGGCCTGTTTGCCGTAACGGAAATATCAAATATCCAGTCGTCCAATCCAAGCAGCGGCTTTACATCCGCCCCGGTCTCCGCGTCCTGAGGCAGCTCCAGCAGCCCGTTGTAGCCCGCGCCGGGGAACATGCCCTCCGTGACGCCCAGCTCCACGCCGGAGCAGAGCATTCCCTGGGATTCATAGCCGCGAAGCTTCCCCTTCTTGATGGTCATGACCCCTTCCACGGTCTTGTGATCCTTGGCTGTCATAAATACGGTTGCCCCCGCAAGCGCCAGGGGAAACTTCCCCCCCGCCCTTACATTATCCGCGCCGCAGCATACCTGAAAGACGCCGTGGGCTCCCCCATTCACCCTGCACACATGCAGGTGGGTCTCCGGAATGGGCTCGCATTCCTCCACCAGACCCACCACCACATTGCTGATCTCTCCTCCGACCTCACGCAGCTCCTCCACCTCAAAGCCGCAGGAAAAGAGCTTTTTTTCCAGCTCCTGCGGAGTAATGTCAATCTCTACATATTCCTTCAACCAACTCAATGGCACTAACATCCTTTTTCCCTCCTGTTAAATTTCCGTCTCTGTTCTTCTGCGCCCCTAGTTGTCATCGATCTGCCGCAGCACGCGAAGGTCCGACTCAAAGAGCAGCTTTATATTGTCGATTCCGTACTTGAGCATTGCCACCCGCTCGATACCGATGCCGAAGGCCAGCCCGCTGTACTCCTCGGAATCTATGCCGCAGTTTTCCAGCACCTTTTTATTGACAATGCCGGCTCCCAGAATCTCGATCCAGCCGGTTCCCTTACACAGCTTGCAGCCCTTTCCGCCGCATTCAAAGCAGCTTACGTCCACCTCCACGGAGGGCTCGGTAAAAGGGAAATAAGAGGGACGCAGCCTGGTGGTTGTCCCTTCTCCGTACATCTTCTTCACAAACATATCCAGCATGCCCTTCAAATCGCAAAGGGTAATTTTTTTGTCAACCACCAGCCCCTCCATCTGATGAAACATGGGGGAATGGGTGGCGTCGTCGTCGGAGCGGAACACCTTCCCGGGCGCAAGCATCTTGATGGGAAGCTCCCTTGTCTCCATGGCGTGAATCTGTGCCGCGGAGGTCTGGGTGGCAAGAAGGAAGTCCGGGGACAGATAAAAGGTGTCCTGCATATCCCTTGCCGGATGATCCTTGGGGGTATTCAGCGCCGTGAAGTTATAATAGTCGTTCTCGATCTCCTTTGGCTCGAAGATTTCAAAGCCCATACCGGCAAACACATCGATCAGCTGGTTTCTTGTCTGGGTGATGGGGTGAAGGTTCCCTGTCTCCGCCATTTCCGCCGGCATGGTAACGTCTATCTTTTCCGATTCGTACCTTCTCTGCAGCTCCCTTGCCCGCATCTTCTCGTCCAGCTCGTCAAATCGCCTGTTTGCCCACTCCTTCAGCTCATTGACGCCTTTTCCGAAGCTGGCGCGCTCCTCCGGCGCTATTGTTTTCATCTCTTTCATCAGCTGTCCGATCTTCCCGGTCTTGGAATCCATAAATTTCTTTTTGAATTCATAGACCGCTCTGGAACTGGAAAGCTGGCTGATGCCGTCCAAAATTTCCTGCCTGATGCCTGCCAATCTGTCACTCATCTTAACCACCATGCCTTTCTTACTGTTTGATCTATCGTTGGGCGAATTGTGCCTGTGCACATTCACGCCCTGCAGGGTTGCATAATCGGGCAGAGAAGATTTACCTTCCCCTGCTGGCGCGCCTGGCGTCCGTCAGCCTCTGCTGACATTTTTCCCTTGGACGCCCGTATGCATAAAAAATCCCCTGCACTTTCATGCAAGGGACGAAATTTACTCCGCGGTACCACCCTGATTCCCTGCTCGTCTGCTTTGCGTCAAAACAGGGCTCTCATTTACGCGTAACGTGCGCTGCGTTCAGGGTTACTTATTCTAATCTATAAAACATATGCAAATCCATACGGACTTTTGCCATACGCTGTTCACCCTGACGGCTCCGGTGGGAAATTCACGATTTCATCTGAACCCGGGGAAGCTTGCAGCCGATGACCTCCCCTCTCTGCGGGAAAATGAACCGTTACTTTGCACCATCAATGCCTTTCACTTTCCTTATCTTATGACGGATAGCCCAAAAAGTCAAGGGATTTTTTGTCTGACAAAAATTCTATGATTTCCGTCCAAGATATCTTCGGACTTTACTTTTGTAGACGTTGTACTCTGCCCCAAATGTTTTTGACAAGAACGTTTCCTCCTGTAGTATTTGCAGATGGAGCATGGTCATGGCAAAAACAGTAAACGCCAGCAAAATCCAGTTGAAGGCTATAAGCAGCAGACCTGCATAAACACAATCAAAGGCTAAAAAGGCGGGATTTCTGCTGATGCCGTAAATTCCTCCGGTAATAATTTCCGTTTTATCGTTTTCCGCTATGCCAGCCCGCCAGCTGTCTTTCATTGTTACGACCGATACAATAAAAAGAATATCTCCGATAACGCCAAGAGCCACACCGACAGCAACAAGCGCCCGCGGCAAATACCCGGGAGCAAACAACAGACTAAATACTTCTGCTGCCACCACTGAATAAGTGGCTGTTTTCATAGTCAGCTCAACGTAATATAATTTTGTTTTCTGCTTGCCCTTTGCCATTTGGTCTGTCTGTATGCCTTTTCTTTTTTGCAGTATCATCTTACCGATGTAGACTGCATAAAACACAGCAAGTATCAGAAACCCTGTAGTTTTCATTCTGTTTCCTTTCTCATGGGAACAATGTTTATAAATAAGAACATTATACTATATTTTTGTGCGCTATAGCGCACACGGAATCAGTAGTTGACACATTGCTCTCCTGTGTCAACATTGTACCATATCAGCAGGAAATCAAGTGCAAGCGCAGCGAGCATTTGATTTCACCTGATATGGTAACAAAAGAATCAAATCTGCAAAGCAGATTTTAAGCGCACAGCGCGGCAGACGCGCAGCGGCTGGATT
>CAJTPH010000057.1 GCA_910578215.1 uncultured Acetatifactor sp. | reverse complement strand
GGTCATATACAATACCGCCGCAGGCGGCTACCGCACGGCACATTCATAAGCACCGGCGCCTTTACATAAAATAGATAAGAAAAGCTCTTGTCCGAAGGAGGAGGTACCCATGGAAAAAGGCGCGGAAAATAACAGGAGGAGAAAAGAGCCGGATGCCATCGCCGCATTTGACTCCCTTTTTACAACGAACCGTATCCAGATGCTGAAGGTGCTGCTCCCCCGGCTTTCCCCGGAGGCACAGGGCAACTTTGCCGTCTACATAAAGTTCCTGGAGCTGCAATACACCGTGGCCTTCCTGCAAAAGCATCCGTCGATCTCCCTGACCGGACCGGGAAAGCAGCTGTCCGGAAACCTCTTTCAGGGCGACAACACGGATACCATAGACCTCCTCGACGAGCTGCTTCCCTTCAGCGGAGCGGAAGAACGCACCAAAATAGAGGGCATGCGGAACATGCTGCAAAACATGGGCAAGATGCAGGAAATGATGGAAATGATGCAGATGATGCAGGAAATGTTCCCCGAGGGAATGGGCGGAATGAATGCGGATAATCCCATGGATATGTTTTCCAATATGGCAGGCTCCGACATGGCTTCCATCTTCCAGATGTTCGGCTCAAATTCCGCGCCGGACCCGCCCCCGGACGCATAGCCCAAAACACAGACAAAATCCCATAATCCGGTCAAAGTCAGAATTCATATAAAACGGAGGTAAAAATAAAATGTCAGAAAACGAAAAGCCGGCTTGGATGTCGGACCCTATCGTAAGCGTCATTCCGGAAAAAAAGCTGCAGTTTCTCGGACAGCTTTTCGCACAGGGGCACGGAAAAAGCCAAAAGGAAATGATGACGCTCCTAATGCCCATGATGAAAAAAGCAAAGCAGGAGGGCCTGACCTTTTCCCCTCAGGAAATGAGCGCTGCCATCGCCGCTATCAAAAAGCACAGCTCCGAGGAAGAATTAAAGCAGATAGACAGCATTCTGGAAAAGAGCAAAAACGGCAAGCACACACAGTAAGCCGCCATGCGGCAGGGCGCCGGGTCCGAAATACGGCAAAAGCGCCACGCCTGCAGCACGGCAAAGCCGCAAAAAACGCGCTCCCTGCAGGACCTGCAGACAGAGCGCGTTTTTGTCTTCCATAGAGCCTTTATTGCTTTACAACAATATTTACAATTTTTCCCGGCACATAGATCTCTTTGACAACGGTTCCGCTCAGCTTATCTCCCAACGCTTCCTTCGCCGCCTGTATGACCCTGTCCTTCTCCTCGTCCTTGGGCACGGAAACGGTAGCGCGCACCTTGCCGTTGACCTGAACGGCTATCTCCACCTCCGCCTCCACCGTCTTCTCCTCGTCATATGCGGGCCATGCCGCCAGATACAGCCTGCCCTCAAAGCCCGCCGCCTGCCAGAGCTCCTCGGTAATATGGGGCGCCACAGGGTTTAACAGCGCAAGAAGCGTCTTGTACTCCCCCCTTGTGACGGCGTTCTTTTTATAAAAGTCGTTGATCAAGGCCATCATGGCGGCAATCGCCGTATTGTACTTCAGGTTTTCATAATCGTTGGAAACCTTCTTGACGGTCTGGTGCATCTTAGTCTCCATGTCGGCGCTGTAGCCGTCGCCCTCCGTCAGTATATCCTGCAGCTTCCAGACTCTCTCCAGGAACCTGCGGCAGCCCTTCACGCCGTCTTCGCTCCATGCGGCGCTCAGATCAAAGGCGCCTATGAACATCTCATAGGTGCGCAGGGTATCCGCGCCGTACTCCGCCACGATATCGTCCGGATTTACCACGTTTCCAAGGGATTTGGACATTTTTACCACCGGATGCTCCGCCATATCCCCGAATTTCTCCCGCAGAGCCTTCCTTGCGCCCTGCTCGCTTCCGTACTCCTTCAAGAGCTTCTCCTGCTCCTCGGCAGGCAGGTTCGGGAAGCTGTGGGGATTCAGGCCCAGTATCATGCCGTGGCTGGTTCTCTTTTGATAGGGCTCCGGACAGGGAACCGTCCCCTGGTCATAGAGAAATTTATGCCAGAACCTGGAATATAACAAGTGCAGTGTGGTATGCTCCATGCCCCCGTTGTACCAGTCCACAGGCATCCAATATTCCAGCGCCTCCTTACTTGCCAGCGCCTTGTCGTTGTGAGGGTCCGTATAACGCAGGAAATACCATGAGGACCCCGCCCACTGAGGCATGGTGTCCGTCTCCCGCCTTGCGGGACCGCCGCAGCACGGGCAGGCGGTGTTCACCCAGTCCTCCATTGCCGCAAGCGGCGACTCCCCGTTGTCCGTGGGCTCATAGGAATCCACCTCGGGAAGCATCAGAGGCAGCTGGCTCTCGTCAAGAGGAACAAAACCGCACTTTTCACACTTTACAATCGGAATGGGCTCTCCCCAATAGCGCTGCCTGGAAAATACCCAGTCCCGCAGCTTGAAGTTGGTCTTGCTCTGGCCGATGCCCTTTTCCTCCAGGAATTCGATAATCCTTTTCTTTGCGTCCGCCACGGACAGACCGTTTAAAAACTCCGAATTCACCAGGGTTCCCGTGGCAACATCCGCAAACACCTGCTCCTGGACGCTGACCGGGCTGCCGGCAACCACCTCTATAATGGGAAGACCGAACTTCTTCGCAAACTCCCAGTCCCTCTCGTCATGTGCCGGAACCGCCATAATAGCGCCCGTTCCATAGGTCATAAGCACATAGTCCGAAACCCATATGGGAATTTCCCTGCCGTTGACGGGATTGGTTGCGGTGAGCCCTTCGATCTGAACGCCGGTCTTATCCTTTGCCAGCTCCGTCCGCTCGAAGTCGGACTTCTTCGCCGCCTGCTCCCTGTATGCCGCAAGGGCGTCGTAATTCTTAAGCTCCGCCCTGTACTTCTCAATCATGGGATGCTCGGGCGAAACCACCATGTAGGTTGCCCCGAACAGGGTGTCCGGCCTTGTGGTATAAACCCGCAGCTTATCCTCCTTGCCGGTAATGGCAAAATCCACCTCCGCTCCGGTGGATTTCCCGATCCAGTTTTTCTGGGAGACCTTGACACGCTCGATATAGTCCACGCCGTCCAGCCCCTCGATGAGCTTATCCGCGTACTCGGTGATTTTCAGCATCCACTGGCTCTTGACCCTGCGGACCACCTCGGAACCGCAGCGCTCGCACACGCCGTTTACAACCTCCTCGTTGGCAAGCCCCACCTTGCAGGAGGTACACCAGTTAATGGGCATCTCCGCCTTATATGCCAGCCCCGCCTTGAAAAGCTTCAAAAAGATCCACTGGGTCCATTTATAATAATCCGTGTCTGTGGTATTGACCTCCCTGTCCCAGTCAAAGGAATATCCAAGAGAATGCAGCTGGCTCTTGAAACGCTCCACATTGTTCTTCGTAACGATCTTAGGATGAATGTGGTTCTGGATCGCGAAATTCTCCGTGGGCAGCCCGAACGCATCCCAGCCCATGGGATACAGCACGTTATAGCCCTGCATCCTTCTCTTTCTCGCCACGATATCCAGCGCCGTATAAGGACGGGGATGACCCACATGGAGCCCCTGTCCCGAAGGATAAGGAAACTCAACCAATGCGTAATACTTGGGTTTGGAATAATCCTCCGAGGTCTTGAACGCCCTCTCCTCATCCCAAACAGACTGCCATTTCGATTCCACCTCCCGGTGGTTATAAGGTATCGCCATTTTTACACCTCCCTGTGCGCTTCAGCGCACATATCAAACAAAATTTGAAAGTTTACTTTCAAACTTCTCTTCTCCCATTCCTGTGCCGTCTCTGCCCTGCTGCAAAATACAAAACTTTTACATATTTTAGTCCGTTTTTGGGATTCTGTCAATTACTTCCTGCGGGTAATTAAAAAACTCCCCTTTCCGTATTATCTGTCATTGGGAAATGGCTTAAATATACGTTGCAAATGGCAGACAAGCACTTTATACTCAAGCATATAAGGCTGAATTCCGCAGCTTTCTTTTCCTGAAAAAGAATACTGGGTAGTTGCCGGCAGCTCTATGATTTTACATGGGTTTTGTGCCCAGACACCTGACATCGATTTGGGATGCAGTATACTTCTGGCAGATCAAGTGGAGCTGCAGGGTTATGCAGTTTCACTCTGTAAGGATGGTACAAGAAAAATCTTATATTCTGAAAATACAGATATTTTTGAAAACTGGATTGAGGGCTCAGTGGAAATAATCAGCGGCATTTGCCAAACGGATGCTGATGCATCCGCTTGGCTCATTGCCCGCAGGAATAAAAAAAGATGAGAAAAAACATTCCATCGTCCCCCTGTATAAAGGGGGGCTTTAAAACTGTCACATTTATACCGACTGCTGCAGAATCCTGCAGCAGCCGATCTTCGCAGACCGGCGGGCACATTTGTCCCCTTTTACAAAATATGTCCCCCGCCGCTGCACAGGCATGAAAGCCAAACCGGAATCTACCCGATAAGGAGATCACCGCCTGTAAATAAGCTAGTCGGAACACTTCTCCTCACCACAGCTATAAGGTCTTTCGTATCCACAGCGCTTATTCGTGTTTATATTACTTGATAATTTCCAAATTGAAAATGACGTCTTTGGAAAATAAAAATTTCCGCAAACGTCATTTATTAAATACGAACAATATAATAATATACCCACATCATCAACAAACACTATACTTTCAGGAGGTTTTTATTATGAAAAGCAAAAACACCATCACAAAAGCATTGCTTGTTACCCTCTCCATCCTTTTTCTGATATTAGGCTTGCAGCACAACTCAGAAAAACCCGTTTCATTCATGAACGGCGGCGGCAAATATGAATTTGTTGACCCGGATACTAATCCTGACGATTATCGTACCTAATTTTTTTGTTCTATCACCTTGTTTATTCCCTTATTCTTTTTAAAACATCTCACGCTTTGTTTAAGTCTTACATTTTCTGTTTCAGTTTTTCATAGGAAAATTTTGCGACAGTTTCTGTTGTTGACTTTAGCAACCTCGCACTGTGGTAGGCAAGCTCATAAAATTCTAATGCCGCTTCCTTTTTTCCCAAATTCTCTAAAGCGTCCGCCCTGTTATTTAAGAAAAAAGGAAGCATCTTTTTATTCTCGCACAGCATTATCATCTGAATGCCTGCGTCTGAATATTCCCGCTCCTTTTCCCATTCTCCCAGCAGACTGTATTGTACGGTCAGTCTGGCATAGATCAGCAAAACAATGCGGTGATGAAATTGCAGCTTGACCTGACTGCTCTGGTAATATTTCAGCATCCTCTCCAGAAGGTATGCCGCCTGGTCATATTTCTTTTTCGCCTGCAGAGAATCCGCCAGCTGCAGCATAAGGGACATCTCCCGCTCCGTAAAGAGATGCTCCCAGAGCTTCTCCGTCCATGTGTTAATGTCTTCGCTCTGAGGCATATGTTCAATGCTGTAACGCAGAATGCGCACAATATGCCCAAAGCTGTCGGCGGCTTTTATATGGCCTGTGCCCTTTTGGATCAGGTATCTGGCCTGCTCCACATACTGCCTGTTACAGGGAATGGACAGATCCAAACTTTCCTCCAGCCGTTCCACCAACTCCTCCGCCCTCTGCCACTGCCTGCCTACCATCTGCACCTCAAACTCCCATCTCAGCTCCAGCGTCTGGAAATTGTCCGCCTCGATGGTGCTGAAATAATATTCGTGGGGCAGGGAGAGCTTTTTTGCCAGCGCCTGATAGGTCTTCTTATAGGGCGCCCGCTTGCCGCTCTCAATCCTTGAGAGAGTCTCCGGCTCACAGATATCCTCGCTGAGCCTCTTCTGGGTATAGCCCTGCTCCCTTCTGCTGCGGCTGATGACCTCCTGAAGCAGCTCTATCTCCTGCCACATATTCAAAAGGTACAGCTCGTCCCCCGCCTCCTCCTGGATGCCGATACACTCCCTGCGGATTTCCCTCCATGCCCAGAGCTGGGTACGAACTTCCTCCAGCCCCGGCGCCTGCACCGCGCTCATCGCCTCTATATAAGCCTGCAGTATTTTCTCCACTCCCACGGCATATCCTGAAGCAGTAATCAATTGAACTGCCTTCTGCGCCAGCGTCATACACTCGTAATACATTTTTTTCTGGTTCAGAAACGGCAGATACTGCGCCACCACCTTGGGATAAATCTTACACTTTTCCTGGGCGCCTTTATAGCAGGTGTCCACGTAATTAACCAGCCCCTTCAGGATATGATAGGACTTTTCCCTGTCCGGCTGCAGATTCTGCCACAGCAGCAGGGTGTTGATCTCCTGGACACCCAGGCGTGCGCCCTCCTGGAGGTTCATACCGTATTTCGGAACGGTCAGGACAAGAGCCTGCTCCAGCGCCCTCAGGCTCTCCTCCCTGTTCCCGTAGCACTTTTCCTGAACAATACCGAATACCAGAAGGTAATACTGCCTCTGCAGCACCTCGTTGCAGGAGGTGTCCCGGGCGGCGGGCTGCCGCAGCAAAAGGTCCAGCTCCTGCCAGTCCTTATGGAGCTGCGCCACGGCAACCTGCTGCCTCCATTCAAAATAGCGGTATTCCTCCTCCGACAACAAGGGACAGAATTTTTCCGGAGACTCTCCCAGCCTCTGCATCAGCACCGTCATCAGCAGCCGGTCCATGTGTCTGTCCCCTCTGAGATATCTGGTAAAGGTGCTCTCAGAGCACAGCCCGTAGCACAGATCCCGCTGTTTGATGTTGCGCTCCTGAATCGTTCTTAAAATCATTTCACAAAATGTATTTCCCAAATAAAAGATCCTCTTTTGTATCTCAACTTGCTTTTATTATAATTACAGTTTTTACATTTTCAATTACCCAGTTACTCTTTTCCTACTGTTATTACCAGCTGTCTGTTACCGACAACCTTTTACCGATTGTCTTTCACCGAATGGCATTTACAGCTTACTTTTCATCGGCTTACTTTTACCGAATGACATTTACAGCTTGCTTTTCATCGGCTTCCTTTCACTGAATGACATTTACAGCTTGCTTTTCATCGGCTTCCTTTCACCGAATGGCATTTACAGCCTGCTTTTCATCGGCTTCCTTTTGCAGGCTGCCCCTTCCTTATTCCTCGGCGTTATTTTCAGCTACCTTTGCAGCCCTTGCGGCTACCTCCTTCTCCTGCACGTCGCTGGGAGCCTGCTCATAGCGGGCAAACTCATAGGAATACTCCCCTCTGCCTCCTGTCATGGAACGCAGATCCGTGCAATAGCCGAACAGACTGCTCTCCGGAACCTCCGCCTCTATGACCTGCTTTCCGCCGGGCAGGGGATTCATGCCAAGCACCCGTCCCCGTCTCTTGTTCAGGTCGCCCATGACATCGCCCGTGTAGTTGTCCGGAACGGTGACCTTCAGGCTGGTTATGGGCTCCAAAAGTACAGGCTTTGCCTCCATAAAGCCCTTCTTGAACGCCTGTATCGCCGCCATCTTAAACGCCGCCTCGGAGGAATCTACGGGATGATAGGAGCCGTCATAAAGCACCGCCTTGACGCCAACCACAGGATACGCTGCCATAGGCCCCTTGAGAACGGATTCCTGCAGGCCCTTCTCCACCGCGGGGTAATAATTCTTGGGAACGGCGCCCCCTACTACCTCCTGCTCGAACACATACGCCTGCTCCACATTTCCCGAGGACTCAAAGCGCATTTTCACATGCCCGTACTGACCATGTCCGCCGGTCTGCTTTTTATATTTATATTCCACGTCGGACTTACCCTTGACGGTCTCTTTGTATGCCACCTTGGGCTTGGACAGCTCTACCTCCACCTTATACTCGTTCAACAGCCTGCTGGCGATGACCTCCAGATGCTGGTCGCCCATGCCGTAAAGCAGGGTCTGCCTGTTTTCTCCGTCGTTTACCACCTTCAGGGTCAGATCCTCATGGGTCAGCTTCTGCAGAGCCTGGGAAATCTTATCCACATCCCCCTTGTTCTTGGGCTTATAACGCATACAGGTGTAAGGAGTGGAAATCTCAAACTTGCCGAACTTGATGGGCGTAGCCTTTGTGGAGAGGCTGTTTCCGGTCCTGGCCGCCGTCAGCTTTGCCAGCGCGCCGATGTCGCCGGCATGCAGCTCGGGCACCTCCACAGGCTTGTTTCCCTGCAGGACATAAATTTTTCCTACCTTTTCCTCGATATCACGGTCTATGTTGTAGATCAGGTCATCCTGCTTCAGCACGCCCGAATTCACCTTTATCAGGGAGTACTTGCCGATAAAGGGGTCCACGATGGTCTTCCAGATATATGCCGACTTTGCCTTGGAAAAGTCATAATCCGCATTATAGATCTCGTTGGTCTTCATGTTGATGCCTGCCACCTGGCGGTTTTCGGGACTGGGCATATATTTGATAATATCGTCAAGCAGCGTATACATCCCCTGGCAAAGGGTATTGGAGCCCATGGTCATGGGCACGATGCTGCACTCGCACACGTTTGTCCGGAGCGCCGCCCTGATCTCCGCCTCGGAGAAGGTCTCCCCGCCGAAATACCGCTCCATCATCTCCTCGCTGGTCTCCGCCACCGCCTCCATCAAGGTATCGCGGCAGATCTGCAGGTTTGCCTTGTTGTACTCGGGCACCTCACAGGGAACCACATCCTTGCCCTGCCAGCGGTTTCCCGTCTCCGAGATCACATTCACATAGCCCACAAACTTTTCGTCCTCTCTGATAGGCAGGTGGAAGGGCGCCATCTTCTTGCCGTAGAGAGCGGTCATGTCCTCCACAACCTGGCGGAAGGAGGCGTTGTCCACATCCATGTTGGAGACATAGATAAAACGGGGCAGCTTATACTTTTCACACATCTCCCAGGCCTTCTGGGTCCCGACCTCGATGCCGGATTTTCCGTTTACGACAATGATTGCCGCGCCGGCTGCGCTGACGGCTTCCTCCGCCTCTCCTACAAAATCAAAATAACCGGGCGCATCTATTATGTTTATCTTGTATCCTTCCCACTCGACAGGTATAACGGAGGTATTGATGGAAAACTGCCGCTTCTGTTCTTCTTTGCTGTAATCGCTCAACGTATTTCCGTCGGACACTTTGCCCATACGGGACGTGATACCGGACAGATAGGCAAAGCTCTCGGCAAGGCTTGTCTTTCCGCTTCCGCCATGTCCCAACAGCACTACGTTACGAATCTTGTCAGTTGTGTAAACCTTCATATAGTTTTCCTCCAAATATATTGTATTTTGGGCATTTATACCGAATAAAATCTTTTATTCAGTCCCCATTCTATAATATTACTAAAAATTCGCGCATTTTACAAGTGATTCTCAGACTTATTTGACAAATTTCCCGGATTTTTATTTTCCCCTCCGCAGAGGCTTCCCGGTAAACCCGGCAGACCGCGAAAAGCCCTGCTGCAATTTACCGCCAAAGGGCAAATTGCGGCTGGAAATATACGGGGGCATGTGTTAAGATAGCCTTAGCTTTTCCGTATACGGCTTGACGTCCTGTCAGCTGCCCTTAATAATTTTCAGGAAACGAGGTAAACCCATGTCTTCAATAACCTGTGGCTTTATCGGTCTCGGGCTGATCGGCGGCTCCATCGCCAGAGCCCTGAAAAAATTTGACGACAAAATCACGATTGTGGCCTACGATACCAGCCGGGAAGCGCTGGCGCTGGCTGTAAAGGAACAAATCGTGGACATTGCCGCTTCGGCGGTGGACCAAAGCTTCTCGAAGTGCGATTATATATTTCTATGCGCTCCTGTTCAGAAAAATGACGAAAATCTCGCCGCCGTCGGAAGTGTCATGAAGCCGGACGCCCTTCTGACGGATGTGGGCAGCGTAAAAACCGCCATCCACGAGGCGGTCCACGCGGCGGGTCTCGACCGCCGCTTTATCGGCGGACATCCCATGGCGGGCAGCGAACGGACGGGCTTCGCCAATTCCAGGGCGTCCCTGCTTGAAAACGCTTATTACATTCTGACGCCGGCTCCCGGCGTCCCCGAGGAAAAAACAGCCGCCTACAGAAGCCTTGTGGCGGGCATGGGGGCCATCCCCCTGATACTGGACTACCGGAAGCACGACTATGTGGTTGCCGCCATCAGCCATCTGCCCCATGTGATCGCCGCCTCCCTGGTGAACCTTGTGAGAGACAGCGACGACGAGGACGGACTGATGAAGATGGTTGCCGCAGGAGGCTTTAAGGACATAACCCGCATCGCCTCCTCCTCCGCCGTGATGTGGCAGCAGATATGCCTCACAAACACCGCAAACCTCTCCTCCCTCCTGGAGGATTATATAAGCGCCCTGACAGGCTTTAAGCAAAGGCTTGACAGCCGCGACAGGGACGCCCTTTTCCGGGAGTTTGAGGACGCCCGCAGCTACCGGGATTCCTTTATCAACGCCTCCAGCGGCCCCATCAAGCGGTCGTTCCGCATCAATGTGGAAATTGCCGACAGAACCGGGGCGCTGGCGCACATCGCAACCCTGCTTGCGGACAGGGGCTTAAGCATCAAAAATATCGGTATCTCCCACAACCGGGAATCCCAGGACGGCGTATTAAGCCTTGAATTTTACAGTGAAGACGCCTTGAATCAGGCAATGGAAATTCTGAAGCAGGAAGGCTACGATGCAATCTTCAAGCCATAGAAGGGATGCGCGGGCAGGCCGATCCAAAAGACCGGACGGCGTCAGCTTTTCTTCGCCCTGCGGCGTCTGAACAGCCTGTACACGCAAATGCAAAACAGCATGCCAAACATGCCCCCGCTTGTATCCAGGAGCACATCCGCGAAGCTGCCATACCTGCCCGGCACAAAGAGCTGATGGATCTCGTCGCCCAGCGCGGAAAGAAAGACCCACAAAACCGTCAGGACGTACAGCCTTTTCCCCTGCCGCAGCCACTGGCTCCAAAGGACATATACAAGCACACCCATACAGGCATATTCCGTAAAATGCGCCAGCTTGCGGATGGGATGCTCAAAATACTCCGCCCATCCGGCCAGCACCGCGTCGCTCCAATGCTTTCCCGACAATGCGTTGATAAACGCCGCGCACTTTTCGGAGATCATCTGGCTTAAGGAGCCTGACTGTTCCCCGTTCTGCTCCGAAAAGCTGAAAATAATAAGATACAGCAGCATCAGAAGAACGCCCGATACTGCCGTCACAATCACTTTTCTCTTTTTCATTCTTTTACTGGCCATTGACAGTCTGATATACCTCAATTCTCGCAGAGTCCATCTCGGACATTCCGATAAAGACCGCTCCGTATGAATAAATATCCTCATTCATATCGATCCTGACGATCTGCAAAAAGGCATGCAGCACCTCCTTGGTCCATATGGTCAGATAAGACTCATATACCTCCCCGACGGTCAAAGACTCACTGCACTCAAAGCCGATTCCCGACTTGGAAACATCAATGATGTTGATTGCCACCTCATTGCTTTTTCCGTCGTCCAGCCTCTTAATAACCAGCCTGGAAGCCATCCCTGTCCTCTTTGATTTTCTTCTCTCATCCATGTCCCTTATCCCCCGTTTTTGTAAAATCACTTTTTTAATCATATCACAGATTTGACAGACAGGCAATTACCAATCTTTTTATATTACTTTTGTTTCATCTTTTCTTCCAGCCAATGGATGAAGCTACCCTCCGAATCCCATTTTGAATATATGATTTGAAGGTTACTAAATATATCTTGGGTACGCGGGTGACCGGCTCCGTATCTTAACTCATAAATCCGGAATGCCTTAAAGCAATATCCCAGCGCTTTTTTATATTCGCCCCGGTCCGCATAAAGCAATGCCAGATTATGATAGCTTACCGCCGTATCCGGATGCTCCTCTCCCAGCACCTTCTCTCTTATTCGCAGGCTCTTTTCATACAGCTCCTCCGCCTTTTGGTACTTCCCCTGGCTCGCATATACTCCAGCCAGATTATTATAGCCTGCTGCCGTATCCGGATGCTTCTCTCCCAGCACCTTTTCCCTTATTCGCAGGCTCCTTTCATACAGCTCCTCCGCCTTTCGGTACTTCCCCTGGCTCTCGTATACTACCGCCAGATTATTATAGCCTGCTGCCGTATCCGGATGCTCCTCTCCCAGCACCTTTTCCCTTATTCGCAGGCTCCTTTCATACAGCTCCTCCGCCTTTTGGTACTTCCCCTGGCTCGCATATACTCCCGCCAGATTATTATAACTTGCTGCCGTAGACGGATGCTCCTCTCCCAGCACCTTCTCACTTATTCGCAGGCTCCTTTCATACAGCTCCTCCGCCTTTTGGTACTTCCCCTGGC
>CAJTPH010000056.1 GCA_910578215.1 uncultured Acetatifactor sp. | reverse complement strand
ATGACGGAGAAACGGATAGCGGAGTACCTGGAAGCTCTGAAGAATGTGCGCCCCCTGCCTTACCGCACCGCGCCGATCCTGGATATTGTCTACACGGAGGCGGCGGATTATTTTAGCGGCAGCAAGAGTGTTCAGGAGGTAAGCGGGGTCATCCGTAGCAAGGTACAGTTTTATCTGGACGAGAAAGAGTAAGCAGCAGTTTCTTGAGAGAGGCAGCCGGAGGTTCTGCAGAGTCTTCAGAGTTTGACCTCAAATTTGTAATTTTTTTTATAAAACTGTATAGACAATAAGAAAGAAGTGTGGTAAAATAGAAAACAATAGAAGACAGCGCGCGGTAGTTCTATAAAAAAATGTAAAAGGAAGGATAAAGGCTATGATTAAAAAACATATTTCAAAGAAAATTACGGCGTTAGCTGTAACTGTGGTGTTGAGCGCTATGAGTTGTATGACGGTGCTGGCTGACTATACATATGAGATAGGATGGAGTTTTGACCGGTGTCCAAATTGTAATGAAGATGTTGCCGTATGGATTCAGGAGGTACATAAGGATCCATACGCTTTGGGAGACAAGAAATGTACTCACTACAAATTTGGTACGGATGTGGATTGGGCAAAGCGTATTATTACAAACTATGACTGCCATGAGTGTAATTATAGCTGGTCTGAGGAAGAAACCATTTACTATTCGGAATGTTGTGGTTCTGATAAGCCTGTCATTCCTGCAAATGAGTAAAGAGGATGAAGCTCTGGCGGATCAGTATGGTGTGCCGCCCCGTGGTGAAGATCCGATGAGTCAAACAATTAGATTGGCAGCAGTTGCTTTCCTGTGAATGCCTTTAACAGGCATTAAAGGGTCAAGAGATCGGCTAAGGGCGTGGTGAAAGATCATACAGAATAAAGTGTCCCCGTATTTGACAGGAGGACGAAAACGGTGCAAACGCAGTATTTATGCAGTTTGCACCGTTTTATTAAAAAGCTGTGAATGGAACGGTAAGTCCCGCTTTGAACAAGGCAAAATTAAAAGCGGCAGCGGCCATATGAGTTGCATAAACGTTGTCCTTTTTGGGGAATCGGGGCATACGCTGTTTAAGAATGTAAGTAGTGTCAGAGTATACCGTCTAAAAACATGACAGTCTTCTGGCACTTTTTTGTTTCCCGAGAATGTGTAGAACTGTCAGGGACATAAAAAGATTCGTGGATTATCACACACAGTAAGGAGTGTAAAACTTTAAAGACCACTCCTTTTTATGCGCAGCAACGAGTAGCTCGGCTGCAAGTGTGCCGAAAATGCCCATAAGGGGATTAACCGCGCAGGGGGAAAAGATACGGCTGGCTTTAAAGGAAGGGATGCCTGTAATGTGTAGGCTGAGATTATAGAGTATGAAAGCGACACGGCATTGTTATCGGAATGGGAACTGTCGCGTTATCAAAATAATACCGGGGCAGCTTCTTACCGATGAGTGGACTGCGGAGATAGATTGGGCAAAAAACAATGGCGTAGATGTGGAACGGAATATTTTGAAAATAGCGGTAATAAAGCGTCACATGCCCACAGAACACAAGGGAATAGGCTTCTTATCGGGGATAGGAATAACAGGTGCTGTCGCATCGACGGTATCCCATGATTCCCATAATCTCGTTATAATTGGCGCCAATGATGAGGATATGATGTGTGTGGCAAATCATGTGATAGAAATGGGGGAGGATATGCTCATGTCATATTACGGAAAGATTCTGGCTGGCTTGCTCCTTCCTATAACCGGATTAATGTCAAAGCTTGGAGCGCCGGAGCTTGCGGAAAGAAACCAAGAAATTTTACATACGGTTGCTTCTCTTGGAGTATCAAAGGAAGCCGTGCCGCTTATGACAATGGATTTTGTGAGCCTTGCAGTTATCTCAAGTATGAAACTTACAACCAAAGGGCTTGTAGACGTAGGCAGTCTAAATGAGAGAGCAGTTCCTTTTCAATATGGCTTTTTTGAATTATGTCATCAATAAAGGTTTCCTCACGCCGGCTTTCAAGCTCTCCTTTATCCAGCTGCAATAATATAGCCCATGTCTGCCTCCTAAATTAATATTTTTAGGAATGGTATTGGCTATAACAATTCAATAAACATAAAGATTAACCGTCATGCGGCAGAAATACATATTTGGGTATTAGCAATACCGTCGTAATTACCGTATACTTCTAATTTTTTAAATCTAAAAAACAGGTGGCAGATTATTGCCCGCCTGTTTTTTTTGTGATATAATTAACCGATTATGGGTTTAATAGAGTATAAAAGTGATGGAGCAGGCAGAGAGGTATAAGAATGAAAGCGTTTCTTATTTTGGAAGACAGCACTGTGTTTAAAGGGATTCACATAGGCGCTGACAGGGAGGTCATAAGCGAGATTGTGTTTAATACGTCCATGGCAGGCTATCTTGAGGTGCTCACCGACCCGTCCTATGCGGGGCAGGCGGTTTGTATGACGTATCCCTTGATCGGCAATTACGGTATCTGCAGGGAGGATATGGAATCCTTAAAGCCCTGGCCGGACGCGCTTCTTGTACGGGAGCTTTCCCGCATTCCCAGCAATTTCAGAAATGACTGTTCCATTCAGCAGTTTTTGGAGGAAAACGGTGTTCCCGGCATCGCGGGTATCGATACCCGGGCGCTGACGAAAATACTGCGGGAAAAGGGAACCATGAACGGCATGATCACCACGAATGAGAAGTATGCTCTTGAGGAGATTCTGCCAAAGCTTAAGGCATACACCACTGGGAATGTGGTGGAAAAGGTCACCTGCAGGGAAAAATACACGGTGGAGCCCTCCAGGACCCTGGAGCAGAACGGTCCCCTTTCGGGCGCGGCAAAATTTGACAGAGCCGCCTTTGAGGAGGGATGCAGGGAAAAGAAGCCTTCTCTTGTGCGGGAGCTGAACGGCGCGGGGTTAAGAGTTGCCCTGATGGATTTTGGCGCAAAGGGCAACATTGCTCGTTCCCTTGCCCAACGGGGCTGCGAGGTAACTGTTTTTCCGGCGTTTACTGCCGCGGAGGAGATTATTGCCGCGGCGCCTGACGGCATTATGCTGAGCAACGGGCCGGGAGACCCCAAGGAATGCAGGGCTATTATAGACGAGATAAAAAAGCTATACAATACGGATATCCCTATTTTTGCAATCTGCCTGGGGCATCAGCTGATGGCTCTGGCAAACGGTCTGGATACCCATAAATTGAAATATGGGCATAGGGGAGGAAATCACCCGGTGAAGGATCTGGCAACGGGCAGGGTGTATATTTCTTCGCAGAACCATGGCTATGTGGTGGACACGGACAACCTTGATCCGGAGCTTGCCGTTCCTGCTTTTGTGAATGTCAACGACGGGACCAACGAAGGGCTGGCATATAAGGGTAAGAAAATCTTTACGGTGCAGTACCATCCGGAGGCGTGTCCCGGTCCTCAGGATTCCGGATATCTGTTTGACAGGTTTATAGAAATGATGAAAACGAATATAGTTAAAAAAGAGAAAAATGTGGAAATGAAGCCGGAAGTAAGTATTGAAACAAATCCGGAGATGGAACAGGGAGGGAGCTGCCATGCCTAAGAATCCCAATGTAAAACGAGTTATGGTGATCGGTTCCGGTCCTATTATCATAGGCCAGGCGGCAGAATTTGACTATGCGGGCACACAGGCCTGCCGCTCTCTGAAGGAGGAGGGCGTGGAGGTCATTCTGGTAAACTCCAACCCTGCAACCATCATGACGGACAGGGATATTGCGGACAAGGTGTATATCGAGCCTTTGACCGTGGATGTGCTTCAACAGATCATAGAGAAGGAAAAGCCTGACAGCATCCTGCCAACCTTGGGGGGACAGGCAGGCTTAAACCTTGGCATGGAGCTGGAGGAGTCAGGATTTCTTGCCGCTCACGGCGTGACCCTGCTGGGAACTACGGCGGCAACCATCCGCAATGCGGAGGGACGCCAGGAGTTCAAGGATCTGATGGAGCGTATCGGGGAGCCCTGCGCGGCGTCCAAAGTGGTGGAGAATGTCCGGGACGGCATCGAGTTTACCGATACCATCGGCTACCCGGTGGTGCTGCGCCCCGCCTATACCCTGGGCGGCTCAGGCGGCGGCATTGCCCATAACCGGGCGGAGCTGGAGGAGATTCTGGAGAACGGCCTGCGGCTGTCACGTGTGGGTCAGGTTTTGGTGGAGCGCTGTATCGCGGGCTGGAAGGAGATCGAGTATGAGGTTATGCGGGACAGCGCCGGCAACTGTATCACTGTCTGCAACATGGAGAACATCGACCCTGTGGGGGTCCATACAGGCGACAGTATTGTGGTCGCTCCCTCCCAGACCCTGAGCGATAAGGAGTACCAGATGCTTCGTACCTCCGCGCTGAACATTATCAGTGAGCTGAAGATCACCGGGGGCTGTAATGTGCAGTTTGCACTGCATCCCACCAGCTTTGAATACTGCGTCATTGAGGTAAATCCCCGTGTGAGCCGTTCCTCGGCTCTGGCATCCAAGGCCACGGGCTATCCCATAGCCAAGGTTGCGGCAAAGATTGCCCTGGGCTACACGCTCGATGAGATTAAGAACGCCATCACTCAAAAGACCTATGCATCCTTTGAGCCTGCTCTGGACTATTGCGTGGTGAAGCTGCCGCGCCTTCCCTTTGACAAGTTTATCACTGCGAAAAGGGCTTTGACCACCCAGATGAAAGCCACAGGCGAGGTCATGGCAATCTGTGACAACTTCGAGGGGGCCCTGATGAAGGCCATCCGCTCTCTGGAGCAGCATGTGGACTGCCTTATGAGCTATGATTTCTCGGCGCTTTCCGCGGAGGAGCTGAAGGAGAGGCTGAAGCGTGTGGATGACCAGAGAATATGGGTGATCGCGGAGGCGGTCCGCAAGGGCGTAAGCTATGAGGAAATCCATGCCCTTACCATGATCGACATTTGGTTTATCGACAAGCTTGCCGTTCTGACAGAGATGGAGCAGGCGCTTAGGACAAGGGAGCTTACTCCGGAGCTGCTGCGGGAAGCAAAGAGGATGGAATTTCCGGACGATGTGATAGGCAGGCTTACCGGCAGGGGCGGGGACGAGATCAGGAGACTGCGTCTGGAGAACGGAATCCGGGCGGCCTACAGGATGGTGGATACCTGCGCGGCAGAGTTTGCGGCATCCACTCCCTATTATTATTCCGTATATGGCGGCGAGTGCGAGGCCGGTGAGGGAAGTACTTCTAAGCTGTCAACATATGACAGTCAGGAAAATCTAAATCCCGCCCAGGAGACGAAGGGCAGAAGGAAGGTGCTGGTGCTGGGCTCCGGCCCCATCCGTATCGGGCAGGGCATCGAGTTTGACTACTGCTCCGTGCATGCCACATGGGCGTTTTCCAGGGCAGGCTATGAGACCATTATTATCAATAACAATCCCGAGACGGTAAGCACCGACTTCGACATTGCTGACAAGCTTTATTTTGAGCCTTTGACTCCGGAGGATGTGGAGTCCATTGTGAATATAGAGCATCCTGACGGGGCCGTGGTGCAGTTTGGGGGCCAGACGGCGATCAAGCTCACCGAAAGCCTGATGAAGATGGGAGTGCCCATTCTGGGAACCAGGGCAGAGGATGTTGACGCCGCGGAGGACAGAGAGCTCTTTGACAGAATTCTGGAGGAGACTCACATTCCCCGCGCCGCAGGCGGCACCGTGTACACCGCGGAGGAGGCAAAGGCGGTGGCGAACCGCCTTGGGTATCCGGTTCTGGTGCGGCCTTCCTATGTGCTTGGAGGGCAGGGAATGCAGATAGCGCTTTCCGACGGTGAGATCGAGGAGTTTATGGAGATCATCAACCGCATTGCCCAGAACCATCCGATCCTGGTGGACAAGTATCTGCAGGGCAAGGAGATCGAGGTGGATGCCGTGTGCGACGGCACGGATATACTGATACCCGGCATTATGGAGCATATCGAGAGGACAGGGGTACATTCCGGGGACAGTATTTCGGTATATCCCGCTCATACCATCGGCAAGCTGGTAAAGGATAAGATTGCGGACTACACCGGAAGGCTGGCAAGGGCGCTCCATGTAAAGGGGCTTATCAATATCCAGTTTATTGCCATAGGCGAGGACGTGTATGTCATCGAGGTAAATCCCCGCTCCTCAAGGACGGTTCCCTATATCAGCAAGGTCACGGGCATTCCTATCGTAGACCTTGCCACACAGGTGATTATCGGTAAAACCATAAGAGAGCTTGGGTTTACCCCGGGGCTCCAGCCTGAGGCGGCTTATTATGCCGTCAAGATGCCTGTGTTCTCCTTTGAAAAGATACGGGGCGCGGAGATCAGCCTGGGACCGGAAATGAAATCCACAGGCGAATGCCTGGGCATTGCCGGGACCTTTAACGAGGCGCTTTATAAGGCGTTTCTGGGCGCAGGCGTGAAGCTGCCCAGATACAAAAACATGATTATAACCGTGAAGGATGCGGACAAGGGGGAGGCCATCCAGATCGGGCGCAGATTTGAGAAGCTGGGCTATACCATCTATGCCACCAGAAGCACTGCGGCGGCGCTGAACGAGGCGGGAGTCAGAGCCAGAAAGGTCAACAAGATTTCCCAGGAGTCTCCCACCGTGATGGACCTGATACTGGGGCACAAAATCGACCTTGTCATCGATACCCCCACCCAGGGGCGGGACAAGTCCAGGGACGGCTTCCTGATCAGGCGTACCGCCATCGAGACAGGCGTGTACTGCATCACGGCGATGGACACCGCAAGGGCGCTGGTGAGCAGCCTTGAGAACCAGGAGAGCGAGGAGGAGCTGACGCTGGTGGATATCGCACGGCTTTAGCCCCGGGGCGTGCGCCGTCTCCGGCATGCGTTCGGTGCGGAACGGAAAAAGCCCGGGAAATCAAAGACGAAAGGCAGACGAAGGATGGCTACTGACACACCTAAAATACTCAAAAACAGGCTGTTTTTATATTTGACCGAATTTTTTGCAGGCATGTCCGTCATGGCGGTGGAGCTTGGCGCAAGCAGGCTCCTTGCCCCCTATTTCAGCTCGTCCCAGATCGTGTGGACCATCATCATCGGAACCATTATGATCGCCATGGCGCTGGGGAATATTTACGGCGGGAGAAGCGCGGACAGAAATCCCGATCCCGGTCGGCTGTACAGGAGGATTCTTATTGCGGCTCTCTGGATTGCGGCGATACCGGTGCTGGGGAAATATATTATACTGGGTATCTCTGCGGTGGTTATTTTTTCGGTGAACACCAGCTTTCTGATTATCGCTGCGTTTGCCGCCTGTAGGGTTATCTTTGTGTTCCCGCTGTTTTTGCTTGGGACGGTGACGCCATCCCTGGCCAGGTTTTCCGTGGGCAGTCTGGAGGACAGCGGCAAAACGGTGGGGGCTCTGGGAGCTTTCAATACCGTGGGCAGTATTATCGGAACCTTTGTGCCCACCTTTGTCAGTATTCCCGCCGTGGGCACTTCCGTGACCTTTCTGATCTTTGCGGGAATTCTGCTGGCGCTGTCGGCGGTTTACTTTGTCGGCACGGGTATGGGAAGAAAATCCGGAAAAGGAAGAACGGCGGCTTCCCTGATCTTGTTTCTTGCCTGCTGCTGTCTGGGCCGCTCCGACAGCTTTGCCTTCTGGGAGAGCGGGCTTACATACGAGGGAGAGTCGGTTTACAATTATCTGCAGGTAAAGGAGAACGCCAGCCGGGTGGTTCTGTCCACCAATGTGCTGTTTGGCGTGCAGTCCATGTATGCGAAGCAGGAGGGGCTCACCGGCATGTATTATGATTACTGTCTTGCCGCGCCGCTTATGGTGGAGGGCAGAGAGCCCGGAGACTGTGAGGTGCTGATTCTGGGAATGGGCACGGGAACCTATGCGGTTCAGTACGGCAGATATTTCGGGGAAACCTCCGGGCAGGATACGGCGGAAGGGCCGGCGAACAGGGCGATGAAAATAGAAGGGGTGGAGATCGATGAAAAGATCACCGGACTTGCCCGGGAATATTTTTATCTGCCGGAGGAGATCAGGGTAACGACTTACGACGGCAGGGCTTTTTTAAACGCGGTGGACAAAAAGTACGATGTGATTATGGTGGACGCCTATCAGGATATCACCATTCCCTTTCAGATGTCCTCCGTGGAGTTTTTTACCCTTGTAAGGCAGCATTTGACGGAAAACGGCGTCATGGTGGTGAATATGAACATGCGGGGCAGGGAGGAGGGCAGCATTAATCAGTATCTTTCCGATACCATATCCGCCGTGTTCGGACAGGTGTATACGGTGGAGGTGGCGGGCTCCACCAACAGGGAGCTTTTTGCCTCAGACAATCCGGATATGCTTGCCGTCTTTGAGGAGAGGACAGAGGGGCTTGACAGGTCCGGCGACCTGTACCATATGATGCGGCAGGTTTCCCGCGGCATCACGGAATATCAGGCGGGAAATTATATTTTGACGGATGATAAAGCGCCTGTGGAGCTGCTGGGCATGCGTGTCATCGACGAGCTCATCGTGGAGGAGGCGGCGTATTATAAAAATATACTCAGGACGCAGGGAATTAAGGGACTTTTGGAGAGCTTTTAGTCCTCACAGGTATAATTGCGGGGAATCTGCATATACTTAGCATAACTTGGCAATAAAACTTTGCCTGAATCTGGCAGAAGCAAAGAGGCAAGTTTTATTAAACTTTCAAGCGATTGATTATCATGTGTGCCGAAGCGCACAGAAAGGTGAAGAAATGCAAGAAGAGAGAATGCAAGAAGAAACCTATCCCTTTGTGGTACGTCCCCTGCCCTATGAATATGACGCCCTGTCGCCTGTGTTGGATGAGGAGACTTTGACCTTTCACCACGATAAGCATTACAAGACCTATGTGGACAATCTGAACAGCGTCCTGTCGGACTACCCTGAGCTGCAGAAAAAGAGCCTGAAGCAGCTTTTGACGAGTATCGAGACACTGCCTGCGGCGATACAGGCGCCCGTCCGCAACAACGGCGGCGGAGTCTATAATCATGAGCTTTACTTTGACGGAATGAAAAGCCCTGTGGGACAGGAGCCTGCGGGATCGCTTGCCGAGGCCATCAACAGGGATTTCGGCTCCTACAGGCAGTGGAAGGAGCAGATGAAGCAGGCGGCGGTAGGGAAGTTTGGCTCCGGCTGGGCGTGGCTGGTGACGGATAAGGACGGAAAGCTGTCCATCGTTCAGACGGCAAACCAGGATGTGCCGGATTTGGACGACTATGTACCCATTTTTCTGGTGGATGTGTGGGAGCATGCCTATTATCTGCAGTATCAGAACCGCAGAGCCGACTATGTGGAAGGGTGGTTTAACCTGATCAACTGGCGGAAGGCAGCAAGAAGATATGAGGAAGGCTTCTGTAAGCTGAACAATATGTGAAATGACGGTTCGATCATGAGGTAACCGGCACATGGCGCGTGGGTGCTCGCACACAGGGCGTATGTGCCGGTTGTTTTATGGACGGAGCTTTTTTCGGGTGAAGAAACAAAGCGGCGGAGCCGCTTATATACAAAACCGATAAGGGTGCAGGGCATAAGCGATTTATAGAGAAGATTAAGGATAGAAAAGATTAGGATAGAGAAGATAAGATAGGGAAGATAAATGAAAAATGATTGATAAGCGGCATACATTGTGGTATATTTATAATAAGGGATTTTATTCGGAAGTATTTGTGGGCAAACAGCTGTTTGACTACGAACTTGGTAATAGACACAGATCACAGGCTGTGCCGCAGCAGGCAGCGGCTGAATAACAGAGGAATGGTTGCTTATGGAAAGTGTGGCATTCAATGAAATATTTGATATGGAGACTCTCCAGAGACTGATGAATTCGCTGTCAAAATCTCTGGAGGTTGGACTGTGTGTTCGCAGTCCCGAGGGAAAGAGGCTGATCGAGGACAGCGTGTATTGTACCTTCTGCCAGAACGTGATACAGCATTCCGCCCTGGGAAAGAGGCAGTGCGAGGAGTCCGATGTGACCCTGTCCGCCTATAAGGAAAAATCTCCCATGATATGCCGGTGCAAATCGGCGGGGCTGATGGATGCGGGCATTAACCTGATGGTGGACGGCGTACATATTGCAAGCATCCTGGTCGGTCAGGTCCGGCTGAAGGAAAACGAGCTGTCCGAGGAGGAATACAGGCAGATCGCCCGGGCCCTGCAGCTGGACGAGGACGCATATATGGAGGGTTTAAACAAAATTCCCGTCATAACCAGAGAAAAATTTGACAGCATCCTGGAGACCCTGACGCTGGTGGCAGGGCAGCTTTCCCAGCTGGGATACCATAATTTACAGCAGAGAAAGAAAATAAGCGTCCTGGAGAATGCGGAATCCACATTGCAGAGGGACAGGGAGCAGCTGCAGATTCTGGCGGAGAGAGATAACCTGACAGGGCTGTACAACCGCACGAAATTTGAGGCGCTGATGCAGGAGTACGGTGTCCAGGGGCACAGGAGAATCTGCATAATATCCGGTGACGCCAACCATCTGAAGCTTATGAATGACGTCTTCGGACATGAGGCGGGAGATATTCTGCTTCAGGCGATCGCGGGAAAGCTGACGGAATTGGTAAAGAGCAGCTGGATGACGGCAAGATGCGGCGGAGATGAATTCAGGGTGCTTATGCCGGACACGGAGCTGATTACGGCGGAGGATTACTGTGACAGGGTGACAAGAAACTGCAAAAGCGAAAAAAGGCTGAATCTGCCTCTGTCCATTGCTCTGGGCGCCGCCGAGTGGGATTCGGAGAGCGAGAGCCTTCAGGAATGCTTTAACAGGGCCGACAAGCAGATGTATGAAAACAAGGCGTTGATGAAGCAGGAACAGGACGTGCTGGATTATATATTGAACAAGCTTTACGACAAGCAGTATCTGCAGTGGGAGATCGTTCCGAAAACGGCGGCCATGGCGTATGACTTTGCCACCCATCTGGGCTTTGACGAGGAGGGCGCGCGGAAGGTAAGGCTGACGGCGCTGTATCAGGATATCGGACTGATTCAGCTGCCTGAGTTCATGATGATCAAAGGCTTCTCTGCGACGGCGGAGGAGATGTCCAACAGGCGCGGGCACGTGGAGAAGGGCTATCAGATTGCCCTGCAGTTGGAGCAGACGCGTCACGTTGCGGATTTTATCCTGTGTTCCCATGAGAACTGGGACGGAGGCGGCTATCCGAGAATGCTCAAGGGGCAGAAGATACCTCTGGAAAGCAGAATAGTCAGGGTTGTGGACAATTATGTATATTGGACCACCCATATGCAGAAGGGAACCAACCTTACCAGGGAGCAGGCGATAGCAAGGCTCAGGGGACAGGCGGGTAAAATGTATGACCCGGACGTTGTGGAATGGTTCATCAGCTATTTGGGCGAAGATTATTGAATTCAGTGCGGCGGTTCAGCCGGGGGCGGGCCTGCCGCGGCGTGGATATGGAGCGTTAAAATGCGTATAGTAGTTAATACAGGTGTCAAAAGGGAATCGCTGGAAGGCTTATACGGAATTTTTTTTGAGGACTTAAATCATGCGGCGGACGGAGGGCTGTATGGGGAGCTGGTGCAGAACCGTTCCTTTGAATTCGACCCTGTGGACAATAGGGCGTACCATGGGCTGACAGCCTGGGAGATCGTTGCGGAGGACGGCCAGGTATCCGCCAGAGTGCTGACGGGCGGAGCTGTCAGCGAAAGGAACCCTCATTATCTCGCGTTGGATGTGCAGGAGGAAGGAAATAATGTGGGCATCCAGAACGTCGGCTTTAACTCGGGGATTCCTCTGAGAGCCGGCGAGACATATTATTTTTCCTGCTACGGAAAGAGGGAGCAGGACCCGGACAGGGCGGTAAGGGTTTCCCTGCGCGGGGCTGACGGACGGGTGTACACGGAGCAGAGGCTGTATTTCGCCGCGGAATGGGAGAAGCATGAGCTGACCTTTCTGGCGCCGGAGACCGATTTCTGCGGCAGGCTGGCAATCACCGTGGAGGGCAGGGGGAAGGTATATCTTGACTTTGTATCCCTGTTTCCCGCGGATACATACAAGGGAAGGCGGGGCGGGCTGCGCAGAGATCTGGCGGAAATGCTGGAGCGGCTCAATCCCGGATTTGTGCGCTTCCCCGGAGGCTGTCTGGTGCATGACGGCGCTCTGGACGGGGATGCCAGGGATGCCCAATATCGTTGGAAGAATTCCGTGGGCAGGCCCGAGGACCGCCCGGCCAGGAGAAACAACTGGAATTATAACCAGACGCTGGGGCTGGGGTATTTTGAATATTTTCAGCTCTGCGAGGACCTTGGAGCGGAGCCGCTGCCTGTGATTCCTGCAGGCTACGACCCTCATCATAAGCGCCATGCGCCGCTGGATAAGCTGCAGCCCTTTATTGATGACGCGCTGGATTTAATTGAGTTTGCAAATGGCACAACAGACACTCCCTGGGGAGGAAAGCGCGCGCAGCTCGGGCATCCCGAGCCCTTTGGACTGAAATATTTGGGTATTGGCAACGAGGAGGTGGGCGCGGCCTTTTTTGAGCGTTCCGATATCATTCAGGCTGCCGTGCGGGAAAAGTATCCCGGGATAAGGCTTGTGAACACGGCGGGACCCTTTGCCGCCGGCGGAGAGTTTGAACGGGGGTGGGAGAACGCCCGCAAGGTAAGGTCCGAGCTGGTGGACGAGCATTATTACATGGCGCCGGAATGGTTTGTAGCAAATCACGACCGATATGACAGCTATCCCCGGCAGGGCCCCAGGGTTTTTCTGGGAGAGTATGCATCTTGGGGAAATACATGGTACAATGCGCTTATAGAAGCCTCCTATATGGTAGGGCTGGAGCGCAATGCGAAAGCGGTTGGCCTTGCCTGCTATGCGCCGCTTTTTGCCAATGCGGATTATGTGAACTGGCGGCCAAACCTGATTTGGTTTGACAATCACAGGGTATTTGGCTCTGCCAATTATTATGTGCAGAAGCTGTTTATGGAGCATTTGGGAGAGCATCTTCTGGACTGCCGGATAGAGGATGCGCCTGAACCGGTGCTGTTGTCGTCAGGGCGGGAGGCCTTGGCTGTGTCAGGCGAGATCCTTTTGAGTGGATATGAGTCCGATATTTCTTATTCCAATATTGTGTTCACGGATATGGAAAGCGGGGAGAAAAGGACCCTTGCCGACTGTGTCTCCACGAAAGAGAACCGGAGGATACCTCTGCTTTATACAAAGAGCGGGCATTATATGCTGGAGCTGGACGCGCAGGAGCTTGCGGGATACAGGGGGCTTCAGGTCATATTCGGCAGCAGCGGCGAGAGGGATGAATTTGTATGGACGCTGGGCGGCTGGCAGAATCAGGACAATTCTCTGACCCAGAGGATAAACGGGAGGGGTGCGGAGCTTTGCCAGTATGCCTTCACTCTGGAAAAGGGGAGAAAATACCGCTTGTGTCTTGAGGTTACAGGGAGAAATATCAAATGCCGTGTGGACGGCAGGCTGTATCAGGATACGGACAGCCGCCTTCCTTTTGCAAAAGCGCTGTATGCCGTAGCGCAGGAGCGTGGGGGCGGCAGGGAAATCATTCTGAAGCTGGTCAACATTTTGGACGTGCGGCAGCCCGCGGAGCTTTTGCTGGAAGGCTGCATGGAGGGCGAATATGTCGTGGAGCAGTGGCAGATGAGCGGCTTTGAGCCGGATGCCGAGAACAGCTTTGAGGAGCCGGAGAAGGTGGCGCCTGCATATACGAGGAGGACGGAGAGGCTTTCGGCTGAGGCTTCCCTGCCCGGCGCGGTATCGCTTGACCTTGTGATTCCGGGCTGCTCTGTCACGGTCATGAAGATCTGCCGCAGGGGCTGCGGGGATTAAAATAACGATATGTTCAGCGTCGGTGCGAATGGGCAGAATATTTGCATGGAATTTTGCGTGTCGGACAGATTTGTCTTTTTTTTGAATATAATACTTGAAAAAATCGGCAGAAAAGCTATAATGATTTTATAACCAAATGAGGGAGGTACATAAAGATGAAGAAAAGGGTGATTGCGTCACTGCTTACAGTGGCGACAGTTCTTTCTCTGGCTGCGTGCGGCAAGTCCTTTACATGCGACATATGCGGAGAGAAGAAGTCCGGCAAGAGTTACAAGGAAACCATTTTGGGCCAAGACGTGCTTTATTGCAAGGATTGCCATGAAGCATTTGAAGAATTGGGCAATGAATTAAAGAATTTGTTCAACTGATTCTGCGCCAGAAGAAAATGTGCCAAAAAATTGTGCCGAAGGAAAACAGCCTGCCGCATTG
>CAJTPH010000055.1 GCA_910578215.1 uncultured Acetatifactor sp. | reverse complement strand
GTATGGTTGTGATCTGGCACCGCAGCGCCTCCTCAAGATAAGCAGCAGGCAGAAGCCGCTCTCCCTGATAGCACCCGCCGGCTGTGACAAGCTCTGCCACCGCCAGCAGATCCCTGAGCGTACAGTTTAAGCCGGAGCCCCCCTGAGACACTCCGTAGGGGTCCTCCATGAAATACGCCTCCTTCGACACACCTATCCTGTCAAACGCCTTTACCCGCAGATAGTCCATGAGCTTCCTTCCGCTCAGCCGCTCAGTCAGCGCCGCAAGCACATGGGTGGCGGAGGTATCATAAGAAAATACCGCTCCCGGAAGATGATCCGGAGCCACACGAAAAAAGGATTCCACCCAGTCGCCCTTATAGCGCTTATAGGTGGTCTGCCTGTGGCAGGTAGTCATGGTCAGCATATTACGGATGGTCATCTGTTCTATCCAGGGGTGAATCCCCTCCTCAGGGCATTTGTCCCGAAAATATCCGCAAATCGGGTCATCCAGGCGCAGTCTGCCCTCCTCCTGCAAAAGCCCTATGGCAAGGGATACAAAGCTCTTTCCCACGGAATACATGCGATGCAGGGAGCCTGCCGTAAACGGCGCCCAATACCCCTCCGCCAGAAGCCTCCCCCTGTCTGCCATGGCAAAGCCGTGCATTGTCAGTCCATCCGCCTCCAGACTGTCTATGAAATCCGATACCGCGCTCTCCGGAACCCTGGCCTGCCCCGGCAAAGCCTTTTCCCAGTTTCTGCCCATAAAAAATCTCCTATTTCAGTCGCATACATGCTCATGAACCCTGCTCTCGTGCGCCTTCATGGCTCCACTTTTCCAGTCGCTGCGCGACGGCCCTGAAGCGTGAAGCCCTTTTGGCTTCACTGAAAGATACTGTTCATGGCGTCCTGTACGTTTTTCACCCCAATGACCTTAATCCCCCTGCTTTTCCTGCAGCTCTCTGCACACACATAGGGAACGATACAGGTGTCAAAGCCCAGCTTTTCCGCCTCCGCAACCCTCTGCGCCGCCAATGCCACCGCCCTGACCTCGCCGCTTAAGCCCACCTCGCCAAAGGCCACAAGCTTAGGGCTTAAGACCCTGTTCTTGAAGCTGGAGGTCACGGCCAGCACAATCCCCAGATCGATGGCGGGCTCCATGATCTTCATGCCTCCCGTGATGTTCACATAGGCGTCGCAGCCCGCCAGCTGTATTCCCGAACGCTTTTCCAGCACCGCCATCAAAAGATTTACCCTGTTGAAATCCGTGCCGATCGTCTGTCTCCGGGGAATGCCGAAATTACTGTTGCACACAAGGGCCTGTATCTCTACCAAAAGCGGCCTGGTCCCTTCCATGGTACAGGACACCACAGAGCCGCTGGCATTCTCCGGCCTGCCGTCCAGCATATATTCCGAAGCGTTCAGCACCTCCTTAAGCCCCTGCTCCCGCATCTCAAAAACACCGATTTCGTCCGTGGAGCCAAATCGGTTCTTCACTCCCCGCAGAATCCGGTAAGATGCGTGTCTGTCCCCCTCAAAATAGAGCACCGTATCCACCATATGCTCCAGCACTCTGGGACCTGCCACCGTGCCCTCCTTGGTCACATGCCCCACGATCATCACGGACACCCCCAGCCCCTTCGCAAGCTGAAGCAAAACCCCCGTAGACTCCCGCACCTGGGAAACGCTGCCCGGCGCTGCGGACACGTTTTCATTGTACATGGTCTGAATGGAATCGATCACCACCGCCTCCGGCTTCTGTGTGCGGATAACCTCGGAAATCGTGCCCAGATTTGTCTCGCACAAAAGGAGCATGCCTTCCGTAAAATCTCCGATTCTGTCGGCACGCATTTTGATCTGTGCCAGAGATTCCTCACCGGATATGTACAATACCTTATGACCTGTGGAGGACAGGTTTCTGCACACCTGCAAAAGCAATGTGGACTTTCCGATGCCGGGGTCTCCGCCCACCAGCGTCAGTGAGCCCTGGACGATGCCGCCCCCCAGCACTCTGTCAAGCTCACCTATTCCCGTCGAGATCCTGTTCTCCTCGGTGACGGAAATCTCCGACAGAACGGATGGCATTGCCCCGCCGTCCCGCCTCTCAGGCTTTGCCCCTGCCGCGCCCGCGTAAGGGGATTTGCTCAAGGTCTCCTCCACAAAGGTATTCCATCCCTTACAGCCGGGGCACTGCCCCATCCACTTGCTTGATTCATATCCACAGCTTTGACAAAAGAAAACCGTAGACGACCTGCTCTTTGCCATACCATTCTCCGATCCTGCTATTCCCCGTATCCTCCTATAAGGAGCTGTCCGGCAATAGCTCCTGCCTGTAACCAGCCTGAATGTCCGTCTGATTTGTTAAAAAACAAGTAAATTACGCGGGAGGCACCTGACCCACCCGCGCAATCTTCTTTACTTCTGTGTTATCTTTACCGGAACCTCTCCTGCCACTTCCAGCTCCACGCTCAGGGAAAGCTTCCCTCCAAGCCCCGTCTTCATGGCGCCGACGCTCCTGCCGTCTACAAATACCTCGTACTCGGTATCGTCGTTCAGCCCGATGGTTATCTGTGCGTCCTCGTCTCCCTCCACGATGAACTCCACGCCGTCCGCTCTTTCCACAAACTGCAGGACGCTGGTGCCGGGTACGGATTCATAGAGAAACATACCGTTTTTTTCAAGCTTGGTGATTTCATGATAGGTTTTAACCTTCAGCAAATCCCCCGCATGCTCGTAATCCTCCACCTTTGCTTTCTGCGCCAGTTTGTGATTGCCAAAACTGATTGCCCCGTCCGGCTCGCTGCGGAGCAATTCTTCCACCACTGCCATGTGTGTATCCTCCTGTCTTTGGTATCTATTGTCAATCTGATATTCACATGTCTGTAAAAATTACATAACGATTTTGTGCGCTTCTGCGCCATGCCATAATTGCCGCCAGTCCGCAATGCGCCGCTCCAGTCCGCTTCGCTGCTCACTGCCTTCTGTGTCAATATTATAGCATATATCCTCTCATTTTTCTACAATTTTTTATTTTCCTTCACCGCAAAACATACTTTTCCGTTTTTGTAGCCGGCGGTTACCGCATCGCCGGGCTGCACCTTTTTCTGCAGAATCTCCTCCGCAAGGGCGTCCTCCACCACCGACTGTATGGCGCGCTTCAGAGGTCTTGCCCCCATCTTATTATCCGCGTATTTTTCAACCAGATGACCCTTGAGCGCTCCGGACATGGAAAGCTTAATGTCCATCTGCGCCTCGCACCGCTTATAAAGATTCGCCGCAAGCAGATTGACGATCTCCTTCATATTCTCGGTGTTTAGCTGATGGAAAACGATAATATCGTCGATTCGGTTGATAAATTCCGGCTTGAAACTGCGCTTTACCTCCTCCATGACATTGGACTTCATTTTTTCATAATCCTGTTTCGCATTGCTTCCCGTGGCAAAGCCCAGATTCTTCGGGTCCACAATCCTCTGTGCCCCGGCGTTGGAGGTCATAATCAAGATCGTATTTTTAAAGCTGACCTTCCTGCCCTTGGAATCCGTGATATGCCCGTCATCCAGCACCTGAAGCAGAACGTTAAACACGTCGGGATGCGCCTTTTCAATCTCGTCAAAGAGCACCACGGAATAGGGATTGCGGCGCACCTTCTCGCTGAGCTGACCGCCCTCCTCAAAGCCCACGTATCCGGGCGGCGAGCCAATCATCTTGGACACGGAATGCCCCTCCATATACTCGGACATATCCACCCTGATGATCGCGTCCTCGGAGCCGAACATGGCCTCCGCCAGCGCCTTGGACAGCTCCGTCTTTCCAACGCCCGTAGGTCCCAGGAACAGGAAGGAGCCGATAGGACGCTTCGGGTCCTTCAAGCCGACCCTGCCCCGCCGCATTGCCTTTGCAACCGCCGTCACCGCCTCCTCCTGGCCTATGACACGCCTGTGCAGGATGCTCTCCAGCTTCAGCAGCCGCTCGCTTTCCTTCTGTGCCAGCTTCTGCACGGGAATTTTTGTCCACATGGCAACCACTTCCGCAATTTCGTTCTCACTGATACTGCAAAGCTTCGCCTGCTCCCTGCCTGCTTCCCGCTTCTTCATGCGCTCGTATTTTTTCAGAAGCTCATCCTGATTGTGCTTGATCTCCGCCGCCTGCGTAAACGCCTCCATGCGGATAGAGCGTTCGATCTGCAGATCCATTTTCTTTATCTCGTCCAGAAGCTCCTTCTGCCTGTCGGGCATATCCATGGAGCGAAGCCTTGCGCTTGCAGCCGCCTCGTCGATCAGGTCAATGGCCTTATCCGGCAGATTTCTGTCGTTGATATAGCGGCTTGACAGCCTTACCGCCGCCTCCACAACCTCCTTGCCGATAACCACCTGATGATGCTCCTCATATTTTCCCTTGATACCCTCCAGAATGCGGATGGCCTCCTCCTCGGTGGGTTCTTCCACATTCACCGGCTGGAAACGCCTCTCCAACGCCGCATCCTTCTCGATATACTTGCGGTACTCCGCAATGGTGGTCGCCCCGATCATCTGCAGCTCTCCCCGGGCAAGGGAAGGCTTTAAAATATTGGAAGCGTCGATGGCCCCCTCCGCGCCTCCCGCGCCTATGATGGTATGCAGCTCATCCAGGAACAGCACCACATTTCCGTCCTCAATGACCTCCTTGATAACCTTCTTGATCCTCTCCTCAAACTCGCCCCGGTATTTGCTGCCTGCAACCATGCCGGACAGGTCCAGGGTCAGCACTCTCTTGTCCTTCACCGTAAAGGGGACCTTTCCCTCCACGATGCGCTGTGCCAGCCCCTCAACCACCGCCGTTTTTCCCACGCCGGGCTCTCCGATAAGACAGGGATTATTCTTGGTGCGGCGGCTTAAAATCTGAATCAGCCTTCTGATCTCGTCCTCTCTGCCGATGACGGGGTCAAGCTTTCCCTCTCTGGCCATGGCCGTCAGATCCCTGCTGTACTGCCCCAGCGTGGAGGTCTTGGTTCTTCCGGAAGATTTTCTTGCCAGATCCTCCTTGTACAGATTTCCGTCCTGACCGATGGCAATCAGGGTGTCCACATATATTTTCTGCACATTTGAGCCAAGGGTATTCAGAAGACGCACCGCCACATTTTCACCCTCTTTAATCAACGCCATCAAAAGGTGCTCCGTGCCTGTCTGGCTCTGCCCGAAGCGGTCCGCCTGCCTGTGAGCTTCCTCAAGGATCTTCCGTGCCCTGGGAGAATAGCCCTCCCTCTCCCTGACGCCCACTCCCCCGTCAAAGGCGATCAATTCCTGAATCATATCCAGCACCTGGGACAGCTCCACCCCGTTGTCAGTCAAAACCTTATGCGCCACACCCGTCTGCTCCTTCAAAAGCCCCGCAAGAATATGCTCCGTTCCCACATACCCCTGCTTTAGACGCGCGGCAAATTTCGATGCGTAACCCAAGGCCTCCTGTGCCTTGTCCGTAAAACCTGACTGCATTATTCCCTCTCATTCTGCCGTTTTCCGGCTTCCGTTACTTTATTTCGGCGGTTCTTATGAATTCCTATATTCTAAAACGTATCCTGATATGCCGTAAAATCATCGTATATTTCTTCGATCAATTCGTGTATTTCCTCTTTGCTGATATTTTTGCAGCTGCCCTTGGCAAGTATTACCTGCAGCCCCCGTTTTAATTCCTCAAGGGTGCTCGCTTTGTCCTCGTCTATGGCAATCACCGCTCCCCTTCTGCGGTCGACCTTCACATAGCCCTCCTGCTTCAGCACCGTATACGCCTTGTTTACCGTATGCATATTGATGCCGATGGAATCGGCCAGCTGGCGGACGCTTGGAAGGGAGTCGCCCTCATGAAACTGTGCGGTGGCAATGCCCATAATGATCTGATTCCGCAGCTGCAAATACAACGCTTCGTCACTGTTAAAATCTATCTCTATTATCATTATGCCTCCTCCCCGCAAAGCCTCGCTGGAGCGTGCTTGAAAAATGCCTTCCGCGGGGCGTGCAGACCGGGGGAATGATTTTTCAAACAGACTCTGATGTTATATTTATATTATAACAAGCTTTTGGCACTGTCAACCAACCCTCCGAAAAGTTTATAGGCTTTTAATGAATCGATATACCTTATCTCCTCACGCATAAAGAGGATGCCTGCAATAGACATCCTCTCTGCGCCGCCTTATTAATTCTCGTTGCCGTCCACATTTAAAAATTCAAATTCAAATTCGTCGTCATCGTCTGTCATAAATTTTTTGGACTGCCAGCCCTGGGCCTGCTGGTTATCCTTGGGCTGGGGTTTCAAACCGCTGTTAGGAACGGGCTGCCCCTGACCGGCTGCTTTCTGTCCCTGGGCTCCCACCGGCCTTTGGCCCTGAGCTCCCGCAGGTCTTTGGCCCGGCGCTCCTGCCGGTCTTTGGCCCTGAGCCCCCGCAGGTCTCTGACCTGGCGCTCCTGCCGGCCTTTGGCCCTGAGCCCCCGCTGGTCTCTGACCCGGCGCTCCTGCCGGTCTCTGGCCCTGAGCCCCCGCAGGCCTCTGACCCGGCGCTCCTACCGGTCTGGACGGCTGCTTCTCGGTGCCGACCGTATGCATTACCCTCTGACCGCCTGCCTGCGATACCGCTGCGCTGCGTTTTCTCAGAGTCTCGCTTTCCACCTGATTAAAATACGCCGAATCCATCACATCCTTGATCTTAAAGATCAGGTAGCCCACCGTGGAAAGAGCCGCCACAAGAAGAATCACCAGAACAATAATTATAATTTTCTGATTCTTCACTATGTCGTTATTTGCGTTAAGCAGATCCTTGATGGACCAGGAATCATTATTGGAAGGCTTATAAAGCTTCCAGTCATCCTGTATAAATATGGTATCATACTCTTTCTCCGGAGCTTCCGCAGGAGGTTCAGTCGCCGCGGGAGGTTCCTCAGGAGAATTTGTTTCTTCGGGCTGCTGGGGCACATCAGGCGGCGTCTGTGTCACCGGTGTCAGCTCGCCGGAAAGCGTTACATAGTTTGAGCGGATAAATCCGCTTATCTGTGTGCCGTTGGAAATAAAGCTTACCTTGTACCAGACAGCTCCGTCTGTTCCATTGGCCTGACCGGTCACGGTAAGCGCCAGCTCATTTGACACCATTGCCACCATCTCGCTGGTGGTGGAAGCATTGCTTCTGATCCTCACCTGTGTGCCGCTTGTAACCGTAGCGCTGACAGGATTTACCTCTGTGACCTCCACCGGTGTCTCAGGAGGTGCCGGCGTGGGATTGCTGGAAGAAGGCACATCGCCTCCTGTGAGCTCCACCAGATCGGAACGGATATATCCTCTGGTGGTGGAATCAACCCAGACCTCATACCAGGTACGTCCGTCCGCGCCCTGAACCTGACCGAGAATTGTGATCGTGCTGTCCTTCTTCACGCTCCCGAGGCGCTCGCTGCTGGTGCTTGCCTCCGAACGGATGATGGCGCTGGTTGCCTTAATCCTGCCCTGGCCCTCCGCATGGCTCACAATGGAAAAGCCTTCCGCAAATATTCCCAGCATGATTGCCAGACATAACGCAAACGCTCCGGCCAGAAGCCCCCCTCTCCATTGTAATTTACCTTCTCTTTTCATACGCATTTCCTTTCTTTATCCTTGTCGATTGTATGAATCTGACCCTGTTACGAGTCCCTTCTGAATCTCCTCTGTCCTTCTTCGGCCTTCTGTGGTCCGCTGTATCCCTGGGCATTCTTGCTCTTCTGCGCCAGCTCGCGCTGCTTTTCCTCCAGCTTCCGATGGACATTGATCTCACACTCCGGACAATACTGCCCGGAACGAATCTTCTTTCCGCAGACCTCACATGTCAAAAACGACTTGGAGCCCTCGGCAACCTCCAGCCTCCCCTCCTTTAAAAGCTTTCGGATCGTTCTCTGGGACACGCCGATAGCGCCTTCAATTTCCGCGGCCGTAGCGCCTCTATGCTCCTCGATATACAGCCTTACCTTGCCGTAATCGTCATAGTCCACCTCACCGCACTCCTCACAGCGATATTCCCCTACACCTTTAAACACCATAACTCCGCCGCAGTTCTTACACACCCGTGGGATATTGTAGCTATCCATTCCCCCCGCCCTTTCAAGTATTTCTGTCCGATCCATACACAATGCCTCCCCTCTAACCAAACAATCATTGACAATACAAGGTTTTATGCCTCGTCTATCGCCTTTCCGATATCGTGCCGCATATATTTGTTCGCAAAGGAAACCCATTCCGCCGCTTCGTAAGCCTTCTCCCGGGCCTCCTTCAGGGTCGCACCCTTCGCGGTCACACCAAGCACACGGCCTCCGTTTGTGACAACAGACCCCTTATCATCAAATTTGCTTCCGGCATGAAAGCAATAGTAATCCTCTTTTCCCTCAAACCGCTCCAGCCCTGTGATCTCGAAGCCCTTTTCATAGGACACCGGATAGCCGTCGGACGCAAGCACCACGCAGACTGCCGCATTGTCCTCAAACTGCAGGTCCACCCTGTCGAGAGTGCCGTCGATACAGGCGTCTATCACGTCCATTATATCGTTTTTCATCCTGCAGAGCACTACCTGCGCCTCGGGATCTCCGAATCTGGCGTTGTATTCCAGAACTTTGGGGCCCTCCGGCGTCAGCATCAGTCCGAAGAAGATAACCCCCTTGAACTCCCTTCCCTCCGCCGCCATTGCATCCACGGTAGGCTGATAAATATACTTCCGGCAGAATTCGTCTACCTCCTCAGTATAGAAAGGACTGGGTGAAAAATTGCCCATGCCGCCTGTGTTCAGGCCCTGGTCCCCGTCCTTCGCGCGCTTGTGGTCCTGAGCGGAGGTCATGGGTTTGACGGTCTTCCCGTCCACAAAGGACAATACGGAAACCTCCCGCCCTGTCATAAATTCCTCAATAACCATACGGTTGCCGGCGTTGCCGAAATGCTTATCCGTCATGATCTCCCTGACGCCTGCCTGCGCTTCCTCAAGCGTTTCGCAGATCAGCACGCCCTTGCCCAGGGCAAGACCGTCCGCCTTTAACACAATGGGCATTTTCGCCGTCTGCAGATATTCCAAAGCACTGTGGGGATCGTCAAAGGTTTCATAGGCAGCCGTGGGAATATGGTATTTTTTCATCAAATCCTTGGAAAATACCTTGCTCCCCTCCAGAATCGCCGCATCGGACCGGGGACCGAAGGTACGGAAGCCCTCCGCCTCCATTCTGTCCACCAGGCCGGCCACCAGCGGGTCATCCGGCGCCACAAACACCAGATCGATCTCCTTTTCCCTTGCGTAAGCCACGAGCCTGTCAAATTCCATGACGCCGATGGAAGGCTCACACTCCGCAATCTGTGCAATTCCCGCGTTTCCGGGCACACAATAAAGCTTCTCCACCCTGCTGCTTTTCTTCATACTGACCGCAATCGCATGTTCGCGTCCGCCGCCGCCTACAATCAATACTTTCATGCCGTTTCTCACTCCTATGCCTCTCTGTCCGCTTTGCCGGACATCTATTTCACATTTGAAGCCTCGCGCACCGAAAAACCTCAGACCCTGCTTTCCCTGTGCCTTACATGCCCGTCCACGATCTCCAGCCTCCCGTTGGCAATGTCGTCAATCGCCTGGGGAAGCAGCACCCATTCCGCCTGCTCCATGACACGGCGCTGCAAAAGCTCCGGCGTGTCGTTTTCCTCTATATATACCGCCTTCTGCGCTATAATCGGGCCCTCGTCCATCCCCTCATTGACGAAATGCACCGTTGCTCCCGTGACCTTTACTCCCCGTTCCAGCACCTTCTCGTGAACCTTAAGCCCGTAATAGCCTACCCCGCAGAAGGAGGGAATCAGGGACGGGTGAATATTGATGATGCGGTCCGGAAATCTCTGCACCATCTGGGGCGGAATCCGCACCAGAAAGCCCGCGAGCACGATCAGATCCGGGTTCAGACCGGCCATTTGGGCAGTAAACGCCTCGTTATAGGCCTCCCTGTCCGAATACTCCTTAGGAGACATCAAAATCCCCGGAATATGATGGTCCCGGGCGCGCTGAAGCGCCTTTGCCCCGGCGCTGTTGCTGATTACCGCAGCCACCTGGGCATTGGTAATTTTTCCCGCGTCGATGGCATCCAGAACAGCCTGCAGGTTGGTTCCCCCGCCGGACACACACACTACGATTCTCAACATATGGTAACTCCCTTTTCTCCGGCCTCGCATCTTCCCACAATATAAGAAGCCTCTCCTGCCCCCCGCAGCGCAGCCACCGTCTTATCCGCGTCCTCCGCCGCCACGGCAAGCACCATGCCAAGCCCCATATTATAGGTATTGTACATCATCCTCTCCTCAATGCCGCCTTTTTTCTGCAAAAGCCTGAAAATGGCGGGAACCTCATAGCTGTCCTTCTCTACCAATGCCCTTATGCCTTCCGGAAGCATCCTGGGAATGTTCTCATAGAAGCCGCCTCCCGTAATATGGCTGCAGCCCTTTACGGTCACACCTGCATCCTTTACCGCCCTCAATGCCTTCACATAGATCCGGGTAGGCGTAAGCAAGGTCTCTCCAAGAGTAGCCCCCAGCTCCTCGTAATAGGTATCCAGGCTCTCCCTGGTCATCTCAAACACCTTGCGCACCAGAGAAAAACCGTTGGAATGCACACCGGAGGAGGCAATCCCCACCAGCACGTCCCCGGGCTTGATATTCTCCCCCGTAATCAGGTCCTTCTCGTCCGCAATGCCTACGGTAAAGCCAGCCAGATCATACTCATCCTCCGGCATCAGCCCCGGGTGCTCCGCGGTCTCGCCTCCGATCAGCGCGGCTCCCGCCTGCCTGCAGCCCTCGGCAACGCCCTTCACAATAGTGGCAATCTTCTCGGGATAATTCCTGCCGCACGCAATATAATCAAGAAAGAACAGCGGCTCGCCGCCCGCACACGCCACATCGTTGACACACATCGCCACGCAGTCGATGCCTATCGTGTCATGCTTATCCAGAATAAAAGCCAGCTTAAGCTTGGTGCCCACGCCGTCCGTACCCGACAAAAGCTTGGGCTTTTCCATATTTTTAAAGCCCTCCATGGAAAATGCCCCGGAAAAGCCTCCGATGCCGCCCAGCACCTCCGGACGCAGAGTCTCCTTTACATACTTTTTCATCAGCTCCACCGACTGATAGCCCGCTTCAATGTCCACTCCAGCCTTTTTGTAATCCATTTTCTCACTCCATTTCTGCGCTGCCTAAAGCAGGCTTATCTGCCCGCGCATAACAAGCATGCTTCAAGTCATTTATGACCGCGCAACGCGCATACCGATGTATTGCTCCGCATATAATTCAAAATATGTATATCTATAGCCAAGCCTGCAGCCTATATTTTTTTCATATCGTCCAGATACGCCTTATAGCCCTGTTCCTTAAGCTTTGCGTCCTTGGCTTCAACCTGCTCCTTTAATCTCCTGCTGTAAGCCTTCAGCCTGGACAACAGCTCCTCGTCGGAGACAGCAAGGATCTTTGCCGCCAAAAGGCCCGCGTTTGCGCCGCCGTTAATCGCCACCGTCGCCACGGGGATGCCTGAAGGCATCTGTACAATGGAATACAGGGAATCACGCCCGCCCAGGGAAGTCGTATGCATGGGAATACCGATCACCGGCATGGGAAATATCGCGGCACACATGCCCGGCAGATGCGCCGCCATGCCCGCTCCCGCAATAATAACCTTATAACCCTTTTCTTCCGCGCTTCCCGCAAATTCAAAAAATACGTCCGGTTCTCTGTGCGCACTGATTATCGTCATCTCATATGAGACGCCCAGCTCCTCCAAAACCTCCGCCGCCTTCGCCATAACCGGCATATCGGAATCGCTTCCCATCACAATGCCAACTAAAGCGGGCATTCCAGCCTTGCCACTTGCCATGATATCCTCCTCGTTATTAACTCCTTCTTACGGAATTCGTTCCGGTCTCCGCCCTCAGGGGCAGAAACCAAAAAGTTAAACTAGATATGCGGGGCGTATTACAGAAAGACCCCACCATATCTAGTTTACTAAAAATACTACTCAACTGCAAGGTTTATTAACAAATTTTTAAAAAATTTCTGGCCTTTCAGTCCTCAAACGCCTTATTTAACTCCTCGCAGCCCGGCAGGACAAACCTTCCGTTCTTAATTATCTCAATTCTGGCGCCGTCCTTTTTCACCGCCGTAAGCTCTCCCAGCTCGTCATAAGGAATGGTAATATCCGTATGGCAGTTAAAATATGCCTCCTCCGGCTTCGTGTGCCGCAGATCCGCCACCGCATTCGACTTCGCCACGATCTCCTTCCCGTCCGGATTATACACGCTTATCTCCTCCGTATGGGAATAACAGGTATCCCCCACCGCAAAGTGCGGCCCCATTTTCTCCGCGATCAGAATGGGAAGCTTCGACTCTACGCCAAGGCGCTTTGCAGCCACATACGCCGTGGTGTTGGTGCCGATGGCAAATTCACCCAGAGGCAGGGTGTCATGACGGTACAGGATATTTTCCCGGACAAAGCTTCTGTTTTCTTCCTCGCTCTCAAAGTTGCCGCAGCCGTAATCCGAAATCATGCCGTCCTTAAAAGCCACCGAGAGATCGCGGTACTCCAGGCCGTCCAGAAAAACCCGGCTTACATGGAGCAGGCCATCCGTTCCCTCAAGCACCGGGGAGGTAAAGACCTCGCCCACGGGAATGTTTACGTCGGCCACGCAGTTTTCAAATATGGTCTCCTTTGCCGGGTCCGCCAGCTTGTGCAGATTGACCCGCAGATTCGTCCTGTTGCCGTTGCAGCCTCTAATCTCACAGTAATCCGCCTGATCCAGCGCGTCTATCAGCTTCTGCTGAATGCTGCGGTACAGCATGTAATCCAGGGTGTTGATGCGGATGGTCTCACGAAACAGTTCCTCAAACACCGTACCGATCTCCGGCACGGGAAACGCGATGATCGTAAAGCTCCTCTCCTCCTCCAGTATATATTCCCTCTGAATCATTCCCATCTGGGTGCGGTACTCCACCCAAAGCTTATTCTGCTCCGGGCTGAAATGCAGCGCCTCCTTCTTGTTGACCGGGTTAAAGTCAGCCTCACCGAAGGTCTCAACCACCGCCGGACCCGCATACCCCCGGGCCTGTGCCTTATACTCCTCGAAAGCCGCGCGCATGGCTTCAAGCTTGCGGTTCACATATTTTTTGTCAAGAAACAGCGCCCTGTCGTCCTTGTGGTCATAGCCAAACTGTCTGTTGGGATTGCTCCCCTCAAAGCTTTGCTGGCCGGCTATGGACTTCAAGCCCAGCTTCTCCAGATTCCTCACGGCCCGCCGCATCATGCGCTCAAAACCCAGATGATAATGTATCCGCGCCGTCTGCTTCCTGGAGAGGTCCTTCCCCGTGACCTCAAAGCCAATGCGGTATCCTTCCGTGTACGTGTCCGCCATAGTGGCTATGGTCTCCTCCGGAAGCCCCGCAAGGAACCGCGCCGTCGCCAGCTCATTCTCCCCCACATATGCGCCGTATGCGTACAGATAACGCACATCCGCCAGGTCACTCTCCATGATCAGCCCTATTCCGAAGCTGTTCTCCGGGCAGACCATGTTTCGGATGCCCTCTCTCGAAAGCAGATCGGCATAATCGCTCATAAACCAGTAAATCATTTCCCGGATCTCCTCTCCCCCGGGCAGAGGTTCCTTTTCCGACACCGCATATACAAACGCGGCATAAATCTCAAGGAACAATTCCATATGGATGACAAGCATTTCAAGCCTGCCCTCGTAGACATCCCCGATCACTCCCCGCACCATCGCATAGAGAGCGGACAGCACCCCGCCGTACTCCTCTCCAAGCTCCCGCACCGCATACGCCGGGTTGGCATAGCTCTTTTCATAGTTCTCCGGCAGGATATCCTCATACAGCCTGCGGTTTCTGTCCGACAGCTCCTCCAGTGGCGCCGTATCCAGACCGCCCCTCCCGATAAAGCTCCTGGTATCGTCCAGCAGCAGCAGAAACGCCGCCGTGGAGACAAAAAAAGCCTGCAGGCTTTCCTGCTCCCGTTTTTCATCCCATGCTTTTTCCCTTGCAATTTCCCCGAGCCTCTCCACCGCCAGGGCATAACGTTCTTCCAGGATCTCCGTGTCTGTTTTCCCATCGGAATCCAAATCTGTCGTTAAATCCGTTCTGATATTTGTCTCCATACCTTTATATATCCCTTCACTGTCTTTTTCGCTGCCGTTCGTTTCATTTCCACGCTCCTGCGCACATCACAGGAAAATATCCCGGCGTTTCCCTACGCATTGGTCCCTGCATACAGGATCAGACTCACCAATGCCAGCGCCAGAAAATTCAGCAGAATCCCCATCACCGGAAAAAATCTGTAATAATCCCTGTTCTGTATCGTCACAACTCCAAGGATCAGCCCAATCAGCGAAAAAACCGCCGCCAGCAGGCCCGTGAAGCCATAGCTTATCAACGCGCTGCCGTCGTTCAAATAAGAAAGAAACACCACGATCCCCAGCGACGCCAGACTGATGACGCCGAGGATCACTGCCATGACCGCCCGGCTGGATTTTTTCTTGTTGGTGAAAATAAAATTTTTTCTTTTTTTCATAATTTATATTATCCCGGAATTCTAAAAGGCACCCCCAAAAGACCTAAACGCCCCTCAGGAAATGCCTGCTTTTCCTTGCCTTAAAATAAAATTTTAGACTTATTCGCAATCAGTCTTGCGCCTGTCACAATGAGAAGAATTCCGGAAACGATTCCCATAACCAGAGTAATAACCCCCACGGAAATATTTGCCGCTCCAGCGCCCCTCATGACCTTATATACCTTCTGCTCCATAGCCTTGCTCCCTTCCTGTTTCTTTTCTCCCGCCGTCAAAATATCTCTTCCTTCATGCACCGTAGGTTTCATAGTATTTATCAATCGCCGCCTTTATCGTATCATCAAAGTAAATTTTACCCTTAACGGGTCTGTTATACAGGTATTCAATCACATCCTGCATGGTAACAATGGCATTCGCGTCTATACCATATTTTTCCTTAATCTCGTCAAGGGCGCTCATCACTCCTCCCGGCCCCTTCTCCATCCGGTTCAGGGACACCATGAGACCCTTGATCTCAACCTTCCCCTGCGCCATAATAATCGGATAGACCTCCTCGATGGATTTGCCCGAGGTAGTGACATCCTCGATAATAACCACCCGGTCTCCCTCGCTGAGACTGCTGCCCAGCAAAATTCCCACGTCGCCGTGATCCTTTATCTCCTTGCGGTTGGAACAATAACGGATCTCCCTGCCGTAAAGCTCGCTGTACGCAATTACCGTGGCCACGCTCAGGGGAATGCCCTTATACGCCGGGCCAAACAGCACGTCGAAGTCATCACCGAAATTGTCATGAATTGCCTTCGCGTAATACTCGCCCAGCTTCTTCAGCTGCGCGCCTGTCACATATGCCCCGGCATTCATAAAAAAGGGAGACTTTCTGCCGCTTTTCAGGGTGAACTCCCCAAACTTAAGCACCTGGCTGTCCACCATAAACTCGATAAATTCCTCTTTATATTGTTCCATATATTCCGTTTCTCCTTTACTTAAGCCTGTTTCCGGTTCTGCAAACAAAAATGACAAGCACAAATATATGCATATGCAGTATATCATTAAATTCATTTACTTTCAACTCACAATTCGTAAATTCTGTCCATGTATTTATAAAATCCAAGCCTAAATACCGATACATTATAAAAAATAACCCGCCTCCGGTATTTTCCGGAGACGGGCTGCCGTCATCTGCCGTATATGAATCCGTCACACATCCCGGGGACTTTCAAACGCCCAGGGCATGAAGCGTTTTGTCAAGTGCATTTTTGAGTTATTGACGCAAACACTCCATTCTGTTCTTTGGGAGAGGTCGGGGGCGCGGGGCAGGATTGTCAAATCCTGTTCACCGTTTTCGGCGGAGAAATGACAACGGCAAAAATCCAGACGGTCAAGGGGTTAAGGGTGGAGATTGCTTTTCGTAATTGGATATGATATAATCCTGAGTTTGACACTTGTGAAAGCAAAAAACGGCTACAAACCCAGTAATTATGCTGGCTGTAGCCATTTTCTTTTTGAAAACGATTTGTGCTATTT
>CAJTPH010000054.1 GCA_910578215.1 uncultured Acetatifactor sp. | reverse complement strand
CTCGGGCAGCGGCTGTGACGCCCTGCCCGGGGCGGAGGCTTTTTGCTCATGCATACAGCCGGGACATACGCCACTCGTGGGCGGTGTAGCTGTATCGCAGGCTGATTTTCTTCTGTGTGCCATAGAGGGTGGCAGCGCATGAAAAATTGATGCCCATGCGGTTTCTGTCCTGGTCGGTCGACAGGATTTTATCAATGTTTATGGTGATAAGTTCTCCGGTATTGTCACGAAATCGGAATCTCATGGGAGTAATCTTCCCGTCGGTGTCAGTACAGGAAATCATTTGTATCGGAATGTCAACACAAAAGATACTTTCCACGAAAATATAACATCCTTTCTACTGAAAAATGAAGATTATAACGGTAGATTTATAATAGCATGGGGAACATGTGTTTGCAATGAGAAAATTATGGAAGAATGCCCTATTAGAAATAACTATTCCTTGTTTCTTCTCTTCACAGTTAAAAAATTATGGTATAATTCATTTTAACAAGTAGTAATTGGTGGGAGGAAAATATGAAAGTCGAAAGGTGTCCTGTTTGTTTATTGCAGAATCTAAGAGAGATAAGTTAATGCTTATCTCTTTTTTGAACCCACATCCAGACACAACCGCTTGCACAAAAATAAAGGTATGTCAGATTGCTCTAACATACCCCTAAATCCTCAAAAATGTTGAATTTACGGCATTTCTGATTAACCGAAGTATCTATTCAACAGACCCTGAAATGCCTTGCCGTGTCTAGCTTCATCTCTAGCCATTTCATGTACGGTGTCGTGGATCGCATCCAGGCCCAGCTCCTTTGCTCTTTTAGCAAGGTCGGTCTTGCCTGCGGTAGCGCCGTTTTCGGCATCCACTCTCATCTGCAGGTTCTTCTTGGTGGAATCAGTAACGACCTCGCCCAACAGCTCCGCAAATTTTGCAGCGTGTTCAGCCTCCTCGTAAGCCGCCTTCTCATAGTACATGCCTACCTCGGGATAGCCCTCTCTGAAAGCAACCCTTGCCATGGCAAGATACATGCCTACCTCGGAGCATTCGCCGTTAAAGTTGTCGCGCAGATCCTTGATGATATCCTCGCGGACGCCCTGTGCAACGCCTACCACATGCTCCGCAGCCCAGGTCTTTTCGCCGGACTGAACGGTGAATTTCTCAGCGGGAGCCTGGCAGATAGGGCATTTTTCAGGTGCGGAATCTCCCTCGTGAACATAACCACATACTTGACATACATACTTCATAATACTTTCTCCTTTTTATATAAAAGTTTGTAAAACCTGACGGGGGTAAAGCCGTTAAATGGGCTTTTGGGAGCCTGTGCAGCCGCCGCAGGTTCCGTAGAAATAGGTTACATGACCTGCGATGTGGCCGTCAAAGCCTGCGCCGGCAAGCTCCGTAATGCTCTCAATGCTGTTCATCTCCAAATCTATCACGGCGCCGCATTCCGTACAGACAAAGTGATAGTGAGGCGAGGTGTCGGCATCAAAGTGGTCCACGCCGTCGCCTACGCGCAGGCGGGCAATCTCTCCGATATCGGCAAGAAGGGTAAGGTTGCGGTATACGGTTCCCAGGCTGATATTTGGATTTTGCTGCCGGACATTCATATATACGATATCGGCGGTAGGATGATCCTTTCTGGTCATCAGAAAATCCTTGATCATTTCCCGCTGCCTGCTGTATTTCAGGGCTGCCATCCTTTCCTCCTCTCCCAAAATCGATAATTATTACTATTTTCATTATAAGGATTTTTGGGTATATGTCAATGGGTTTTGGTAAAATTACATCCGGCAGTGTGAAAGTTTTAAATTAAATCACAATCCTTTCCAGGCGTGCGCCGAGCCGGCTTAACAGCTCGTTTGTAATGGTGCCGCACAGCTCTGCCAAATCCTCCGCCCTGATTTCCTGTCCGTCCGAGCTTCCGATAATGACGGCGGCGTCCCCTGCCTGTGCCTGCGGAATATGGCTTATGTCCGCCAGCGTCAGGTCCATGCAGACCTTTCCGATAATAGGCGCTTTGCAGCCGTGAATGAGCACATGGCCCCTGCCGCAGGACAGCGCCCTTGGCAGGCCGTCGGCATAGCCGATGGAGAGCACGGCTACGCGCATCTCTTTTTCCGCGATAAAGGACATTCCGTAACCGGCGGAATCTCCGGGATGGAGCGTCCTTACGGAGACCAGCCGCGCCATCAGGGAAAGCACGGGAGAAAGCTTCAGGGGGAAGGCAGCCGCTTTTTCGTGGGAGCTGTGTACCCCGTACAGGACAATGCCCGCCCTTACATAATCGGTATTTTCGCAGGGGTAATTTATCAGTCCGTAGCTTGACTGTAGGTGAAGCCTTGGAAGGGAATAGCCCTGTGCCTCCAGGATTTCCGCCACCTGGTAAAAGGCGTCGATCTGCTGCTTTGTAAATGTGACGCTTTCCCTGTCAGGAGAATCACAGGAGCTGAGGTGGGTGCACATTCCGTCAATGATAAGGTTCTTCATTTCAAAAACCGCGGCAATGTCCTCTATATTTTCGCATCGGATGCCCAGGCGGTGCATGCCCGTGTCAATGCCCACATGAACATGAAGCTTTATGCCCGACTGTGCAAGCAGCTCCGCGTAAGGGTAGTCTATGACGGTCTGGGTAAGCTGATAGCGGGACAGTAAGGAAAAGTCCTCCGGCGTCGTATAGCCTAAAATAAGGATTTCTCCTTTGATGCCCGCCTTGCGCAGGGAGATGCCTTCCGTAATACATGCCACGCAAAAGGCATCCACGCCCAGGCGGTTCAGCTCCCTTGCAATGGGGACGGCTCCGTGCCCGTAGGCGTTTGCCTTTATGGCGGGCATCAGACGGCAGCCCTCCGGCATAAGAGACCGCAAAAGGGAGACATTTTCCGAAAGTGCGTTCATGTCCAGCTGAATCCAGGCTCTGCCGTCCGCTCTGGCATGCCCGGGTCTTCCTCCGACGCGGAAGGGACGGCCGCCGTCGAGGGGCGTGTTCAAGCCGCTTGGGCCGCTGCTGTCAGCGGCTTCGTCCATGCCGTTTGCCTGACCACCGTCGGGCGCGGCGTCCTCGCCGTCCCATGCGTCGCTGTCATCTCTGGTCCGGCAGGCGGCAATGACTCCCTTCAAAAGAGAAGCCTGTGCCCTGCGGCGGGATATGCGGCTCTGCAAAAACGCCATGCACAAGCCCGCGCCCAGGGAAAGCACAGCCACGGCAAGATAATGCACGATGCTGTTATCCACAAGCAGGGCAGTCATTTTCAGCGGCTTTGCGATTCCTCTCACCACCACGATAAAGGCGGGGTGAAGCACATAGACCCAGAGAGCCGCGCTTCGCAGCAGCCTTCGGGATTTTGCGCGCAGGCACAAAAGACTCTGGTACAGAAAGAGCATCACCGGAACCAGCATCAGGTACATGCTGTCATGACGTTGGAATTCCAGGCTCCTTAACCAAAAGGCCTCCGCCGTCATCAGCAAAAAGGAAACGCACAGCCCCGCAAGGCAGAAGGCGGTATAATGTCCGGGCTTTTCCGCATATTTTTCCGGCAGAGGGTCCTTTTTTGTCCCGAGCCAGGCGCCCAGTACCAGAAACAGCGGCGCCAGGAACAGTCCGTTCCTGGTATAGGAGAAGATCTGAAAGCCAAATTCATATATGCCTTCCAGGAAAGGAGCCTTCTGCACCAGACCGAAGTAGCTGTCCCCAAGCAGGCCGATCAGATAGAGAAGGGAGGAGACGACAAGCATGGCAGGCAGCTTTAAAGCCCTGCTCATCAGGTATACTAGAAGCACACCCATGATGCAGGCGGGAAAATACCACAGATGGTAAAAGGTACCGTCAAAGAAAAGCATCCGCAGCGCCGTGCCCAAGGTCAGGGCTTTGTAATGCCCCGCATATATGCCTATGGGCAGATAGAGGAGGATGCTGAACAGATAAAGCAGCATAATTTTGCACAGATAGCGCCAGGGAGCGCCCTTACCTTTGCCTGCGCCGTTTAAAAACCTGCCGACGACAAACTGGCCTGTCACCATAAGGAAAAAAGGCACGGCCACCCGTGCCAGAATTCTTGTCAGGAAAAAGTCCGCGTCCGCGCTCAAGGAGGTCAGGGGCGAGGTGTGGATTGCAACGACAAGAAGCGCCGCGGCAAGACGAAAATTGTCAAGCCCTCCGTAATTGGTTTTGGTACGCATTTTCTGTCCTCCATTCTGTCAAAATATACCCGTCTCTGTTGTTGCCGGAAAGGGAGTAGGGCAGACTTTCCGGTAAGTCCAGCACGGTTTCGCCCTCTGCGGCGCGGATATAGGAAACATAAATGTCCCTGCCGCCGCTTATATGGCGGTAAGGCTTGTCCCCATAGGGATACCGGGTCAGAAGGTCGGTGTATTCTTCCAGGGTCAGCCCGTTTGCCGCCATGATTTCCGCGTGGGGAATGCCCACATAGCGGAAGTGCCAGGGCTCGTGTCCGATGCCGGTAATGTGTTCCTTACCCGCGGGATAGCGCAGGATAAAGCCGTATTTTGCCGCCCTGTCCCGAAAAGTCTGGCAAATGCCTGTGTAGGGAAATTCCGGGCAGATAAAGTCGATGTGCTCCTGCTTTAAGCCCAGGTCGATCGCCAGCCCGGTCTGATGCTCGCTGTGACCGGGGACGGCGACATATTTCCGGGTAAATTCCAGCCCGCTTTCCTTTACGGTGTCGTCCCATATTGCCTGCTGCTCCTCCTGGGAGCGCCAGCCGCTGACGGGGACGATATGGCGCCAGCCGTCGATTTCCTCCATGAGCTGGGAGAGCAGTATCGCCGCCCGGCGGTTCAACAGGATATCGGGAGCCGAATCATGTACCGGGATCAGCAGGTCGTCGTTTTTTCCCCGGAAGCGGCAGGAGGCATTTACCAGAATCAGGCTGCCGCCGTAAATTTTGTCCTGCGCCAGGGAGATTTTACTGGTGGAGGACCCTCTTGTAACGGGAGGCTTTATAATTGAATCGATGGTCAAAGGGTCTTTTGTAAACGAATCGTTTGTTCTTGCATTTTTCATAATTAAGCCTTTTTATTAAACGGTGCCTGGGTCTCAATGAGCGAGCGTCTGTTCCAGGATCATATCCAGAATGCTTTCAAAGGAGTAGCCTGCCGCCTTCATCATGCCCGGGTAGCGGCTGTGCTCCGTGAATCCGGGAATCGTGTTGACCTCGTTGAATACGATCTTGCCCTCCGGCGTCAGGAACATATCGATTCTTGCGAAGCCGCTGCAGCCCAGCGCCCGGTAGATGGTTTTTGCGGTCTCCTTAATTTCTGCGGACTTTGACGCAGCTATCCTTGCGGGAACATGGATGGACGAGGTTTTTAAGGTATACTTTTCCGTAAAATCAAAAAATCCTCCGGACAGCTCGATCTCGTCAACCTCCCCGGTAATCAGCTCCGAGCGGCCAAGCACGGCGCATCCCACCTCGAAGCCTTCTATGTTTTCCTCCAGAATCACCTGATCGTCATAGCGGAAGGCAAGCTCCACGGCGGGGGCAAGCTGTTCCGGAGAGCTGACCTTGGTGACGCCGTAGGAGGAGCCTGCCTTCACGGGCTTTACAAAGATGGGATATCCCGTTTCCTGGGCAAAGCTCTGTGCAGAAAAATACAGCTCCTTATCCAGAGACGGGTATTCGGGCATGGCATCCGTCTTTGCGGCGCTCGGACCGGAAGGAGAGACGGACGCGGCAGTCAGCTCCGCGGTATGCGGGCCGGAGGCAGAAGCGTCTGCGGCGGCACAGGGCGGAAAATATTCCAGTACCATGGACCTGGGAACCTGTACTCCTGCACAGGCGGCAAGCCTGTGCGCCCGGTCCTTATCCATGCAGAGGGCGGAGGCGAGAGTGCCGCAGCCCGCCACGGGGATGTCCGCAAGCTCCAGCAGTCCCTGCAGGGTGCCGTCCTCGCCGTTTTTGCCGTGCAGGATGGGCAGAGCCACATCTATGGCGATATGTGCAATTTCTCCCTGCCTGAAAAGCAGCAGGCGGCGTTCCCCTCTGTTGGGGGAAAGCGCGGCGGGAGTGCAGCTTTCCGAAGCCGCCCAGGTGTCCTTTTCTATTTCCTCAACCGCGCCGTCGAAGTGGAACCAGCGGCCGTCGTTTGTAATGCCGATCAGAACGGGCGTATACTTATCCGGATTCAGGCTGCGGATCACGCCTGATGCGGAGGAGAGGGAGACGCTGTATTCGGGGGAGCAGCCTCCGAAGAAAATGGCAACGTTGAGCTTTTTGCGGCAGGCGCTTTCGGCGCCGTTTTTTTTGTCGTGGGTTTCTGTTTTCATATTGAGTTCCTTTCCTGATTTCTGCGGGCGTCCTGACGCCTCCGCAGAGCCCTTGATTTCCGCAGGCATTTAATATTCTATGCCAAACAGGAAGTAAATAAAAGCCCTGTCTGGTATAAAAAATATATCAGAACAGAACTTTTTGTTGTTTTATATTCTCTTTCCGGGAGGCTAAGGTTTTCGGAATAAAAGCTTACGATTTTCTTACGATGCACCGGCCTGCGCCCCCGGCAGTGTCACCGTAAAGGTAATGCTTTCGTTTTCGCTTTCCGCAGTGACGGAGCCGCCGTGCAGCTCGACGATTTCCCTTGCGATGGCGAGGCCTAAGCCTGCGCCGCCGGTGGCGGAGGTGCGGGAGGAGTCAAGGCGGAAAAACTGTTCAAAGATCCGGTCCAGCTTGTCGGGAGGAATGGTCTTCCCGTGATTTTGGATCTGAATTTGAATACCGCCGTCGGTCTGTTTCAGGGAGAGGAGGATCTCGGTGCCGCTGTAGCTGTAATTGACCGCGTTCCGCACAAGGTTGTCAAAAACCCGCTGCAGCTTGTCGGGATCACAGTAAAATTCCATGCCGGGGGCAATCTCTGTTTTCCAGGTCAGCTTCTTTTCGTTTAAAATAGGAATAAATTCGCTGACGATCTGCTCCAGCATGCGGCTCAGGGAGATGTGCTCGCGGTCCAGGGACAGCGCGGTCAAATTAAAGCGTGTAATATCAAAAAATTCGTTTATCAATTCCTCCAGACGCTCCGCCTTTTCCAGTGCGATTCCGGTGTACCGTGCGCGCAGCTCGGGGGTGATCTGGGGCTCGTCGCGCAGCAGGGTCAGATACCCGATAACGCTTGTCAGGGGCGTTTTCAAGTCGTGCGCCAGGTAGACCACAAGGTCGTTCTTGCGCTGCTCCGCCTCCTTTGCCAGCAGAGCGTTATGCAGCGCCTGCTCCCGGACCAGATTCAGATTATCCTGTACATTGCTCAGGGCGGGGGAAAGCTTAATTGAGGCTTCGCCGGGGCTGGACAGGGCTTCCGCAGCCCTGACAAGCTCGTCCACATAGCGCAGGGGCCTGCAGACAAAATAGTATGTCAGCACTACCCAGCCCACGATGCCCGTAAGGGCGAACCAAATGGGCAGGGTGTCCCGTATCACCTGCGCCAACCAGAAGAAAAGGCTTGATTGGTCGTTTGTTATTTTCCGGTAGGCGTAATAGCCGTTTGCGCCAACCAGAAATATTACGATACAGACCAGGGGATAGATGATAAGGGACAGGGCATACTGAAGTATGATCTGTATCGACGCCTGCCGGCTGAATGAGCTCTGCCGTATGAAGGCATTTCTGAATTTTTTAAGGCCGGATGCCGTTGGGTCCTGCTTTTCCGGCTCCTGCATTGCATTTATGTGCTTATTCAATTGTGTACCCCACTCCCCATACGGTTTTTACGAACTTCGGCTTTCTCGGAGGCTCCTTCATTTTTTCGCGAAGCCGTGCTATGTGTGTCATAACGGTGTTGTTGCTGTCCAGGTAGGCTTCGCCCCAGACTGCGGCAAACAGCTCCTCCGAGGAGATAACGCTGCCCTTATGCTCGCAGAGATACCAGAGAATATTGAATTCTATGGGGGTCAGGTTCAGCTCGTTCTCGTTTAAAGAGCATTTATGGCTGCTTTTGGAGATCGTAAGCCCCCGGATGGATATTTCGTCAACGGGAAGCCGGGCCGGCTCGACGGACGGCGCAGCCGTATTGTACCGTATATAACGGCGCAGCTGTGTCTTTACCCGTGCGGTCAGCTCCAGGGGATTGAAGGGCTTGGTGATATAATCGTCGGCGCCCAGCGTCAGCCCGGTAATCTTATCTATGTCCTCCACTCTGGCGGTCAGCATGATGATGGGGAAAAGGTGGTTTTCCCTGATTTTCCGGCAGAGCGTGAAGCCGTCCATATCAGGCAGCATGACATCCAATATGGCAAGGCTCAGCTCCTCTCTTTCCGTGCAGGCCAGCGCTGCCGAGGCATTGTAAAATTTATAGACCTGAAAGCCCTCGTTTCTGAGATACACCTCCACAAGGTCCGCAATAGACTGTTCGTCATCGACAATTAGAATTTTTTCATTCATGGCGGTACTCCTTAAAGTGCTGTACGCTTTTCTTCACTGATTAGCCTATCGCAAAACAGATAAAATGTAAAGGTGCAATAAAGTTTATAATTTTTTTATGGTTATATTTTTCTGAATTTATACTTTCAATGGCGGAATATGTTATACTAATTAATGACAATACGGGAATGGAGTGGGGCTATGAAATTTAAGACGAGGCTGCTGGTTACCTTTACTGTGATTATAGTTTTGCCCTTGGCGCTGACGGCGCTTGCGTTTTGCGTAATCGGGCTGTATTTGATAAATGCGCAGAAGGGGATGCCCTTCGAGGAGTTGAACTATACGCTGATGGCGGAGAATATGCAGGAGGTGGTGGATTCCACAGACCATGTATATATGGAGCTGCGGAAACAGGCGGAGACGGACCCCGCCAGGCTGGCGGATAAAAGGTATCTTGAAAGGCTAAGCTCCAGAATCGTTCCCAGAACTACGTGTATTGTCGTGCGAAAGGATTTCGATCTGTATTTTGCGGGAAACGAGACCGTGGCAGAGAAGATTTTTCATGTTTTGCCGGGGTATGGGGAAGGAGGTTTTTCCGAGGATTCCGGGAGATACTATGACGAGTATGATAAATTTGTAAAGCAGGTGGATTTCCAGTTTCCGGACGGCAGCAGGGGAAGCGCCTTTGTGGTTACAAAGGTGAATTCTCTGATTTCCAAGAACCTGCTGATAGATATGTTTGTGGCGATACTGATTATTTTGGTTTTTACCAGCCTAACGCTGACCCAGTGGATACACAGGGGAGTATTCAACCCTGTCAACGAGCTGAATATTGCCATGCGGAAAATAAAAGAGGGAAATTTCGAGTATGCTCTGGAGACAAACGTCAAGGGCGAGATAGGCGACCTGTATCACAATTATGAGGATATGAGGCTGCGGTTGAAGGAATCCACCGAGGAGAACACCGAGAACGAAAAACAGAACCGGGAGCTGATCAGCAATATTTCCCATGATTTGAAGACGCCGATCACGGCAATCAAGGGCTATGTGGAGGGCATTATGGACGGAGTTGCCGTCACTCCGGAGAAGATGGATAAATATATCAAGACTATTTACAATAAGGCAAACGATATGGAGCGGCTGATAAACGAGCTGACGTATTATTCCCGTATCGATAACAACCGCATTCCTTACAACTTTCACCGAATCAATGTGGCGGATTATTTCGGCGACTGTGTGGAGGAGGTGGGAATGGATCTGGAGCAGAAGAATATTGAGCTGAATTATTCCAATCTGACCCAGCCCGACACAATTGTCATTGCCGATCCGGAGCAGATGAAGAAGGTTATCAACAACATTATCAACAACAGTGTCAAGTATTTGGATAAGCCCCATGGCGTCATTGACATCCGCATTCTCGACGAGGGGGATTCCGTCCATATTGAGATAGAGGACAATGGCAAGGGGATCGCTCAGAAGGATCTGGGCAGGATCTTTGAACGTTTTTACCGCACGGATGCCTCCCGCAATTCGGCGCAGGGAGGAAGCGGTATCGGGCTGTCCATCGTAAAGAAGATTATAGAGGATCATGGTGGTTATATCTGGGCGACCGGCAGGGAGGGAGAGGGCACTTGTATGCATTTTGTATTGAGAAAATATATTGAGCTGCAGGAAAAGACTTAGGCCGGCGCAGCGTTGGAAACAGAAGGCTCCGTATAAATTATGAATCAAAGCCCGCCAGAGCGGGCAGGGAGGTATAGAAATGAGCAAGATTTTGATAATTGAGGACGAGGTGGCAATTGCGGATCTGGAGAAGGATTACCTGGAGCTCTCCGATTTTCAGGTGGATATCTGCAATGCCGGGGACGAGGGACTGGATACGGCGCTGAAGGGCGATTATAATCTGGTTATCCTGGATCTGATGCTGCCCGGAATGGACGGATTTGAGGTTTGCCGCAAAATCCGTGAGGAGAAAAATATTCCTATCCTGATGGTATCCGCCAAGAAGGACGATATTGATAAAATCAGGGGGCTTGGGCTTGGCGCGGACGATTATATGATAAAGCCCTTCAGCCCCAGCGAGCTGGTGGCGCGGGTAAAGGCTCATATGGCCCGGTATGAGCGGCTGGTGGGTACCAATCAGAAGCCTCAGAATGACATCGTTGAGATCCGCGGCATCCGCATCGATAAGACGGCGCGCCGCGTCTATGTGGACGGGATGGAAAAGACCTTTACTACCAAGGAATTCGATCTGCTGACCTTCCTGGCGGAGAATCCCAACCATGTATACACAAAGGAGGAGCTGTTCCGGGAGATTTGGGATATGGATTCCATCGGAGACATTGCCACCGTGACTGTCCACATTAAAAAGATACGCGAGAAGATTGAGGTGGATACCGCAAAACCCCAGTATATCGAAACGATCTGGGGGGTGGGGTACAGATTTAAGGTATAGCAGGGTATGCGCTATCCAAGGTCCTCGTTCCGCATCGGTTAATGCCTTGCATGATACCTGTATCATAAGGCGGCCTGTGCTGAAGGTTAAATGAAATGACGTCGTGAAATCCTCCGGGTTTAAGCGGCGCTGCTGAAGCCCCACAGGTTTTTGATCTGGCTCTTGAGTTTGGAGAAGGACCATGTCTTGCCGCTGCGTTCCCTGCTGTTGGGGTCGTTGACCAGAAATCCGTCTTCGTCGTAGCCGTGGATCACAATGAAGTGCCCGGTTGTAGTGAAATCCCCCGGGCGCATGGCGCAGATAATCATGCCGCCCTGGTCCAGGCACCGCTTCATAACGCTTTCATTCAGCTCCATTTGCTTTGCCGACACGCCGTAGGCGGCGGGGGCTGCCGTCATCAGAGACCATGCGGTTCCTGCGCCGGATACATAATGCCGGTTTTTCATGCTGTAATCCGCCAGCTTATCGGGCGTGGCAGACTCGTTTCCGGTAAGTGAAAATATGACCATGGAAAGGCAGACCGGTCCGCAGCCTGCCAGCCCCAGGTTGCTATCTCCGTAGGGGTAATAGCCCCACCTTTCGTCCCATTGTATGAAAAGAGGGTGCGCGGCGCTAAGCTCGGCGTCGGTGAAGCCGCCCGTAACGGAGCCGTCGGAGTCCGGCCAGCCCTTTACAAAGCCCAGCATCTCCTGATTGAGGGTGAGGGCCTTTAACAGCTCAGGCGGATAGGCGTCCCTTTCCAGATAAAGCTCCGCAATGTCGGGTCTGCCCTGGGTCAATGCAAAAAGTTTTTCTTCTGTCTCTTTGTCCAGCATTGTTTTACCCGGGGTCAGCCCGGAAGCCTGAGTATTTATATTTTCCGGATTTGCGCCCCGAAGATCTTCGGCCAGGTCCCTTCCGAAACGGACCAGCATAAGTCCGGCGGCACAGAGCAGCGCCAGCTTGACCAGTCTGACCCGGCGCTTTATTTTCATCCTTCTTTTCTTCTCGGCCAGGCGTTCTCTCCTCTGCTGCGCCTCATGGGGGCAGACACTGTCCCGGCTATGGTTTTTATGGGAGGGTGTTTTCAGCGTTCCTGTCTGTTCCATTATCATTTTACCATTTTACTCCTTTTTTATAAATCTCAATATTGTCAAAAAATTAGAATTTTATTCCTGCGTTTTCTATCTGTTAAATTATGGGAAGGGTATTTTATATGAAAGCGTTCAACCTCTACCGTAAAATATTATAACGCTTTTTGGAGAGGCGTTTGTTGAAAATTAATTGTGAAATTATAAAGAAGACATTAAGAATTGCCCTGTTTAAGCTCAGCTATGATGAACACGCAGTATAAAAATTTATTTCATCTTAGGGGAAACAGGTGTATAATAACGGTAAGTCAGAATTTTCCGACACAACAATAGGTCGAAAGGGATATGAAAAATATGAAACCGAAAGCTAAGAAGAAAAAGATTATCTTCATTGTATTATCTATCGTGGCTGTACTCATAATTGCTGGCGATTGGGCATTGTCTGTAATGATATACAACGAGAATTTTAACCAGCGATTTGAGAGCTATGAGCCGCTTATGCTGCACGTTGATGATTTCGACGGGCTGCAGCGCACAAAATACGAGTTTAGTTCAAATAAGGGGCAGAAACTGACGGGATATATGTATAGTTCGGGAGACAACCAGCGTGGCATCATTGTAATGGCACATGGCTTTGGCGATGGTGGGCATAATTCCTACATGGATTGTGTGAATTATTTTGCCCGTCATGGATATTACGTTTTCTCCTATGACGCTACGGGAAATGATGAAAGCGAGGGTGAGGGAGTCGGAGGACTTCCACAGGGAGTAATAGACCTTGATTATGCAATCACATTTGTGGAAGAAAGCGGGAAATTTCCAAGTCTGCCAATCGTTTTATTCGGGCATAGCTGGGGCGGCTACAGTGTTTGCAGCGTGCTTACATACCACCCCGAGGTAAAAGCCGTAATAGCGTGTTCGGGTTTTAACGCTTCATCTGATCTGTTTGAAGCAGAGGGGAAAAAACAGATAGGGAATGGTATTTATTTGATGTTACCGTTTGTGAAGCTGCATGAGAGGATTAAATATGGCAGGTATGCTTCAAATACCGGGTTGGACGGTTTTTCAAAGAGCAATGCCGTCGTTATGATTGTGCATAGCCTTGATGATGAAGTTGTTCCAATGGAATACGGCTACGATATTTATTATGAAAAGTACAAGGACGATTCCCGCTTCTGCTTCATTCCTTTTGAGAATAAAGGACATAACTATTTTAACGATGACACCTATCGCAATAAGTTTAATGCGGAATTTGATAAATGGCTTAAAACTCTTGATTACGACTACAAAAAAGAGGAAAACGGGGAACGGTTTTCTGAGGATAAAGCCAACTATATATACCAAAACCTTGACCGGGAGAAATGGTGTAACTCATTGGATTTGGAGCTGTTTGCGGACTTTGTGGATTTTTATGATGAGCATATACATTAACCGAAAGCTGAAGATCGGCGGAAATTTTGGGGGAACGGGCACTTCCTCAATTATGTTGAAAACGAATGAATACCAGGGTAGTCTTTTCCGGAAAGGCTACCCTGGTATTTTCAGTTCCTGCGATAAGCGTCCTTTTCTAGCGCTCTATCAGATTACGGGTAATAAGGGCGCCAGCGGTCAAAAATCAGGTGCCGGCGGTCTTTCAGACGGAGTTTTGGCAGAAATTCCCCGGACCCTGGAAGCTGTGCTTTCTTGACCGCTTTTGTCAAATATGGTAAAATGCTGACACAGAAGCAAGCTGTGTCAGCTTCTGATTCCATGTGCGCTGGAGCGCAGGGGGGATATGTAAAATAAAGGCTAAACTGCTGTTTGCAAAGGCGGAGAGCTGCCGCGGACGGCTGCAGCATGGAGACGGATTATGAAGATTGCGGTTTGTGACGATGAGCCTGCCCTGGTAAAACAGATTTATCAATATCTCTGGAAACAGCCGGACTGTTCCGTGGACTGTTTTTCTTCCCCTGCGGAGCTTTTGGAAAGGTATCAGGGCGGAGAGAGCTATGATGTGATATTTCTGGATATTGTCATGGATTCACTAAACGGTATAGAGCTGGCAAGGGAGATCAGGAGCAGGGACAGGAATGTGTTTCTGATTTTTTTAACGGCCTATCTGGAATATGCGCCGGAGGGTTACGAGGTAAATGCCTATCGATATCTGTTAAAGCCGGTGACGGAGGAGGCGCTTCTGGCGGTCATGCAGGATGTGCGCAGGGAGCTGGACGCAGGGCGCGTGCTTTTGGTCAGGGCTTCCGAGTGCGGTTTTCTGCTGCATGTAAGGGAGCTTCACTACCTGGAGGCAGATGACAAGGATACGATTTTGTATTATATGGACGATAAGGTCACTCTGCACAGGGGGCTCAATGAGCTGGAGGAAAAGCTTTTTCCATTTTCCTTTTTCCGTGTTCATCGAAAATATCTGGTCAATCTTGCCCGTGTGCGGGAATTTGACGGAGGGCGCCTTACGCTGGACTGCGGCAGGTCGCTTCCTATCAGCCGCAGGAGGAGCAGGGGGTTTCGTGCTGCGCTGGAAGCTTATATAGACGGAGGCTTATATAATTGATTGACATTTCAATTAAGATTGCATTTAACCTGTTGAATTACTGGATTTTAATGCTGACGATGCAGTATGTCTGCGCCGCCCATATGGAGCTTGGAAGGAGAAATGCGGCGATCGGCTCGGCATTATCCGTGCTGGGGACTGTGATTGCCGTTATCTGTCCGGTGTCTCTTGAATTTATTGTCAGCATGGCGGTGGTGATCCTGTTGAGCGTGTGTCTGTTCAGCCGGAGCAGACCGTCGGATCTTCTGCGTTTTTTTCCCGCCTTCTGTATCTATTTCTTTTTGGTTGCGGTTCCTACGGCGCTTGTGGAGGAGATTGTGGGGCCCTCAAACATTCAACCCGCAGCCCGGGACGGGTTTCGGATGCTCATCAGCTATGCGCCGGATGTGACGCTCCTTGTGCTGCTGCTTATCCTGCGTCATGTGCAGGTCAAGTACCGGACGAGAGTGTATTTTTCTGCCAGGGAGATTCTTGGCAGTATAGCGCTGCTGTTCTTTTCCTTTATTGACGGGGCGTTTATTCTTATTTTGAATCGTACCCAGTACGCCCAGAAAATGTATTGGCTGTTTATTTTTATTTTTGTGGGCGGTTATCTTCTGGGCGTGGGATATTTTGTGTATTGCCTGATAGAGTCAAGGGTCAGAATCTATCGTCAGACAGTGGCAAGCTGTGAAACGGAGTATCTGCGGGTGCAGCTGGATTCCCTGCAGGAGGCGAAGGAGAATGAGGACGAGGTGAGAAAGCTGCGGCATGATTTGAAAAATCATCTGGCTGTTCTCACATCTCTGTGTGAGGCAGGCGATTATGAGGAGGTAAAACGGTATACGGAGCAGCTTGGACATGAAGCGCTGCGCAATGACAGCGTGATACCCACCGGAAATCAGATAGCGGACATGGTGATTGCATCAAAGAGGAAATTTTGCAGGAGCCATGGTATCGGCTTTGAATTTTCCGGCGCCCTGAATAAGCTGAATGCCCTGACGGCGCCGGATATCTGCGGGCTGCTTGCCAATGCCTATGATAACGCAATAGAGGCGTGCCTTGGGCAGACGCAGGGGTATATCCGCACAAGGGTAAATCCTACCCGCAATTATACGGTGATAGAAATTGTCAATTCCGTGGAGGGGAAGGTTCCTGTCCGCGGCAACAGCGTGACGACCACAAAAAAGGACAAGAAGGCCCACGGATACGGAATTCAGATAATGACGCAGATTGCCCGCAGATATAACGGGAACTGCGAAATCTGCTGCGACGGGAAGGAATTTCAGTTAAAGCTCGTTCTTTTGACATAGAGAGCGCCGTGGGTGTCTTGTAATGCAAAATGCTGCTGAAATTGAAATAAATGCAAGGGTTGTCCGTTGATACATACTGAAAAAGGCGTTCCTTACCGCCCCTCGTCCAGGTAGGTCTGCACCCGGTTGGTCACAAGCCTGGCTGCCTCCCCGGTGCTCTTGCTGCCGCTGAAGTAATCCGCCGCCTCGTCCCTAATGATATCCAGGATGGGAACGGTGCGGAGGGGATAGGGGCGCGCATCCTCCAGGGTCTCTCTGAATTCCGCTATGATTTCATCCGTAATATCTGCTTCCGTATAGATCGTCTCGCCTGTTATCACCCTGCTTCCGTCGGGCAGCTTTTTGGTATGTAGCTTATGAAGCGACTTTCCGCCCGCAACCCTTGCCTTCTGCTTCTCAACCCATGAGCCGAATGCACTGCGGGATGCGGGGATGCCGCTGCTGGCAGACTGTGCCGTTTCTCCCAGAAGGAAAGAAATAAATTCCCACGCCCCTTCCTTGTGGGGCGAATTTACATTGACAGCCAGGGCGGAATAGGACGTGACTGCCACATGGCACCCGTCGTCAAACAGCGTCCCACAGATGACAGTTCCTTTGTTTTTACGTTCCGCTGCATCGTCAAAATCGAATATATCCGCAAAGGAGCGCTGTTTCGCAAGGCAGCTTACCGCCTCTGTGTCCTCTCTGTCTCCGTATCTTTTTGCCGCCTCCAATATTTGTGCAAACAGATTCCCGCTGAAGTCGCAGCTTCTTTTTTCCCAGTCCACCATTCCCCAGAGAGTGTCCGTGCCTGCCAGAAACAGCTCCAACAGCTCCTGTGAATCATATCCCTTTAAAAACACGGCCTTTTCCTGACTGGAAAGCAGGGCGTCAATAAGCGTTTCGATGTCAGGCTCCTGTGTGCTTCCGAGAAAGGTACTGTCCATACAATAGCCCGCCAGTACGGGGGAAGCGGGGCTGACTCCATAGATTAC
>CAJTPH010000053.1 GCA_910578215.1 uncultured Acetatifactor sp. | reverse complement strand
GAATCATATCAACAAAGATTTTTTAACTGTAGACACAAGATTTTTTACAGCCTCTATATTGCCAGTAAATATAGCTCTTTTTCTATACTTATTCTTTTCGCAACTTTTTTCCAAAACGCGATCTATCGAACGATTATGCAGATGCTTTTTATAGAATGAGTCCAAATTAGTTTTTGAATAGGCAACACACCATTCATTCCACTCATTCATTATCATTTCTACTTCTGCATCATTTATTGGCGTTAAAAAATACTCATCCAAATATTCATCTTCTGGAACATCGAAAACTCTAATATAAATACAAATCACACCATTATATGTAGCAAGCCCCATTACTGGGCCATCCCACCAATCGTTTATCGTTAATACCTTATCCATCTTCCCACCTGCAATTCAGGAAAATACAAATTTATCCAACAACTAATTTAAAAATTGTCAGTTAGTTTTCTATCCCCAATATAGCACATCTCCCCGATGAAAACAATCCCCGTCCTATGTCCGTTTCGACTATCCAGACGGTCAAGGGGCGAGTAGTATTTTTTGCTTCGCAAAAAATCTCCACCCTTAAACCCTTGACCGTCTGGATTTTTGCCGTTGCCATTTCGCCGCCGAAAACGGGGAACAGGATTTGACAACCCTGCCCCCCGCTTTCGTCCGCTTCATTTTAACGGCAAAACCGTCTGCACTGGTGCGGCGGCTGTCGGTAGGTTTTGCGGTGGCTCTGCCCCCGCGCCCCCGGCCTCTCCCAAAGAACAGGATAAGGGCAGGAGCATCCTCGGCGGGTGTGGACATTTAGACTTGCGGCACAGCCCCCAAACCCGCATAAATAGGGGCTTCCTACTACGCTCCAAGCCCCGGCGCGGGGTGAGGTAAGGGTTTTATACTACCCGCTCCCGAAAACGGCTTTTAAGCGTCCACAGGGGCTTTTCCACCTGATTTTTCCCATCCCTAAAAAAGTTCCTCTTGACAAAAAGCCTAACGGCATTTTTGAACATATTCATATATAATGCGTCGTCAATTACTGTTGTATGTCTTTTATAGTCGCTTGTAATTTGAATGCGGGGTTTTTTCATCGTGTCAAGTATTCCCAGCCTCTGTGACTCCCCGTTTATTTCTATACCATGCCGGTCCATATAATAAACTGCAAAAACCAAATCGTAAAACTCCTTATAGCTTTCTTTATTAAACCGCTTAAAATCCAAGTCTAAAATGTGCTCTATTCTTCTCTTTACCGGATGTTTTCCGGTATACAGTTGTTTTTTCATCCTCTCCCTGAAATCATCGCTATATAAGCATTCTGTTTTCAATTCATCGGGCTTCCATACTCCGATTTCCAGCCTTTCCAAAATAGCAATATCCTTCATAAGCAGCTCTTGACTGATCTTAGCCGAACATCTATTGTGAAATATAATGCTTGTCTCCAATTCCTTTGGAATCTGTATCTCTCTCTTGTGCCGCTGTTTGTAATAATTCTGCTCCGTTTCCTCCAATTCCCCCTGCATATGCAAAAAATAATCAAATGCCAGCGTCAATTCCTCCATCAGAAAATACACGCTACAACTATCTGAGGCATTTTCAAGCCAGTAGTTCCCCGAATATATCTCACGGTTAAAATACTGCCTTTTTATTTCCGTAATAATGTCCTCATACTTCCACACAAGCGTCCCTGTAAAGTCTAAGTGATTTTGAGCCTTATATTGCTTCACAATATTTTCTGCCAGTTCTCTGTCATTACTTCCTTCCGCCATAATTGCTTTTCTATCGCTTTTTTTTCCACTTTTCGATGTTCATATAGATTATGCTCATTTCAATTACTCCCTAAAATGCTGCATAAGGGGCGCTTCCCCGTGCGAAGCGCCCCTTTCCTTATACATTTATTCCACATGCTCAAACACAAAATAATCCGCCGATACGCTTCCGCCCTGCGCATTCGTTTCGTTGACGGTATACAGCCCCGCCTTCACTCCGACCCAGCGCCCAGGCGTCGCCTTTGTCACCCTGCCCACAGGCCGGACGGCATCTTCCTCACAGCCCGCCTCAAAGCTGACCGTCTCCGAATCCTCAACCCTCATGCGTATGTACAGTGTCTCCTGCTCCACGCCGCCCAAGTCCTCCCGGCTCTCCGTTCCCTTCCCCCAGCTGCCTGCGATCTGCTGCAGGATAAGCCTTCCCGACTCTTTTTTTACGGCAAGCGCCGTATAGCATCCACCCAGGGAAACCATTCCGGCCGTGTCGCCCTCCGCCATGTTTTCCAGATGCAGGCAAGCCGTAATTATAAAGCCGGGAGCGGGCCACTTCTGGAGCAAAAGATTGCCCACGTTGCATAGCTGCGTACCCTTATCCACGGGCTGGGCGTACAGCGTCAGCCGCCCCTCCCCCAGACTGTACCAAGCCTCCTTGTAATTGGCGTTCCACTGCCACTGCAGCCCCAGGCTGTCCCCCTCAAAGAAATCACTGTCCTCCGGGGCGTCTATGGGATATACCCCGCCCACATCCGGCTTTTTGTGCACAAGCACAGGCTCTCCGCAGCCGTCCACGGCATTGACGCCGATGACGGGCCAATCGTTCTCCCAGCGCATAGGCTGCAGATGAATGATTCTTCCCGCGTTTCCCACATCCTGAAAATGCAGAAACCAGTCCTCACCTCCGGGCGTATCCACCCACGCTCCCTGGTGCGGTCCGTTGACAGGGGAATTCCCCTGGGCAAGCACAATTTTTTCCTCGTAAGGACCATAGATGCTTCTGGAGCGCAGCACTGTCTGCCAGCCGGGCTTTACGCCGCCTGCAGGGGCAAATATATAATAGTAGCCGTTACGCTTGTAAAGCTTGGGTCCCTCAATGGTAGGCTGCGTGGCATGACCGTCATAGACAAACTGCCCGTCGTCCAGCACACTCGAGCAGTCCGGCTCAATGGGCGACATATACAGCATGCTCTTGAAACCGATGCGGCTTCTCGCAAACGCGGACACCATATATGCCTTGCCGTCGTCATCCCAGAAGGGGCAGGGATCGATCCAGCCCACCACCCTTCTCACATAGGAGGGCTCGCTCCATTTCCCCCAGGGGTCCGTAGTTTTACACATCATAATCCCCTCGTCGGGCAGAGGAATAAAAACATAGTAGACGCCCTCATGATAGCGGATTGCCGGAGCCCATGCGCCACAGCCGTGCCGGGGCTTGTCATAGCAGTCAAAGGGCAGTCTGTCCATAACATAATTGATAACCTTCCAATTCACCAGATCTCTGGAATGCAGCAACGGTACCGCAGGCGTATTGCAGAAGCTGGAGGCTATGAGGAAATAGTCCTCCCCGACCCGTACAGCGTCCGGGTCCGAATAATCCGTGTATAAGATCGGATTGGAATAAGTGCCGTCACCGTTGTCGGCGATCCACATCTTCTTGATTTTCGCTTTGTCCATCACTTTTCCTCTTTTCCTGATAAAAAATGGGGGTATCTACTGACACCATGTGGCTTGTGTCAACATTGTACCATAATCTTGTGCGCTTCAGCGCACATGGAATCAGTAGTTGACACAGTGTACTCTTGTGTCAACATTGTACCATACCCCCACCTTTTGTACAATCTGTTATCGCAGCCTCTTTTTACGCCGCCGTTTATCTTTCTTTACCGAAACCGCCTTTTCAGCCGCTTAACCGCAAGCGAGCCCGCAATCAGCGCTATACCCGTCAGAAACAGCCATGCCTTAGGAGCGTAATCCTCCACGCTCATTGAAAACAGCCAGTAATGCCCCAGCCTGGCGCCCATGCCGTAATTGAGCGTATAGTATACCATCGGTATCATGTAAGCGATAACGGTGCTGCCCGACAGAGCTGCGGTCATCATCCCCAGCGAGCCCAGAAAGACCGCGTTTGCCACCGTGCCCGCCGCCGACAGCAGGCTCACATCACAGCTGCGAAAGCCCAGATAGACGCAGAACAGACCGATCAGCGCCGTCAATATAGCCGCGGCACACAACACCCTTATCAGGCAGACCCTGGTCTGGCTCATGCTTTTGGACGAAACCAGGTCGTCAAGCTCCTCATTTTGCTCCGGCTGATAAACCGGCGTAAGCAGTACGATTCCAATGAGCGAGACAAACATTTCCAGCGGAACCGCCGACGCCTTCCTGTCAAGGTTGGCCGTCCCGAAAATAACCGGCGCCAGCAGCACGATGGCAACGGACACCAAAACGGACAGACGAAGATTATGCTTCAGGTTGATCCCTGCGATGGAGAATTCCTTTTCCCAAACGGGCGAACGCCCTTTTAATTTTATAGCTCCCATTTAATCTCCCCCTTCTTTTCGCTTCATAAATAAAAATTGCTGCAATGACAACCGCCACTGATAATCCGGCAAAAAGCAGCCTGTTGACCAGCAGTCCCCTGAAATTGTCTATGAAATCCTGTGTTCTGAAAAAGCTCCTGATCCCCGCATTATGCCTTGGCGACAGCCGAAACAGCGAATAGGAGGACGCCACGGACCTGTAACCCATATTGATGTCCACAAACCACCACAGCCCCTGGACCGCAATGGCTATGGGCGTTTCGGTCAGTTCTGTCAGAAACAGCCCCAGCGCCGCCGAAATCATGACGGAGGGCAGAATCCATCCCAGATCGTATTTTAACGGTGCCAGATAATCCAGCTCCATTCCGTCATAGCAGCCCCAGACCGAGCCGTTTGAAATATAGGACAGAATGATAACGGGAAGCATAACGGAAACAATAACCGCCATATATCTCACAAGCACGATTTTTGCCCCCGATTCCATCCGGGTGTAGACAAGCTCCGACATTTTTGCCCGCCTGTCCTTCATGCTCATGATGACCGCGGGAAAAACGGGAAATATCCCAAGAACCATGGCTACGGCGTAGTCGCTGAACAGCCGCGCATATCCCCCGGTCACCTTATCGGTGTTTACCGCAAGCTCGTAGCGGCTGACCGCTTCGTCATAGGTCACAGGCACAGCGCCGAAGCCAATCAGCGATTCTCTCGCATATTCCGAGCCTCCTCCTAAAATGGTATCCACCCTCTGCATCTGCTCCTGAAACTCGGAATAGGTTATATCGCTCCTTACATGAAACTCCAGGTCCTCTCCCATGTCCCTGTTTTCAGACTCTGCCCCGCCGGGAGATACGATAAATCCCCCGTTTCCGTCGCTTTGGACATCGTCTCCTATAATGATAAATTCCCCGTCTCCACCGCTGCCTGTTCCCTCCCGAGCATGTAAGAAGACCTCCCTGCCCAGCCCTGTCAGGTCAGAGAGAATCTCCGCAACCCTCATCTGCTCCTCCGCGCTCAGCCGCACGTTCTTATAGAGTCCGATGGGATAGGTCCTATAGCTGTTCTCCATGTACTCTCCGTAAAGCGCCTGCAGCGCCGCGGGCATAATGATTTCCGGTATTTCCTCATTTTTGATTCCGTAATTTCCGCCGGGCTGCGGCTCAACAAGCCTCTCGCTGCTAAAATCCAGCGCCCCCTGTGAATAAAGAGCAGCGGTTATCAGGACCACAAACAAAAGGTAAGAAACCGAGCAGACCAGCTTTTTTAATTCCTTAAAAAACAGCATCAGCCCTCACCTCCCGTCCGGACCAAGGCTCTGGCTCCCACTCCGTTTTGGTTTAAATACAGCATGTAGGCATCCTCAATGTTGGGCTCACAGATCTTTGCGTCATAAACCGCCTGTTCCGAAACAAAACGGACATATGCCTTCTGCCCCTGCATATGCATGCCTGTAATGAGCAGCTCCTTTTTGAATTGTGACAGCTCCCGCCTGTCTGCCCCAACTGTAAAGACCTTTCCCTGGGCGGTCGCCAGCAGCCCCTCCACCGTGCCGTTATACAGCAGCCTTCCCTCATCCAAAATCGCTATATCCTCACAGGTGGCCTCTATATCGCCCACTATATGTGTGGATAGTATTACGATTCTCTCCTCGGCAAGCTCGGACAGCAGATTGCGGAATCTGACCCGTTCCTCCGGGTCAAGCCCTGCCGTGGGTTCATCTACGATCAATACCCTGGGATTGTTTAACAGTGCCTGGGCAATTCCAAGGCGGCGTTTCATTCCGCCGGAAAGCGCCCTGACCTTTTTGTGCCTGTGCTCCGTCAGGTTTACCTTTTCCAGAAGCGCCTGAATGGCATCTTTCCTGTCCCGCTTCCCCAAGCCGGACAATATGGCAAGGTAATCCATTGCCTCGCCCACGCTCATGGAAGGGTACATTGAAAATTCCTGCGGCAGATATCCTATGATTTTGCGGATTTCCCTGGCATTTTCTATCGGGACGCCGCAGACCGTAATTTCTCCGCTTTGCTTCTGCAGCAGGGCGGCAAGCGTTTTCATCAGCGTAGTCTTTCCCGCACCGTTTCTTCCCAACAGCCCAAACATCCCCTGCCCGATGGACAGCTCCACATTGCGCAGCGCCTGTTTTTTTCCGTAAAACTTATTCAGGCCCTTAATTTGAATACTAGCGTCTCTTTTGATTAAATTGTTTCTTAGGACAATATCACTTTTTTCAATGGCATTCTCCATCCTAAAGACTCCTTTCGCTTTACAATTTTGTCTGTAGGATTAAAATAGACCATATTTATCAACTTTTTATCTATAATCAGGCCCAAATTGCCAAAGCTCACTGCCTGAACGCCGCCGTCACGCAAGCGCCGTGACAATTCTCCAGCCTTAGCTGACCGCCGTGTTTTTCACAAAGTATCTTGCAGATATTAAGCCCCATTCCGAAATGCCCGCCGCCCTTTTCTCCTGTAGATTTATAGAAAGGCCTGACCGCCTCAGAAAGATCCCTTGCCGTAAATCCGCTGCCGTCATCCGCCACGGTGATTTTCAAAAGGCCCTCCTCCACACCCGCAAAGACGGATATTTTTTCCTCTGCAAACCTGACGGCATTTGCCAGAAGGTTTTCGTAGACCCTCATAACCACCGCCATATCCACGTTGATTATTATATTGTTAGTATTTATATTGTCAGCATATGTTTCATTGGTTTTTACATTTGGGATTTCTGCATTTCGGTTAATTGCAGGATTGATTTTTTCATTTACTGTTTCTGGAGGAATGGCTTTTATACCTTCTGTTTTTACTTCACTGTTTTTTTCGCTTTCTGTTTTCGCAGGATTGGTTTTTATACCTTCCGTTTTTACAGTATAAATTTTTTCACTTTCTGTTTCTGGATGATTGACATTTTCACCTTCTGTATTTACATCACCTGCGTTTTCGCCTTCGGCATAGGGCCCTGCACCGGCAAATAAAAATACCTTGTCTTTGCAGACCAGCCGACCCATGGCACAGATCTGCCCGGCCACATCCTCCAGACGGACAGGCTGCCTGTCTATCTCCACATCCTCCAGACGCTGCAGATCATTCATCATATAGACATACCTTTCCAGCCTTGCAATGTGCCTCCCCATCATTTCCGCCGTCCGGACAACCTTTTCCTCAGACATTTGGGGAGCATATTTCGCCAGCATTTCACTCTGCCCCTTCAGGACGGTCAGAGGAGTCCTCAAATCGTGGGAAAAAGCGGCGTTAAGCCGCCTGCGCTCCTCAATTTGACGCCACATGTCGACATAGCTGCCGCGCAATGCCGCCCTCATTTTTTCAAAGGATACACACAGCTTACCCAATTCGTCCTGCTTCCTATAGCAAATCTCAAAGTCAAGGTCATTGTCCGCAATTTTATCCGCCGCGCTCCCAAGAATCTCCAAGGGCCTCTGCAGCTCCCATTTATAAAACAACAGGCTTGTGACGCTGACGCTCAGAACAAAAAAAAGCGGATATACGGCGCCGCTGAAAATACCCAAAAGATTATATATCATGATCTCCGACGGCGTAAAAAATTCCGTAAAATCCTTCATATAACCTACCTGTACAGCGCTGCCCTCATCGTAACGGAGCTCTATTACGCCAAGATTTCCTTTGTATTTCTTATAAAAAAGTGACTGTCCAAACTGACAGACCCCTGAAAATACCAGCGAAAGGACAAGCGCAGACAAAATCCCCGCCACCATATACATTGCAAAAACAGATTTCATTGACCTCTTTCTGTTGGATTTTTTGTTTTTGCCCATCGATAACCTACTCCCCAAACCGTTTCAATATAGGAACTCATTCCTGCCGCCGCAAATTTCGCGCGTATGCGCCTGATATGCTCCGCCACCACGGAAGCGTCTCCCTCGCTGTCATAATCCCAGACAAGCTCGTAAATACGCTCCTTGCTGAAAACCTGCCCCGGGCGCCCGGACAAAAGCTCTATAATGTCAAACTCCTTTTTCGCAAAAGAGAGCTTGGCTCCGTTATAATACAGCTCTCTCTCTGTATAGTCTATTGCCAGCCTGTCATCTAGCCGGACCTTTGCCGGCTCTCCTTGACGGCGTTCCCGCCTGATATGCGCCGCTACCCTTGCCCCAAGCTCATCAATGGAAAAGGGCTTGACGATATAGTCGTCCCCGCCCACCCCAAAGCCCCTTATCTTATCCTCATCGTCAACCCTTGCCGTCAAAAACAGGATGGGGCAGGCAACAAATGCCCTGATTCTGGAGCAGACCTCCATTCCGTCAACATCCGGCATATTAATATCAAGCAGGATTATATCCGGCTGCTTTTCCGCCTTTCTTATGGCCTCAAGGCCGTTCACAGCCGTCAGCACCTCATAGCCCTTGAATTCAAAGTAATCCTTCAGCATCGCGACAATATCGCCTTCGTCGTCAACAATCAGTATTCTGTCTCCCATCGCTTTCACCTCCGCAAAAATCATACGGAAAAATTCTCAACTATTTATCAACTTTAGCCCTGCTCCGGCAGAATTTCCGCAGCAGCCCCTGAACCCGTTCCGCTCCCCTATTTTGTCATGATTGCTCGAATAAATCAACCGGCTTTTCATGACCGTAGCAGCAAAAGAAGCTTTAACTTATCCTTTACGCTTTGGGTAATGGTAGCAGAAAAATGTACCTCGACTAAGTAGGTCGTCTTATCAATCTTCTTTTGCAAACAGAACGTTAGTTGCCCTGTGGTGTTGGTCTGAATGATGTCGCTCATGTTCCTCATTAATGGCAAAAAACAGAGCATATAGATTTCAGTTCCTATATGCTCTAACGCTGTTACTATATTTGATTTCGATTGATACGATCGATTACGCTAACTGCATAACTTTCATTTCAATTTCTCTTAGTTCATCAAGTGATAATAAAGGAACACATTCCGCAATTTCTTCAAGCGTCATTTTTCCCTTTTTTATCAATCTTTCTGCGGTTTCTTTTGCACTTTTTAACTCTGCCTTTTGTGCCGCTTCATTCCTCATATCTTCCATAATTTTACACATAGCCGCAACTCCTTTCTCATCTTGCTTAAAATATCTTGCTTTTTTAGCAAGCGTTTCATAATTCATATCATCGGGATTGGTGCATGAAAAATCGTGCATCAGCTTTCCGATTTCATCATTTCCCCTGTATTTCCCATTAACATATATAATATGCGAACCGTCACCAAACAATTCCTTTCCCTCGTTGGTTTCCACATACCGCTGTATGTGATATATAGCTTGATTTTTTCCCATAACATCATTTTCTGTTATAAAAATAACATAACTGTCGGGAATATCTTCCGTATCATCTCCGGGGTTTAATATATGTGCATCTAATAAACTACTGTTGTGCCTTGCCCTTTTTGCGCCTGCTCCTGCATCTGACCTTTGAATTTCTACATCAAACTCTTTCTTAGTGCTGTCTATTGCATGAACATCTAAAATAGCAGAACGTCCTTGCAAATTCTTCAAAGTTTCCTGTGTCCTAACTGATTTAATTGTTATATCTTGTCGCCCTAAGATAATCCGTAGTATCAGTTCCACACCCTCAAAATTATCTGCAAGACAGACTGTCATAAAATCATCGTCCATATATCGAAGTGATTTCAGACGTTCTAAATCCTGTTGATGTGTCTGCTCTGTTGTATTCAAAAATAACACCTTCTTCCACTGCTTTTATTATACATCAGACAATGTCTTTTGAAAACCGAATTTTCCGTAAACTTCTCTCAGTTTTCTATACGCTCTGACGCTATATTACTTATTCAGTTGTAATTATGGTAATTGTTAGCCGACAATTAGCATTTAGTTAAATCTTATTGCAAAATTCTACAATTTCACCTTTCCTTTGTTCCACTGCATCTTTATATTCCACTGAACATAAACCTAATCTATCACAACATTCAATCTCTAAATGCCCGTAAAAATGTTCAATACTTTCAAAAATGCGCTGACATTCTCTCATGCTTGTTCCTGTTCTTAATGCCACTACATAGCCTTTCTTTCCAGTGCTTAAGGTTGCATGTGGCTCATGGGTATTACACCAAGGCGTACACCTATCAATAAAAACTTTAAACTGTCCGGGAATGTCTGCCCAATAAGAAGGTGATACTGATATGATGACATCTGCCCACTCATAGTTTTCAATGATTTTATCAACATCATCAGGCTGAACACATTTAGCCGTATTATGGCATGTTCTACACCCTTTACAAAAACTAATACTAAAATCATCTATACATATATTTCTGACATCATATCGGTCCTTTAGACATTTAGAAATTATATTTACTATTTCTGCCGTTGCACCATCTCTGACAGGACTACAATTCATCACTAAAACTTTCATTTCGTTCAACCTCAATAATGCCAATTTATATTTTGAACAGAATACCACAATCATGCTCATAGTTCAATTGTATTCTCACTAAATTTCTTCCTCCCTCCGTTTTGTTCTGTTGCCTGTTATGCTGTCAGCTCTCGTTCTGCTTTTTCTTTTCGTTGGCCACACGCTGTTTTGCCTGTTCCAATGCCTGCAATGCCTTTTCTAAGTTTCTGCTTGCTTCGTTGTTGTTCTCAATCATTTCTGATACCTCATTCTTTCTGTGCTGTGTTGGTAGTTTCTGAAATAAAAAAGGTAGCTGATTGTCTGTTAAGATAACCGCTACCTAAAGGTAAACAATATTCATTTTTCTGTCTATGTTCTCCCAATAAATAGGAGTTTTCTTAACACTACTTTCCAAATTATAAATTTCATAAATCCGTTAATAGTATGGATTATGAAAAATAAAGCAATTCCAACTAATAAATAATTGCTTTTCCATAATCCAAAGAATAAGTAGTATAGTGGAACAACAGCAAATTGGCTAATTACTATCAACCACCCATATCGATATCCCAAATAATAAAATGTCCAACCAACAAAAACTGTCTGGTGCATCTGCTCCTCCGTCCTGAATCCATACAGATTGATGCATTCGTTCTTCAGGGTGTTGAAGTACCGGACCATCGGCGCATTATCGTACGGGTAGCCCGCTTTGCTCATGCTCTGGGTCACACCGGAAGATTCACAGAATTCCACAAATGCTTTTGATGTGTACTGGTTCCCCTGGTCGCTGTGCAGAATCAGTCCCTCTTTAACCCCCGGCTGTGAATCCAGGGCCTGCCGCCCGCCTTTGTCCCCGGCTTTTTGGGGCGGACGATGGAGCGCAGACCCATCTTGTGTTCATATCCCTCCTTTCCGCCTGTACCGCATAAATGCGCTATACGTCGAACACGGCGCGCTCCCGCATTTTCAGTATTTCCTCCCCCGTCTTTACCCGCTCTCTCTTGGTCATCCTGACAGCGCCGCCGGAGCCGTAATGCTCCACACAGACCGAGACGTCCGGGACAACTCCCTCCGCCTCCAGCCCCTGCCTGTCAAATTCCAGGAGGAGCTTGCCCTTTCCCACCACCTCGTTTTGAACGATCTTGGGACGGTAATACCTGTTCAAAAGCTCATCCTCCGTTTTTCCCGCCTGAATAAACAGCTCCGCCCCAAACTCCGTGGTAAAAAGCATGGCGTTCCCCATGGGAAACAGACGCGTTATTTTTCCGCCTGCGGGGGCATACAGCCGATTGCTGTCCGAGTGAATGACAACCGTGGGATGATCCCCCTCGCTGTGCTCCGTCACCTCCCCTGAAACCGGGCTGCCCACGGACCACCCTTCCATATCTTCCTCCTGCCTGCTGCCTCTGCCCCGCCTGGCATGCTGCCTTTTCGCCTGTACCGGCTGTGCGGTTTCTTCCGTCTGTTCCGCCTCCTCGGCATCTCTCTTTCTGTACATGGTCAGTCTTCCCATCAAAAGCCCTACCACTGCCGCAGTCACGACCCAAATCAAATTTAATACCATGCCTATACCTCCCTCGCGCTTCTCCGCGCACTCTTTATTCCCCGGCAAAGTGCCCGGCTGATGCCGGCGCAACCGCCTGACAAATGCCGCGGTTGTTTTGTTTTTTATGTACGGTTATTTTTCCCAAAATAATTTTCTTGTATACATAAAAAAAAAGATTGACATTTCATAAGGAATGGTGCTATACTACAGTCGTATTCTAAATGAAAGTCATTGAACTCACATATTTTTGTAAGTCATTGTTACTTTTAATGATGGTTTACAAAAATATGTGATTTTTTTGTCCTACGTTTTAGAATCACCATATTATCAATATCATTACTTTTATGAAGGAGGTACCAAAATGAACAACGGTACAGTTAAGTGGTTTAATGCACAGAAGGGTTATGGTTTCATCACCAACGATGCAACCGGCGAGGAAGTATTCGTACACTTCTCCGCTATCAATGCTGAGGGCTTCAAGTCCCTTGAGGAAGGCCAGAAGGTTACTTTCGATACCGAGTGCGATCCTCAGAACAGCAGCAAGATTCGCGCTACCAACGTTTCTGTTGTAGCTTAATCTTCTCTGGCACACAAAACAAACCAAAAAGCGCCGAAACCTCGGTGCTTTTTTGATTGACAAAACTGCACAAATCATTTATGATTTATGACACAGTTCCTGTGAGGGAGTAGTTGGCAGCCTTGGCTGTGGTAATATCAACATAATGATGGCTTTTCATCTGGTATTACCGAAGCAATTCAACGATTGCGATAATGAGACTCATGGACAATCTGAACATACAGACAGATTGTTCATGAGTTTTTTGACGGCTTCTTCCGAAAATTTTTACTTAATCGAGGAGAAAATCATGAGTCTGTTCACACTTTTTGTCACCGCGGTAGGCTTGTCCATGGACGCCTTTGCCGTATCTGTCTGCAAAGGGCTTGCCATGAAAAAGCTCTCCATGAAAAAAGCCCTGATAATCGGGCTTTGGTTCGGAGGCTTCCAGGCGCTGATGCCCGCCATCGGCTATCTTCTGGGCAGCCGCTTTGAGCGGTATGTCACTGCCATCGATCACTGGATCGCCTTTGTACTGCTGGCCCTGATCGGCGCAAATATGATAAAGGAGGCTCTTTCCGGGGATGAGGGCTGCGAGGCAAACGATTCCGTGGATATAAAAACCATGCTTATGCTTGCCGTCGCCACCAGCATCGACGCACTGGCAGTAGGAGTCACCTATGCCTTCCTGAAGGTGGCGATCCTTCCCGCAGTCTTGTTTATCGGCGTCGTCACCTTCCTGCTCTCCATCGCCGGCGTAAAAGCGGGCAATGTGTTCGGCATAAAATACAAGTCCAGGGCAGAGCTTGCAGGAGGCGTCATATTGATCGTCATGGGTCTCAAGATACTTTTAGAGCACCTTGGGCTTTTGGCCTGGCTTCCCCTTTAGACGGTTTCCATCCTGTAAAAGTTCAGCGCCGCAATCACCATAAAGATCGCGGTACATAAAAGCAGTGTAAAATCCATAAGTATATAGGAGGACACTACCGTCCCCAGCAGATTACCTATAACGGCGCCTGCCAACGCCATCAGGATAACCGCGCTCTGTATCATAAGCTGCACAAGCTGCCTTCCCGTCCTTCCCAGGGCGCTGCCCGCGATCACCTGAGCCACGGCTAACGCATACAGCTTGTTGGCATACATGCCCGCGTAAAAAACCACGCACAGCACGGTTACCCAGGGCGAAAGCCTCATGACAAACGCTCCCGGCAGGACAAGCAGGCATCCGTTTATCACCCCCTGCAAAAGCTGTATTCCGGTGGCATTGATCAGCTTGCTGAAGGGATTATCCGGAAGCATATAGGTATAGGGCGAGCCAAGCTCCTTTGACCACTTCCCGTTCATGGCCGTAAAGATAAAAATCAGATAGGCGGAAACCGCCGGTAGCACATAGGGCGAAAAATCGCCAAAACCGCCCTCCCTGACATAGAACCAGGCGATTCCCGCCCCGCCCAAAGCGGCTATAAGGGTATTTATGTCAAATATAAAATATCTGGTCTTTTTGTATTCCAGAAGCTGCCTGTAAAACAGCGCCCTTGCGCCGCCGCCCTTCCACCTGACCTGCGCCTTTCCAAAGCGCTTCTTCTTTCCCAGCCTTTTATCCATATTTCCCTGCCTGCGGCTGGCAAGGACCTCCTCGTAATCCTCCGAAAATTTCACCGCGTCCTCATAATAGTCCCCCGTACATTTCATGCGCCACGCCGCGGCAACCACCAGGCAGAACGTCAGACAATAGAGAACCGTTCCTGTCACGCTGTACACTGTCGCCCCCATAAACAGCAAATGTATCACCGCAATATACCAGCCCGCCAGCGGCACCAGCTGAACCGCTCCGGAATGCAGAAATTTCGTCACGCTGGCCCAGCTGAATCCCTCTCTGAGATAAATAACCAGACCTATCAAAATAAAGATGCCTGCCATGCCGTATGCCGCCTTTACCACCAGCCGCCGAAACTTCTCATTCAACCGCTCGCTGCCGTAAAGCAGCATCATAAGGCTTCCCTCAAGGAGATTTTCCGCCATTATGGAAAAAATGAAATAAACCGCCAGCCTCCACGGCTCCACATGGAACAGGATACCGCCATAAACCACTGCAAAAAGATTCATCAGGAGCTGCATAAACAACGTCTTTAGGTGGGCATAAAGAAGCACAGCCTTGGGCGAAACCGGGGAAGGGAACATAAAGTGCACGTCGCTGCTTCGGTAGACCAGCCCCTTTCTCTTGGCATAGGCGATTATATTTGCCGGAAGACTCCAGAAAGCAAACACTGTCAGCACCGCCGCCATTCCCTCGGACGAATTCAATGAAAACTGCTCCACAACCATTTTCAATGAAAAAGGCAGCGCAAACAGGTAAAAGGCAATCAAAATTAGAAAAAAGTAGGTAATTGGCTTACGTAAAGCAATTTTTATACGGTTCTTCAGATTCTTCCTGTACAGGTAAATAACAGCTCTCATTGCGCTTCCTCCACGCTTGACGGCCCGCCCTTCCCGGAACAGCCCGTCACCTTGAAAAACAACTCCTCCAGGTCCTCGTCCGCCACGCTCTCCCGGGGATACGTTCCCAATATCCTGCCCTTATCCATCACAAAGGTGACATCCCACAGCTCCTTCACCATCTCCAGCATATGAGTGCTGATCAAAACGGTACACCCTTCGTCCCGGAGTCTTAAAATAACCTGCTTCAGCTCCTTGATCGCCGCCGGGTCCAGGCCAACCATGGGCTCATCCAATAAAATGACCTTGGGTTTTATAACCAGTGCACAGCAAATACTCACCTTCTGCATCATACCCTTGGACAATTCGTTTCCAAGCTTATCCTGCTTGTCGGTCAGCTCGAAGGTTTCAAAAAGTGCCTGAATCTCCTCCTCAGGCACAGTCAGCCCATATGCCCTTGTAATAAATTCCATGTGCTCCCTTATGGTCAGTGCCTCATACATATATGGAAGCTCCGGCACATAGGCAAAGCATCTTTTAGCCTCAACCGTCCTGGAATCCAGCCCCTGAATACGCACTGTTCCCTTATAGCGCAGCAGCCCCGCGATGCTTTTGATGACGGTGGACTTGCCTGCCCCGTTAGGTCCCAGCAGGATTCCTACCTTTCCGTCCGGGACCGCAAAGCCTACGTCATCCACCGCCAAGGTACTTCCGTATTTTTTTGTAAGACCTATAACCTCCAGCATTTTGTCCTCCTATTCCCGTTCACGCCTGGGTGAACTTGTTCCGCTCTCTGTTCTCCGACGCCCCCTTGGGGAAGAAAATTCCGTCTGCTCATTGCGCAGCGGACTTTTTTATTCATAGCTTTTTCATTTGGAGCTTTTTCGTTATCTCAATATCTTTACGGCATTGCCACCTGACCAAGCCCCATCCACACACATATAATATACAGCAGCGCCAAATGCACCGGATAAAAGGCGTAGAAAAAATATTTCATTTTAAGCCCCCTGCTGCCGTTATACAAAGCTATGGGAATCAGGGCAAAGAAAGCCGTTATCTCGCTAAAGCTCATTATCGTAAGCACAATACAGCCCGCCAGCATGGAGAGCACCTTTTTCCTTCTGAAAAAGTACATGACTCCGATGGTCAATACCCCCATACCCGCATAGTCCGTCATCAGAGCCTCCGCCGCGCACATACAGAACGTCAGCACGGTCAGCTCCGCGCAAAAAAGCTGTGCACGCTGCTCTCCCCTGACAGCCCTGTATATCAGCAATGCCACGGCTGCCGCCAAAGCGCCGGCCACCCCCGTAACAAAAAGACTTTTCAAGTCTCCCTTGAACATATTGCAGGTCAGCGCCATTAAATATACGCCCGGCATCAGTATGCCGGTCACATTTGAAATCACCCGCACAGCCCCGGGAAGCTCATGCTGCCCCAGCCAGTTGATTCCCCACAGCGCCAGCAGCCCCAGCAGAAGGGTAAAATATACATTCTGATACCCCATATAAAAAAGCTCTCCCTTGGTGGCAAGATCAAAGGGAATTTCGGACAGCAGCGCAAAAGCCGCCAGACGA
>CAJTPH010000052.1:7411-17876 GCA_910578215.1 uncultured Acetatifactor sp. | reverse complement strand
TTTTTCAGGGTTGCATTACTGTTTACTTGTCAAGGTTCATTTCTCAGATCTTTTACATCGATCATTCAAAATTCAATAGGCGGAAAAATATCTCGTCAGGCAAATAGTATTTTGTCAGGTGAAGCTTTCACCGAACCCAAAAGCCAAACGGGCATTGCCTTACACAGACAATGATTTCGCCAACGGAGAAGGAGGGATTTGAACCCTCGCGCCGCTATTAACGACCTGCACCCTTTCCAGGGGTGTCCCTTCGGCCTCTTGGGTACTTCTCCAAGTAAGTAGAATCACACTTTTTTATATTTAACCTACGGGAGCGGTTTTGCCTGTCCCCCAAGCGGAGAGAGTGGGATTCGAACCCACGCGCCCTTGCGGACAAACGGTTTTCAAGACCGCCTCGTTATGACCACTTCGATATCTCTCCAAGTGCGCCGTCTGTCCTGACGGCAAAAATTATTCTATCAAAAAGATCCCATATTGTCAACAACTTTTTTCAACTTTTTTTCAACTTTTTTTCCGCCGGCATTTTTCCTGTTTTTTCGGGCCCTCCCGGGCATATTGAAACGCTTATCCCAGAAAGCCAAGGGCCGTTTTCATGTCCTCCGGCGTGGTTATTTTAATGTTTTCATAGGAAGCCCTTACCAGCTTTACCCGGATTCCCAGCATTGACTCGGCCACCATGGCGTCGTCCGTCACGGAGAGGTTTTTGTCCTTAAGCCCCCTGAGCCTCTCAAAGAGCATCTCGTAAGCCCTGCAGATCAGCCCGGCTTCAAAAACCTGGGGGGTCTGCACAGCCCAAACAAAGCTGCGGTTGGGCGTCTGAACCGCAAAGTCATCCCCGTCGGCAATTTTGACGGTATCCTTCACCGGCATTGCCGCCACACACGCGTTGTATTTTTTTACCGCCTCATAGGTTCCGGACAGAATTTCCTCCGTCAGAAACGGACGGGCCCCGTCGTGGATAAAGACATATCCGTCCCGGCTTTCCATAGCCTGCAGACCCCGAAATACGGATTCATATCTCTCGTTTCCGCCTGCAATAACGGCTTTCACCTTATGCAGCCCGAATTTATTTACAATCTCCGACTCTACATAAGGAATATCTTCTTTCCCTGTCACCAGGATACAGTCGTCAATAATTTCCGACCGCTCCATCGTCCGCAGGGAATAGTAAATAAGCGGCTTATCCCCAAGCGTCATAAACTGTTTGGGAACGTCGCTCCCCATACGGCTTCCGCTGCCCGCAGCAAGCACGATGGCTGTACGGCGCTTTTCCTTATCCGGCATACCAGCTCCCCCGTTTCTGTCAAGAAAAACCTTTATCTGCCACGGTAGCTGACGTATTTTCACTCAGCTTCAGGTTCGGAACCGCATTTAAATCATACCCGTGGCGAACTCCCTTTATATATTCATAGTATCCCGCCGCTCCAATCATCGCCGCATTATCCGTACAAAGCGCAGGCGAAGGATGAAAGAAACGAATTCCCTGCCCGGCACACTGTTCTTCAAAAGCGGCTCGCAGGGAGGAATTGGATGCCACGCCCCCCGCAATGGCAAATCTGTCATAGCCAAATTCCTTAACCGCGTGAATGGAATGCTCCACCAGCACGTCGATCACCGCCTTCTGGAAGGAAGCCGCAACATCCGCCTGATTGATTTCCTCACCCTTCATCTGACAGGAATTTAAATAGTTCAGCACAGCCGATTTCAAGCCGCTGAAGCTGAAATCATACTGGTTTTCTGCCACCCTTGCCCTGGGAAAGGATACCGCGTCCGGATTTCCCTCCCTGGAAAGCCTGTCTATCTTGGGACCGCCCGGATAGCCCAGACCGATTGCCCGCGCTACCTTGTCGAAGGCCTCCCCCGCAGCGTCGTCCCTTGTTCTTCCGATAATCTCATACTCGCCGTAGTCCTTTACCACTACCAGATGGGAATGCCCACCTGAGGCAACCATGCATACAAAGGGCGGCTCCAGCTCCGGATACTCTATATAGTTCGCACTGATGTGGCCGCTGATATGGTGAACCCCCACCAGCGGTATCCCCGCCGCAAAGCTGAGCGCCTTCGCCTCCGAAACTCCCACCAGCAATGCCCCTACCAGCCCCGGCCCGTATGTCACCGCAATCGCAGAAATGTCCCCCAGCGTCACCTCCGCCTGCCGCAGCGCTTCCTCTATCACCTGATTTATTTTTTCGATATGCTTTCGGGAGGCTATTTCCGGCACAACTCCCCCGTACAGGGTGTGCAGCGCAATCTGCGTATAAATAACATTCGACAGCACCTCCCTGCCATTTTTTACCACGGAAGCCGCTGTCTCGTCGCAGGATGTCTCAATCGCCAGTATCAGGACATCCTCTTTATTCTGTTGTTCCACCGTCCTATCCCCCTGTCCCGGAAACAATTTTTAAATTACAATACTGTATATCCGTACTTCCCGTCCTCCCAAGGAATCATTTTTCATCCGCTGTCTGTGCTGTTCCCGCCCTTCGGCACAGACAGCGGGAAAAAATGACTCTAAAAAAATTTCGGCGCGGGAAGGCTGTTTTTGTCGACCTAATTTGCAGTGTTTAAGACCTGCTCATGCTGCCATCCATAGATCTTCCACCGCTTATTGCTGTCCTGCCTGAGCAGATAAAGGATAGCCACATTTTTGCTGTCGTAATTTTCCTTAATGGTATACCCGCAGCGAATCCGTGCAAACTTATAGCCGTCCTCCTCAAAGTAAAAGACGCTTGTGCTTGCACCCGGCAGCGCGCTTGTCATACGCCGGTTATTTATTTTATAGCTGCCGATATCCTCCTTCAGCTTCTGCATATAGGTGCTGATCTCATTTGCGTCAAGCAGTTCGTCATCATAAAGCTCTCTTGCCTTCATACCCAGAGCCTCCAGTTCTTCGTCCGTATACTCCTCATTATAAAAGCATTTTTGAATCTCCGTATAAAACTTGATAACCTCCTTCACTGTCGCCGGATAATTGTTCTGAAGATCATAGGACAACACAAGCTGAACCTGTGAGAGTTTCATGTTGTTGGTATTTCTGTAGGCACGCTGCGCAAAAAAAGTATAAGCCCCAATTAAGCCTACAATAACCAGCATTATAATAATCGTCAAAACAACAGTTTTCTTTTTCATACCGTTTTACTCAGCATGCCACGACGGAATATGTCGGCACGCTGTTACTCCTCGTCAAAATTTAGCTCAACGGTTCTCCCATCCCTTGCGGCGACTGTATTCGGAAAAAGCTTGCGCACCTCGCCGAGATATTCCTCCGGATGTGTCAACGAAGGACTGTAATGAGTCAGCCACAGCTCCGGCACCTGTGCCGCACGCGCTATCTTTGCCGCCTCATACATGGTCATATGCTTATTTTCCCTGGCCTTCTCCAGTTTGTCATGCTCGCCGTACATGCCCTCCAAAATCAACAGGTCGGCGCCCACAGCGTTGGCAGCGATCACATCCGTGGGCCTGGTATCCGTACAGTAGGTTACCTTCAGCCCCCTGCGCGGACTGCCGAGCACCATGTCTGGCGTATATGTCACGCCGCCCTCCGTGATCGTCTCCCCCTTCTGCAGCCTGCTCCAGAGCTTCAGCGGAATCTGCTGCTCCAAAGCCCGTTCCCTGTCAAAGCGCCCTCCGCGAGTTACCGTCATACTATATCCATAGCATACCACACTATGGTTCACCTTGAAAGCCTTAATATCAAATCCGTCGAAAAAAAATGTCTGCTCCGCCTCCGTGATCTCCCTGCATTCTATTTCAAAGGGAAGCTCCGGCGCAATGATACGCAGCGCATTCACCACTCTCGAAAGCCCCTTGGGACCTATCAGCAAAAGCGGCTCCGTCCTCTCCGCATTTCCCATGGTAAGCAGCATGCCGGGGAGCCCGCTGATATGATCCGCGTGATAATGGGTAAAACAGATAATATCGATGGGCTTGGGGCTCCACCCCTTTTCCCTGAGAGCTATCTGCGTGCCCTCGCCGCAATCGATCAGTATGCTTTTTCCGTTATATCTAAGCATCAGGGCGGTGAGCCACCGATAAGGCAGCGGCATCATCCCCCCTGTTCCCAGCAGGCTTACATCCAACATATTTCTTACCCCGGTTAAATTATTGTAACAGCATAACATAAATTAAAAAATCATTAAAAGCTTATGTTATCAGCCGTCCGTTTATCCTGACATCCGCTTACAAAAGCTCCGTCTCCACATCGGTCTCTGCCGGCACCGCAAACTGTGCCGCCAATTCGTCGAAGCAGTCCTCACAAAGGTCAAAGTGTGTCGAAATGCCGTCCTTACGGCTGAAATATCCGAAGGTCTTGTCCACGGCAATACAGTCCTCCCTCAGATAGCCGTTTTCCACCTTCAGCCTTCTCCCACACCTGTTACAAACCACCTCTGTCAGTTTTCTGCCCTGACCTTCCTCGTATTTGCGCATATCCTCATCCCTTTCGTGACTGTGCTGGCTCCTGCCGCTTGCAGAAAAGCCGTATACTCAAGCTGCAAAATATGCCCCCCGACAAAGCCGGAAATAAAACGCTTTGCTTTGTGCTACTCACATTGTACCAAAAAGATTTCCGTATGCGCGTGGTAATTGTTGCCGAAAAAAAATCAAATTTAATTATTTCCTAAGCCACATGATCACGGCATCCTCCGTGGGCTTTTCATAAAAATTCGGACGGATTCCCTCGGAAACAAAGCCTGATTTTTCATAGACATGGATGGCCGCTGCATTACCTGCCCTCACCTCCAGGGTAAAAGCATGTATGTTACGCTCCTCCGCCCTCCTGATCAGCTCGCCCAGCATCCTCTGCGCGATACCCAGCCCCCGGTATGGCTCCGCCACCACCACATTGTCGATGGACGCCTCGCCGAAGCTTTCGGTATAACCGCAGCAGCCGACAACCACGTCATCTGCCAGCGCCACCAGATAAAAGCAATACTCATGCTTCAGCAAATTTTCAAAATCCTTCTTTGACCATGGCATGGAAAAGGATTTCGATTCGATTTCCGCCAGAACTCCTGTGTCTTCACCGCAAAGCTCTCTGATTTTTATCTGCATTGTTTTCATTAATTATCGTTCCTGCTCCGCCTGGCTTTTCCGGAGATATTCCGGCTGATGCTCCGCGGCGGAGACCGTCTTTCCCTGCCTCATATATACGGCGCCCAGCGACGCCACGCTTGCCGCCCTCTGGCGGCTGTTTCCCGCCGGCGCAAAAGCATACGGCGCCCTGCAGTGCTCCCTGATCAGGCTTTGATACACCGGCACCCCGTCTCCCAGGAAAATGACCTCTCTTGAAAGCGCATTCAGCTTCTCCAGCATTTCCACAATGTCTATGGGCGCCTGCCCTATCACGGGCAAAAGGGCAAAGCTCTCTCCCCTGCGCTCAAATTCGTACGCCGCCGTATATACCTGGTTTCGCCTGGCATCCATAAGCGGGCAGACCAGCCTGTCCGTTCCGCACAGATTCCACGCAAGCCCCTCCAGGGTCGGCACCTCCACCAGCGGCTTGCCCAGCGCAAGCCCAAGCCCCTTGGCCGTAGCCGAACCGATGCGAAGCCCCGTAAAGGAGCCGGGGCCGGAGGAAACGGCAACGGCATCCAACGTATCCAGCTCCAGCTCGATCATTCTGCGCAGCTCGTCCAGCATGGGAAGCAGAGTCTGCGAATGCGTTTTTTTATAATTCGTCGTATATTCGGCAAGCAGCACGTCGTCTTCCACCACCGCCACGCCCGCCACCAGCCCCGAGCTGTCCAAACCCAATATTTTCACAATTAACAACCACGCCTTTCAATAAAACCGCCGCCCACAGCCGGATAAATCCCACGGCCGCCGGGCGCTCAGATCAGGATTGTGAAACCATCTTTGTCACACTGATTCTCCGATAGTCAAAGCCTCTCTCCAGGTCCTTCTCTATTTTAACCTCAAAATAACGCTCAGGCAATATTTCCTTTATCAGGTCCGCCCACTCTATCAGGCAAACACCCTCACCGTAGACACAGTCCTCATAACCGATCTCGTCCATTTCCTCCACATCACCGATGCGGTACACGTCGAAATGGTAGAAAGGCAGACGCCCTTCCTCGTACACCTGCAGTATCGTGAAGGTGGGACTGCTCACAGGCTCCCGTATTCCCAGCCCTGCCGCGAAGCCCTGGGTAAAAACGGTTTTACCCACGCCCAGGTCCCCGATCAGAGTATAGACCTGCCCGGCGCTGCTCATCTGCCCAAGCATACGTCCCAGCTCAAAGGTCTGCCCCGGCTGCAGCGATTCCGTCACAGCCGTGCCGCCCGAATCGATCTTATCCAAAATTTCATTTATGCCTAAATTACTTATATTATCCACTCGCTCTCCTGTCCTCCCGCGTCAGCTGCGGATTTTTACCTTTGCGGGAGGCATATGGGTGGAAATCATCTCGATCACCGCCGCCTTCTGATCTCCCAGCTGCCTCTTGGGAAAAATGGTTGCACTGACCCGGGAGGTATAAAGAATGATGCTTCTGCCGGTGGAAACCGCCTTATACATGTCTTCCCATGCCATCACGGCCTCCTCCTCTCCCTGAGAGACCGTCAGCCCCTGGTCATTTAAGGTATACTGCAGCGGCTCCTGAAAACCGGGATTGTTCAGTACCTGCTTCCTGCTTCTGATAAACAGCGTCCACGGCAGATAAACCAGCAGCACGATCCCAAGCACAAGAAGCATCCAATACCGCGATGCCAGCGCGTACAGAATCGCCACCGCCGCAAGAGCGCTGCCGATAATACCAGCCGGGCTGTTATAAGAATGCCTCAGCATATAATCGTACAAATCGCCCGCCTCTATTTTTACCGTTAATTTTATCATGTCGGTCTCCCTATAATCTCCGGACAGCAAACAGCCCGGGGATTTTAAAAGCACCTGAGTCCTCAGGTGCTTATGCTTGTTACCCTGTCTGTAATTTTACTCCTAACATTGCAAAAAAGCAAGTCTAAAAAGACTGCGGAAAAGAGAAATCGAAAAAGAGAAAACAGCTTACCTGTTTCTGTGCCCTGTCTTGATAATAGGACTTAAGGGCTTATAAATAAGCATTGTGACAAGGGATACGCTGACGCCCTTTATCAGATTCATGGGTGCAACGCACACCGCCACAAAGCTCAGAAGACTGCCCTCCGTCATAAGCGGGTTCACCGCCGCCCCCATGGCAAGAAGCTCATCCATGGGCATGTGGAACATTTCCGCAAAGGTAGGCAACAGGTATACCGCGTTAAATGCCGTCCCAAAAACGGTCATAACGAGAGTACCGGTGATACATGCCGCTATGGCGCTCTTTTTATTTTTGCGGAAAGCATAGACTAAGGATGCCGGCAGGATAAAGCTGCATCCAACAACAAAGTTTGCCAGGTCACCCACAAAGGCTGTGCTTGTGCCCTTTATAAAAAGCTTCAGCAGAATCTTGACAAACTCCATCAGAACCCCCGCCGTGGGGCCGAAGGCAAATGTACCGACCAGAATGGGCAGTTCGCTGAAATCCAGCTCATAAAAGCCCGGCGCAAAGGGCAGCGGAAACTCAAACAGCATAAGGATCATGGCGATTGCGGAAAACATGCCCACCATCGCAATCTTTCGGGTGTTAAAAACCGGCTCCTGCAAACCATTTTTCTTCTGCGCCACCTTCTCCAAAAACAACGCCGCCAAAAACAACGCGGCAATGATCAAAAAAAAGCTCAGGACGAACATGGCATGGTCTGCCACATTTTTAAATAACTCACTCACTTTCTTTTCCTCCCTTTTCTGTCCCTGCGGATTCCTGATATCCGCAGGCGGCTGTAATTTACAGAAAAGTTCTTCGCTGCCGTCCGGACCGACAGACGCTGCGCATCTGCCGAACTTGGGAACTAAATTCCGCCGCGGACAGCGGGGAATCGATGGATAGAAGATGCAAAAAGCCCCGAATCATAAAGATTCGGGGCTCGCACTTTCAATCGCCGCCTGTTTTAATACCCGGGGAAATACCTCCCCCGTTCCGGCATCAAAATAAGACGTGTTTTCTTCTCTCATCCAGACTATACTGTTGGTTCCGGATTTTCACCGAATCAGCCGCAGCCAAGGCTGCGGGTCGCGGACTTTACCGCCAGTAGGGAATCTCACCCTGCCCCGAAGAATTTTCATTTTGCTTACGTTCCATAGTGTAATACATTTTTTCGGGAAAATCAAGAGGGAGTGAGGATTTTTTTGTATGGTGTAAACTTTTTTGCTCCTGCCCGTTGTTTTAGCCTGTTCAGCTCACGTTTTACACGCTCCATATCAATATGCTTGTACACCCCCATGATGCATTTATATCCGTCCATTGTCAAATTTAATTTTTCCCATACAGGAACCTTAATATCTGTATTGTTCAATAGATGCTCAGCCCCCTTTAAAACAATATATCAACATTTGTTATCCGTTACATTTTTAAATTACCTTTTTCTGCCGGAATTACTTGTGCTTTCTATCAAACCAACTATATGAATTTTATTCAAGTCACCCATGGGTTCTTTTACCCATACCCTTTGTGTCGGTCTTAATTGTATATTAGGCATACAACACTGTACGGTACGTTCACTCCCAGTCCTATCCAAAACTATATAGCCCTTTTTCGTTACATCCTTTATAACTGACTCATATGTGCGATCTGCCTTATAATTCTTAAACTTTCTATTAATCATAATCTGCATTGCTTTTAAAATTTCTTTTCCTAAATCCATATCTTTCTTTCCTCCAAGATAATATATAAACCGCACCCGTATTCCAGGGTGCGGCTATTTATATCTTAATTTAATAATCTTTTAACGGTTCCTGTGTTGCCATCTGACTTAAATGTCCCAATTCCCTCCGCACATATTCAATCCCTGAATTATTAGTGAGGTTAGGACAATTCAAAGTAACATTCTGATTTACTGTAACAGGCTGCATATTCCTCGTATGATTCACGATACTGCTATTTGTTATCTGATTCACAATCTCATGCATCCGTTTGTTATAATCATACATGGAATTGGGCACAGCCTTATCTACATTATGGTTGATTCCATCCATGTAAGCATTCCATTTCTGCATCGTATCATACATAGGGTCGCCTGGATGTAATGGACGTAATACAGCGCCATCCGGCGTTATGATGGCGTCTTTCCCGGTCCCACCTGCATAAGCACTCCTTAAGGCATTCTTCTCATCATTGGCTAATCCAGGTGCGCCTTCCCCGTATGCGTTTCCATGCTTTATGGTGTCAACAATACCATTTGCGTCAGAAAGAATATCTTTTAGCTGTGTCGAAGTGCTGCCGATTGCTGTGTTAGCGATGTGATCCAGTGCTCCGCTCAGTGATTGTGCGGACTGTGCCATACTGTTAAATACATCCACCGGCAGCTTGTTTGCTGTTTCTGAAAAGGCTGAAAGAGTCGCGTTTGCTTTTTCAATACTGCTTTCCGCTATTTGAGCGGACTCATTGAATGTATCCATTTCTGTTGCAGCATCCTGGATAGCGGGAACCACTTCATTGGTCAGTTTGTTGGTATGCTGGTCAAACGCACTTGCGGCAGTATCTGTCTCGTTCCTGATAGTATTATCCAATGACGCAACAGAATCCTTTACGCCTTGGAACTGGCTTTGAAGGACAGATAATTCAACATTATATAAAGACGCAATTTGCTGTGTCATATTGCCAATATATCCTTGGGTCTCCATATCTAATCCTGCAAGGGTATTGACATAGCTGTTTTTCCATTGTGCAAGCAGATCGTCATCATTGCCTGACAGGAGCTTTTCAATGGCATTCGTGCCGAATTCGCCGGTGAGAAGGGATATATTTGCGGCATATTCCTGTTGGTCTATAACCTCCTGCCACTTGTTCTTTACTTTTTCCAGCGCATTAATCTGAGCATCGGCGGCACTGTTGACTGCATCGATTTGGTCATTCACAAGATCGATCAAATCATTGTATCTGTCAATTTCGTCATCCAGAGCATCGATCTGTTTTTGGATATCGTTCTTCTGGATTTCCTGTTTGGCACTGTCCACATCTTTTTTCGCGTCTCTTATTGCAGAGGAATCGGATGTGTAAATCATTCCCTGGTCGGCTGTATATACCAGCTTCGTCCTTTGATTCTCAAGTCTTTTCAGATTATATTGTTTCTGTTGCAGATCAAGAATCAAATTTTCATCTCTTGCCTTATCTTCCAGTGCATCTAATTCATCCTGTAATGGCTTTTTCTTTTTATTTAACAAGTCTATCTGCTCATTATATGCATCTATTTGATTCTTTAAAGGCTTTTCCTGTGCTTCGGCATTGTCCCTGATTTTATCAATTTCTCTATCTAACAGGGAAGATGCTGCTCCGGCAACAGAATTGAGATACGATTTTTCCTTTTTAAGCAGTGCGAGCTTTGCTTCATGTGCCTTTTGCGCATATTCAACCTGGTTTTCGTAATACTCTTTATAGAGACTTTTCAT
>CAJTPH010000052.1:0-7377 GCA_910578215.1 uncultured Acetatifactor sp. | reverse complement strand
TCTTCTAAGTATTGCTTTTCTGTAATTGAAGCATTATTCAGTAAATCTTCCAGCCTTTCAGCCCGCAGTTCATATCCTCTAACGTGAAGATCTTTCAATTGTTCATTCAGACCGGAAATAGCATCGGATACAGCAACCGCCTTTTCATGCCACTTCTGATAATCAGATATTTTATTTTGCAGGTCTTCATCAGAAATATTTTCGATATTGATGGCACCATCACGAACGAGGACTTTGTAATCTTCACCCAGACCAATCGCATCAGCCTTCCGCATGTATTCCTCATATGCCTGCTGTTGTAGGACAATTTCTTCGTTGACTTTGCTGATTTCTTTTGCAAGAGCTGCGTTTTTCTGGGAAAAGGTTGCATAGGATGAGTTGGCTATTTCGTCAAGTTTTTTGACTTCTTTTTCTACATTTTCAATCGCCTGTCCTATCCAGTCAAATTCTTTTATGGTGTCTTTTTCTGATATAGCGCTGGAACTAGAACCTGACCCGCCCAATATGGAATCTGCATCTATGCCTGTATTCATAAACAGTCTTTTAATTTTGGCGATATCATCTGACGCCTTTGCCATGGCAGCATGCATATTTTCCTCAGACAAAGTCCCTGCTGCAACCGCTGCTTCCAAACTTGCCCTTGCGTCCATTAATTTCATCTGTGCAACTTCTTCATAAGATTCTGCAAGGGCATAATTCGTTGAGGTAAGGTATTTGATTGCATCCTCGTCCGATTGGATCTTTGCTACATTATTTATAACATTATTAATTGCCTGGGCATGCATATCATTGAGCCGCGCACGTGTAAGCTGTTCCAAGGATTCCTTGTTCAGCTTCAATTTACCTTCTCCATTTACCAGATAATCAAGCCAATTGTCACCTAAAGCAATTACGGATTGTAATGTGTCAACAGAAAAAGCGCCTTCCTCGTTGTATTCGCCTATAGCGTCGGAGAGAGTTTTGTAGGCGTTCTGGAGCGTGTCGATTGACTCTGAGATCTTACCAAGGGTGGTGAGAGTGTTGTTAGCATCTTTCAGGGAGAAGATGTCGGAAAAGGTGGCGGGGGCTGTTTCCGAAATGTCTGTAATGTCCCCTTGCAAAATTTCCCATTCTACAAGCAAATCTAATAACTGCTGAATTTTTTCCGAATCATCACCAATAACAATCCCATAGTCACCAGCCAATCGGAGTAAGGAATTAAATGTCTGCTCGCCATACTGGAAACCATCGGTCTGCAGCATTTCCAATATATCAGCCTGTGTCTTACCATTTAATGCATGGATATCGTAATCAGGAAGCACCTTGAAACGGAATTCCCACTTTTCAGCCTCTCTTGTCATGGCGGGGTACATATCCCGGAAATACTCTTTGACACTTTCTTTTACATCTGAATTATCCAGAACCTCATTTAAGGATTGGGCAAATTCACCAATAGCATTATTTTGAGCATCCTTATCACCAGCTTCAAATGCTTTCCTGTAATCTGAATATGCTTCATTCACATCGTTCCAGCTTTGCGTCAGGTCTTCATTCTCTAAGATCACATCACGCAGAATATGTGTGTCCCATATATTCCTATACCTTTCAAGAGAGTTCTTTTCCCGGTTTGCCTCTTCTCTCAATTCTTTTATTAAACTATTAGGGGCGCCATAATCTTCTGCAATCTTCTGGATTTTAATGATATCATCATAGACAGATTCCAATGGGCCATGCAATGTTAACGTTCCAAATAATGAATCAAATTCATATCCTGCATCTTCCAAGGCTTTTACGAAATCACTATTTCGCTTGGATTTTTCAAGGGAAAATACAAAATAGTAGTTTTCCATTTCATTAACCATACGGTCAAAGTTGTCTTCATAACCGTCCATCCAATTGCCAATATCATTCAGGAAATCGCCATCATTAAACTTATTCTTTGCTTCCTGCCACTGTTTTTCAGTAAGTTCATCAAGTGCATCCGCTTGTCCACCAATTGCATCTGTAATGTTTTTTATTGCTCCTTCTTCGTCACCAAACTTCTCAATAAGCTCATCTTGAATAACCATAAGATTTTTACGTGCTTCTGTTACATCAGAGATTGAAGATCCATTGTCATTGATTACCTTGTATAAATCTTCTATTTTGGATTTATAATCATCTATGTCAGATTTTGTGGATTTAAATGTGTTGCCTAATTCCTGTGCTTTTTCTGCTACGTTATTGCTTACTTGAAATAACTGATATAAGCCTGTTACTAAGAACTGTATAGCCCATCCGCCCAACATGGTAATCGCGGAATTGAGAAGGATAGTTTTCAATCTCAACGCATCTGTACTTACCCCGGCTGCTTTGAGATGGGCTTTATAACCCTCAAGGGACGCTGGCGCATCTTTGGAACAGGTGGAGAGGTATGCTTTAAATTGAGTATTGTTTTTGACTATCGCTTCGTTAAAATCATTAATATCTACATTGCCCTTAAGTACTTCCTTGTTCCATCCAGCAATAGCCCCTTCCGCTTCCGCAAAGTGCTTTTTCATATTTTTGATGTTTGTTATATCTATCCCAAATATATTGCCTTGCAGATCAATCTTCCCGTTATCTTTGTTCCATATCTGGGTAATGCCATAATCCTTATTGGTCATAACAAGCGCAGAATTCAAAGCAGTGAGGACAACAGGGATCTCGCCTATCGCATTTGTTAATTCTGTAGCCCCTTGGATGAGCCTGTCAAAGAATGAAATGCCGCCCTTTATTGCTTCCTTATTTGTGAGTGTATTAATAAAACTGTCCCATGAGTTCTGAAGCTTCGCAATACGCCCTTCCCATGAGTCAGCCGTTTTCTCTGCTTCTTCCAGTGCTGAACCCGTTCCTTGGGAAAATTCGCTTAACATTTTTTCGTACAAATCCCATCGGCTGAGAAGGGCACTCAGACTGTTAGCATGGTATTTCCCACCCAAACTTGATATCAAACCTTGCTTTTCTGCACTATTATCCGGTAAGGAATTATACACCTCTGCCAAATCCCTAAGAACATCCATTGTGTTCCTGAGTGTGGGTACACCATCTTTCATATATTCAAGCTCAACACCTAAATCATGGCATGTTTTTTCTACTTTCTTAAGCTGTTCTTCATCTATAACCTCACCATCAAATTCACCTGATACCTGTTGAAGATTGAGAACAATACTTCTAAAAGCGCGTCCAATTTCGGAGCCGCTTCTTTTCGTTACCGCGATCATTGTTGCTTCTGCCGCTGTAAGTTCATCAATAGCAACTCCGGCATTTGCAGCAAATGAAGCTGATACGCGAGTTGCGTCGGCAATGTCGGTTAATGATGCACTATTTTTATTACTTATATAGTTCGCCCCGTCAAGCGCAGCATTTAATTTCTCAACACTTCCACTATATTTATAGGCGGCATCCGTAGCTAACAAATAATTATTCGCGCTGTCTGCTGTCATATCCCCCGCCGATTGCGCAAGTAATGACAGTTCAGCAAGTTCTTTTGACAAGGATTCATAACCAGACCGTGCCATTTCCTGGACGCCAAGCAGATAATTTCCAGATAGCTGCCCGTACTTGCTTGCCACCTTAAAAGCTTCGTCCCCAAGTTCTTTGAGTTGCCTCTTGGTCATTTCAGAGGTCTTGCTTATCTCTGTCAATATGGTATCATTTGAGCGCAATGTCGATAATGACTTTCTGAAATTATTTAACGCTAATGAAGCCACTCCAAAGAAGCTGCCAATTTTTGTAATATGCCCAAGCATGTCCTTGATTTTCTGGGAAGTGCTTTTGCCTGCATATCCCGTACTGATAACTTCCGACTTAAACAGGCTGAATGCATCTGTTGCATTCCTCAGCGTTCCCTTATCATCTACCGAGTCAATCAGTTCCCTGATTTTTTCGCTTTCTGCCAAAAGAATACTTGATTCTCTTAGTTTGCTGTTTTTATTAAGGAATGTCGTCAGGTCATTACCCAGCTTTTCTTTTTTCAGGCTGACATTTACAGATATCGGTATTTTCTCCGCATATGCCTTCATATCTGCCATGGCTTTTTGCAGTTTCAGCTTGGCTTTATTGCTGTCAATATTTAAAGCGTCAATCTCCTTGAAAGTCATATTATGCAGGCTGTTTTCAATTTCGCGCTTTAGTTTTTTGTCATCAATTTTCCCTTTTAATTTTATATAATCAAGTTTTCCGCTTAATTCTTTAATATAATTGTTAATTTCTCTTTTGGTATCGCCCTTTGTAAGCGTTGCCGTAAGCCTTAACATGTTGATTGCTTTCTCTAATATCTTAATATCAGCATTTACCTGCTTTTTCGACTTAGCTTGCTGAAGGCTTGCTATAAGGTCTAAATAAAATTCTTTACTCAATTATCTTATCCTCCTATTTTTGAACATAATAAAAGAGAGATCATGGAAGCAATCTCTCTAAATTTGTTATACCATATTAAATTTTCAAAACTTTCTCTTACACCTGAGACATACCCTGTCGAATTTATTAGTTGCAAAACCTGTCAACAGACTAAATTTCCTGGGAATAATCTGTACCTCACTGCTGAAGCAATAAGGGCATTTTACTTTAGGTATTTCCTTGGGTTCCGCAAACGCATCAGGTACATAAGTACGCAATATTTCTTTTGCCTTTTCTGAACTACCTGACGAATCTCTGGGCGGGGCTTTAAATTCTTTAATAAGCTTTGTATCAGTCCACTTTTCCAAATCAATAGGCTCATCTCTCAAGGTAAAACATTGAGTTTCTTCATCCTTGTAATACCACCATGTAATCCATTCTGGGTGTTCATCTACATTTTGCATATCCGCTCCACACACCGGACATACATCAGCATTTCCTTGCTTGCCCATTAAAAACATCCTACTAAAACTACTGCCACATTTTAGGCACTTTACATCATCCTGTCCCATACCCCACCTCCACATTACTGCTTTCCTTAACTTATAAACATAATACTACATATTCACCTCCATTGCAACCATTTCCCACAAAATCCCGAACGTACCTTCTGTCCATTACCGGCTAATCTCTACATACTTATCACCCTCAATATTCTCATCACCCCCTACAATATTATTCTCTTTTTCACTTTTCATTGCACTCCGAAAAACATCCATCATATTCTTATAAGCATCCTCAAAAAATCCCTTCTTCTGAAACATACCTTCACAGAATCTTTTCTGATCCGCTTCTGTCATACATTCAAACATCTCACACATAGTAGCCGCAGGATCAAATTTTCCGTCTTTCTTCCTGCTTTGCATGAATGCTTCTGTATGAAGCGCCGAAAGTGCAATTGCCCTTTTCATGTATTCATTGGATACGTTAAATAAGTTATTAATATACTCCTCGTAGCCTTCATTATTGGCGAATATATCATATAATTCTGTGAGTTTATAATTTACGAGGATATTTGCTTGATGTTCTGGCGTCAAATATCCTATAGCCTTATAGATATTGTCCAGGCTAATATTACTGTCTACAATAATTACTTGATTTTCCGTAATGACTTTCCTCCGTATTCCATCTTCATAGTTAATCTCCACAGGTCCCCAAACCGGACGCTCCACATCATCCGATTTCTTCTCATTCCATATTCAGTTGTCTTGTTTAAATTGTTATTGGTTATTAATTGTTGGTGTTCATGCGGTTATATATAGCCGCCCACGATTTTCTGAGATTTTCAGATTAAATTGAATTATTATATGTGTAGTGCTGCGCTTGGTTCAATTGCCTTTATATCACCCTTAATATTTGCAATTGACTTAACCTTATCAAGTATTGCCTGAAGCATAATCCTAAAATTTGATTCACTATTACTCATTCTTTGATTTCCTTCCTTAATACATATTTCTGCATCAAAAAAGCACCCCATAATGGAATGCCTTTGATAGTTAATTGATTATTCAGTTTTAGAAACGGTAGCCACAGTCCTTACATTCAAATGTTTTGCTGTTATATGGGAGAGCAAATGCACCCAATGTCGCCGCCGCCAGAAACTTTGACCCTGTGGTGATCTTCTTTAGCATGGCTGAATTGCATACCGGACAGCGGGGAAGCGGGGGAGCATAATGATCTTTCCTTTTGTAAAGGATTTTTCTTGGTTTATGTTCTTTACCGCAGCCTGTACAGGTAACTGTGATGTTGTCCTTTAATATGACATATTCTTTATCAACAAGTTTTTCAAACAAATCCAAATCCAATGAATCCATTTGTTTACACTCACTGCAATATGTCAAAACACCACTATTTTCAGGTTTTCTTTCAAAAATCATTATTTCATCAAAATACATTAAACCATTTTCCAGTTCATCAGCTTTTGACTCAACAGCTTCGCTATCTACACTTTCAATTTCTTCATCCCACAAAGCAGCCCCACATACAGGACAATTCATATCCTTCGCCCGCTCTAACGGGAAACTTGAGCCGCAAGCCTCACATACAATTTTCGCCATATCCCCACCTCTGCATTACTGCTTTCCTTAACTTATAAACATAATACTACATATTTACCTCCATTGCAACCATTTCCCGCAAAATCCCGAACGTATTTTCTGTTCATTACTCGCCAATCTCTACATACCTATCACCCCCTGCAATATTATTCTCTTTTTCACTTTTCATTGCACTACGAAAAACATCCATTATATTCTTATAAGCATCTTCAAAAAATCCCTTCTTCTGAAACATACCTTCACAGAATCTTTTCTGATCCGCTTCTGTCATACAATCGAACATTTTGCTTCTTTCCATGCATTACGCAACCGAGCTGTAAACTGCATTATGATCCCATGACCGTCAAATAATTGTAAAACTTTGGAGAGTCCGTTTTTGAGCGCATCTGTCATTGTTAATCCAGCATTCCCAGTTATTTTCAATTCCGAACGGAGAGACCCTAATTGTGTCCTCAATGTACTCAGCTCTACCGTGTTCTTGGCCATTTCTGCATTATCCAACAAAGTATTATACTTTATTGACACATCCGTATCCTTGAATAAACGGCTATTCTGTTGTGCCAATAATTTTATGTCATTTATTAAATTCTCTTTCTTAACAGCAAAAGACATTTGGACAGGTGTAGCGTTTGCCTGTTTCTGCGCTTGTGCTGTAGCCTGTTTTACTGATGCAGTAACACCTTTGCCATTAAACTTACCTGTCAGATTTACAGTTCCATTCATTGAAGATAAATCCCGCTTTAATTGCGCCTTAGTTCCGGCTTTATTAAGCGTACCAACTAAAGGGACTTTAATATCTCCCAAGTTTTTTGCGTCTTCCTGTATCTGCTTTTTACTGGCACCCTTTTTGAGAGCTGCGATTAACTCGATGACGTATAATAAGTTTCGCAAATTAATTTCATAAAAATAGACATGGTCTATA
>CAJTPH010000051.1 GCA_910578215.1 uncultured Acetatifactor sp. | reverse complement strand
GACGGAAAATATGTTACGGTAAAAATGTACGGTACAACGCTGATAACATGCCTTATATCAGTTTTTGACGTTTACACAAAACTTGAAACTTTCTCGGTTGATTTTTGTTTATAGCATTACGAACTACCACAAAGCCCCTCATGGCAGCAGTCATAAAGGGGCTTTAAATATATAAGAATGGGGTATTTATTGGGGTAAAGCACTTTTCAGAATTAACACAAACTGCGTAAGTAAAGGCTTTTTCTGTGATTTGTCATTATACTTGTGGTATAATGCTGACGGAAAAGGAAATTCCGTCAGCTTTTGATTCCATGTGCGCTAAAGCGCACGAAATTGCAGTATAATGCTGACGGAAAAGGAAATTCCGTCAGCTTTTGATTCCATGTGCGCTAAAGCGCACGAAAATGTGGTATAATGCTGACGCCAAAAGGAAATTCCGTCAGCTCATATAAAGCTCCGCGATTAAAGCGGACTTTTCCGGGAACTGGAACTTCAGATACATAAGATACTGGAAGGCACTTCCTTCATATGGATGCACATCTCCAAACAAAGCGACCTCGTAGCAGTTGCGAATCACGTTTATGATGCAGTCTTCCGTATGATTTTCCTTACAATCCTTACATTCCTTTAGAATATGTACGATTGCCTTTCCCAGCTCTACCTCGTCAAATGCCTTAAAATCTACGACAGGTACGTTATCGGCGCCTCCAGGAACCTCTTTTTGAGGCTTTTCAATATAATTGTTGATGCACTGCTTTGCAAAGCCTATTGTACATGCCGCCCCATTGCACTGTTGGCAGAACGTATCCTTCAAGCAGCAGCACTCCAGATCCTCTCTTACAAGCTCGGCATCCAATCCCTTTTTATGTACGTCTGACATACCTTACCTCCTATCGATGGAGCCCCGGACGCTCTCAATGCAGCCGTCCAGGATTCCATACTGTTTTATACATTATATACATTATTTAATATTTACAAAGCTATTTTATTTTGCACAGCTTTTATTTATCGTGGCTTTTTTATTTATCAAAATATGTCGGCATGCCCCATTACCGCCTGAATAATTTTTACATTGGTTTCATTAGGAGCCTTATACCTTCCTCCGGCATCGGCATCTCTCCTATCCTGCACCCTGTTCCCAAAAATACCGTAAACAGAGGCGTCCAATGGTATTAGACGGACTGCCGGTGCTTCAGGTTATGTCCGTCACTCCAGCTTAATATTATTTAATTTTTCGTGTGTAAAAAAGTCAAGTAAAAAGTACATCAACTATTTACCTATCTATGCTAACCACTGTACTTGAACAGAATCCTTACCAACATATGCACATGCTCCTTACAGCACTCCGCTAGAAGCTGTATCTATTTTACTGAATGTAATATGCGATAAGCAAAACGTCTACTGCACCAGGTATTTTGCCCATGCATGCTTAAACCGCTCAAATTCCGCTTCCGCCGCTTTCAGGAATTTCCCACATTGGTTTTACCAAATATAATATTTTTTGGTTCCTTTTCTGATTCTCTTTTTATTATTATAATTTTATTTTTCATATATATAACTCATTCACTTTTAAGTGCCTAAAGTTAATATATTTTTATTTAATAAGTCGTTACAGACCTCTTTGCACAGATCATAGCTTTCCTGTTGCTCATCCGGCGCAAAATCTTCTCGGATTTCACGATAGACATCATTCAGGCACAATATTTCCATGTTTTGATTTTCTCTTTTCGCAAGGTAATATTCTAACAGCCTTTTTAGTAGTTTCTTTTCCTCTTTTTTAAACCTTATATTGATGTCAGCTCTCACAGCATCAAGATCAGGAATGAGATAACAGCTTCCGTCACTTGGCAAGATCACTTCAGAAAGGTCACATAAATCACTGATTGTCAGATCACTTAATGTAGCTTCTGAAAAATCTGCTTCCATCGGAAAAACCTGATCCCAACGCTCATCTATTTCCGGCCTCCGCTTACAGTTTTCTTTGTAGCGGTCAGGCATCTTTCCTCGAAACCATACTCCTTCAATCTTTCCAATAAACTTAACATTTTTAAAATGAGCCCCCCCAAAGTCCGTGCCCTTTAAGTTACAATTTTGGAAAAGACAATCCTCAAAATCAGGCCACCACATTTGAGTCCTCTGCATTTTAACAGACTGAAATTGTACATTTCTGTAAGAACTCTCTCCCATCCCCAAAGAGCCTCCATAAGTTCCTTTCCTGAAAACACAATTGACAAAAATATTTTTCGTCTCGGCAATGTCACGCATCATGGTATTTTCAAATATACAATCATAAAATTTGCACTTATCTATTAGTCGGCCGCTTAAATCAGCATATGAAAAATCAATTTTTTCAAATTTTTTATTGGCAATAGAGCCTGCCGAATTCTGTAACAGTTCATCTCTCTGAAAATTTGTATATTCTTGTACAGCTATAAAAGCATTAAAGGGAAAGCCTCTCAAATCCAGATATCCATTTGGGGTATATTCCATATCCTCCGCAATATCTATTATTTCATTTTCACTGAATATCCAGAGAGCAATTCTCTCCCATCTAAGTTTCCATACAGGATCATTTCTCCATCTTTCAATTATTTTCTTTCCCATCCTTTTCCGTATAATCCCGTCATGGCATACAATGATTGGATTATTTTCCCTTTCGCTCATGGATTATTCGCACAGTACGCATACGAGTTCAGACTCCCCGCGGTAAGTATCCTCCTGCGGAAATCGTCTAACTATAAGATTATGGTATATCGCCCTGTAGTGGTCAAGCTTTTTTGTAACAAAATCCTCCTATTTTTCATGAAAGAGATCTTATATACTCTGTTTCATGTGGTCGTAAAGATATATGCGTTTCATTTATTTTTCGTGTTAAAAAAAGTCAAGTAAAAAGTACATCAACTATTTAACTGCCAATGAAAAAATAGTCGCAAAGATTTATCCGATAAGGGCAACGATGGATATTCCAGTCCGAACCAAGTCAGATTTTCCTAAATATTTTTTCATGATACACAGAAAGCTTTATGTTCTTTTACCTATTTGTAAGCCACTCCATGCCGGGATATGGTTCTCCTGTTCTAATAAACCATTCCGCACATTTGGCAGCCATCTCTAAGTCATGCATAGTGTTTCTTTTCATGATAACTGACTGCCCGTCACTGCATATAATCGGAGCTTCCTCATTAGAATTAAGATAATCCACATTGACAGATGAATAGTAAAGGTCTTCTTCCTCATCACATATTTGCACAAATATCCACCCCTCACCACTTTCCAATTGAAAGAATTTTATTCCAATATCCCCCTCTGAATCTAAAGAAAGAAACAGGCTTTTATAAGTGTTGTTACGGATATTATCTATTATGCTTTGAATTCCGGCTTCTGAAATATCATTTATTCTGTATTTTTCACTTGTGCCGAAACGTTTACTGGCAAATTTAATGCAAATATCAGTGGGCATAGTTTCTGGCAAGTCTTTTTTAGGAATAATATTCATTTCTTTTTCCTCCGTCTCTTGATTTGGTAAATTGTCTGTTAATACAAATTATTTTATCACAATCATACGCATTATTCCATTAAATATTTCTCAAACTTTCTTTATTACGTTTCATCATCATCTGCCTTGCCCGTTCCTCCTGCTCAGTGCTGACCGCCCTCGGCTTGCGGCCCCTCGGTAGGCACATACAGCTTCAACTTGTCTTGATCACCTCTCAGAGCCGCTATATTCTTAAAAATACGATAAGCCCTTTCAGGGGAAATCTTGAAAAATTCCCGCTCCCGCATTCTACTGTTGTCGAGCTGCTCCCGGGCATGGAGAGAGTCATCCACTTGGTCAATAATACTAAGTATATTTTCTTCAACCATTGCCGGGTTCTCCACCTCATAAACGGCGTAGCACCGAAATAAAAGCGGAATATTGGTCGGCGCATTGAGTTCCTGTAATCTTCTCTCGATGTCGTTGTGTCCCGTCATGCCAATCTTAACCCATCCTTCAAGACATGGGTTTGTAAGAATGTAAACAAGGCCTTCTGACATAGCACAATCTCTCCTCTACATCTATATCAAATATCAAGTCTGTTTCTTGATCAAAAATTCATCAAAGTGACTTATTGTATGTCGACTTATTGTGTTCATTATTGTACCATTTATATTGGAGGTTTGTAAGTATGGATATTGTAAAGGTTTTTGGAGACAACGTGAAGCGTTATCGGCAGACCTTGGGGATCTCCCAAGATGCCTTTGCAGAGAAATGCAGCCTTCACCGAACATATATTAGCGCAATTGAATGCCATCGTAGAAGTATATCACTTGAAAACATTCAACGTATAGCTGATGCACTTGAAATCGAAACATATAAGCTATTTCTGGAGGAATAAGCATGGCACGAAGGAAAATATATAGCAACTTAAATAAAATAGGTCAGTATCGCCCGGATCATGTTGATGGACAAACACTTTATAAAGTATTACAATGTCTCAATCCCGATTGTACGGAGGTGATCACTGTCAAAAAAGATGATATCGACGAAGATTATTCTATTATTTGCCCCAAATGTGGATATGAACATTATTCTGGTGGAGAGCAACACTTGTTTGATTTTTCTATGGATGTTAATAATGATAACGGAGATGCTGTTTCTGTGCAAGAAGGAGAGTTTGTCATCTCCCATGATGAATACATAGAAAATGCTCCACTGTATAAGTACTGTTTAATATGCAACACCCTCAAACCTGTTGATTGCTTCCACAAACACGCTGTCCTGAAATCCGGAAGACAGGGTGAGTGTATAATGTGCAAAACAAATTATAACGCTATTAAAAACGGAACCAGAACTTCTGATCAACACTTTGAATCTTCCCAGAAACGACGTCTCTTAATCGAGGTTGCCGGCACAACTCGTGTGAGCCGCAAGGCAATTGAACGAAAATATGGCCTTAAATGTTTCAATTGCGGTAAGGATTTGAGTGGCGTAACCTCCAACAAAGAAAAACCGATAGATCATACATTGCCAGTCTACTATTTGTGGCCTGCAACAACTGATTCTGGGACCTTGCTCTGTCGTGTTTGCAACGGCAATAAGACCGGCAAATGGCCTTCTGAATTTTATACTGATGCTAAACTACACCAATTAGCTGTACATACTGGCTTTGACTATCATTTACTGGCTGAAGAACCACAATATAATCCAGAAGCTCTTAGAAGATTGCAAAATCCAACTGATGTCGATGCATTGCTTGTGAAAAATTCCAGACATATGGACGAAGTATGCAAATTGAGAAATCGCATCCTTGCTGATACAGGCATCGATTTCTTCCAGTATGCTACTGCTCTATCAGAGTCCTGGATTACCTATGCAAATTCACTCATAAAATAAACTCTACAAATGAGGCGGGGCATTAATCCCACCTCATTTTTTTTGCAGCAACAAATACTGATGTTCTACAGTTACTCCTTTGTCTTTGATACCGTGCTTCTCGATGGCTCTGACATCTTCTCCAGCCAGATAAACAAGATCAAACCAAGATTCTGCACGCTTTGAAAGCTCAGCACCCATATCCGCGGTTTTAGTTTTACCAAGATGCAAAATTACCTTTCCATTGTCATTTAGAACATCAGCACACATTTTAAAGAAACTGTAATAAAGATCGAAGTTTTTTTCTTGTAATTTATCTAAGAATTTTTCGTCAGCTTCTTTATAATCTTTCGGCTCCCATCCACAAAGCCAAAGCCGCATCCAATTTTGCATATAAAACCGAATAGAGCCCGCAAAAGGAGGTGAACAGATTATAAAATCAGCTTTGATATTTTGGGCTGCTAGGTCTTTGTAATCACCATAAACAGCACGGCCTTGCGTTATTTGAGATTGTTCAAGTTTTGTATAGCTAGCATTAACTTTCTGAACAACCTTTTCAATCACACTTTTATACTCGAATTCCCCCGTAGGAGCATACGGTGTTAACGGATGTGAATGCCGTGAAAGCGCGTAGGGCCTATTTCCATGTAACACGTGTAAAAGCGCGGAAAAGACCATTGCTTCTTCGGGCGAAATTGAAGAAAATCTGTGAAGGAAAAAAGCCCTTGCGCACAAAATCTCTTTATATGTCTCATGCTCGAAATATTGTGGAAGTTTCCCGTTGAATCCGAAGTCCTCATATTCTGTAATAGATTTGCTGCCTTTGTTTTTTTTAATGTAATCATCTAGTTGACGTATAACATCTTCTACACCACTATAATTAGGCTTTTCAACTTTAGCTTTGGTAACAACATACGCCAATTCGCTTAAATCGTTTCCTATCCCAACTCGCCCTTGCAGACAAGCTTCAAAAGGAATAGTACCCACTCCACATAAAGGGTCTAAAACCACATCACCTTCGCTTGTAAATTCAGAAATAAGCCAATGGGCTATCGCTGGTTTCAGTTTCCCGTGATAGGAACAAAGTGAGTGCCAGGGATGTCCCCAGTTTCTATTCCCGTATGGGGATTGCTTATATGGCAGACAGGAAACGAATTGTTCTGCTTTTTTTCTGAACGCTATATCCATCATTTCTCCAATCTGTATCTCAGCAATCTTTGTGTTAAGATCATGCCATTCTTGGAACGTCTTTCACGTAATATTTCTTCGTCATATAAGGAGAACCCATATTGGACGCAAATGTTTGAAAGAATCTGATGCGTCGGAATGTGTACCCCGGCAAATTGAGAATCTCCAATATCCATTGTAAATAGGCCACCAGACTTAATGGATTTGCTTAACTTTTGGATAACCGTATCCATATCTCTGAAATATCCTGCGACCATTTTGGGGATTCGTTCATCGTAAGAAACCGGCTGTAACTGTTTCAAATATGGCTCTACTACTGGCAAAATCGTATCTATTACTGTTCGTTTTGAAACGTTATTGATTCCTGCTATGATACCTTTTGAATGAAAGCTGGGTAAATCACTTTCGCTCGTTATAAAATCATTCAATTTAAGTTCCAACTTTGTATTGCGGATGTAATTTGTTCCATTAAGATACGGGGGCGATGTGATAACGCAATCAAAAGCATTAACATAGTCATTATAACGGGCATCATCGCTAACTTTTATTGTTCCACATTTGATAATGGATTTATGATGTTGAATATCAAAAATTATTTCATTTAGCTTATCAGCAAAACACTCCAGCACATTTTCTTCACGGTATTCCTTCTCAGTAGCATAGCGAAGATCGCCTCGTCTAGTCATTTTTGAAACTTTAACAACGATGGAACTCAACGCTAAAGCAAGAATATTTTTTACTGATTTATCATCTTCTTTGGAAATGAGTTCTTTTATGGTCAACAATTCGTTTAATTGCTTTCCTTCAAAGAATTTTTCAAAGCCATTCCAAGATGCGTGATTTTCAACTCTGACGGTATTGATTAAAGCAAGATATTCAATCAATTTGGGAATTACAGTATCTTGATCAAGTTTTCGCACACAGTTGATTTTTGTCTCGATGACTGATTGCATAAAAGGATTTGATTCGCTATAAAAAGACTTGATACCGTGAGTTGCTGCAACAAGAGAAGTTGTACCTGTCCCGCAAAAAGGATCGTAAATCGTTTTGATATCCGGTTTCAACACAAGAAGCATCTTAAGTTCTTCAGCAATTAAACAGGATGAATATCCTTCTATATAAGAATACCATCTATGTATAGGTTCGTTTTTGTTTAGCGAAAAAGTTCCGCCTTTTTCTCTAATTAAAGCATTCATTTTGATTCTCCTTTGGATGATTCGACCGTGAACGTCATGATATCTTCTATGGAACAAGACAAAGCACAGCAAATCTTCTCCAAAGTATCAAGTGAAACTGATTCAATTCTTCCTAATTTAGCAATTGCGTTTGTGCTGATTTTCACCGCTTCCCGCAACTGAGATTTGTTCATGTGATTATCAAATGGGGTATAAGGCAACCGTTCCCAATGTAATGCCATTTAGCATGAAGTCTTTTGTGTATTTTCTTTTAGACATAGATATGCTCCTCATGTGATAGTTTTGAATTTTTCCATTGTCTACCATATGGGGAGCTTATCATTATCGAGCATTATCAGGTATTATAGGGAAAAAAATTTGCTGAACTTTGTGGCAAAATGGGTCAATTTTTTATATCCCAAGTGCCCTCAAACCCGCATAAACACTGGCTTTATTTGTCAAGCGACTTCATTGTCGGAAACAGCAGCACATCCCTTATCGCAGGCGAATTTGTGAGCAGCATCACCAGCCTGTCAATTCCGTACCCGATACCTCCGGTGGGCGGCATGCCGATTTCCAGGGCATTCATGAAGTCCTCGTCCGTGGTGTTTGCCTCCTCGTCGCCTTTCGCAAGGGCAGCCTCCTGGGCCTTAAAACGCTCTCTCTGGTCGACGGGGTCATTGAGCTCGGAGTAGGCGTTGCACATCTCCCAGCCGTTGATAAAGAGCTCGAAACGCTCCACATAGTCCGGCTTGTCCGGCTTTCTCTTTGTGAGCGGTGAAACCTCCACCGGGTGATCCATAATGAAGGTGGGCTGTATCAGATGCTCCTCCACAAACTCCTCAAAGAAAAGATTCAGGATGTCGCCCTTCTCATGGCGCTCCTCAAACTCAACATGACGCTCCTTCGCCAGCGCCTTCGCCGCCGCGGTATCTGCCACCTGGTCAAAATCCACGCCTGCATATTTCTTAACTGCCTCCAGCATGGTCATGCGCTCAAAGGGCCTGCCCAGATCGATGGTGTGCTCGCCGTAGGTGATGACGGAGCCGCCGCACACCTCATTTGCAAGATAGCGGAACATGTTTTCCGTCAGTTCCATCATGCCGAAATAATCTGTGTATGCCTGATAAAGCTCCATCAGGGTAAACTCCGGGTTGTGTCTTGTGTCCACACCCTCGTTGCGGAAAACGCGCCCGATTTCATATACTCTTTCCAGACCGCCCACGATCAGCCTTTTCAGGTAAAGCTCCAGGGAAATGCGGAGCTTTACATCCTCGTCCAGGGCATTGTAATGGGTCCCAAAGGGCCTTGCCGCCGCGCCGCCGGCATTTGACACAAGCATGGGGGTCTCCACCTCCATAAAGCCCTGCCCGTCCAAAAACTGCCGGATGGACTTAATGATCCTGGAGCGCTTTACAAAGGTGTCCTTCACCTCGGTATTCATAATCAGATCCGTATATCTCTGGCGGTAGCGCAGGTCCGTGTTGGTCAGCCCATGATATTTCTCCGGCAGGATCTGCAGGCTCTTGGATAAAAGGGTGACCTTTGAGGCATGTACGGAGATCTCACCGGTCTTTGTGGTAAATACCTCGCCCTCGATGCCCAAAATATCACCCACGTCATATTTCTTGAAGTCGGCGTAGGGTTCCTCGCCGATGCTGTCCCTTGCCACATAGCACTGAATATTGCCGGGCAGGTCCTGAATATTGCAGAAGGAAGCCTTTCCCATAACGCGTTTGGACATCATACGGCCTGCGATACGGACGCTTTTTCCCTCAAGCTCCCCATAAGCTTCCTTGATATCGGTGCTGTGATGTGTCACATCATATTTTGTTATTTTAAAAGGGTCCTTCCCCGCCTCCTGAAGACCCGCAAGCTTTTCCCGCCTGATCTGCAGCAGCTGGTTCAAATCCTGTTCCTGTACATCCGTGTTCCGTGTGTTTGTGTTCTGTGCTTCTGCCACGACTTGTCTACCTCATTTCTCAACCATGCCAAAAATACTCCGGGCTTTTCCCGCCGCCCGGAAATCCTTCGGCGTCAGTTGCTTCTCTGAATTTCCAATACCTTGTACGAAAATACGCCCGCCGAGGTCTCCACCTCCACGGTGTCTCCCACCTTACAGCCAAGCAGGGCTTTTCCCACAGGGCTTTCGTTGGAAATCTTGCCCTTAAGGCTGTCCGCCTCTGAGGAGCCTACGATCTTATATTCGATTTCCTCGCTGTATACTATGTCCAGGAGCTTTACACGGCAGCCTACGTTGATTTTGTCCAGATCGACCTCATCCTCCACCACGACCTCCGCGTTCTTCAGGATCTTTTCCAGTTCTTCGATCCTGGCCTCAATGTCGCGCTGCTCGTCCTTCGCCGCATCGTACTCGGCGTTTTCGGAAAGGTCTCCCTGTTCCCTGGCCTCTTTGATCTTCTGGGCAACCTCCTGGCGTTTTACAACCTTCAGTTGATGCAACTCGTCCTCATATTTTCTGAGACCCTCATAAGTCAAGATATTTTTTTTCTCCTGCATTCTTTTACACCCTTCCATTCTTTCTATCATTAATCGAGTAGAGGAAATTTTCCTTACTCGCGCGCCGGGCGCCCGTCAGCCCCGCCGACAATCTTCCTACGGACGCCCGTGTGCATAATACGCGCCGCGGCTGTCTGCCCGGCGTTGATTTCCGACAAATTCACTAAAATTCCGCTCTCATTTCCGGCAAAGGTATTATACCCATTTTTACCGGCAGTGTCAAGAAAATAGCATGTTTTTATAGCGAAGCTGATTTTTATAAAAGCTGCCGCCGTCAGCCCCTTTTCCACTTTTCCTTCAGAGAAAAATAACGGATGCCCGTGCCGCGCCATGCGATACGGCGTTTCTTTTCCTCCGAGGACACCATATCCAGCCAGACGCTTCCCTCCGCGATGCCGGAGATGGGGATAGCCGTTTCTTCGGTAAAATCAAGTATATTCACCGGCTCCGTGCAGTCCAGGCGCAGCTTCCTGAATGCCGCCCTGCCGGGCACCGTCTGAAGGGCGATAGCCAGCCCGTACTCCTCACAGAACTCCTCCACAAAATCTGTTAGCTCCGGGGTGTAGTCCTGCTCCTTCAAAATCCACCTCACCGCCTTCATTCTGTGGGCACAGCCCTCTATCACCGCCCGGATGCCCTCACAGGACCCAAGGACGACAAAGCGGGGATGCACCGCAAGGGGAAGTAGCTGTTCAATCCAGGCGTCCTGCAGATATCCGTCAAACTCCTTTACGTGAAAACGGCTCATCCATTCCTGCCATGCCGCGCACTTCATAAGGGTGTCCTCGCACACATAGCTGCATTCGCCCTCTGTGCCAGCCCTTTTCAATATGCCCTCCGCCGCACGCCGCATCTGCTTTTCTATTCTCTCCAGCCGTTCCTCCCGGGCTGCAAGGGCCTGCTCCAGCCTCAGCTGCCGCTCCACCCTGCACCTCATTTCCCTCCTCTCCTGCCTAATGCGCTGCAGCAATCCAAAAATACCCTTTTTGCAGGGCATATCAGGTTCTTCCGTCTCAAGAATCGCCTGGGTCTCCTCCGGAACCGTCTGCCCCACACACTGTCCGAACCACAGCTCGCCCTCCAGGTTAAAGCCAACCCGAATCAGGGTATATTCCCGGTCTTTATGACCGGATTCCGACCCTGTCCTCAGCCCGTCCCTGGTCCCCATATTTACTCTGTGTTCCGTCCTGACGTCTATCTCGGGCTCCCGGAGCTCTCTGTTTTGATAAAAATAAACAATAGTATTCATGCAGACAATATATGCTTGTTCAGGCGAAAATAGTCTCTATCCCCGCTATAAGCTCCTCCATGCTGTCCATGGAGTTGATCATCTGCCTGAAACGGGCGGAGTGGGGCATTCCGGCGGTATACCAGGCCAGATGCTTGCGCATCTCCCGCACCGCGGTATACTCGCCCTTATATTGCAGCTGCAGCCTTGCGTGCTCCAGCACGATTTCTTTTTTCTCCTGACTGCCCGGTCTTTCCAATAAGGTTCCGTCCTCCAGATAGCGCGCCGTCTCCCGGAATATCCAGGGGTTGCCCTGGGCGGCGCGTCCGATCATCACGCCGTCGCAGCCGGTCTCATCCATAAGGCGCCGTGCCGCCTGGGGACTGTCCACGTCCCCGTTTCCGATGACTGGAATTTTTACCGCCTCCTTCACCTTCCTGATTATATCCCAGTCAGCCCTTCCGCTGTAATACTGCTCCCTGGTCCGGCCGTGCACCGCAATTGCCGCCACGCCGCAGCCCTCAGCAATTCTGGCAATTTCCACCCCGTTGCAGTGCTCCTCGTCAAAGCCTTTGCGGAATTTTACGGTGACGGGCTTTTTTACCGCCTTTACCAGAGCCGTCAGTATTTCCTCCACAAGCCGGGGATTCTTCATCAGCGCAGAGCCCTCCCCGTTATTTACCACCTTGGGAACAGGGCAGCCCATGTTGAAATCGATAATGGCAAAGGGGCGCTCCTGGATACGTTTTGCCATATCGGCGATAATTTGGGGGTCCGAGCCAAAGAGCTGCAGGGACGCAGGACATTCCTCCGGGTGTACCCTCAAAAGCTCCTCCGTGCTTTTGTTATTATAATATATCGCCTTGGCGCTGACCATCTCCATGCAGACCATGCCCGCCCCCTGCCGCCTGCACAGCAAACGAAAAGGCAGGTCCGTCACACCTGCCATGGGAGCCAAAATCACATTGTTTTCCAAGGTGACATTTCCTATTGTCAATTTCCCCATATACCTTTTGCTCCTGCGTATAGTAAATTTTAGGTGAATTTCCAAGCGTTTATCCCGCCGTCTGCCAGGACCCCGGAATCAAACTGCCTTTTGACCCGCCGTCATGACATCGGCGGAAGAACCGCCGTTTTTACGGAGATGCCTGAGTATGCGCCGCCCTGGATTTTCTGTCGGAATTTTTATCATAAATAATTCTCAGCCCGTCCAGGGTCAGAGAGCTGTCGTAAATGTCGATGGCGGAGGTCTCGTCCGCTATCAGCCTGCCCAGCCCTCCTGTTGCGACCACCTTCAGATCCGCAATGCCGCTTTCCTCTTTGACCTTCCTGATAATGTATTCCGTCTGTCCGATCTGCCCGTATACAAGCCCCGCCTGCATACTGCTGATGGTTTCCTGTGCCAGAATGGACCTGGGCTTCCTGATCTCAATATTGGGTAGCTTCGCCGCCTGCGTCCAGAGCGCCTCCGAACAGATCCGGATTCCCGGCGCGGTGATGCCTGCCGCAAACTCTCCTGTCTCCGTTACCAGGTCATAGGTGGTGGCGGTCCCGAAATCCAGTACCAGAACGGGACCGCCGTACTTTTCATAGGCGGAAACCGCATCCACGATTCTGTCGGCGCCGATGGCTCTGGGGTCCTCCGTAATGATACGGATGCCCGTCTTTACGCCCGGCCCCACATTCATGGGTTTTGTGTCGGTATAGCGCACCAGCCCTGAAATCAGGGAGTGCATCACATCCGGCACCACACTGGCAACGATGGAGCCCTCCAGCTCCATGGCATCGATTCCTTTATTTTTCAAAAGCTGTGTGATAATGACCCCGTACTCGTCCGAGGTTCTCGGCGTCTTTGTGGTCAGGCGGAAGGTCGCTCTCAGCTCCTGCCCCTGATAGACTCCAAGGGTCATATTTGTGTTGCCCACGTCAATTACAAGAATCATTTGCGCTCCAATCCTTCGGTTGATTCAAATACTATGGCTGCCTTTCCTGTCTTATCCCTCCAAAAGCCCCGAAACGTCCTCCTTCAAAATAAACACCCTGTAATAAAGGCTCAGAGCTTCAAACAGCTCCTGTCTGTTTCTGCGTATCTCCGACACCAGCAGGCCGCTGCTGATCTCGTCATAGTAAATATCGTTTTCCTCCGCGTCGGTCTCCATCACCACATTGCCGTCCTCCTCGAAGGCAATGGTAAACACGCCTCCCACCTCCTCGGTAAAAAGGACACAGATAATATGCAGCTCGTCCTTGACGGATTCCGGAATACCGTTAAAACGCTCGTTAAAATAATATTTCATCTCGTAGGCGTTTGCGCCGCAGAGCACCGTATTTTTTCCCTCACACATAACCGTAAACCCCTCTTACGGAAACCTCTCCCGCATATACCTCCGTGACCCTGCCGTCCGCAAGCTCCACAAGAAGCTCGCCCCGGGCGTTGACGCCTCTGGAAATGCCCCGGTATTCTCCCTTTGGGTCAAGGACGCAGACCTCTCCGTCCCGGCTCACCAACAGTCTGTTATATTGCTCCAACAGCCCCGCAAGGCTGTGCTCCCGCTCAAAGCAGTCATAAAATTTTTCAAATGCCTTCATCACGTTTGCAATCAGCATCGCCCTGGAAACCCTCTGCCCGCAGAGCTGCTCCAGGCTGACCGCCCTGTCGGCAATCTCCGGGGCAAATTCCTGCCGCCTTACGTTGATGCCTGCGCCCACCACCACATGATGAATATAGTCTCTCTCCACGCTCATCTCGGTCAGCATGCCGCAGAGCTTTTTCCCGTCTGCCACAATGTCGTTTGGCCATTTGATACCCGCTTCTACGCCACAGGTTGCGCGTATTCCCTCCGCCACCGCAAGCGCCATTACCAGCGTCACCATGGAAACACAGTCCGGATCATACTCCGGCTTTAAAATCAGGGTAAAATAAACGTTGGTTCCCGCCGGGCTGCTCCACGCCTTTCCCCTGCGTCCGCGTCCCGCGGTCTGCATATCCGCCGCAACCAGGGTCCCCTGCCCGCAGCCGCTTTCCGCGAGCTGCTTCGCCTGCTGGTTGGTGGAACTGACAGACTCATAGAAGTAGACAGGATGGCCTGCCCAGCGGGTAGCCATGCGGCTTTCCAGCTCATGCCGCCCAAACACGTCTTCTCTTTCCGTCAGCAGATAGCCCCTGTTTTTTACCGCTTCTATCTCATATCCTTCCTTTTTCAGCTGGCCGACAGCTTTCCAGACGGCAGTGCGGGAAACGCCGAAATGTTCGCACAGCTCCTGCCCGGAAACGTAATCCCTGCGTTCTCTTAATAAAGCTAAAATTTTTGATTTCATGACGATCCTTTTTCAATTCCTGCTATGTCAAAATCCCGGCGGCAAGCCTTAAACCGCCGCATTACAGGCGCTGCGGTCACAGTGTGGCCGCCATCACAGCCTTGATGGTGTGCATACGGTTTTCCGCTTCCTCGAATACGATGGACTGGGAGGATTCAAACACCTCGTCGGTGACCTCCATCTCCGTAATGCCGAAGCGTTCGCCCATTTTTGCGCCTGTTGTGGTCTTCAAATCATGGAAAGCCGGCAGACAGTGCATAAATACGGCTTTTTCGCCTGCGTTTTCCATGACCGCCCTGTTCACCTGATAGGGGGAAAGCTCCCTGATACGCTCTGTCCAGATCTCGTCGGGCTCACCCATAGACACCCAGACATCCGTATATACGACGTCCACGCCCTTTGTGCCCTCCTTCACATCCTCCGTCAATGTGATGCTGCCGCCGCTCTGCGCAGCGATTTCCCTGCATTGGTCAACCAGCGTCTTCTCGGGAAAATATTTGGATGTGGTACATGCCGTAAAGTGCATGCCCATCTTTGCGCATACTACCATCAGGGAATTGCCCATGTTGTAACGGGCATCTCCCATGTATGTCAATTTAATTCCCTTCAAATATCCGAAATGCTCGCGAATGGTCAAAAGATCGGCAAGCATCTGAGTGGGATGGAACTCGTTGGTCAAACCGTTCCACACAGGCACAGTGGCATATTTTGCAAGCTCCTCCACGATATTCTGTCCAAAGCCCCGGTATTCAATTCCCTCAAACATGCCGGAAAGCACCCGCGCCGTATCCGCAATGCTCTCTTTCTTGCCGATCTGTGAGCTAGAGGGATCAAGGTAGGTGGTTCCCATGCCCAGATCGTGGGCGGCAACCTCAAAAGCGCACCTGGTGCGCGTGCTTGTCTTCTCAAAAATCAGCGCCACGTTTTTTCCCCGCAGAGTGTCCACGGGAATACCCTTTTTCTTTTTGTCCTTCAACTCCGCCGCCAAATCCACCAGATAGGCAATCTCCTCCTGGGTAAAATCCAGCAGCTTCAAAAAATCCCTTCCCTTTAAATCCATGCCTATACCTCCCTGTCCGCTTCAGCGGACATACTTAATGCATGCCTGAGCATACATTCTTACATTTCTGACAATATAACCCTGTTCGCAAATTCCGCCTTATAAACGGAACATGCCGGCTTAACATGCAGGCTTATTTTCCTATAAGAAAGTGTACAAACGCCACAGGCGGGAAGCTTCTAAAAGAAGCCTCCTTTCCGTGGCGCAGTCATTTAAAAGCCCGATATCCCACCCCGGACAGCAGGTTTATTTTTTTACAGCCTCCTTCAAGGTCGCTGCCACACTCGCAATGCCCTGCAGCTCTGCGGGAAGAAGAATCGTGGTCGCCTTGCCGTCCGCAACCTTCTCAAAGGCTTCAAGGCTCTTTATCTTCAGGACTGCCTCGTCCGCTCCCGCTTCCTTCAGCATCCGGATACCGTCCGCATGTGCCTGCTGCACCTTGAGAATAGCCTCCGCCTCACCTTCCGCCTCGCGGATCATCTTTTCCTTCGCAGCCTCTGCGCGGAGAATTGCGGACTGCTTCTCTGCTTCCGCCCGGAGAATTGCAGATTCCTTCTCACCTTCCGCCACAAGGATGCTTGCATTCTTCTCACCCTTTGCCTTTGTCTCCGCCTCGCGCCTCTCGCGCTCCGCCTTCATCTGCTTCTCCATCGCATTCTGGATTTCAGCGGGCGGAATAATATTCTTTAATTCTACACGGTTGATCTTGATGCCCCAGGGATCGGTAGCCTCGTCCAGCGCTGCCCGCATCTTAGCGTTGACAATCTCGCGGCTGGTCAGAGTCTGATCCAGCTCCATCTCGCCGATTATGTTACGCAGTGTGGTAGCCGTCAGGTTCTCAATCGCCATCATGGGATTTTCCACACCGTAGGTAAAGAGCTTGGGGTCGGTAATCTGATAGTAAATGACAGTGTCGATCCTCATGGTAACGTTATCCTTGGTGATAACAGGCTGAGGCGGGAAGTCCGCCACCTGCTCCTTTAAGTTCACCTTTCTGGCTATCTTATCCAGGAAAGGAACCTTTACATGGAATCCCACGGACCAGGTACCCTGGTAGGCGCCCAGACGCTCAATGACATATGCCTGCGCCTGAGGAACAACCTTCAGACAGGACACTACAATCAACAAAACAATAATAACAAGTGCAATCAAAATAGGACCAATCATTTTTTACCTCTTTCTGCCCTGATTTACAGTGCGTGTTTTTGTTTTATGCTCCCCGCCTCGGCTAATGCTGCCGGGACTGTGCATCCTCCATTTGTGAAACGCTCATGGGAATCGGCATCCCCTGCTCCGGGCTGTTGCCCTCCATATTCTGATCCGGTCTTACAATCAGCTTGACTCCATGGATCGCAACCACATTTACGACGGCTCCCGCCGGAATTCTCACCTTGTCGTCACAGCTCCTTGCGGTCCACTCCTGGCCGCCGACTGTCGCCAGTCCGATGCCGTGGACATTGTCGATCTCACTGATGACAATTGCCTGACGCCCTACCATGCTCTCCACATTCGTCTTGATCCGATCCCTGTTAAAATATTTTACCGCTACAGGTCTTGTAAAGAGCAGGAGAATCAGGGACGTCCCGAAGAATAACAGCACCTGCAGCCATACAGGCGCGTTCAGGAGCGAAGCGAGCACCGCGATCAGTGCGCCCCCGGCAAACCAGATCGTAGTAAGCCCCATGGTCAGCACTTCAATAACAATTAATGCGATAAGCAAAACCAACCAGAAAATGATCATTTCATCCATCCTATCACTCCCTTTACATGAAGACCGTATCACAGTCGTTTTTTTCTGGTATTTATATATCCAGTTTACTACATTTATAATCCCTCCGCAACCCTTTTCTTTGCGGGGCAGCCCGGATTATCCTGCAGGCGTCAAAAGGGACTTTTCGCAGAGCACACAGAAGGGCGGCAGTGCTCCCGCAATGCCGCCCTTCTCGTTATAAATATCATCTGTTTTTATTTGTCCATCTATACTATCTATCTATTTCATTCGGAAAATATCGTGCCATTAATAGAATACATGGTTTCCGATCACCAGACCTGCCCGGCCGTTATTTCTTCTGAAGTGGGTCCGGTCGCCTACGTTGGATGTGCCCGACAAGGCCTCCTTCGCCGCCTCAATACAGCTTGAATTGATCTTTCCGGACTTTAATACCTGATCCACCTTTCCGGACATTGCCGGCGTAAACTGACCCGACGCATAGATAACACCCTTTATCGTATTCGGATATGACGAGCTTCTCACACGGTTCATAACTACCGCGCCTACCGCAACCTGCCCTTCATAGCTTTCGCCGCGCGCCTCACAGTGTATCAAAGCGGCAAGCAGCAGCATCGTGTCCGTATCTACGGTAAATTCGCCGTAGTTTACAAAACGTTTTGCTTCCTCCTCCTTCTTCTCACGCGCCTCGATCTCCTCGACTGTCTCTCCGGCGTCGATTACAAAATCAAGGGTGACATAGTCTGCCTGCACATAACCGTCATTCCCCTCATAGTCCACGCACACCCAGCCTTCCGTATTCTGGTTGATAACCTCAACGATTTCTCCCTGGGGCAGGAGACCGTAGATTTCCGCATCCTTTTCGGGATTCTCCCTGACGCGGAGAGATTCGGTATTGATGGTCGCAACCATCTTACCCACATTATTTGCCGCTGCCAGAGCTTCGTCGTCAAACAGCAGGAATTCGTCGGAACACCATCCGATCACATTGCCCGACTGCAGCTTTGTCCATCCGTCCTTCCGCTCCAAAATCGTGCCGCCGCAGTCCTCATACAGCTTTCCGACTTTCTTGGAGTTTGCGGACGCCTCGCTTCTCACATTCAGTGCCGAGGTTACGTTGGTCATGACCAGCTTGCTTTCCGGTCCCTCTTTCTTTTCAATCTGCAATTCAAGGTTCAGCTCCCTGGCCGTCGCGTATACCGCCTCTGTGGAGCTTGAATTTTTGGGGTTCAGTACTGCCGCAATTCCGCCGCGCAATTGATCCGGGTAATCCTCAAAGTCTTCAGCCCGAACGCCCATGCCTGCCTGCAGAAACAGGGACATGGATAATATGAGCCCTGCTACCGCAGCAAACAGCCTTCTGCCTTTTGCCATTTTCTTTACCTCCAAAACAATTTTTCAGCAATTATTTCATTTTCTACATAAAATTATTACGAAGTTGTTAAATTTGTTACGGAAGCTATCATAGCAGATGCAAAAAGTTTTGTCAAGTTTTTGTAAATTGATAAAATTCAGACAAGACCGCCCAAAACGGCTATAGGCTGCCTGAGACCGATATTTAACCCATCCTGTCACATGTTTTTTGATTTATTTATACATGCCTCCATCGCGTCCATCACCGCGGCGCGCATACCCCTTTGCTCCAGCACCTTCACCGCCTGGATTGTGGTTCCTCCGGGCGAGCATACCATATCCTTCAGCTCCCCAGGATGCTTCCCGGTCTCCAGCATCAGCCTTGCGCTGCCCAAAACCGCCTGCGCAGCAAATTCATACGCCTGCTGCCGCGGCATTCCCGCCGCCACCGCCCCGTCCGCCATTGCTTCAATAAACATAAAAACATATGCCGGGGAGCTGCCGCTGACCCCCACCACCACATCCATCAGCCGCTCCGGCACTTCGCTTGCCGTTCCGAAGGAACGCAGAAGCTCCAGCACTCTGTCCATATCCTCCTGGGATACTCCCTCGCCTGCACACACTCCGGTGCAGCCTTCCGCCACCAGCGCCGGCGTATTGGGCATACAGCGGATGAGCTTCAAATCCGGCCTGCCAAATTCTTCCTTCAGATACCGCAGGTCCCTGCCCGCCGCGATACTGACTACCAGGGTATCCGGTTTCACCTCATGGCGGATTTCTCCTATGATCTCCGAAAAAAAGACAGGCTTAACGGCAAGGAATAAAATATCCGACTCCCTGGCCACCCGAGCGTTATCAATTACAGTTGTTATCCCAAATTTTGTTTTAATATTCTGCGCGGTCAGCTCCGTTTTTGAAGAACCTATAATCTCCTCCGGCTTCACAAGCCCCTTGCCCAGCATACCGCCAATCATCGCTGCCGCCATATTACCCAAACCAATAAATCCGATTTTCATGTTTTTTCTCCTATTTCAGTTCCGTCTCTGCACTTCTGCGCACTTTTTTCTGGAAGGAATTTTCATCTGCTCAAACCGCAGCTGTAAATTCCTTCCGGTGCGCATCCGTTCCGAGACTGTTGTTTCAGTTCCGTCTCTGCACTTCTGCGCATTTTTTTCTGGAAGCAATTTTCATCTGCTCAAACCGCAGCTGCTAATTCCTTCCGGTGCGCATCCGTTCCGAGACTGTTGTTTCAGTTCCGTCTCTGCACTTCTGCCCACCCTTTTCTGGAAGCAATTTTCATCTGCTCAAACCGCAGCTGCAAATTTCTTCCGGTGCGCATCCGTTCCGAGACTGTTGTTTCAGTTCCGTCTCTGCA
>CAJTPH010000050.1:2258-20488 GCA_910578215.1 uncultured Acetatifactor sp. | reverse complement strand
GCAAGTCTCGCAAAATTGCATAAGGATGCAATTTTGACTTCGCGGTACTGTATGGTCGAATTGCCACAAATTTTTTCTTTATCGCCCAAACCGCTAGTTTTTTTTCAGGAAATTGTGTATACTGAGTTTAAGCGCATTTCTCCCGTCGCTTTACGGCACAAAAATACATGATATTTGACCGGCGGTTTGGCCTTCCGCTAAACCGTTACTGTAATGCCCTCCAGTGATAGAAAGGGCTGCCGTAAAAATATTTTAGGAAAGAAGGATTATTATGCAAGGCAGAATTCACTCTCTGGAAAGCTTCGGAACCGTGGACGGTCCCGGAACACGCTTTGTGGTATTTGTGCAGGGCTGTCCTATGCGCTGCGCCTATTGCCACAACCCTGATACATGGGATTTAAAGGGCGGCACAATGATGGAGCCTTCCTATATTATCGAACAATATGAGAGAAACGCACCGTTTTATGCCAACGGCGGAGGTCTCACCGTTACCGGCGGAGAACCGCTGATGCAGGTTGACTTTCTCATCGATCTGTTTACCCTGGCCAAGGAAAAAAATATCCATACCTGTATTGACAGCTCGGGAATTGCATTCAACCCTGACAATGCCTCCCTTATGGAAAAATTAGACAGGCTGATGCCCCTGACGGACCTTGTCATGCTGGATATCAAGCACATTGACCCCGATAAGCACAAGGAGCTGACGCTTCAGCCCAACAAAAATATTCTGAAATTTGCGGAATACCTAAACGAAAAGAATGTGGACATGTGGATTCGGCACGTTGTGGTTCCGGGCATTACGGACGATGAAAAATTTCTCTATGACCTGGGCTATTTTATCGGACAGTTCCATAACCTGAAGGCGCTGGACGTGCTGCCCTACCATACCATGGGCGAAAAAAAATACGACGCCCTGGGTATCGAATACCGTCTGAAGGGCGTGCCGCCCATGGATAAGGGCAAGCTGCTGGAAAAAAAGAAATTTATTATTGACGGAATTAAGAAAAGGCGTGCGGAACAGACCGGCTGAGATTAGATATGCCAACCCCTGTTTTTTATCAAATAGGGCTTGTATTTAGACCTCTTTTATATTAAAATATATCTGATATTGATAGATTTGTATCAAACCTAAAGGAGGATAAAGTCATGGCATATACGATCGGAGACGCTTGCGTTGCTTGCGGTGCATGTGAGGCACAGTGCCCTGTTGGCGCTATCAGCATGGGAGATGGAAAGTTTGAAATCGATGCGGATAAGTGCATCGACTGCGGTTCCTGTGCAGGACAGTGCCCTGTTGGCGCTATTGAGCAGGAATAAGCGGGTAAACTGAATAAGTGAAACGGGAAAAAGCGCTTTACTCAAAAGCGCTTTTTCTTATTCCGCCCCCAAATACTCGTCTTATCCTTTTCCGCCGTCTCCCTTTGATCTTCCGGCTGTTCGGTCTTTACCGTTTTTTGCTTTCGCCCGTATCTGCTCTTGTTTCTCAGCAGCTCGTCCATCCTTTTATAATGCTCCTCGTCCCGCTCGGCCAGCATCTTATCCCTTGCCTCCTCGCGCTCCTCCTGCATACGAAACTGATAGTCCAGCTCCTTTACCACGCTCTCCTTGATTTCACGGCACAGGTCTCCGTTATTCTCCCTCAGGGTCTCGCGGATCAGCTGCTGCAGCAGCCATTGAAGCCTTTTCGCCTTGTTTTCCTTACTCTCCGGCTCAATTTCACAATCCCTGCTGTCCACAATGTCGATGGGCAGCTCCGATGTCTGTTCACCCGGACCGGGCTGGGGCTTGTCCAATATTTCCGTCGCCGCTGCGGTCTGCTTAACATCCTCGCTGGGAAGCACATCCAGCTTTCCGTCCTTCAAGATCATCTTAATTGCTTTCAACTGCAGTCCCCTCTCTTTCATTCCTTTAATCTGCTTAAAGCGCTCCACGTCCTCCTGTGTATAATAGCGGTGTCCCAGCTCGTTTCGCTTTATGGGAAGATGAAGCTCCTCCTCCCAATAACGAAGGACATGGCTTTCCACCTTGACCTCTTTTGCCGCGTCTGAAATAAACAAGTAGTTTCCCATAAAAGCTCCTTTCTCCGCACCCTGTCAGGCGCCGTGCCTCCCGGCACAAAATACAGAAAGAGAATGAGCCTGCAAGCTCATTCTCTTTCGTAAATTAGCATGTTTACAATACAGCGTCACTCAAATTCCTGTGAACTTCACACCTGCCTTTTGCATCAGTACCGCGTTGTCGTCAGTCAGCCTTGCCGCCAGAAATTAAGGCAATGCCGTACTAGTTATCTCCTGTCCTTCTGTGTTCCAGGTTAGCAAACTTGGTATATTCGGGCAGCCATGCCAGCTCCACCGTGCCTATAGGCCCGTTTCTCTGTTTGGCTATAATGACCTCGGATATGCCCTTCTTATCCGTATCGTGATTATAATAATCGTCGCGGTAAAGAAACATGACCACATCGGCATCCTGCTCGATTGCCCCGGATTCTCGCAGATCCGAAAGCATTGGTCTGTGGTCAGGTCTCTGTTCCACCGCACGAGAAAGCTGCGAAAGCGCGATCACCGGCACGTTCAGTTCCCTCGCCAGCGCCTTTAAGGAACGGGAAATATCGGAAATCTCCTGCTGCCTGGACTCGTTTCTTCCGCTCCCGGACATCAGCTGTAGATAATCTATCATAATAATGGAAAGGTCATGCTCCAGCTTATACTTTCTGCACTTGGAACGAAGCTCCGCAATGGAGATGCCCGGCGTATCGTCAATAATCAGCCTGGACTTGCCGATGACTCCAGCACTCTCGATCAGCCTCTCCCACTCCTGATCATTGAGCTGCCCGATTCTGAGCTTCTGCGCATCCACGCTGGACTCCAGCGAAAACATTCGGTTCACCAGCTGCTCCTTGCTCATTTCCAGGCTGAATATGGCCACGGTCAGGTTCTTTTTAAAGGCCATGTACTGTGCCAGATTCAGCTCAAAAGCAGTTTTTCCCATGGAGGGACGCGCCGCAATCAAAATCAGATCCGACGGCTGCATACCTGCCGTCCGATAATCCAAATCGATAAAGCCCGTGGGAATGCCCGTGACATTTCCCTTGTTTTTTGCCGCCATCTCAATCCTGTTCATGGCATTCATGACTACCTGGCGGATAGGCACATAATCGTCCGTTGTACGCTTCTGAACCAGCTGGAAGACCCGTTTCTCCGTGTCCTCCAATATGTATTCCAGGCTCTCCTTCTCCGCATAGCAGGTATTGGCTATCTCCTCATTGAGGCGGATCAGCCTTCGCAGGGTGGATTTCTCGGAGACAATAGCGGCATAATATTTGATGTTTGCAGATGTGGGAACCGCCGCTATAAGGTCTCTGACAAATTCCAGGCTGCTGACCTCCGGCGGAACATCCTTTTCACGCAGCTTGTTCTGCAGCGTCACCAGGTCCACCGGGCTGCCTGCGTCATTCAGCTCCACCATCGTTTCAAACAGAATACCATACTGCTTGTTGTAGAAGTCTTCTCCTGTGATCAGCTCGGATGCCGCCACGATCGCTTCCCTGTCCATTATCATGGAGCCGATGACGGACTGTTCCGCCTCAACGCTATGGGGCAGTATCCTCTTTATTACATTTTCTTCCATAGCAGGCATATCCGGCTACCTCTTTCAAAATTCTTATGCTTCCGTCACCTTCACATTCAGCTTGCCCGTCACCTGCGGATGCAGCTTTACCGGCACCTCGTAAGTGCCAAAGCTTTTTAAGCCGTCCTGCAGCTGAATCTTCTTTTTGTCGATCTCCAGATTATGCTGTGCCATAAAAGCCTCCGCAATATCCTTTGTAGAGACGGAGCCAAAGGCCCTGCCGCCCTCCCCCGCCTTGATCTTTACCACAACCTGCCTGCCCTCCAGCTGCGCGGCAAGCGCCTTTGCAGCATCCAACAGCTCCATTGCACGCTTGTCCTCATTCGCCTTCTGCAGCTTCAAATCATTCATATTTTTGGGCGTCGCCTCCACGCCTATCTTCTTGGGCAGAATATAATTTCTTGCATATCCCTCGCTGGCCTCAATGATATCGCCTTTTTTACCGAGCTTTTTTTCATCCTGAAGTAGTATTATTTTCATGCTTTCCGTCCTTTCTATCTGATCTTTTTATCTGATCTTTCTATTTGATCTTTCTGTCTGACCTTTCTACCCGACCTTTTTATTCCGGTCTTTTTATCCAATCCTTTTTTATAACTCCCTTTTCGGAAAAGTTTTCCTACTGCATAAAATTTGAAGTATCATGTATATTCCTGCATATGATTAACGATTTTGCACTCACTTAACAGCTCAGCAAACCGGAATTCGTTGCCGTTTTAATATAATCATACTGTACTTTTAGAAAATTTTATAAATTCATACGGCATTCCTATATCCTCGGAATATTTACTGATTTCTATCTTTTCGTCATCATTCATTTCGTCATAGAAAGGGCGATCTGATACTTTCCAGTATGTTTTAACTTCGTCTATTTTCAATACATCACCCCATGGAGCAGTATATAATTCCCCGACTTTATATTTCCCAATTTCTTTATATACTCTCGTGGTATAACAATATCCTAGCTTATTTAAATAATTTTGGATTGACTCATATTCATGTTCAGGGAATGATATTTCTTCAAACATACAACAAACCTCCTAACAATGTAAAACACAAAACCGTACCGTTCCCACGAAGTACCTATATTTCTATATTATCAAATTTCATTATTTTCAAGCATGCTGTCAATGGTTCTCTTTAATGCGCCGATGGCTTCTATAATGCCCACGCCCTCCATCTGGCACGCCGCGGTGCTCATATGACCGCCGCCGCCCATGCGCTCCATGATCAGCTGCACGTTTACCTCGTCTATGGAACGGGCGCTGATGTATATTTTTCCCTGATAATCCGTCAGCACAAAGCTTGCCTTAACGCCGCGGATGTTCAAAAGCTCGTTTGCCGCCTGTGCCCCGATAACGGTGGGACTGGGGAGATCCTCCGCATTGCAGATGGAAATGGCAAAGCATTGCTTATAGATTTCCGCCTGGCTGACGGCGTCGGCCCTCGCCTTATACTCTATCGCCTCCTCCCGGAACAGCTTGCGCACCCGCGTCACATCCGCGCCGTTGCGCCGCAGGAAGGCGGCTGCCTCAAAGGTACGCACACCGGTCTTGGTAAGGAAATTGTTGGTATCCACCATGATGCCGGCATACATACAATCCGCCTCCTCCGAATGGATCTTAATATTGTCATAGGTATACTGCAATATCTCCGACACCATCTCCGAAGCCGAGGATGCATAAGGCTCCACATAGGACAGCGTGGCGTTTTCCACAGTCTCGGAGCCCTGTCTGTGATGATCCAGCACCACCACGGACTTGCAGAAGCGAAGCAGATCGGGACACTCCGTTATAGAAGGCTTATTCACGTCCACCACCACCAGCACGGTGTTGCTGTTTGCCGCCTCAATCGCCTGACTGCTTCCTATGATCATGTCTTCCTCATACTCGGGATTATTCCGGAAAAGCTCCACCATGGGCGCGATAGTGGACGCCACGTCATTCAGTACAATATGTGCCTTTCTTCCAAGGGTCTGCGCAATTCGGTAAATCCCCACCGCCGCGCCGAAGCTGTCCGCGTCAGCCATCCTGTGCCCCATGACAAGCACCTGATCCTTGCCGGTAATAATTTCCCGCAGGGCATGCGCCTTCACACGCGCCTTTACACGGGTATTTTTCTCTACCTGCTGGCTCTTGCCGCCATAATAGGTTATGCTCTCCGGCGTCTTTACGACCGCCTGATCTCCGCCCCGTCCCAAGGCAAGATCGATGGCATTGCGGGCAAACTCATAGTTCTGCGCATAGCTTAAGCCATCCAGACCCACGCCTATACTGATGGTCACCGCCATTTCATTTCCTATATTGACCGTCTTGACATCCTCCAGCAAATCAAAACGCTGCTCCTGAAGCTGCGCCACCGCCCTCTTGCGAAGGATAATAAGATACTTGTCCTTTTCCAGCTTCTTGCAGATGCCGTCCAGGGCGGAAATATACTTATTCACCTTTCTCTCAATAAGCGCTGTCAAAAGAGAACGCCTTACCTCCTCCACGCTTTCCAGAGCCTCATCGTAATTGTCAAGGTAGACCATACCCACAGCAAGGCTCTGGTCGTCCACCTCCTGCAGCGCAATATGCAATGCCGTCTCATCAAAGAGGTAAACGGCTATCAGATACCCGTTATAGCCCTCCGCGTCTATGATACCGCTGTGCTCCGCAATATCCTTTAACGTAATCTTTTTGAATTTGGCCACATACTCGCTGCCCTCAAACTCCAGCTCGTACTGCGCCTCATCCATCTCGCTGTCATCCGGCAGGCGGTCCCTTGTAATGGCAGGAAACAAGGAAGTAATAGACTTATTGTAGCCCTTGGGCTGCCGGATCACGGTCTCAAAGGCCGCGTTTGTCCAGATCACCTTTCCCCGGTCGTCAAGCAGGGCATACGGCAGCTCCAGCTCCCTGAGCAGCTTTCTCTGAATCTGCCCGTACTCCGTGGCAAAGCTGATCAGCTCGTTCATTATAATCGGTTTGTTATAGAAATACAGGGTCAGGGTGATTATAAGGTGAATGGCCGCGTAGCCCGCAAGAAGCGCGCCCGCCCTGATATTTATCAGAAAGATCCCCACATCAACAATACACAAAAGAATCGACAGATAAATACTGTACCTTATATAAGCCTTAACACGGCCTTTCAGCTTTATTCTAGTTCTCATATGAATACCTCATAACGAAGAGGACAGGACCGGTTTTCCTCCGGCCGCGGACAGCTCTCTGACCGCTCCACATGCCCTTCGGCATTTCTTTTTCACAATAAAGATGCATTTATTGTACCATATTCTTCAACACTATGCCACAGTTTAATTTGTCAAAAAGTGAAATGTTATGTAGAAGCGTGCTGAATTCAAAGGGAACTGCCCGATAATCAAAGACCCCGCGGCAAGCTGACGGGGTATCAATCCTACAGTACGGCAAGCTGCGGGAGCTCTGCCCCCGCAGCATCCGCTTGGCTCATTGCCCGCAGGAATGAAGAATGCACTTTAGATAAAATCAGATTTTTGCAGAAATGAGTTCAATTTTCACGGTCAGCATATTATCGCTGCAGGAAGCCGATATGCCGCCGTTCATCCCTTCTGTCATTTTTCGGCAAATATACAGCCCCAGGCCTGCCCCCGCGCTGCTTTGCGAGGCGTCCGCCCGGTAAAACCTGTCAAATATTTTTTCCGTGTCAACAGTACCGGAAAGGGCTTCCGAAATGGAATTGGACACGGATATGGTTATTTTGTCGCCCTTGGAAACCTTAAAAAACATTTTGCCTGCAGAATATTTTATTCCGTTGGAAATCAGGTTCTGCATTACCCTGGACAACAGCTTCCTGTCCGCCCATACCCATATGGCATCGTCCGCCTGTCCGAACAGTGGCGTAATTCCCTTTTTTTCAAACTCCGGATAGCCTGCCAGAATCTCCTCGCAAACCGCCTCGCAGATATTTACCCTCTCCATCACAGGGCTATAACGGTCCGAATCAACCACGGATAACTCGAAAAAATCGTCGATAAGCCTGCCGGAGTATTCCGCTCTCTCCAGGGCAACGTTAATGTTCTTTAAGACATCCTCCTCCCTGCAGCTTTTCCCGGCAAGCTGCAGATACCCTATGACAGACGTAAGGGGCGTGCGCATATCGTGAGAGATCATGGAGACGGACGCCTTCATAGCCTGTTCGCTCTTTACGGCCTCCGCTTTTACCTTTCGGAGCAGGCCAAGGGTCTCGTTAAATTTCAGTGCAACAGCCTCCACATCCCGGTCCACAAAATCCACGGAAATAAAGCCTTCTCCCTGCCGCTCCATCTGTTTTTTCATTCCTTTGAGCTGACGCTTGATGAGCCAAAGCTTTAAAAACGAAAAAGAGGCGGCAATAAGCAATACTATTATAATCGTACAGACCATTATCACCGCCTCCTCCCTTATCTGATCTCTTTTTTCCTGAATATAAAATGTGTCAGAGCGATCGAGGCCGCTAATGTAACCGCAGCCGCCACGCTTGTAGGACCCAGGATTTCATACCCGTTTTCCCGTACAAAGCAAAACACGGATCTGGTAAACAATACCCCGTCAAAGAAGTTGCGAAGAAGATTGCAGCCTATAAAGATAATACATACGGACGCCGCAATTGCTCCGGGCGCCTTTGCGCATATAAACGTGATCAATGTGACGATTCCCTGAATTGCGGACAGCTGCAGCAATATCACAGCATACCACAGGATGTCGCGGACCGTAAACCTTCCGCCGTCAAAACCCGCCCGCACCCCTACGCCGATCATGGTGGAAAAAACGTATACACAATGTAAAACGATCCCTGACAGAATCGCCGGCACTACCCTGACTCCCAGCACCGACCAGCGGCTGTGCCCCAACGCTATTTCATGCTGGATGGTACGATTACTGAAATCGCTGCCCATAAACCATGCCGTTACCAGCGCCAGTATAAATACGAAAGACGTATCACAGTTTGCCTCCGCAAACGCTTCATATACATCAAAGCCTATTTCCGCCAGCTTTATATTGCCATACGAAAAGCCGGCGGCGCCCATACCCGCGGCAGCCAGATAAAATATCCAAAAATGCCTTAATTTAAAGAGCGCCACTCTCAGTTGATTACACATGACTGACACCTCCCGTAATTTCCAGAAAAAAGTCTTCCAGGGTATTCTCCGTAACGGACAGCTCCGTTACCACTATCTCCTTTTGCATAAACGTCCTGGCAATATCCTCCACCCTGTCCAAATCCGAATATAGATGAATCTCTTTTGCCGACACCACCTTATACTCCGGATGCTCCAGAGTCTGATCCAGGACGGTGAGCGCAAACGGCACGGCGTCCGTCTTAATGCGGACATACCTCCCGCATTTCGCTTCCAGCTCATCATGCGTCAGGGCAGCTGCGATCTTACCCCTGTGAATGAAAATATAATCCGTGGCAATCCGGTACAGCTCGCTCAGAATATGGCTGGATATAAAGATCGTAATGTCGTTTTCCTCATTCAGCCTCTGCAGCAGACCGCGCAGGGTCACAATATTTTTTGGGTCAAGACCGTTGATGGGCTCATCCAGTATCAAAAGCCTGGGATTGCCTATCAGGGCAAACGCAATGCCCAGACGCTGCTTCATACCCATGGACAGGGCATGCGCCTTCTTGTGTCTGACCTCCCACAATCCCACCGTCTCCAGCACCCTGTCACAGGCTGCCTTATCCGGATTCCCCGTCAGGGTTCTCTGCAATTCCAGATTCTGAATGACGCTGAAGCCCGGATACAGCGCCGGGGCCTCGATCATGCTGCCGATATATTTTCGCATTCTTTCCCTGCCCGGAGCCGAAGCCTGCCCCATAATGGAATAAGTACCCTCCGTGGGGAAAGCCAGCCCCGAGACTATTTTCATAAAAGTACTTTTCCCTGCCCCGTTTTCCCCAATAAACCCGTATATGTGCTTTTTTTCCAGCCTGACGCTTACATGGTCAAGTACGGTGGAGCTCCCATACCTTTTGGTCAGATTTTCCGTTTGCAAAACAATATCCTTCATATGCAATCTCCTTTCCGACCATAGGATATAACATGCTCTTAAAAACATGCTTTATGAAACCTAAAGAAAACCTTAATTAAGAGAACAAAATCGGGAAGCCTGAATCATAAGCTCTTAATTTGCCAGACGATATCCCATGCCGTATACCGTTTCAATATAGGCCTCCTCCGTGAACCTCCCTATCTTTTTTCTAAGATTGCTTATATGCACATTCATGGTATTCTCATCGCTTAAATATTCGTCTCCGGTAACGCTCTCAAATAAATTTCTTTTAGAGAAGATCTTATTGGGATTGGACAGCATGGTCTCAAGAATCGCATATTCCATCGCCGTACAGCTGACCTCCCGGCCGCAGACAAAAACGCGTTTTGAATCCTTATCCAGCCTCATATCCTTAAACGCTAAGGCAGACTGCGCCCCCTTCGTCCTGCGAAGCACGGCTTCAATCCTAAGCATTACCTCATCAATATCAAAGGGCTTGCAGATAAAATCATCAGCGCCAAGACGCAGCACCTCAATTCTGTTATAGACCGCATTTTTTGCCGACAGTACAATGACAGGCGTATTCTTCCTGACCCGCAGCTCCCGCAGGATCTCCTCCCCGCTCTTAAAGGGGAGCATCAGATCCATCAAAATAAGGCTGTACTCATGCTGCAACGCAAGCTCATAGCCATCCCATCCGTTGAACACGCTTTGCACCTCGTAACCGCTTTGCTTCAGTATGCCGCATAGCAGATTATTAATATTCCTGTCATCCTCTATTATTAAAATCATTCTGCTGCCTCCCGGCTCTGTTTAATGCCAAATGTGATTATCCTCAAAAAAATTCCCAGGCTCTGAATCATAAACCGACGCGTCAAGCCTTACATGCAGACAATGACCGTCACGCTTAATTTATCATGTTTCTGCCGTCTTAACAACCATATTTTTTATTTAAACACTGCCCCAAATCATTCATGAGGCAGTAGCATTTTGACCGCAGCCATGATACACTATGAACGTACAAAAGGTTAATTTTATGGGCGCGGATGCAGCATTTCGGCCGCGGGCATGACACACTATAAGCAGAAAGGACAGGATGAAAATTATGATTTACAGAGCAAAGGATTTCGGCGCCGTGGGAGACGGCAGCCGCAGCGATACCGCCGCCATTCAGGCGGCAATCGACACATGTCACAAAAACGGAGGCGGTAAGGTTGTCTTGGACGGCGGCTGTACTTACCGTGCAGGCGCCCTTGTCCTGCGTTCCCATGTGGAGCTTCATCTGGAAATGGGCGCCGTGCTCAAGGCAAGCGACCATCTGGAGGACTTTAACCTGCCCGGCGGACAGACGTCTGAACCGGAGCTGCTTTCCCAGCCTACCTACCTGAATTGCGAGTATGCAGGACAGCCCTCCCTCTATTTTATCTATGCCAAGGACTGCGAATATGTCTCCATCACCGGGTTTGGCAAAATCGACGGCAATGAGGAAATCTTCTATGGCGCCGTCTCTCCCTGGCACATCGACGGAAGCTTTTACCCCAGGGTACCGCTGTTATTTCTGGAGCATGTGGAACACCTTACCCTCACCCAGGTCACGCTGACGGGAAGCGGCTTCTGGACCACCCACATGGTTGGATGCTCCGACGTCCTGATCGACGGCATACGCATTCTCAACAGCCTGCGGCTTGCCAACTGCGACGGCATCGATCCCGACCACTGCAAAAATGTGCGCATTACCAACTGTCATATTGAATGCGCGGACGATTGCATCGTGTTTAAAAATACCTCCCATGCCATGAAGTACGGCGGCTGTGAAAATATCGTGGTGTCAGGCTGCACCCTGATCTCCACCAGCGCCGCCATCAAATTCGGCACGGAGAGCGAAGCCCCCTTCCGCAACATCATCGTTCAGAACTGCAATATCAGCCGCACCAACAGAGGCATTTCCCTGCAGCTTCGGGATAAGGGCTGCATTGAAAACGTAATCTTTTCCAACATAAATATTGATACCCGGCTCTTTTCCAAGCTGTACTGGTGGGGAGAGGCAGAGCCCATCGCCATCACCGCCCTCCGCCGGAAGGATGATACGCAGGCGGGAAGCATCCGCAATGTAACCTTCTCCCACATCAACTGCACCGGTGAAAACGGAATCCTCATCTATGGGGACGAAAGCCGCAACATCAGCGACATTGCCTTTGAGGATGTCTCCCTCCACCTGGTAAAGCGCACGGACTGGCAGAAAAACCTCCACGACCTGCGTCCCTGCCAGGGCAACACCATCCTGGAGGGCTCGCTGAACGCCGTGTTTGCCCGCAATGCAAAAAATATCACCTTCAGCAATCTGAAGGTGACTGTGGACGAGGATATGAAGGAATATATGGAGCAGCCCTTTGACATATCGGACTGCGAAGGCCTCTGCCTTCCCAACCGGTAAGAGTCTAGGGTTTTCTGGCAAGCTGCAGGTCTATGGTATCATAAATGGTAATCGTCCCGCCGTGGCTGTCGATGGCTTCCTCTATCCTTGCAAAGAATTCCGCTCTCAGCATTTCCTCAATGGCGATGTGATCCGAGTAGGTCCCGAGCAAAGCGCTGTACTCCTTGGCGGAGAAGGTCCGTGTTCTCCGGAACAGAGCATACTGAATATCCGTAAAGCCATACTTCTCCGCTATCCCGGCCCGGTTCACGGCTTTCTCCTCACTGTATTCCACCGGGGTTTCCTGCTTCCTGTGGTGGAACTTATAATAATACATGCCGTAAAGTCGGTGGATTTCCTCCGACAAGGCCGGATTGCCCTTGTCGCGGAAAGGGTGGTTTGCGAATCTGGCAAATGCCCCGCCGCTTTTAAGCATGGAAAATACCTTGGTATAGCCTATCTCCTCCGGCACCCAATGGAAAGCCGATGCCGAATAAACCAGGTCAAAGGCATTATCCTCGAATGCCACATCCTCAAATTTGCCCGTTATAACGGAAAACCCGGGATAGCTCCTGAATTTCTCCATACATAATTCGGAAAAATGCGTGCCGTATTCCACGGCAGTAAGCTCGCACCCCGTCCTCAGAACGGGCGGCGTTGCCTGCCCGCCGCCGATGCCGACCTCAACCACCCTGCTTTTTTCGTCAACAGCAATATAATCAAACAATCTTTGGTACAATTCTTCAACATAACCGGGACGCAGCTTCTCGTATGTGGGAGCAACCGTATCAAAGGTCCACTCCAAACCTTTCATTACCGGCATGGCACACCTCCTTATATCTATGCTTTTGTTTACCAACGGCAAAAATCCGCCTGAAAAAATTTATTGTAGCACTAAACTGCGGATTTTTCCACCGCTTTCCCCCATAAACCAGACGGATGCTTCCGAAGGGAAGGCCGCTGGTATTGAAATACAAAGCATATACCCTGTGGCTGCAGTCTGCACAATCGTTTTATTCCGCGCCGTGTGCCATCTATTGTATATTGAATTTATCGGTTTTGGCGTTTATAATAGCAAAAAAACATATTTATTTGTCACACAAGCCCTGCTGCAATGTCTAATCATATAGGGTGGAAAAGCTTAAGCCGGACCCCAGAGATAAAAAAGCCGCTGACGCGGCGGAATGAGAGGAAACATGGAGAAAAAAAATGAAGAATTATTTGCTTTGATTGAAAAAGCGACTGCCGGAGACGGCAAATCTCTCGAAACACTGATTCTTGGCGTACAGGATCTGGTATTCAACCTGTCTCTGCGAATGCTGGGCACATTTGCGGACGCCGAGGACGCCACACAGGATATTCTGCTGAAGGTCATCACCCATCTGTCTACCTTCAAAAAAGAAAGCGCATTCTCCACATGGGTATTCAGCATTGCAGCCAATCACCTCAAAAGCTACAAGAAGCACATGTTCGCACACTATCCGTTAAGCTTTGAGTATTACGGCGATGATATTCAAAACGGAAAAATCCATGATGTGCCTGACCTGACGCAGAACGTTGAAAAAGATATTTTGGCAGAGGAGCTGAAAATGTCCTGCACCAACGTTATGCTGCAATGCCTTGACGTGGAAAGCCGCTGTATTTTCGTACTGGGCACCATGTTTAAGGTGGACAGCCGCATTGCCGGAGACATTTTGGGAATGTCGCCCGAGGCATACCGCCAGCGCCTTTCACGGGTGCGCAAAAAAATGGCCGAATTTCTCAGCGAATATTGCGGTGAATTCGGATGCGGAAAATGCAAATGCGCGGACAGGATCAATTACGCCATCCAAAATCACAGAATTGACCCTTCACGTCTGGATTATACCGCCGCTGCCGTTATTTCCCCTCAGACCATGCTTGACGTAAAGGAGGCAATGGAGGAAATCGACGATCTGGCGCAGAGCTTTTCCTTCAGCAGGATCTATGCCACTCCGGAACAGACCACACAGTTTATGAAGGATTTTCTCAAATCCACCTCTTTTTCGGTGGTAAAAAATTCGTAACCACATACAGCGACGGCATATGCCCAAATGAGCCCGCAGGCTTAATGAAACACCCAGCATTTATCAAACAACACCGGAGGTATTCCATATGAACACGAAACTGATATTAAACTACTTATCCGAATTAAGCAATAACAACAACCGCGATTGGTATCACCTTCATAAAGCGGAATATAAAGCCGCCAACGAAGAATTTGAGGCGCTGCTGCAGGCGCTTATTCTGGAAATCGGCAAAACAGACAAAAGCATCCTGCACAATGTGCCCAAGGACCTTACCTTTAAGCTTGTGAGGGACACCCGCTTCAGCAACGATAAGTCACCGTACAATCCCTCTTTTCGCGCCCACATCGCCGCAAAGGGAAAGCTTCCCGTTCCGGTAGGCTACTATTTGATGATAAGGCCCGGAAACGGGTCATTCCTGGGCGGCGGGCTGTTTGCCGATATGTTTAAGGACGCCACCGCCATGGTGCGGAGCTATATAGCGGAAAATTCCACCGAGTGGGATAAAATCATAGGGGCGCCGGACTTTCGGAAATATTTTACGGTGCAGGGAACGGCTCTTAAAAATGTTCCTGCCGGATATGACAAAGAACACCCCCAGGCGGAATATCTGAAATATAAAAGCTGGTATCTGGAATATCCCGTGGAGGATAAGGATCTTCTGGATATTGAAGGCTTCCTGCCTAAAATGACAGAAATTTTTATAGCCATGAAGCCCTTTAACGATTATCTAAACAAGGCTCTGGCAGACTTCCAGATGCCTGCCAGATAGACTCTTAAAACAGTCCAGGGCCAATGTAGCACGAAAAAGGACGGGCAGAAAGCACATGCTTTCCACTCGTCCTTTTTTTGCAGATATTTAATCCTGAACATAAGGCATGAGCGCAATGTGGCGGGCTCTCTTGATAGCCGCGGTCAATGCTCTCTGATGCTTCGCACAGTTGCCGGTGATACGGCGGGGAAGGATCTTGCCTCTCTCGGAAACGTATCTCTTTAATTTGTTTGTATCCTTATAATCAATTACATTATCCTTGCCACAGAACACGCAAACTTTCTTTCTCCTGCGGACACCGCCCTTTTTCTTCATGGGCGCATCGGATCTCTCTGCCTTATTAAAAGCCATATCAATGCCTCCTATCTCAAACGATCAAACTTAGTTAAACGGTAATTCTTCGTCAATGCCGTCGGGGATGTTCATGAAGCCGTCGCCTGCGCCGGATGCCGCAGGTGCATTGCCGCCTGCATAGCCGCCGTTACTGTAGTTGTTATTGTATCCGCCGTCATTTCCGCCGGATGCATTCTTGCTCTCGGCAAACTCCTGATCCTCCACAACCACTTCTGTTGTGTACACTTTGACACCATCTTTATTAGTATAGCTGCCTGTCTGAATTCGCCCGGTTACTGCAATTTTAGTCCCCTTATGAAGATATCTCTCTGCAAATTCTCCTGACTTTCCAAAAGCTACACAGGTAATAAAATCCGCTGTCTGATCATCATTGTTACGATTAAATCTACGATCTACTGCCAACGTGTACCTAGCTATTGCCGTTGCATTTTCTCCCTGGGAATACCTGACCTCAGGGTCCCTGGTCAAACGCCCCATCAGAATTACTTTATTCATATTTTCTTCTCGCTTTCCAATTATGCCTCGTCTTGTCTAACCACCAAGTATCTGATGACATTGTCCATAATGCGGACGCGGCTCTCGATCTCGGCAGGCACAGTACTCTCAGCGTCGAATTTGATGAAATAATAGAAAGCTTCTTTCATCTTCTGGATTTCGTAAGCAAGTCTCTTCTTGCCCCAGTCATCCACTTCTGTGATGGTACCGCCAAATCTTTCAACGAGCGCCTTGCACTTGTCAACAGTTGCAGCTCTTTCTTCGTCTTCAATCTTAGCGGACACAATTACGGCTAATTCATACTTGTTCATGCTTGTTACCTCCTTTTGGTCTCTGGCCCGCACCTGATGCGAGCAAGGAATTTGATTCATCACAAATAAATATGATAGCATAACTGACGCAGAAATACAAGCTTTTTTACAGAAAATCAAAGCCCCCGCGGGAATAAAGCTTTTTGTTAATTTTGGAGACAGGGTCTTGACACAGGTTTTCTCGCCTGAAGAACCAGATTGCCGTTTTGCTTTCCTTCCGCGCCTACCGCCTTATTGGTATCCGTCCAAAGAGGTCTATACAACGGTTCCCCCTTCTGCACGGGATTAAGCTTCAGTGTGGACAGTACCTCCGAATACGGCATGCCCCCCGCCGGGCTGCCTTGTCCGTCTGCCTTATAAAACAACATCTTTCTTACGTCCGTATAATATGGAATACGGACAAGCTCCCGGAAAACCCATTCGGCGGCTTCCCCGTACTGGTTTTCTTTCTCCTCCCAAGTCCTGGCATCCCCGGATCTTTGCTCATTATTACTAAAGCTTACAAGGCGTATAATGCCTCCCGGCTTGAGCTTATAATATTGAGCAATAAAAAAATCCATTATGGCTTTGGCATTATCCAGGCTGCCTGCGCCCGGCATCCAGAAAAAGGTGCTTTGTATCAGATCATATTTTCGTTGTGCTCCATGAGGTTTATGCGGATGTGTCATGTCACCTGTTTTTCCGCCATAGGAAATCTCAAGAGAGGGAAGGTTTTCTCTTTCAGCCAGGCGCTTCCTCTGGGCCGGCCAGCCGCTGCTCACGGCGGAATACCCGTTTTTAAACTGCTTTAAAACAGCTGCTTTAGCCTTATCGCCCAATGCGGCGGCGTCCGCAAGTATCTTGATGATTTCGGCTTTTATTCCCAGCCTTACCACGCCCGTTATATCATCTGCCGACACATATTCTTCCCCTGCGGTTCCCTGCGCCTCTATTTCCTGTATGACATTGTCTATAGCTTCTTCTATGGTTTTGCCGGCCGCCTCAAACACCGGCTTTAAGTCTCCATAACTGCGGCTATGTTTTGCCGCCAACAGCCTTCCGTTCATGAAGGCATCCTTTACCGCCCTCATAAAAGCGTTTCTTAAAGCGTCAATTTCATCTTTTGTAAGCCCAGTCCCTCTTTCTGATTTCGCCCTTGCATCTGCATCTGCAAGCATTGCCTTAGCTGTAGCATTATACTGCCTGTTCGACGAATAGCGAGCCATAACATGGTCTCTGTCGTCAAATTCGGTGGCCTTAATCAGGGGAGCCTGACTGCCCCCATAGCCTGCGCCGTGCAAGCCTGTATCACCCATTTCCCTGAAAGCATTATAATGTGCGGCATCCGTCATTGTCCCTGCCAATGTTGATGCATGTGTCATTTCCGCTTCGGAATAGAGCCGTACCGTGGGCGGCGGAGAAGCTTCCTCCGTTCCCTTGGAAGCCAACATTCCTTCACAATACACGATCCCCGAATTATGCGTCGGCTTTCGTCCCAAAACCGGGAAAGCCTCACCGGAATCGGACTCCCACAGCTGGGGTAATATGACATAATCAGGCTCGTCATACAATTTTGCCAGCAATATGGACTTGGCGCTGCGGTCCTTTTGAACTGCATGCTGGTAACGGTGATATTCGTCGAAATCGATCGGACAATCCCTGCGGTAACTGATTTCTCTCATATTTTTATAGTACTTTCCGTCCGATTTATCATAAAACAGATCAGTCCCTTCGATATGGGAACCATTTCCGCTGACTCTCTTTCGCAGACATTGAACTGTATCGCATGTCTTAGGTCTTTTCAGCATTTCATACATAGCCGTTCCCTCCCTGCAAATAAACTGTGACGCCTCTGCCCTCTCCGCGGTTTCCTTCATGCCGCAGCAGGCTTCTCTTTATAAGTAAAATGATAGCATAGAACCCCAAAAAGCACAAAGATAATCTTACTACATTTCTGTCACTTCACCTGTCGAAGGTTTAAGAGCAGGTTGGCTTATGAGACTTAAAATAAATTTTCACCATACTTCAGAATACATTCAGGGAGTTTCAGAAAGCATTACCATTACCTTCTGAAAAAATTATATGAAAGAACGCTTGAAGAACACAAAATTCTATTGAGTAAAACACCTGTTTTGTGATATAGTAATACTGTAAGCCAACCTATAACATCAGCTTTAGTAATAAGCAATAAGCAATAAGCAATAAGCAATAAGCAATAAGCAATAAGCAATAAGCAATAAG
>CAJTPH010000050.1:0-2159 GCA_910578215.1 uncultured Acetatifactor sp. | reverse complement strand
GCAATAAAATTATAATCTGAAAACCCTCAAAAGAAAATATAATAAACTATGAAAAATGAAAAGAAAAGACACACTTCACGGGACCTGATTCCCTTTGAGAAAAGCCGTCATGTCATTTATCTGGAGGAAAGAGGCCGTGAGAAAAGAAAAATCAGAATAAGCAGTATCCTTCTGGCTGTTATCGGACTGCTCTGCATCGTATATTGCATCGGAGTATTCCTGGCGGGGTCCGGCACCCTGTTCTTTCTGGTATGGGGTGCACTAGGTATGGCATGTCTGCTTGCGGCAATGCTTTTTAGCAGTAAAAGAATTATGAACGCCATCCCCGGATGGCTTAAGGGTGCAGCTCTGGGAATCGTCTGCGCAGGACTTGTCCTGTTTTTTACGGTGGAAGGGCTGATTTTATCTCAGTATAATGCCTCCGCCGCGCCCGGCGCCGATTACTGCATCATTCTGGGGGCGCAGCTGAAAACAGACGGTCCCAGCGAGGTGCTTCGCAGACGGCTGGACCGTGCAATCGAATACCTGAATGAAAATACTGCCACAAAGGTGATTGTTTCGGGCGGGCAGGGCAGAAACGAGCCTGCCGCGGAGGCCGTGGGCATGAAGGAATATCTTGTGAATGCCGGAATCCCGGAGGACAGGATCATACTGGAACCCCAGTCAGCAAACACCTACGAAAATCTCACCTTCAGCAAAAAGCTCCTGGATTCCGAAAATGCACGCGTGGTTATCGTAACAAATAATTTTCACGTTTTCCGCGCAGTAAAAATTGCCGAAAAACAGGGCTATAAAAATGTGGAAGGGCTTGCTGCAAGCGCAGTACCCTGGCTGCTACCCAACAATCTTCTCCGGGAGTTCGCGGGCGTGCTGAAGGATTTTGTCTTTGGCAATTTATGACAGGAGGAGCTAAATGGATATCAATGTGGGAGACGTGGTGCGTTTGAAAAAACAGCACCCCTGCGGCAGCAGAGAATGGGACGTCCTGCGCTCCGGCGCCGACTTCCGGTTAAAGTGCAGGGGCTGCGGGCATCAGATTATGATAGCGCGAAAAGTACTGGAAAAAAATGTGAGAGAAATTAAAAGCGGGAGCAATAATGAATAACAGTCAGGAAGCAGTCTCCGAATTAAAAAGGATAACAGACTCATATGAAAATATCGTGTTTTTCGGGGGCGCCGGCGTCTCCACAGAGAGCGGCATTCCCGATTTCAGAAGTGTTGACGGTCTATATCACCAGCAGTACGATTATCCGCCTGAGACAATCTTAAGCCATACCTTTTACCGACGCAAGCCGGAGGAATTTTATCGTTTCTACCGGAATAAAATGCTTTTTACCGACGCAAAGCCAAACGCGGCACACCTGAAGCTTGCTGAGTGGGAAGCTGAGGGCAGGCTGAAGGCGGTCGTCACCCAGAACATTGACGGACTCCATCAGGCGGCAGGCAGCAAAACCGTCCTGGAGCTTCACGGCTCCGTGCTGCGCAATTACTGCGAGAGCTGCGGATGTTTTCACGATATTGGATATATTCTCAATACCGAAGGCGTTCCCAGGTGCCAGCGGTGCGGAGGTCCGGTCAAGCCCGATGTAGTGCTGTATGAGGAGGGATTAAACGACAAGACTATCAATGACGCCATTCGTTTTATCCACACGGCGGACGTGCTGATTATCGGCGGGACCTCTCTTGCCGTCTACCCTGCCGCCGGCTTGATCGACTATTTCAAGGGTGATAAATTAGTGGTCATCAATAAATCTCCTACCCCAAGGGATTCTCATGCCGATCTGTTGATACAGGCGCCCATTGGGGAAGTGTTCTCACAGCTATAGGCTATTTTTACCGGACAGCAGGCAGCCCGCAGCTAATATCTGCCTCATCAGCTTAATTCCCCGGCATTTTCCCCTGCTTTTTTCCTTACATATGAAAAAGACTCCGAAACTCGGAGTCTTTAGAGGTGCGAGCCGGATTTGAACCGGCGGATAACGGTGTTGCAGACCGGGGCCTTACCACTTGGCTATCGCACCATATTAAATTTATATGCACATATAAGCTTATATATACCTTTATATATGCAAAATGACTCCAACGGGAATCGAACCCGTGTTACCGCCGTGAAAGGGCGATGTCTTAACCGCTTGACCATGGAGCCGTGTCATTTACGC
>CAJTPH010000049.1:18523-20582 GCA_910578215.1 uncultured Acetatifactor sp. | reverse complement strand
AAATTGCATAAGGATGCAATTTTGACTTCGCGGTACTGTATGGCTGAACTGTTACATCATAAACTCTTATAATCGGACATCCCTTCCCCAAGCAGTTCCTTTACAATATAAATCAGCCCTGCGGCAGTCGTTTCCGTCCGCCGCAGAGCCGTGCTCCTTCTTGGACATATGCCGCTCCTATGGGTACCATTTTGCCTGGGCTGTCCAAAGACGGGCATACTCCCCTCCGGCATGCAGAAGCTCCTCATGCCTTCCGCACTCCTGCACCCGCCCATCCTTCATCACAATGATTTTGTCCGCCGTGCGGCAGATACCCACCCTGTGAGATATAATAACAGATGTTTTCCCATTTGTCATCTCCACAAACCGGCACAATATCTCATATTCCACCAAAGGGTCCAGTGCGCTGGTGGGCTCGTCCAGAATGATAAGGTCGCTTTCCTTCCATAAGCCCCTGGCTATGGCTACCTTCTGCCACTCGCCCCCCGAGAGCTCCACCCCGCCAAATTCCCGTCCAAGCTGTACGTCCAGTCCCCCCGTCTTTTCCAGGAACGCCCCGTCCAAAACCTGCTTGGTCAGCGCCTCCATCCTCTCCGTGTCGCTCATACGGTTTAAAGCGCTGATACCGATATTTTCCCTCAAGGTGAAAAGATAACGCATGAAATCCTGTGAAACTACGGAGACATGTGCATAGAGCCCGCTGCGTTTCAGCTCCTCCGTGCTCTGCCCGTCGAAGCGTATCTCCCCCCCGCAGGGCAGATACGCCCCTGCCAGAAGCTTGGACAGCGTCGTCTTGCCGGACCCGTTCTCCCCCACTATCACCACATGCTCCCCCTTTTTGATCTCCAGGTTCAGCCCCTGTAAAGCCTCCCTGTCACTTCCGCAATACCAGAAGTGCACATTTTCTGCCGTTACTTTTTCCTGAAAGGGACGATATTCCATGCTGCCCTCCGCCTCCGTGGGAACGGTGAAATAGTCGTAATAATCCTCCGCTATATGATACTTTCCTGCCACGTCAAAATAATTGACTATCGCCCTTACCATGCAGCTCTCATATACGGCAAAGGCGGAAATGCACGCCGCGAACTCCCCGACGGAAATTTTTCCCCTCGCCATAAGGTAAAATGCAAGCCCGATATTCAGAGCGGAAAACAAATTCTGCACAAAAATCCCTGCGGCCTGCTTTTTGCCGGTATCAAGCTGCACCTCCCGGATCTCCCGAACCCTTTTTATGTTTAAGTCCTGCCATTTAGCCTTCATAAAGGCTTCAAAGCCCATAACACGCATTTCCTTGACGGCTTCCCTATCGGAAAACAGCCCCCAGAAGTACCCGCACTGCCGCGTGATTCTGCTCTGCCTGCGCCTCAGCCTTGTCATAAGCTTCTCAAAATACATCTTTGAAAGCAGCGCCGGCAGCATACCGACCGCTCCTGACACCGCAAGCAAGGGAGAATACCTGCCCACCACCGCCATAGTGCCCACACAGCCCGCCAAGGCCCCCGCCGTGGCAATAACCCCATTTAACACCTCAAACTGTATGCCGCCCCTTCTTACCGCCGAGTCCGCCTTCTGAAAGCTGTCAAGCACCTTCGGGTCCTCCAGCGCCTCCAGACGGAGCTTCTCGGAAAAGACAAACATCTGCCTGCCGAAGTATTTCTCGCCGCGGACCTTGGCAACCTCTGTCAGGCTCCCGTTTATCACCTCTGTCACGGACGGCAGGACGATACAGACCCCGTACCATACCACCGCCAGAATAAAATTTCTCTCCCCCAAGCCATGACCGCCCGCAAGCGCCAGCAGTACGGGGTTAAGTATTCCCGCCGCCGCATTGACTGTCTCCGAGGCAAAAACTGCCGCCGCAAAAAGCGGATACACCCGGAAACAGTCCCTTACTATCCTGCCCAGACACTGAACCGTCTTTTTCATAAGCATATCCGCCCTTCCTGATACCACGCGCTCTGCGCCGCATACATATCGTGATACATCCCCTGCTTCTGCATCAGCTCCTCATGACTGCCCGACTGTATGATCCTTCCGCCGTCCAGGACATAGATCCTGT
>CAJTPH010000049.1:0-18513 GCA_910578215.1 uncultured Acetatifactor sp. | reverse complement strand
AGCCTTGCACTGGCCAGCCTGTGGGAGATCATAATAGCTCCCCTGCGCTTAAAAATGCCGACAAAGTTTTCATACATACGGCTCTCTGCCACCGGGTCAAGGGAGGCGGTAGGCTCATCCAGAACCACATATTCTGCATCCGACACAAATGCCCTGGCCATGGCCACCCTCTGCCACTGCCCTCTGGACAGCTCCTGCCCGTCCTCGTCGAGCCTGCCAAGACTCCGGTCCAGTCCCTTCCCGGCCTGGCCGGAAAGCAGCTCCCCGGCATCCGCAAGCCTCAGCGCCTCCTTCAGCTTTTCATCCCTGTCAAGCACGCCTAAATTGCCGATTGCGACGTTTTCCCGAAGCGTCATCTGATAGGACTGGAAATCCTGGAACACTACCGACAAAAGCCCGGCCTTAAGCTCCCCTGACAGCTCGCCCGCCGGCACGCCGCCTATGGTCACGCTGCCCTTGGTGGGCTCGTAAAGGCCGCAAAGAAGCTTGATGATCGTAGACTTTCCGGCGCCGTTTTCCCCCACAAACGCCGCCCGCTCCCCCTGCTTTATCCGAAAGCTCACGTTTTTTAAAATCTCCCTGTCCGTACCCGGATAAGTGAAGCTGACATTCTCAAACGCAATGTCCCTTCCCTGCGTCTGGCATACAACGCCCGGTTTCCTCTGCCGCCTTTCACCCAATCGACAGAAATCTATGTAAAAGCGGACTCTCATACAGGAATCCAGCATCATACGGACAGCCCGAGTACAGCCCTGCAGCCTGTTCACGCCTAAGTTGGAGATACCGTTCAGGGCGCCCGCAAACCTGCCCAGCGTCAGACTGCCCGCCGCCAAACCCACCGCCGCCGCGCATACCACAAAGACAAAATACGCCGTATTCAGCAGCCGGCCTCCTATATTGACCAGCATGATCTTCCGGTTCTCCTGCATGACCGTCCGGGCATGGCTATCCCCGTACCTGTCCCATTTTTCCGTAAAAAATCCCTCCGCGCCGAACAGCTTCATCTCGTACATGGCGTGCCTGTCGGTCAGAAGACCCTTCAGATACTCCTTTCTTCTGACATCATCCACCGACTTTTCTGTGACCGCTGCCTGTCGTCTTGCGGAATAATAGCTGAAAAACACCATGGGAATCCCAAGCAGCAGCACCCCTGTCCCGATCCAGGGCGAAATCACAAAAAACGCCGCCATGGAAAACAACAGGGAACCCACCGACTGCACCGCAAGCAGAATACTGCGGAAACAGTCCCTGAGCTCCTGCTCCGGAGCACCGGACATTTTCCGAAGCACCTCATAGGTTTCCGCCTGCTCAAAGGAGGCGTATTCCAGAGCCGACAGCCGCTCTATAATATCCGGCGCCAGCCTTTCGCTCAGCTTCATGCCGATTACATCCGTCTCGTACATTGCCAGCCTTGACAGGGAATTCCATAATGCGAGCATCGTCACATACAGCGCCCCCCACAATACCACGCCTCCGACGGTCCCCCTTCCCTGCACGCCTGCCGCCGCGCTGTCCACGATCCGCTGAAGCAGCAGCATCTGAAGGCTTGCAAAAAATGCCGGAACCAGAAAACCAGCCATACTGAACAGAGCGTTTCCCGGCGCATAACGAAACACCGTCTTCACACAAAACCAGCCATTCTTCAGAACCATCTCAGCGCCTCCCATTGCCCGCCGTGCGGACACCGCAAATCCCCCCAGTCGCTGCTCCTATACATACCACTTCGCCTGTGCTTCCCAGAGCCTTGCATACTCCCCTCCGGCATGCAGCAGCTCCTCATGCCTGCCGCACTCCTGCACCCGTCCGTCCTTCATCACGATGATTTTGTCCGCCGTGCGGCAGATGCCCACCCGGTGAGATATGATAACGGAGGTTTTTTCTTTTATCATCTCTATAAATTGAGACAATATATCATATTCCACCAGGGGGTCCAGGGCACTGGTGGGCTCGTCGAGGATAATAAAATCGCTTTCCTTCCACAAGCCCCTTGCTATGGCTACCTTCTGCCACTCGCCGCCGGAAAGCTCCGTGCCCCCGAACTCTCTGCCCAGCTGCACGTCCAGCCCGCCCGCCTTGCCTAAAAATCCATCCCCTGCCACCTTTTCCAGCAGAGCCTCCATCCCCTTTGAGTCCTCCATCCGGCTCAGATTAGCGATGCCCACGTTCTCCCGCAGGGAAAACTGATAATGCACAAAGTCCTGGCTCACCACGGAAATATGGTCATAGAGACTGCGCCGGTTCAAGCCCTCCGTTTTCTGCCCGTCATAGCTGACCGCACCTTCACAGGGCAGATATGCCCCGGTAAGCAGCTTGGAAAGAGTCGTCTTGCCGGAGCCGTTCTCCCCCACGATCACCACATGCTCCCCTTTCCCAATTTCCAGGCTCACCCCCCGCAGGGCCTCCCTGTCGCTGCCGTTATAACAAAAATGCACATTCTCCGCCGTTATCTTCCTTGTAAAGGGCCGGTATTCCCCCGTGCCGTCCTCCTCCGTGGGAATGGTAAAGTAATCATAATAATCCTCCACGATATGCCAGTCATAGGAAAGCCGAAAGGTAATGCTTTCCGTGATATTCTGCAGATTTGCCTGAAAGTTGGCAAAGGACGCAAAGCACGCGGCAAACCCGCTTATGTGCATTCTTCCGGTCACACAGTAAAACAGCGCGACGCAGTTATTCAGCACAAAAAAGAGATTCTCGATAATGACGCCAGCAACGCTCTTTTTCACCACGGACAGCCCCTGCCTGCGCATCTCCTCCACTCTCTGCAGATTCGTCTCCTGCCATGCGCTTGTCAGATAGCCTTCAAACCCCATAACCCGCATTTCCTTCACGGAATTTTTTCCGGAAAGCAGCCGCCACAGATAATCCGCCCTCCTGGCAATGGTACTCTGCCCCCGCCTGAACGCCGTCATGCTTCTCTCCACGCCGATCTCTATCAGAAAGAACGGTATGACCCCAAGCAGCTCCGCAATTACAAAGACGGGAGAATACCTGCACACCACCAGAAACGATCCCACGCAGACGCCCAGACTTTCCACCAGCCCAAACATCGTCCTCAGAAGCTGAAACTGTATCCCCCTGCTCTCCATGGTCGTACGGGCCCGCTTGAATTTGTCCAGGACCTCCGGATTTTCCAGCATTTCCAGACGAATCCTTTTTGAAAAGCCAAACAGCCTGTTGCCGAAATATTTTTCCCCATAGATTCCCGCCACCGCAAACACCCTGTTGCGGATCATGGATAAAATCACCGAAAATACGCTTATGCCTCCATAGATCAGAATGCTTCCCAGAAGTTGCTCCCTCTTGTCCCCGGTCCCCTGGGCGGCAAGCTCCAGAATATGCGCCAGAACAAGAGGCCCCGCCGCCGAAACCACAACCGAAATGACGGACGCCGCCACCTCTACTATAATAAACGCAGGATACGCGCGATAACAGTCCCGGAGCATGCCGCCCACATACCGCCATTTTTTCCCGCCCGCATTTTTATTTTCCTTCTTCAACCCTTTTCCCTCCAAAATAAGAACGGTCCGCATTTTCACACCCCGCGGCCCTCTCCTTTGCTTTTCCGTAGCCTATGCACCCGGCTCTCAGTTTGCAGCCTGTCCCGCCTCCTGATAAAAGGCGCTCTGGGCCTTAAACATACTTGCATACAGCCCCTGCTTTTCCATCAGCTCCCCGTGACTGCCAACCTGCACGATCCGTCCGCCGTCCAAAACAAAGATTCTGTCCGCCATCTTTGCGCTGGCAAGCCTGTGGGAAATCATGATCGTGCCCCGCTCGTGAAAAACCCTGGCAAAATTCTCATACATATGGCTCTCTGCAAGCGGGTCCAGGGAAGCGGTGGGCTCGTCCAGGACCACATATCTGGCCTCCGACACAAACGCCCTCGCCATGGCGACCCTCTGCCACTGCCCCTTGGACAGATCCTGACCGTCCTGGGTAAGCTTTCCCAGATTCCTGTCAAGCCCCTTCTCCTGCCCCCTTACAAGCTCCAGGCCGTCCGCCGTCTCAAGCGCCGCCAGAAGCTTTCCGTCCTCATTCAGAGCCGCAAGATTTCCGAACGCCACGTTTTCCCGTAGTGTCAGCTCATAGGACTGAAAATCCTGAAAGACCACGGACAATGCCTTTGTCCTGACCTCCTCCGACAGCCTCCTCACCGGCACTCCCCCAACGGTAACGCTGCCCGCCGTAGGCTCATACAGACCGCAGAGCAGCTTGATTATGGTAGACTTGCCCGCCCCGTTCTCCCCGACGAAGGCGGCGCGCTCTCCCTCCCGGATATAAAAGGTCACATTCTTTAGAATCTCCCTCTCTGTTCCGGGATAGACAAAGCTCACATTGTCAAAGGCAATATCATAGTGCGTCAGCTCTCCCACATCCCTTTTGTCCGTCCGGGGCTTCATTTCCATAAACTGTGTATAAAACTTTATTTCTATGGAGAGCTGCAGCGCCTGGGAAGCAAAGTACACACAGTTCTTCACCCTGCTGCAGATCTGCCCCGCCGCGTTAATTGCCGCGGTAAACTGGCCAAGGGTCAGGCTGCCCGCGAGAAAGCCTACCGCTGTAGTACAGATAATAAATACCAGGTACACAATGGCCAACAGTGTGCTGCCCATGTCGGCAAACATGGATTTTCTTCCCTCTCTGAGAGTCAGCTGCGCCAGGCGGTTGCTGTAGATATCCCATTTTTTTGTCAAAAGCTCCTCCGCTCCGAACAGCTTCATCTCATACATGGCATGCTTGTTTGTCAGAAGCTCCAGCAGGTCCCCCCTGCGCCTTTTTGCATCCGCCGCTTCCTCCGTGGCTACCGCCATCCGCCCTGCGGAATACAGGCTCATAAACGCCATGGGAATACCTATGAGCACCACACCCACCCCCACCCAGGGCGAAATCGAAAAATACACCGCCATGGTAAACACCATGGATACAAACGCCTGGATAAACTGTATAAGCCTCTGTCCGCATATCTTCACCCTGGCCTCCGGTTCGTTGGACATTCTCTGAAAGATCTCCTGGGTCCCCTGGTCCTCGAAATCGGAAAATTCAAGCTCCGACAGCTTTTTCGCGATATCCGGCGCCATCCGTTCCTTCATCTTCACATCTATCACGGCTATCTCATAGACGGCAATTCTCTGCAGCGTCACCCAGAGCGCCAGCATCACCATCAGCGCCGCACCCCATGCCACAAGAGGACGAAGCTCCCCCGTACCCCCTATCAGCTCCGCGGCGCTGTCCACTATCTCCTGCAGCATAATCATCTGCAGCCCGGTAAAACACGCCGGAACCACAAATCCCACAATGACGAGAAAGGTATTCCACCCGGCATAGTGAAACATCATTTTTATACAAAATAATCCGTTTTTGACCGCTTGCATAAAGCTCTCCTCCCTTTTATGCATTTACTATGGTTATTATTATAGCTTCTATGGCTCCGCATAGCAGCATATTGTATTATTCTGCAAAAAAAATGTCATAAACGGCAGCGCTCCTGCAAAAGCAGACGTACCCTCCGCTGAAGGCCCTCCTGCTCCGATACCCTGATTACAGTGCCTTCATGGATTGCCCTGCCATAAAAACAGCCGCAGGCTTCGCTGTGCAAGAGAAGCCTGCGGCTGTTTTGGGTAAAACAATAGAGCTTATTGGGGGTCATCACCGCTTTTAAAAATTCGCGAATACCTCCATCTGTTTTTTCAGTTCCTCCACAATCTCCCGGTTTGTATCCATACGGCCCGTAATATCTGCCATATCCTCCTCCAGGCTCTTAGTGCTGCCTGCAACTCCAGTAATACCGACTGCTCCCTCATCTATCGCCTTTGTAATGCTTTCAATGGAGAAGGCTATCTCGGTCATGGAATTTCTAAGGCGGTCAATCCTGCCGTTAAACGCATCGATCATATCCTTTACATAATCCGCATCCTCCTTATACTGCCTTCCGGAACGGACAAATTCACGGAATTCCGCCAAAATAGTCTCACTCAGATAATCCGCCACGTCCTGGGAATGCTTTGAAAGATTATGTACTGCGTTTGTGACCACCTGATTGACCTCCTGGATACGCCCCGCAGTCTCACTGCAGGAATTTGCCAGGGATTTTATCTCCGTTGCCACGGCAGCAAAGCCTTTTCCGGCTTCGCCGGCACGCATGGCTTCTATGGAGGCGTTAAGGGCGATCAGATCGGTGGTTGACGAAATTTTTACGATATCCTTTGTCAGCTTGGTTACCTGCTCCACGCTCTTACTGTTTTCAATAGCCTCCTCCAGCACCTTCAGGATATCGGAGGCTTTTCTTTGAATCACCTCCGTGTTTGTCTGTGCCGTTGCCTCCATCTCATTCGCCCGCAGCTTCATCGCAGAAGAATACTCCGTAATGGCGCTGCATTCCTCTGCCATATCATGGACCTCCTCTTTGATGCCTGCGACACTGCCGTTAATATTAGCCGCATTATTTGCAACATTCTTAATCGCCGTAGACAGAGAGGCTGCGAGAGAAGACAGTTTTCCGGCGCTTTTTCTCGACGTGCGGGTGTGTTTGAGCACCTCTCCCGTCACGTCGTCAAGCTTTCCTGAGCTTTCCTGAAGGGTATCCACCGCTCCCTTAATCGGCGTTATCACATATTTTTTGATGATCCTGATAGCAGCAAACACCAATATAAGACATGTCACAACAGATGCCACTGCGATAATCAGCGATACGATATAGACAAGAAGAAGCTTGTGTCTGGCATCGGCCGTCCTTGCGCTTACGGCGTTATACAGCTCGTCTATATTGCTTTCCATGGCAGAGCCGAAGCTGGCAACGTCGCCATTGGCACAGGCATAGGCATCCTGAGTCCTGCTGTCCGCACTGGCGCATACCAGATAAACCAGCGCATGCTTAAAGGAATCATAGTTTTCCAAAAGCTGCGCATAAATTCCCTCATCTCCCGAAACGTAGCTTTCGTATTCCTTTAAATACCCTTCAAGTGTTTTTTCTTCTTCCTTGATCTGTGCCACAAGATCAATCATAGTATTGTAGTCAGTTGCGACAATATGGGACAGCGCCATCTTATGGATGTTTGTGGCCGTGTAACGGATATTCTGCAGTGTTTCCGAACCTACCATATAATTATCGACAATCTTTGAAGCATTGGAATTTACGTTGTTAATATTAAACACCGACAGGGCATTTGAAGTCAATGCCACAATTCCCAGAAGAATAATCGGAAGTATCAGACGCTGTTGTATGGTGAATTTTTTCTTCATCTTGCATTAAAAAATCCTTTCGACATAATATTTCTATCTTGCAGAAATGCCTTCTGCCATCTCGTCTAACTGCTCCTGCAGATCGCGGCCGGAGGGATTCCCCGCCGCCATATTTTCCGCAAAGCGTGAGACAGGGTCCCAGAACTTGCCGCCTATCCTCTGGAGCTGAGAAAATTCCGACTGTTCCAAAAGAGCGGTGATCGCCGGCGCCTGCCTGACCTCTGCAGAATCCGCGACCGTCGTATTTGAAGGCCCCTGTCCCCGCATTTCAAAGCGTAGCCTTTGATTCTGTTCATTTGTGATCCATTCGGCAAGCCTGGATGCCCATTGCGGGTGCTCGGAATAAGCATTTACGCCAATCAGCTTACAGCCTGAAAAGGATGCCATCTGCACCAGGCGGCCGTTACAGTTATATGCCGGCAGCTTGCAGGCTCCGGTATTCTCTCCCCAGGCCTCCGTTACCTGGACGGAATTCCATACGCCGCTGACTCCTGCAATCACCGTTCCGTCCTTTACCCCGTTCAGAAATTCCTCGTCCGTACAGCTGACAAAACCCGGATTTTCCGCAATCCGGAGCATTGCCTGCGCCACATCGATGCCCTTTATGTCGCCCTCCGTCCGATTCCATGTGCAATAGTTGGTGATCCCGTCGCTGTTAAGCCCAACCTGCATCCCCGTATTTCCGAAAAAAGAATATACATACCATGCCGAGGACCAGTCCATGGTAAACAGTTTACCGTTTGCCGCAGCGGCTTCCAGTATGCCGTCCAGCGTTTCAGCCTGTTCGTCCGTGATATATTTCTTGTTGTAATACAGGAAATATCCGTTATCCGCAGTCAGCGGATAGGCATACAGACGATCGTTTATCGTGGCCGCTTCCGTGGTACTGGAAAGATTTCTTCCCCTGATCTCATCCGCATTCTCAATAGGATTCAATGCCCCGGCAGCAGCCAGGGCATTTATCTGGTCATCCGCAAAGGTAAATACGTCTGCGCCCTCCTCCAGTCCTCCCAGCAACGCGTTTTTACACTGGGATTCCCCCTGCGCCTCGAAAACAATCTCAAAATCCGCCTGCCCCCGATAATTTTCCACAAAACCGTCGATAATCCGGTTCATCAGCTCCGCATCCTCCTGGGCTCCCCAGACAACCAGCTCAACCTTTGAAGGCTCCGTATTCACCGGGTCCGTTTCCTCTGCCTTCCCGCACCCCATAATAGCCGAGGTACACAGAAGCCCCAGAAGCAATCCGCAAATTCTTTTTCCCATATGTAGTCCATCCTTAATTTTTATTATTTCCAAAGCCATACTTCAGCGCTTCGCGCTGAGCGACAGAGACGCGCTGCGGCTGAATTCTTGAGTGCGTTATACCACAATCTCATGCGCTCCGGCGCATATGGAATCAGTAGTTGACACAATGACCTTCTGTGTCAACATTGTACCACAATCTCGTGCGCTCCGGCGCACATGGAATCAGTAGTTGACACAATGACCTTCTGTGTCAACATTATACCACAATCTCATGCGCTCCGGCGCACATGGAATCAGTAGTTGACACAACGCACTTTTGCGTCAATATTATACCATTAAAACGGGCTGTATGCAATATCAGACATTCCTTTGGGGACAGGGTGCTTGGAGTACTTAACTTTCTATTCACTACGCAATCAAATACCCCGGGGCAGTCTCACCACCACCGTGAATTCCCTGTTTCCGCTGTCCACCAAAAGCTCTCCGCCGCAGCCGTGGACAATACGCTCCACGCTGCGCAGCCCCAGCCCGTGTCCGACCCGGTTCAGCCTGTCGCTCTTTGTGGTCTGCAGGACGCCGCCCTGCTCCCTGGCCTTTGCCGCGGCCCTGTTTTTCACCCTGATGTAATAGATATCCTCCTGTTCCCTGCAGTCTACTGCCAGATACTTCCCCTCCTGTACCTGGCGGTTGGCCTCCAGGGCATTGTCCAGAAGATTGCCCAACAGCCCGCAGATCTCGTCAGGCTTTAACGAAAACCCCGTCAGATTGCAGAGGGAAAGGCTGACCTCCACGCCCTCCTTCCTCGCTCTGGCAAGCTTGTCCTCCAAAAGCGCATCCACAATAATATTACCGCTCTTAACCGGAAGCGTCAGAGAATCCACATCCTCCCCAAACGCTCTCAGATAATCCGCCATCTGCTCATACCTTTTCTCCGAAAGCAGCGTGTTTAAGAGATTAATGTGATTCTTCAGGTCATGCCACAGCTCCCTGGTCCGCTGATAATTGTTTTCCACGTTCTCCAGATAAACATCCGCCTCCCGCTTTCTGTTGCGGGCTTCGGCCTGCTTTCTTTCCCCCTGCCTTTTCCTCTCATAAAGTATCTGCGCTGTATAAAATAACAGCAGCGACACAAGCAAAAAGCTGACCGTCACAAAACGCCGGGCGACACTTCCCTCCCGCCCTAAAATCCCAAATGCAAGTATAAGAAAAAACAAGGTGATGCCCAGGGTAAGACCCGTTATATAGTCAAGCCTCCTGCGTCCGTCCGGTCCCTTCTCCCCAAAGCATGCTCCGGCGCCGTCTCCCTGCAGCTCGTCCGCCTCCCGTCCATGTTCCGTAAGAATAACCCTGCCCAGAATCAGACCTGACACAAGTATGCTCTTTGACACCACAACGGCAAGTATGCCGAACAAGGTCCTGCCTGCCCCGCCTGCGCCAAGCCCTTCCATAATGAGCATACTCGCCAGATCAAGATAAATGGCAGCAGTAAAAAAGCCGGCGCCCGCCACACACCCTCTTACAATGCCGGCACGGCGACAGCTTTGGAAAACATAGCATGTCATAACAAACGTTAATATGAAATTGGTCTGTTGTATCATTCCCGTTCCCAATTAAAAATGCCTTTCCGCAGCCTGTCCTGCGGGCGGCTATACCATCTCCAGCATCAGCCGCCTCATGCACTCCTTCGCATATGAACGGCTGACCGGCACGGCTGCTCCTCCCTTTAGACTGATCTGTTCCCTTGAATACCTCTGTATATGCTTCAGATTGACCAGATAGCTTCTGTGGCAGCGCAGGAATCCCTCTCCCAGCTGTCCCTGCGCCTGATCCAAACTGCCGTAAAAGCAGTAGCTCTCATCCCCGGTATATATAAATATCTGCCTCTTATCGCTCTCCAGATACAGAATCTTCCCCTTTTCCACCCGCAGGGTTTCCCTGTTTATCCGGAAACTGAAGTATTCCTCCCCAAAAAGCTCTTTTCTGACCGCGGAAAGCACCTCCGCAAGCTTATCCGGGCACGCCGGAGCATTGGCCTTATTATCCTGTGCAGGCTTATGGCTCCCTGATATCTGGCTTTTTAAAAGATACCGGAAGGCCTTCACCTCATAGCCCGTCTGCGCATAATCTATAAAGCTCGTCACATAGACGATCAGACCGTTCTCCCCGCGCCTCCTCAGCTCCTTGGCCACACGGATACCGTCGTCGGCGCCGTTTTCCATCTGAATATCCAGAAAATATACGTCCGCCCGCTCGCCTGCGTCCAGGGCAGCTATCAGCTGCCCTCCACTCTCATATTCCGCGATCTGTGCCTCAAAATCCTGCTCAAAACCGTACTGCAGTATCCTTTCATGCAAAAGCGCCCTGTACCCCGGTTCATCGTCGCAAATCACAATACGCATTATTGAAGCTGCCCCTCTAAAACCTTTGCCGCCTCCGCGATGGCATCCGGAATCCCCGCAGGATTCTTTCCGCCCGCCTGCGCCATGCCGGGGCGTCCGCCTCCGCCTCCGCCTACAAGCCCGGCAATTCCCTTGATCAGGTTGCCTGCATGGGCTCCCCGGGCAAGAGCGCCGTCGGTAGCCATGGCAATCATGTTTACCCTGTCGCCCGTGGCGGAAAGAAGAACCACAACGCCCTCGCCAAGCTTCTCCTTTAGCTGGTCGCCCAGCTCGCGAAGGCCGTTCATATCCACCCCGTCCGCCTTTGCGGCAAGGAGCTTCACGCCCTTTATCTCCCTTACCTGATCCATGACGTTCCCCAGCGCGTCCTTCGCCGCCTTGCTCTTTAAGGATTCCAGCTCGGAATTCAGCGCCTTGAGCTCCGCCATCAGATGCCCGCACTTCTCCACCAGGGAAGCCGGGGACGACTTCACGATCCGGCTTGCCTCCTCAACCGTCTTCTCCAGATTTTTATAATAATTCATCACACCGTTTCCGGTAATCGCCTCAATTCTGCGGGTTCCCGACGCAACGCCGTTTTCGGACAGAATCTTAAAGCTGTTAATAACGCCTGTGTTATTAACATGGGTTCCCCCGCAGAGCTCCACCGAGAAACCGCCCATCCTGACGACACGTACCTCCTCACCGTACTTCTCGCCAAACAGCGCCATCGCTCCTGTCTTCTTTGCCTCCTCGATGCCCATGGTCTCCGTAACCACCGGAATATTTTCGGCAATCTTCTCGTTTACTGTTCTCTCGACACGTTCCAGCTCCTCCTTGGTCATCGCCGTAAAGTGGCTGAAATCGAAGCGAAGCCTCTCACCGTCCACATAGGAGCCCGCCTGCTCCACATGAGTTCCCAGCACCTCCCGCAGAGCCTTCTGCAGCAGGTGGGTCGCGCTGTGGTTTTTGCAGGTGTCCGAACGCCTTCCTGCGTCCACCGTCAGTGTCGCCGTATCTCCCACCTTAATCATGCCTCTTGTGACCACTCCGATATGACCTATCTTTCCGCCCAGAAGCTTCACCGTATCCTTCACCTCAAAGCTGCCGTCCCCGGTGGTAATCGTGCCGGTATCCCCGCACTGTCCGCCCATGGTGGCATAGAAGGGGGTCTCGTCCACGATGACAGTGCCCGCCTGCCCGTCAGTCAAAGCCTCCACCAGCTCCTCCTCGGTGGTCAGAACCGTGATCCCTGAATTGTGCTGCAGCCTGTCATACCCTACAAAAACGGATGTGATCTCCGGGGCAATGGACTCGTACACAGTCACATCCGCCCCCATATAATTGGTGGTCTTCCTGGCTCCCCGTGCCATCTCCTTCTGCTTCTGCATGCAGACCTCAAAGCCCGCCTCATCTATGGCAAGACCCCTTTCCTCCAGGATCTCCTTTGTCAGATCTACAGGGAAGCCGTAGGTATCATACAGCTTAAACGCATTTTCGCCGGAAAGCTCCTTACGTCCCGCCGCCCTCATCTCCTCCTCCATCTGTGACAGAATGCTCAAGCCCTGGTCGATGGTCTTGTCAAACTTGTCCTCCTCCTGGGTGAGGACATTTAAAATAAAGTCCTTCTTCTCCTCCAGCTCGGGATAGCCGTCCTTACATTCACGGATAACGGTCTCGCTTAAAGCCGCCATAAACTTGCCGTCGATGCCCAGCTTCCTGCCATGCCTTGCCGCGCGGCGGATCAGGCGGCGCAGTACATAGCCCCTTCCCTCGTTGGAGGGCAGGATGCCGTCGCTGATCATAAAGGTAGTGGAACGGATATGATCGGTGATCAGACGAATGGACACATCCTTCTCCTCATCCTTTTGGTACTCCGTTCCCGCAAGCCGGCAGATATGGTCACGGATAGCCTTCATGGTGTCTATGTCGAACACGGAATCCACATCCTGGACCACCACCGCAAGACGCTCCAGCCCCATACCGGTGTCTATGTTCTTCTGAGACAGCTCGGTGTAATTGCCGTGGCCGTCGCTGTCGAACTGGGTGAACACATTGTTCCACACCTCCATAAAGCGGTCGCAGTCACAGCCCACCCTGCAGTCGGGCTTCCCGCAGCCGTACTCGATGCCCCTGTCATAATAAATCTCGGAGCAGGGACCGCATGGACCCGCGCCATGCTCCCAGAAATTGTCACACTCTCCGTTCTCATCCCGGTAAAAGCGGGTGATCTTTTCCCCCTGAACGCCGATCTCCTTCGTCCAAATGTCGTAAGCCTCGTCATCCTCACAATAGATGGAAGGATACAGCCTGTCCGGGTCCATGCCCACCACCTTTGTCAAAAACTCCCAGCTCCAGGCAATGGCCTCATGCTTAAAATAATCCCCAAAGGAAAAATTTCCAAGCATCTCAAAAAAGGTCAGATGCCTCGCAGTCTTACCCACATTTTCGATATCTCCGGTACGCACGCACTTCTGGCAGGTTGTCACCCTCCTTCTGGGCGGAATCTCCTGCCCGGTAAAATAAGGCTTCAAGGGCGCCATTCCGGAATTGATGATCAGAAGACTGTTGTCATTGTGAGGCACCAGCGAAGCGCTTTTCATCTTTAAGTGCTCCTTACTCTCAAAAAAGTCCAGATACATTCTTCTCAGTTCATTTACGCCAAACGCTTTCATGGTATTCTCCTATTCCAGTTATATTCCGATTTATCTGCGCATCATTATAGCACACAGGCTGCAACTTTTAAAGCCCCAAATAAGGACATACCCTCCCTTTTGCCTGCCGGATAAAATATATTTTCTGAATGCTTATCTTTCAATTCTGTCAAAATTCAGAAATATCTTAGCCCGCTTTACGGTAATATATCCTTTCCAGTTCTCAGTTACTCGCCTGGAAACATCACTGTCAATTCCCCAAGAGAAATTCGGATTCCATACTCCCTGCTCATTTATATTATTAAGCCAAAAATCAAAGGTCCGCTCAATTCCATGCTTCACATCGCCGTACCATATCGAATTGGGAGACGATACGAAATCAAGCGGAGTGAAAAAATATCCATTATACTTGCCTGTATCAAAACAAGTGTTTTCAAGTATTCTTCTTCGCATGGATTCCATTACTTCAGCGGATATAAGGGGAGATTTTATTTGAAGAAGCCGTTCAACTAACGCCTGAATATTAAACGTATCATGATCACCGCAAAAGCCCTTGCCTAAAAGGAAGCTGATACAATCATCTGCAATTTTATACCCGAGTTCTTTTTGACTATCTGTTCCATTACATATCATTGCAGAAGCAACCACCGCACAGGGATTGGGATTAAACACCATGCAAGGCTCATAATTCCACCAGGGTGCATGAGGATAATCCATAGCTTCTTTTGGACTGTCCTCCCAATACTTCGGTATATTCTGTACGGACCTTTCAAAATAATTCAATATAGCCTTAAACCATGCAGAAGAACAATCGAGCTCATACTCATATGCTTGAAAAATTGCTTCTGCTGTAGGTATGGCGGCGGATAAAGGGCAAAGCATATCAGCCTCAAAGCCGCTGCCCATACCGCCATCGGCATTTTGGTATTTCAGCATTTCCTCAACGATAGTATCCTTGCTGCCGCCGTTAAACAGATAATTCCACTTTGCACGATCATATGGACGAGCATTCGCCTGCATCCAATCGTTCATTATGTTTAGTTGTTTTTTAGTCAGCATTCTCATAACAGCTCTCCCTTCAAAAGCGGCCTTCTTCCGTTTTTCAGCCCCTGTATTTTCCGCTATCCGCAAAAATTGCACCAACACAAATTTCTGTAACTCCACCACTTTCACGCCTAAAAGTTCCGCCGCCTGTCTGAGCGACATCCGCCGGCGATACGGCCCTCCCTTAGTCAGCGCCTCAAAAGGGCTAATATTTCAGGGACGCAGAAGCTATATTTAATGCCATAATCCGAGGCTGTCACGCCTTAAGCAGTCAGTCCTGGGCATCACAAAACACATCCCCCTCCATGGCGACAATAGCGTCCATAGGGAGGACTGTCCCGTCTTTCAGTACAATCTCCCGCCGGTATCCGTCCACCCTTTTCACCCTCCCACACACAGGCACATTGGCGCCGCCGTCCTTTTTCTCATCCGGCTTAAAGTAAGTGACTGTAATTACAGGCTCCTGGCCGGGGTTCTCCCCCATTGCCTTAAGAAGCAGCGAAAGCTGCTGATCTAACCGCTCCCTCTGCCCATCTTCCAGTTCTACATGAGAACCGGTCAGCCGTGCTGTCTCCTTTACCGCCTCTCCATGTCCGACAAGGGCGGCAAAAGGCGCAAACTGCGCCGCCCTGTCTAACAGGGGCATCTGCGGATGCCGCCTGGATACGGGATGCGGCAGATAAAGAATATCGTCATATTTACCCTGCTCTTTCTCCCTATTCATGCCCTGAGTCCTCCAATCTGGCGGTTTCGCACCATGCATATTTCTTTTCACTGTGAGCCCCAGCCGGTTTGCGGCTTGCAGCCCCAATACCGCATCTATCATTTTCTGCGGTGAGGAAGTTTGCGCTTTTCTCCTTCTTTACATAGCTGCAACCCCACACCTCTGTCAAAACAGACTCATTTGCTCATAGTCCTGTCTGCGTTCCAGCTTCGGAGAAGACTTGGTCAGGAAGCTGCCGACCTTCCCCGCATTATATATCCATGGCAGCATTTCATCTTCCTCCAAAATAAGAGGCATTCGTTCATGGACGGGACTCACGGATTCATTTGCTGCGGTGGTCAGTATGACAAAATGAGGACCGTCCTCCTGCTCCCGATAAAATCCCGCCATATATAATATTTTTCCCTGTTTTCTGCAAAAAGTCACCTTCTGCCTTTCTTTATCCCATTCATAAAAGTGCCTTGCCGGGATAATGCATCGCCGCTGCCTTACACTGTCAGAAAAAGTAGGACGCTCCAGAGCCGTCTCCGCTCTGGCGTTAATCATCAGCCTTTTATCCTTTCCCAAAAATCCCCACCTCATCTCCCCGCCGCACAGCTTTTCATCTCTGCTATATATTACCGGAGCATAATTTGTAGGATAAATATCTCCTGTCCTTTCCGTCATGAATTTTTCGTCTATCTCCTGCAGCGCTCGATATATTTCTTCCTCTGTGTCCTTATCAATATAATAACGCCCACACATTTCTCTCGCTCCTCCTGTCTATGTCTAATTAAAGTACAATTATTATAGCAGAAAATACGTTCGATTATAACCCCTTTTCAAATTTTTTTGTATCAATCCCGCCCCGATGGAGCGCCCCTGCCCCCTCCCAGGGGCAAATTACTCAGCTTACGCCTAAAATCTCTTAAAAATATTTTTTGTATTTACGGCAATTATCAGCGATACAACACCCGAAAATAAAATAACGGCATATTCAAATCCCTTACATATTTGAAACAGGATACCATAAAACGCATTGCCCAATGGCTGTGCGCACATGGAAACGGTAAGAATGACCGCAATCACCTTTCCAATTAAATTTTGCGGGGTTTCTGTCTGGATAAAGGACATCAGCTGCACGGTAAAGAGAGTTGATAATACCATAATGGCAAAGCAGCATACGGTTATAACAGTATAATTTATGATTGCAGCTGAAAACACCGTCAATGAAAAGCCCATAGGAAACACGCATACCGCACAAGCGATCACGAGCCTGCCGGATTTACGGATCGCCAGTTTGTCTGCAAAAATGCCTGCTCCGATACCTCCTGCCAATCCGCCTGCCGCCAGCGCTCCCTCCGCAAAGCCATATAGCCTGTTTGCCTGTGAAGCCTCTAAATTCAATACCTCCGTTACCAGATATGGAAGCGCCACAATAATCATAGCGGCAAGAAACAAATTAATTCCGCAGATTACAAGAACAGCCTTTCCTATAACAGGCTTCTCCCTTCGGATAAAGCGGATGCTCTCTGCAAAATCGGCTGCGGCTGTCTTCAGAATGCCCCCGTCTGAGGCTTGCTTCCGGAACGGTATTTTAATGAAGATTTCCATAACCGCCGACATAATAAAGCATACCATGCAAACCCACAATACAGGCTTTAATCCATATGCGCTGTATAAAACGCCTCCAAGCACAGGACCAATCAGAGACGCAAAGGAACTGATTGTATTGATAACAGAATTGGCGGCCATAAAATTATCCTGATTGGTAAGCGCAGGAATGCTTGCCTGCACGGATGGCTGGTATGCTCCCGCAATGCCATACAAAAAGCTCAACGTAACCGTCAGAAGAAGAATCAGATTCACCTTATTCATAAGCAGGGAAAAGACCAGGATGACTGCCGCCGTAAAAAAATCCAGTATTACCATAATATTTCTTTTATTCACCCGGTCTGCGATAATGCCGCCAACAGGCGACAGCAAAACAGCGGGAATGAAAGCGCACGCCGTAACGGTACCGTAAAGTGCAGACGAGCCTGTCGAATTTAATAAATACAGTGGTAACGCAAACCTTATTGTTGCATTGCCAAACAAAGAGATAATCTGGCCAATTATAACTAACGTAAAATCCCTGGATAATAGCTTTTGATTCATTCTTTAAACCTCCATTTTTCTATTCCGTCTGCCAGAATTTGATAGATAAAACCATTAATTATGACGAAAACCGCACTCATTGCCAGCATTACCCAGACAATACTCCCCCGAGAAATGGTAATGCAGTTGGCAAAAAAGCATACCACAATCAAAGAGCATACAATTGCTGCAACTGCCGAGCGTTTTTCCATCCGACAACAGTAGAAACAATGCCTCCTTTTAATACCGCATGACGGTATTTAATACCATAAAATATATCTGCCCCATTATACAGGGCAGAAATTTGTTCCCGGCAGCAGAAAATACACAGCCTGTATCTTTTATTGCTTGTGCTTTTGATAGATGGTTGCCAGCTCCTGCAATCTCCCTAATATTTCGCTGTCTACAATATCCAGGCCAAAACCTTGCAGCATCTGTCTGAATACCATAAACTTACAGTAGGATTCTTCCGCAGAGCTGTCAAATATCATAGGATTCATCCAGACATTCGCAGCAAGCAAAATCAGCTCTGCCAATTGCTCCGGGTAATCCGTTTTGATGGAACCGTCTGAAACACCCTGCCTGATAATCGGCAAAATATAGTTTGGCGCTGCGTTTTCTATGGTATCATGCAAAAGGCTGAAAAGAAGCTTCGGATTATTGTGAAAATCCGGAGCTACCGTAAAAATATCGTTCTGTACAGGCCGGCTGATTGATTCGCTGAAAATGGTCTTTAGCTTCTCTATCCCGCTAAGGTCAGAACGATCACGAATAGCCGCAAGCATCCGGTTCGATTCGGATGTCATCCTGTCTGTAACGGCAACTAAAATATCTTCCTTTGACTTAAAATGATGATAGATAGCACCCTTGCTAAGACCGCCTAAATTATCAATTATATCCTGGATGGAAGTATGCTCATATCCCTTTTCTATAAATAATCGAAAAGCCACATCCAATATTAAATTAACGGTTTCTTCCGGATGCTTATTTCTTGCCATGATTCCTCACCCCCTTAACATACCTTTGGTATGTTTTATCTTATCATACCGTTGGTACGTTTGTCAAGCTGCTTGATAAATATAGCCAATCACATACTTACAAAAGCCGC
>CAJTPH010000048.1 GCA_910578215.1 uncultured Acetatifactor sp. | reverse complement strand
CTTGATGGCGTCAACCGTCGTATTGTATCTGCGGGCGATCAGCCAGAGTGAATCACCCGGGCGGACAACATATATCGTAACATCGGTACCGGGGCCGGGAGGAAGCACATTGTCCGTTCCCAGATAAGTGTCATACAGCGCCTGCCATGTGAGCGGTCCCACAATGCCGTCGGGCGTAAGCCCCGCTGCACGCTGGAATGCTGTAACCGACCGCTGCGTTTCACTTCCGAAATTTCCGTCCTGCTTGGGAGCCGGAACCGCCGAATTAAATTCGGCCGCCACATTCAGAAGATACTGCAGGGTAATGACATCCTGTCCCGACGACCCCAGGCGCAGAACCGAACTGGGCGGGACGGTTCCTATTCCCAGGGAAGTCCCTTCGCTGTCCAGCTCGGCAAGCCTGGTCACGGAGGCGTACAGATAGGAAAGCTTATTCCAGGTGGCTTTTCCGACCACGCCATCGGATGTCAGGTTGAATATACTCTGAAATTTGGCAACTGCCGCCCTTGTGCTCTCTCCAAATACGCCCGCTTCATCCGTAATAGCAGGAATTGCGGGGTAGTTACGCCGAATTCTTTCCAGATAAGTCTGAATTGTCTGTACGTCAAGCCCTGTGCTCCCTGTCGTGAGCGCAGTACCGGGATAGGAGGACACAATGCCGGTAATGATGTTAGTCTCCGCAATCTCCACATCCTTGGGGTAATAGGAACGCAGTATCTGCAGGGGGCTGAGTCCCTGGTTTGCCAGCGTAACCGTTCCCCACTGGGACATACCTGCGCAGGTTGCGGTGGTTCCGTTGCAGAATGAGGTAAAATAAGGCGCGGTCTGTCCCTGTCTGCGGACATATTCATTAAAAATCTCATCCACGATCAGGCTGATGGACTCATAGATATTCCGCCCATATACAAAATATTGGTCATAGGCAGTATTGTTTGTTATGTCAAAGTCGTAGCCGCGGCTTCTGTACCACTCGCTATAAATCCTGTTCAGCGCAAAGGTGATAATTGCATAAATATTTGCCCGCAGGGACGCATCCGGCCACGTAGGATAAATTTCACTGCTGGCAACATTTTTTACATAATCGGGGAAAGATACCTGGACATTGGACGCAGGTGCGCCGGGCCTGCCCAAGTGTACCGTGATCGGATTTGGAATAACCACTTGGCGCAGTACGCGGGATTCCGAATCCTCCGCCTCGGGTCCCTGCTGAGAACGGTTTCCCGTCATGGAGACAGCGGGTATGCCGATCCGAATTTCCGTTACGGTAGGTGTGCGCTGGGTTTTCCGCATGGGAACAAATTCAAGCGTCTGAATGGCCGTCTCTCCATCCAGGATCGGAATGCCGACAATATGAAACGAATTAAAACCGTTGGCAAACGCAAGCACATCATAGCTGATAAAGGGCGTTCCGGAAAAATCCGGGTCCAGGGACAGGGATTTGTCCAGGGTTTCTAAAGCAAGCTTTTCCGTTTCACCGCTTTCGTCCGTTGTCACATGATAAACATGCTTTTCCTGAGTATCCATAATCCAGATCTGTACCCCGCTTAGCGGAAGCGCGTCATGTGCCGTCCTTGCCTGTATGATTAAAGAACCGATTGCCATAAATGATAGATTCCTCCTTATAGAGCATTTCGGGAAACTGTTTCTGAGACAGGCAGGGCATGCTGCCATTTCATTGCCGCAGGACTGCGGCTCAATTCCCTATACGATATAAATATGACGAAGGGCGGTTGACGTTACTTCGTTTTATGGCTTTTACTGATTTTAGCAGATGGATCTGCCGTCTGCGGTGCATTTAAATATGTCTTAAGACGAATAATATAAAGAAAAATAAAAAAATGGTTGAAATTGGGACATATTTATATTAAACTATACTGGAATTATGTTGTGAACAAAATTAGGAGGAATATAATATGATTTCTGCAGGTGATTTCAGAAATGGTATTACCATTGAGTACGATAATAATGTGTACCAGATTATTGAGTTCCAGCACGTTAAGCCTGGAAAGGGCGCGGCTTTTGTTAGAACAAAGCTGAAGAATATCAAGAGCGGCGGTGTGGTGGAGAAGACCTTCCGTCCTACGGAGAAGTGCCCTCAGGCTCGTATTGATAGAAAAGATATGCAGTATCTGTACAGTGACGGCGATTTGTATTACTTTATGGATACGGAGAACTATGAGCAGACAGCCCTGAACAGCGATACTGTTGGCGATGCTCTCAAGTTTGTAAAAGAGAACGAGATGTGCAAGGTTTGCTCCCACAACGGCAATGTTTTTTCGGTGGAGCCTCCCTTGTTCGTAGAGCTGGTGATTACCGATACGGAGCCCGGCTTCAAGGGCGATACCGCCACAGGAGCAAGCAAGCCCGCCACTGTTGAGACAGGGGCGCAGGTTTCCGTTCCCCTGTTTGTAAATCAGGGCGATAAGATCAAGATTGACACCAGAACAGGCGAATATCTGTCTCGTGCTTAATCCGGCTGCATATTTTCATACTGTCAAAACTTGCAAGGCAATGACGTTCCGAAAGGAGGTCGTTGCCTTTTTTTGTGCCCGGCGGATGATAGCCCCCGGGAGACAGGGGGCGTTCAGGAGTTCAGGAGTTCAGAAGTATAGGAGCATAGGAGTTTAGAGGCATAGGAACATAGGAGCATAGAAACATGGGAGCATAGGAACATAGGAGCATAGAAACATAGGAACATAGGATAAGAAAGGAAAGAGTGTGGATAAGAGAGAATTTATAACAAAGGTATATAATGAGATGAAAAAGCAGCTTGGGGAAAATTACAGGCTGGAGTTAAAGGAGGTGAGGAAGAATAACGGGGTCATCATGCATGGCTTGCTGATATTTTCGGGGAGCAGAAATACGGTTCCCACCATTTACCTGGACAGCTTCTGGGAGGCGTATGAAAGCGGGCAGAGCTTTGCCGCGGTTCTGGCACGGCTCTTAAAGCTGTACAGGGAGGAGATGCCTGGGAGGGATATCAATATGAGCTTCTTCCAATGCTTTGACAAGGTGAAGGAGCGTATCTGCTATCGGCTAATAAGGCAGAAGGGAAATGAGGAGCTGCTTCGGGAAAGCCCCCATATAGAATTTCTGGATCTGGCCCTCTGTTTTTATTATGCTTACGAGGGAAGGCACATAGGGGAGGGCTCCATAAGGATTAAAAATGCCCATGCCCAGAGATGGGGGGTAAAAACGGTAGACCTGGTGCGTCTTGCCGAACAGAATACCGTCAGGCTTTTCGGCTGGGAATGTATTTCCATGGAGGACATTATGAGAGAAAGCCCGGAATTTGACGATGTGGAGGGGATGCCGGAGCCCGCGGCCCGCGGAGGCTTTTTGGAATATAACCCGATGAGGATACTCACCAATGCAAGGCGTATCTTTGGCGCCGTATGCATGCTGTATCCGGGCGTGCTGGAAAAGCTTTCCGCCAGAGAACAAAAAAATTTCTATATTCTGCCAAGCTCCGTACACGAGGTTATTCTTTTGCCGGAAACGGGGATAGAAACGGCAGGCGACCTGCGGGAGATGATTTCCGAAGTAAACAGTACTCTTTTGGCGCCGGAGGAGGTGCTCTCTGACAATCTGTATTATTATGATTTCAAAGAAAAAAAAGTCAAAATAATTTATTAATTTTCAAAAATCCCAAAAACATGGTAGACATATTACTTTTTTTATGATATTATAGGCAGGGTGATGTAATAAATTTGTAATATTTGCACTCGTAGTCTAACGGATAGAACGAAGGCCTCCGACGCCTTTAATGCAGGTTCGATTCCTGTCGAGTGCATTTACATCACCCTGTACTGTAATCTCAAAGAGCCGCTTGCGGCTTTTTGGGCAGTTGGCAGAAGCAGCCTGAGCGGAAACGCAGAGGGTGTTTTCTTTTATTTTTATGAAAGGCAGAGTATGCAGAAGGATAAGGTTGTTAAAGTTTGTAACAAAATAATAAGACATTGCGCAATTGTTTTTCCTGTTATTGTGATTGCCATGGTGGCAGTGACGGTATCTGCGGCGCTCAATGCCAACAGGGTAAAGGAAACAAATGACGGTGTGCCCGAGGTGCAGCAGAATACAGCGGTACCCCAGGAGCTCAGGGTCTCTGCAGGAAGTGTCCAGGAAATAGGCGAGCTTGCCACGGCTGTTCCGGCGCCGGAGGAGGTGCCTATGACGGAGAACTCAGACGAGGAGATCTATGCGCTGATGGCATCCTATTATAACGCCATGGCGATGGGAGATACGGAAACGCTGACAGCGATTCACGATACGCTCTCCACGGCGGATACGCTGCGATTTGCGGTGACGGCAGAATATATAGACGACTATGCGGCCTTTGATGTCTATGTCAAACAGGGACTGACGGAGGATTCCGTTCTGGCATGCGTTTATTACAGGGTGCGTTTTTTGAATCATACCGAGGAATTCCCGGGCTATCAGATGCTGTATTTAAGCAGAAACGACCAGGGCGAGCTTTATATCAGGAATGACGAAAATTTCACCGAGGAGGAAAGCCAGTACGTTACGAGGGTTGCGAACCAGGATGACGTGAAGGATTTCCATAATCGCGTCACCAACGAGTATAATGAATTAATGCTTGCGAAGCCAGAGCTGCTGGATTATCTGGGAGAGCTGGGAAAACAGATCGATAAGGCTGTGGGCAATAAGCTTGAAGAACTGGGCGTGGCAATGGCGGAGCAGAATATAGGCGGGGAAGACCAGCCGGGCCAGGGAGGAGCTCCGGAAGGAGATTCTCAGGGCGGTGACGCGGAAGCGGCAGGACGTTCGGTGGTAGTGGGTCCCAGGTACGCTGTGGCCACCACAACGGTCAATGTCCGTGGCTCCGACAGTGAAAAGGCGGATAAGATCGGAAAGGTATCCAATGGCGCCAGGGTCCAGGTTCAGGATGTACAGCTTAACGGCTGGACAAAGATTGTGTTTGAAGGCAAGGACGGTTATATAAAGTCTGAGTTTTTACGGCTGGAAGAAAGCGCGGACACTTTGAATGTTATCGGCAGGGGGACGGCAACCGCAAACATTAATATTCGTGCAGCCGCCGGCTCAGGCGGGGAGCGTCTCGGCTTGCTGTCCGAGGGTCAGACTCTTGATCTGCTGGCAGTGGAGGACGGCTGGTGCAAGGTGGTATATAACGGGCAGGTTGCATATGTCAGCGCGGATTATGTGACACAGGAATAAAAAAAATTGTTTGTGCCCAGGGGCACGTATGGAAGTATAAATATAATAAAGTTGGAAAACCTTTTACTGTAGCTGAATAGTAAAAGGTTTTTTCAATTTTGGGACAAAAGGGAGGCTTATATGACTCAACAGGAGGTTGCTGTATACAAGGAAATTCAAAAAAATACGGATATGGCCATGAAGGCTATCGAAACCATTGCAGGTAAGGCATGTGACGACGAATTTTCAAGACAGCTGTCTGAGCAGTCGATCAGGTTTTCGGAGATCCATAACGAGGCATCCAAGCAGCTGATGGCGGCAAAAGCTGCTATGTATCAGGGAAGCGCGCTTTCTGACGCCATGCTTAAAACGGGCATTCATTATAATACAATGTTGAACACCAGCACGGGGCATCTGGCAGAGCTGATGATCAAGGGAAATAATAACGGCATTATTGAGCTTGAAAAGGTGTTGAAGCATAATGAAAATGCCGGTTCCCTCCCTGTCAAGCTTGCCAGGGAGCTGATTCATTTTGAGGAGAAAAATGTTACAAGCCTGAAGGAATTTTTATAATTTGTGCAATATGACTAAAAATATATGAAAAACTTTTTTAAATTAATATATTAAAGTGTGTTGAAAAAATCTGGAAGAAAGTTTACAATAATACATGTATACATTATAAAAAGGAGGGCAGTGCAATGTCATATGTTGATGAGGTTTATGATCTGGTAGTTCAAAAGAATCCTTCCCAGCCGGAATTCCATCAGGCGGTAAAGGAAGTGCTTGAGTCGCTTCGTGTTGTAATTGAGGCTAACGAGGAGAAGTATCGCAAGGATGCTCTGCTGGAAAGGCTTGTGACTCCGGAAAGACAGATTCTGTTCCGCGTACCCTGGGTGGACGACAAGGGGCAGGTGCAGGTCAATAACGGTTTCCGTGTACAGTTCAATTCTGCCATCGGTCCTTACAAGGGAGGGTTGAGGCTGCACCCCAGCGTTAATCTTGGCATTATTAAGTTTTTGGGCTTTGAACAGATTTTCAAGAATTCTCTGACCGGTCTGCCTATCGGCGGCGGCAAGGGCGGTTCTGATTTTGACCCCAAGGGAAAGTCGGACAGAGAGGTAATGGCATTCTGCCAGAGCTTTATCACGGAGCTACATAAATACATCGGCGCAGATACGGATGTGCCTGCCGGGGATATCGGAACCGGCGCCAGGGAAATCGGCTTTATGTACGGGCAGTATAAGAGGCTGACCGGTCTGTACGAGGGCGTTTTAACCGGTAAGGGACTTTCCTACGGCGGTTCTCTTGCGAGAACCGAGGCAACCGGTTACGGGCTGCTTTACCTGACGGAAGAAATGTTAAGGTGCAACGGCAGAGATATCAAAAACAAGATCATTGCCGTTTCCGGCGCGGGAAATGTTGCCATTTATGCTATCCAGAAGGCGCAGCAGCTGGGCGCTAAGCCTGTGACCTGTTCCGATTCTACCGGCTGGATTTATGATCCTGCAGGAATCGATGTGGCGCTTTTAAAGGAAGTAAAGGAAGTCAAGAGGGCGCGCTTAAGCGAGTATGCCGCTGCAAGGTCTTCTGCGCAGTATCACGAGAAGACCAACGGCGAGCACGGTGTATGGAGCGTCAAGTGTGATATTGCACTGCCCTGTGCTACCCAGAATGAGCTGGATCTGGAGGATGCCAAGGCGCTGGTGGCAAACGGCTGCTTTGCAGTGGCGGAAGGCGCAAACATGCCTACGACCATGGACGCTACCGAGTACTTCCAGAAGAACAATGTCCTGTTCTGCCCCGGAAAGGCTTCCAATGCAGGCGGCGTTGCTACATCCGCTCTTGAGATGAGCCAGAACAGCGAGAGGCTTTCCTGGACCTTTAAGGAGGTTGATTCCAAGCTTAAGGATATTATGGTCAATATTTTCCACAGCATCGATGAGGCCTCAAGGCAGTACGGCATGCTCAGAAACTATGTTGCCGGCGCTAATATTGCGGGCTTCCTGAAGGTGGCAGAGGCAATGAACGCCCAGGGGATCGTGTAAAACAAAATCGTAAATTATAAAAGGTTCCGGAAAGCTGGGGTTTTCCGGAACCTTTGTAATTTCTTAAAACCCGTTCGGTATGCTTTAGATGAGCTTCCGGGGATAGAAATTATCCGATAAATAATAACTCCTTGACATTATGTATTTGATTTGATATTATAATGATATCAAAAAGAAATTGAATATACATCAGGAGGCAAGGTTATGGAAGAAAGAATTTATAACGGGAAAAAGAACGGGCTGTCTATGCTGTTGCTGACAATACTGCTTTATATTCTGGGAATTGCGTCTCTTATCTTTGGCGCGGTTCTTCTTGAGGGGGGCGTCGGATATGGGGCGGCGTTTCTGGCAATCGGTATTATATATTCGCTGCTTGGCTGGATTCCCTGGTGCGGGCTGAAGGTTTTAAAGCCTCAGGAGGCGCTGGTTCTGACACTGTTCGGGAAATATTTGGGTACGATAAGGGAGGAGGGCTTTTATTTTGTAAACCCCTTCTGTACAGCCGTAAATCCGGCGGCGGCTACCAAGCTGGCGCAGAGCGGCGATATTCAGAGAAATAACTCGCATTTAAGTATTTCGTCCGAAGGCGCGGGGATTACCGTGGGAATGGAGGGCATGGGCAGAAAGATATCTCTGAAGGCCATGACTCTGAGCAACGGCAGGCAGAAGATCAACGACTGTCTGGGCAATCCGGTGGAGATCGGCATTGCCGTCATATGGCGTGTGACGGATACTGCGAAGGCGGTCTTCAAGGTGGATAATTATAAGGAATATTTGTCTCTGCAGTGCGACAGTGCCTTAAGAAATATAGTGCGTATATATCCCTACGATGTGGCGGCCAATGTGGACACCACCGGAGACGGCATGGCGGATGAGGGCAGTCTGAGAGGCTCCGCCGAGGTTGTGGCAGAAAGAATCCGCGACGAGATCCAAAAGAAGGTAAACGATGCCGGCCTGGAAATTCTTGAGGCGCGTATCACCTATCTTGCCTATGCTCCCGAAATTGCCTCCGTGATGCTGCAAAGGCAGCAGGCGTCCGCCATTATCGATGCCAGAAAGATGATCGTGGACGGCGCCGTGGGCATGGTGGAAATGGCCCTGGAGAGATTGAATGAGAAGCAGCTTGTGAATCTTGACGAGGAGAGGAAGGCGGCTATGGTATCGAACCTGTTGGTGGTTCTATGCGGCAACCATGACGCCCAGCCTGTGATTAATTCGGGAAGTCTGTATTAATGGCTGAAAAGAAACAGGTGCCCTTGAGACTGTCTGAAAAATTATATGCCGACATTGCCGCGTGGGCAGAGGATGATTTTCGCTCTATCAACGGGCAGATCGAATATCTGTTGTCAGAGTGTGTCAGACAGAGGAAAAAGGACGGAAAATATGTGTCCGAAAATATAGATGTGCCGCCCAGGCTTGATATCCGGTAACGGATTCCTGAAGGCAGTATTTATGTAAAATATGGTTATTATCTGCAAAGGCCACTGTAAAAGGTGGCTTTGTTTTTTTGCAGGTTATACAAAATTTTAGATAAAAAGTGGAAAATCACTTGAATATATACAAAAATGCGGTACAATAGTACTATATAGCTTCTATGTGATTGGGGAAAAGGTATGGTAAAAATAAAACGAATTGGATTGGCAGTTGGGGTGATGCCGTTTTTTTTGCTGTTGTTTTGTCTGGGGATTTCGTCTTTACATGTGCAGGCTGAAAGGACTTTGGAGGGGAAGCGGGTGCTGTTTATCAGCTCGTACTCCTATGCGTGGGATACGGTACAATCACAGATAGAAGGAATTCAGGCGGGCTTGGGGAAGAATATCGTTCTGGATTACGAATTTATGGATACAAAGCGCGTGAGCGACGAGCAGGCCCTGCAGCTGTTCCATGACGGTCTGGCGTACCGTCTGTCGAAGGTAGAGCCCTATGATGTGATTCTCCTGGGCGATGACGCGGCGCTTCAGTTTGCATTGAAATACAGGGAGGAGCTGTTTGCGGACATTCCGCTGGTGTTTGAGGGAATCAATGACGAGGAGCTTGCAGAGCGTGCCGCGGCGGAGCCGTTAGTAACGGGTGTGATTGAAAAGCTTTCCCTGGAGAACAACATAGAGCTTGGCTTGAAAATCAACCCTTCTGCAACAAAGGTTGTGGCGATTTTGGACGACACGATTACCGGCCAGGCCGAGAGAAAGCGTTATTACGAATGCGCCGAAAACTATCCGCAGCTTTTGTTCAAGGAAATCAATGTGTCAAATTTGTCGTCGCAGTCTCTGCGCAATGCCCTGCAGGGCGTTTCAAGCGACAGTATTCTGATATATGTGATGATGACGGAGGACGCCGACGGGAAATTGTATACAAGCACGGAGTCTGTGAAGCTGATTGCGGATAATGCAAGCGTTCCGGCCCTTAGAATGGTGGAGGCGGGCATTGGAGACGGACTGCTGGGCGGCAATGTGGTTTCCATGTACAAGTCGGGTGAGATGGCGGCAGAGCTCGCGCGCAGGATTATCAGCGGAATCAGTATGGATGATATGCATGTCATTATGGACAGCCCCAATATATACTGCGTGGATGCAGAAATGATGGAAAGGTATGGGATAAGCTTATCGGTGTTGCCCAGGGATACGACGATTATTAATTATAAGGAATCTTTTCTGGAAAAGAACCGGGCGGTACTGATACCCAGCAGTATTTTGATTGCGGCGCTGGTTATGGTCATTATCTGGATATGCATCGACCACCGCAGACAGAAAAAGATGGTGGCAGAGCTGGAATGCGCACGGAAAATCATGGAGTCCGCGTCCCAGCATGATTTTCTGACAGGGCTGCCCAACAGAAGCAAGTTTATGAGCGACCTGACGGAGCTGATAAGGGAAAGGAAGCCCTGTACCATAATGATGCTTGATATAGACGATTTTAAGAAGATAAACGACAGTCTGGGGCACACGGCGGGGGACGAGGCACTGCAGCAGGTAGCAGGGCGGCTGAAGGATATGGAGTCGCAGATTTTCACTGCTTATCGTTTTGCGGGAGACGAGTTTATTGCCATATTGCAGAGCAGTCAGTTTAAAATCGTCGAAAAGACAGCCTATGCCTGCAGGCAGATATTTACGAAACAATTTAAGCTGGTTGGGAATACGGCGAAGATATGCGGGAGCATCGGCATTGCTTCTTATCCCAAGGATACAGAGGATTTGGAGCAGCTGATCATCTATGCTGACGATGCGATGTATCGGGTGAAAAAGAACGGGAAAAACGATTTCGCGTTTTATGAGGGAAAGAAGTCTGCCGAATAAGGGCAGGCTTCTTTTTCCACCGGAGTATAGCAAAACAGAAAAGAGGAGAGAAAAAATGGGTAAGCTTTTGATTATTGTGGTTTTGATAGACGCGGTATTTATACTGTCGATCATAGGGCTGCTGCGGCTTAAGAAAGATAAGAAGATCAAGGAGGGCATTGCTTCGGTTCTTGCTTTGCTGGGACTTTTTGCTGTTATGCTTTTCTCGCTCCTTGCAATGATTCTCGCCGCGCTGTTAGTAATGGTATAGGATGGGGACTATGGCGGCAAAAAAATATTATGCGGTAAAAAAAGGTAAAATAACAGGTGTATTTAAGAGCTGGGCAGAGTGCAGGGCGGCGGTGGAAGGCTATCCGGGGGCGGAGTATAAGGGCTTTGCGCTTCTGGAGGAGGCAAATGCCTATCTGGGGCATCCCGCAACAAAAGCCGGTACAGGAGCCGGAACAGAGGGGAATTCCGGCGCGGAAACGTATGCGGATTTGCCGGAGGAGGGATGTCTGTTAGCTTATGTGGACGGAAGCTATGACGACTCGCTGAAAAAGTATGCCTTTGGCTGTGTGTTTCTTCTGCCGGACGGAAGGATTTATACGGAGTTCGGAAACGGCGACAATGAAAAGTCACTGCAGCATCGAAACGTAACGGGTGAGATGCTTGGCGCCATGTATGCGGTGAAGGTGGCGATGCTGAATAATTACAAGCGTTTGGAAATACGCTATGACTATCAGGGCATTGAGAAATGGGTCACCGGAGAATGGCGCTCCAGGACGGAGCTGACACAGAAGTATGCTTATGCCATGAGGGATTGGGGGAGAAATATCAATATTCGCTTTACCAAGGTTGCGGCGCACTCCAATGTGTATTATAATGAGCTTGCGGACAAAATGGCCAAGACAGGATTAACGCAGGGAAAAGGCATTCCCGCGGTTCGCAGGCTGGAGGATATGAAGGAGGAGTCGCAGGGTGGAGACGATCAGGTTAAATAAATATCTGGCACATTGCGGCGTCTGTTCCAGGAGAGATGCGGACAGACTGATCGAGCAGGGGCAGGTGTCGGTAAACGGTCATACGGCCCGGCCCGGACAGCAGGTATCCGGACAGGATGAAATTGTGGTGGCAGGAAAAAGGGTGCTGGAGAATAAAAAAACAGTTGTACTTGCATTTTATAAGCCTGTGGGCGTAATCTGTACGGAGAGGGATGCCCATGCGGAGAAAAAGATAGCGGATGTTGTACAATATCCCGTCAGGGTTACCTATGCGGGGAGGCTGGACAAGGATTCGGAAGGGTTGCTTTTGCTTACCAATGACGGAGACCTGATTCAGGGAATGATGCGGGGAGCAAATTTTCATGAAAAAGAATACATTGTCAGGGTCGACAAGGAAATAACACATGATTTTTTAAATAAGATGGCAGATGGTATTTATTTAAAGGAGCTGGACCTTACAACAAGGAAGTGTGAAATCAAAAAAACCGGGAAATATACCTTTGACATTGTTTTAACGCAGGGTTTGAACAGACAGATCAAGAGAATGTGTGAAGCGTGCGGGTACCGGGTGCGGAGCCTGAAGCGTATCCGTGTGATGCATATTACCTTGGATAAGCTGAAACCGGGAGAATATTATGAGCTTCCGGACAGGGAGGTCAAAAGGCTTTATCAAGATTGCAAGGGGTTGGAGAGACAGGATGCAGAATAAGGGCGATATTGAAATTATTGGAAATGAAGAAGGCGGTAACAGTGAAGGCTTTGCCGAAGACAGGGAAGCCGGGAGAAGGAATGAAATCGGCTCAAATCAAAAAAACGTTAAACAAAAAAACATTGAATTAGAAAGAATGAAACAGCTTGTGGAGCTGCTGAATGAGGCGTCGAAGGCATATTATGCCCAGGACAGGGAAATTATGAGCAACCAGGAGTACGACAGCCTCTACGACGAGCTATCGGCGCTGGAGAACAAGACAGGCGTTATACTGGCGGGCAGTCCCACCGTGAACGTGGGATATGAGGCGGTGGATGAGCTTCCCAAGGAGCGGCATGAAAGCCCAATGCTTTCCCTTGACAAGACAAAAAGCAGGGAGGATCTGAGGGACTGGCTCCAGGGCAATCCCGCGGTCTTAAGCTGGAAGCTGGACGGGCTGACCATCGTACTGACCTACCGGGACGGCAGGCTTGAAAAGGCGGTCACCAGGGGAAACGGCGAGATCGGGGAGGTCATCACCAACAATGCCAGAACCTTTGTGAATCTGCCCTTAAATATTTCCTTTCAGGGGGAATTGGTGCTCCGGGGAGAGGCGGTTATCAGCTATTCGGATTTTGAGAAGATAAACCGTGAGATAGAGGACGTGGAGGCAAGGTATAAAAATCCCAGAAACCTGTGCAGCGGTTCCGTGCGGCAGCTGAACAATGAGATTACGGCAAAGCGCAATGTGAGATTTTATGCTTTTTCCCTTGTGAGCGCAGAGGGAGCGGATTTTCACAATTCCCGTGAGGAGCAGTTTGCCTTCCTGGAGGAGCAGGGCTTTGAGGCGGTTGAGCATTACGCGGTGACGGAAGACAATATTCTGGATGTGATCGGTCTTTTTGAAAAAAAGATAGAGGGTTACGATATCCCTTCCGACGGGCTGGTTTTGACTTACGAAAATATTGCCTATGGGCAGTCTCTGGGCAGGACGGCAAAGTTTCCCAGACATTCCATCGCGTTTAAATGGGCGGACGAAATGCGGGAAACCACGCTTAAGGAGATCGAGTGGAGCGCCAGCCGGACGGGACTTATCAATCCGGTGGCGATCTTTGAGCCCGTGGAGCTGGAGGGAACCACCGTCAGCCGTGCCTCCGTGCATAATATCAGTATTCTTAAGGGGCTGAAGCTGGGGCTTGGAGACCGCATCACCGTTTATAAGGCAAATATGATTATTCCGCAGATTGCTGAAAATCTGACCAGGAGCGACAGTCTGGAGATTCCGGAAAGCTGCCCTGTCTGCGGAGGAAGGACGGAAATACGGCAGGTGAATGAGGTGCAGTCGCTGTACTGCACCAATGAGGAGTGCCCCGCAAAGCGCATCAAGGCATTTACGCTTTTTGTCAGCCGGGACGCCATGAACATCGACGGGCTTTCGGAGGCTACCCTTGAAAAATTCATTGACAGGGGCTTTCTCCATGAATATGCGGATCTGTTCCATCTGGATAAATATAAGGAGCAGATAGTGGAGATGGAGGGCTTTGGAGAAAAATCGTACCGGAATCTTACGGACAGCATCGACCGGGCCCGGAACACCACGCTGCCCCGGCTGATCTATAGCCTGGGAATTGCAAACATCGGAGCGGCAAACGCAAAGATGCTCTGCAAATATTTTGACTATGACCTGAAGCAGATGCAGGATGCGGATGTGGAGACCCTGAGCGCAATTGACGGCGTGGGGGAGGTTATTGCGTCAGCCTTTGTGGAATATATGCGGGACGGCGATAACCTGCGCAGGCTGGAGACGCTTCTCGGGGAGCTTCAGATAGAGGTGCCCGTGGTCACGGAGGGCAGCCAGACCCTGTCCGGACTGAGCTTTTGCATCACCGGCAGTCTGAATCATTTTGCAAGCAGGAATGATCTGAAGGAGCTTATCGAACAAAAAGGGGGCAAGGTGACGGGAAGTGTCACCGGTAAGACCACCTGTCTGGTCAACAATGATGTGACCTCCTCGTCCTCTAAAAACAAGAAGGCAAAGGAGCTGGGCGTGGCGATACTGTCTGAGGAGGATTTTATGAAGCAGTACGGGCTGCAGGCAGACGGAAGCTAGTATACAGCATTGGAATCAGCGTCCGTTAAAGCGGACAGGAGGATATAGATATGCCGATTAGAACACAGAGCGATTTGCCGGCGTTTGGCATTTTGGAGAATGAAAATATATTTGTGATGGACGAACAGAGGGCGATGCATCAGGATATCCGCCCCCTTCAGGTCCTGATATTGAATAACATGCCCATTAAGCAGGATACAGAGCTGCAGCTTCTGCGTGCCCTGTCCAATACGCCCATTCAGGTGGATGTGACCTTTATGAATGTAAAAAGCCATGTGTCGGTGAACACGCCGGCCAGCCACCTTAATAAATTTTATACTACCCTGGATGAGATAAGGGCCAGGAAATTTGACGGAATGATCGTGACGGGAGCGCCTGTGGAGGACATCTCCTTTGAGGAGGTGGATTACTGGCAGGAGACCTGCGAGATCCTGGACTGGGCGGAAAGCCATGTTACCTCCACGCTACATATCTGCTGGGCGGCACAGGCGGGCTATTATCATTATTACGGCATCAATAAGCGAAAGCTGTCCGCGAAGCTGTTTGGCGTTTATGAGCATAAGGTTGCAAACAGAAAGATTCCTCTTGTGAGAGGCTTTGACGATATTTTTCTTGCGCCTCACAGCCGCCATACGGAGACTCCCGCAGCCGCCATTCACGCCTGCAGCGAACTTACCGTGCTGGCGGAGTCCGAAAAGGCCGGCGTGTATCTCGCCATTGCGGAGGACGGAAAGAAGGTGTTTGTGGCAGGGCACCCGGAATACGACAGATATACCCTGGACAACGAGTATCACAGGGATTTGAACAAGGGGCTGCCTATTCAGATTCCGTACAATTATTATCCCGGGGACGACCCCGGCTGTAAGCCCCTGCTCCAGTGGCGTTCCCACAGCAATAACCTGTACAGCAACTGGCTTAATTATTACGTATATCAGGCTACGCCTTATGAGCTATAGAAAGCCTTGAAAAAAGAAGACCCCCGGCTGTACCGCGGATACAACCGGGGGTTCGCCTTCTGTGTTCGCCCAAACACTACTGCTACCCTGCGAAATGGCATTATAGCATATGGGGCATGGGTTTGCAATATGCTACGAAAATATTTTGGTTTCCCCTATTTTGGTTTCCCTTTAAGGTCCGCCCGGCCGTGCCTGCATCCGGTCGCTGCGCGTCTGCCGCGCTGTGCGCATCAAATCTGCTTTGCAGACAACAGGGAAACGAATGATTTTGACAGGAGCGATAAATGATAGAATTTAGCAAAGAGCATAGTAAAGCGTGGTTAGAGCTTATGGCTGCTTATCAGGAATTCAGGGCAAAGGTGTTTTATTGGGCTCACGAAAATGATGACGTAAAATATCATGATTTATATATGGAAATAAGCCCTTCTGTTAAAAAAAGAGATTTGCATAAACGCTTGTTGACAACGGATTTCCTGCGAAGTACAGATATGTGGGATGAAAAAGCAATATTACTCGCAAGCGGGGAATTAACCGAGCTGGCGTTGAGAGAAGAAGATGAAGCAGCAGCTTACTCTCGAATGGCCTTGAAAAAAATTAAGCACTGTCCGGAACGAATGAATATTGCAGATCAAGTATTCATGCTGGCGTCGGCAGAAGCAAGGCAGGAGAGACCTGACTGCGTCATTTTTTATAATGGCTGTATGCTTCTGCATGATTTGGGCTGTAAAGAACAGCTTGAACAGTTTATTCAGGAATATAAACGCTTAATTTGTCTCGCTTCCGGCTTGGATGAAGCTGATTTGTGTAAATTGGCGGAGCTTACCTGAGTGAAGAAAGCTGCCTGTCCTTCAGGGTGTGTGGATGCAGGTTTGGGAAGCTTCGTGCCAAAATCCGGCATGGGACGGGGGACGGAGATCTTCGTTGGGAACAGATGCCCGTGAACGTGTATATTGAACCGTTCACGGGCAGACCTGAGTTATCTACCGCCTGTTCATGCCTTTATACTGCGAGACCATGCCATGAAGCTTTTCCGACTCCTCAAGGGATATTATCTGCATATCGGCGAAAGGGCAGGTAAAATTTTTTAACGGACCGTATAAAAACTTATCTATTATACTCTGTAAGGATAAGTGATCGTGCTCTTTCTCTGATATGGCATACCTGTAATAATATTTGGAATCGAAAGACTCTCTGACATTCAGATATCCCAGGTAAACCAGATGCCTTAAAAATTTGTTGATAGTCCGAATGCTCCAGTTCTTATGCTGAAAGTGCATTTGCACATCTTCAGCGGAAGCTTCCTCGTTTACACCCCAGAAATATTGCATGATTTCCAATTCTTTTTTGTTTGCTGTATTTTTCATTTATATCACCTCTGTCTTTATTATATACTATTTGATATTAGTACACAATGGTAAATTTTCAAATTTTAGTAAATTTTTATTTTTTGGCAGTTTTGGGGTATATTGCTGCCCTGCTGCAGAAAAATATGACCGTTATATAACCGGCCCGGGGGCTGAAACGGCTGTACATCCATGGGATTATATGGTACAATACACTCAAGAATCCAGCCGCTGCGCGTCTGCCGCGTTGCGCGCTTAAAATCTGCTTTGCAGATTTGATTCTTTCGTTACCATATAAGGTGAAATCAAATGCTCACTATGTTCGCGCTTGATTTCCTGCTGATATGGTACAATGTTGACACAGGAGAGCATTGTGTCAACTTCTGATTCCATGTGCGCTGAAGCGCACAAAATTATGGTACAATACACTCAAGAATCCAGCCGCTGCGCGTCTGACGCGCTGTGCGCTTAAAATCTGCCTTGCAGATTTGATTCATAAATAGTTTTTTGGCCTGCGTCCAATAATACTGATAACGAAACTGTAACAAATATTTATATAAAAAGCAAGGAGGAATGAAAAGTGCAATTAAAAATCAGCGGTATTGCGGAAAAATTTGTCAAGGTGGAGTGGGAGCCTGTCTCGGCCGACAGCTATAAGGTGTTCTGGGCAGATGCAGATACCCCGGGCATGAAGTACAAGAAGGTTCAGGAGTCCGGGGAGTGCGGCTATACCTTAAAAAAATCTACCCACATTCCTCATTATCTGTATGTGGAGGCATATAAGGGCGGCGAGCTTGTCTGCAAAAGCGAAACTCTGAAGACTCCGGTTCACTGTCGTTTGAACGAACAGCTGGAAAAGCTGAACAGGGGACTGATTGCGGTAAAACTGAATACGGGAATTTTCTTAAGCTGGCGTATGCTGCTTGAGGAGGTCAGCGGATACGGCGAGACTGGAATGACGGGTACGGATTATGCGGTGTACCGGAACGGCGAAAAAATCGCCACGGTGACGGACAGCACCAATTACCTGGATAAGGAAGGGCAGCCGGAGGATTCGTATGCGGTTGCGGCGCTTAAGGACGGGAAGGAGCTAAAGACCTGCGAGGCCGTGAAGGCATGGAGCACGGGAACCAATTACATAGAGATTCCCATGCAGATTCCTGCAGGGGGAGTCACTCCCGCAGGGCAGGAGTATACTTACTCGGTAAACGATATGAGCATCGGGGATATCGACGGCGACGGCGAGTATGAGTTTTTTGTGAAATGGGACCCTTCCAATTCACATGACGTTTCCCATAAGGGCTATACCGGAAACTGCTTTATCGATTGCTATAAGCTGGACGGACGGCTTCTGTGGCGTCTGGACATGGGGGTGAATATCCGCTCCGGCGCCCATTATACCCAGTTCATCGTCTATGACTTTGACGGCGACGGAAAGGCGGAAATGTCCGTCAAGACGGCTCCCGGCACCAGAATGACAAAGTTTGACGACAAGGGAAACGTGGTTTCCCAGAAATATATCACAATGCCCGAGCGTGATATCAAGGCGGGATATTCCAACGAGGACAACTATGTGTGGTCCGCGGAGGACTACTATGAATATATAGTAAGGCTGTTCAAGGGATGGACGGAGCATGGCGAGGTGAAAAACGGCCACTGGCCTGCGACCCTGGAGGAGTGCTTTGGCATTGAGAAGCGGTACGAGTATCCCCTTTCCGATGAGGATGCGCGGAAAATGACAGATTATTTTATGGATGTGTATGCTCCCTCAAGAAGTCCCAAGAATGAGCTGCGCAGCTTTGAGGGCTTTATTTTGGAGGGACCGGAGTACCTGACCATGTTTTCCGGCGAGGGCGACGAGCTTGAAACCATTGATTTCCCCGTGCCCAGGGAGGACGACGGCATGATGTGGGGCGATTATGCATGGAACCGCATCGAGCCCGGAAACCGTGTGGACAGATTCCTCTCGGGCGTAGGCTATCTGGACGGCGAGAGACCTTACCTGATCATCTGCAGGGGCTATTACACAAGGGCGACCATTACGGCATACGACTTCTTTGAGAGAAAGCACAGGGAGTACTTTAAGGTTGACAGCGGCTATGTGCTGATGGATAATCCCTTCGCGCATCACAGCGCCAAGGTGGGCACCGACCCGGTCTATGGCTGCATTGCGGGGCAGGGCGACCACAGCCTGTCGGTGGCGGATGTGGATGGCGACGGCTGCCATGAGATCATTTACGGCGCGGCGACCATCGACCATGACGGCAGCGTGCTGTATTCCAGTGCGGATGTGATGCCCAATGGGGAAATGGAGTATCTGGGGCACGGCGATTCCATGCATGTGGCGAACATCGACCCCGATAAGCCGGGTCTGGAAATCTTCAATGTATTTGAGGAGGGCAGCAGCGTGCCTTACGGCTGGGCACTGAGAGACGGGGAGACAGGAGAGGTCATCTTCGGCGAGCCTGCGGACAGAGATCTGGGCAGGTGTATGATAGGAGATATCTGTCCCGATGTGAGAGGACTGCAGGTATGGGCGGTGGGCGTCTATGACTGCGTGGGCAATAAGCTTGAGAATGTAAAGCCCCTGGGGACCAATGCCAGCATCCGCTGGGCGGCGGATCTGTCCACTCAGATCGTAGACGGTGTGGATTACATTCATGAGAAGCATATCGGGCTGGTGGGAGACCACACTCACGGCGTGATGCTGCATCCCGAGGGAACCAGCACCAACAACGGAACTAAGGGAAATCCCTGTCTGGTGGCGGATATCTTCGGAGATTTCAGGGAGGAGATAATGCTGCGCACGGCGGACAGCAGCGCCGTCAGAATTTACACGAATACGGAGCTTAACACGCACAAGCTTTTCACGCTGATGCATGACACCACGTACCGCTGTGGCGTGGCATGGCAGAACAACTGCTACAATCAGCCCTGCTATACAAGCTTTTACTATGCCAGCGATATGGATTTCAAGGATGTATTAAAATATCTGTAAATTACGGGAGCAAAGCCGGAGGGAGATTTCCTGGCCGGCTTTGTGCCGTCAACCCGGGAGCGGAAGGCGCTGTTTACGGTGAAGACAGTCGGGGCGCAGTCTTGTCCTGACAGCCCGGAAACGGCGGGAACACTCATGGGATAAAGAGGTTGAATGGGGGTTGCTATGGAGAGACGCCTGTGTGAGGTTTTGGAGAATAAGCCTGAAAAACATATACTGCCGTTTTTCTGGCAGCACGGCGAGACGAGGGAGCTTCTGGAGGAGGGGATGGATAAAATCCACGACGCGGGCATTGACGCCGTATGTGTGGAATCCAGACCTCATCCGGATTTTCTGGGAGAGAAATGGTGGCAGGACCTGGGGATAATCATGGAAAAGGCCAGGTCTCTGGGAATGAGGGTGTGGGTGCTTGACGACGCCCATTTTCCCAGCGGCTTCTGCAACGGCAGAATAGGGGAGGATTCGCCTTACGGAAAGGTCTATCTGACCCATTATACCATAGACGTGGAGGGGCCTCTGCGGCGAAATGCCTTTATGGTACGTCTTGAGCCGGGTGAGAGGCTGATCGGAGTCACGCTTGGCCGCCGGGACAGGGAAAAGCCCTTTTTCCAGACCCGGGTTCGGGAGGTGACGGAGCTTGTACAGGACGGGAAGCTGTATCTGGATATCCCCCAGGGAACCTGGGCGGTGACGGTGATAAAGACCACCCGCAGGGGAACGGGGCGTAAGGGCTATATCAATCCCATTGACAGGGAAGCGGTGGGCTTTTTCATCGAAACGGTCTATGAAGCCCACTACGCCCGTTTCGGTAAGGATTTCGGAGGGGTCTTCGCAGGCTTTTTCTCCGACGAGCCGGAAATCGGCAACTGTCTTGGGGAGTATAAGCATGATTCCTGCATCGGGCAGCCGGATATGAGGCTGCCCTGGGGCAGGGAATTGGAGGAGCGTCTCAGGGAGCGGTGGGGCAGGGACTTTGCTGTCAATCTGCTGGCCATGTGGGTTAATGCTGAACGGGCGGAGGACGCTTCGGAACAGGGCGGCACGGCGGAGCGGGACAGTTCAGCCGAATCGAACGGAGCCGGGAGGCGGGAAAGCGCTGCAGCAGACAGCCGCACAGGGCTGCTTCGCAGGCAGTTTATGGAGCAGACGGCAGAGCTGTACGGCGATTGCTTTTGCACGCAGATAGGGGATTGGTGCAGGGCGCACGGCGTGGAGTATATCGGGCATGTGATTGAGGACGGAGGCACTCATTCCCATCTGGGGCTTGGCACGGGACATTTTTTCAAGGCGCTCTGGGGGCAGGATATGTCCGGTATTGACGTGGTGCTGCAGCAGATACGCCCCCAGTTGGACGATTTCCCTTTTTACAGCATCGGAGGCACCGGCTTTTACCACGGAGAATTATTTCACTACGGACTGGCTAAGATGGGGGTTTCGCTGGGGCATCTTGACCCGAAAAAGCAGGGGCGCACCGTGTGCGAGGTCTTTGGCGCCTACGGCTGGGCTGAGGGGCTGAAGCTTATGAAATGGCTGCTGGACCATATGCTTGTAAGAGGCGTCAATTATTTTGTACCCCATGCCTTTACCATGAAGGAGTTTCCCGATCCCGACTGTCCGCCTCATTTTTACGCAAGGGGCAGAAATCCCCAATATCCTTACTTTAAATATCTCATGGAGTATACCGACAGGGTGAGTCATCTGATAAACGGCGGAAGGCATGCTCCCACGGCGGCGCTTCTGTATACCGCGGAGCAGGAATGGATGGGCGAGACGCGCAAGTTTGAGAAGGACGCAAGGGAGCTGACCAGAGGGCAGATCGATTTTGAGGTCGTTCCTGAGGAAATTCTGCTGTCGGAGAAGCTTGTGGACGGCAGGCTTACGGTCGGGCAGGAGAGGGTTTCCGCTCTGGTGGTGCCCGGCAGCAAATATATTTCGGAGGCGCTGGCGGAGAAATGCGGGCAGCTTGCAGGACAGGGCTTTCCCGTTATCTTTACTGAGAGGCTGC
>CAJTPH010000047.1:5717-22178 GCA_910578215.1 uncultured Acetatifactor sp. | reverse complement strand
AATGCCGGCACGGAATTTCCGGCGCGGCTTCCGCTTCCACGTGTGCATATAGAGCACAGGATAACGGAAAAACTACTGCAGGAGCGGCTTTTCCCGAAAACTCCTGCTTGTTCAAATGGAAATAAAAGCATGAATTTTCAGAAAGAAACTGACAAAAGAATCAAGATGCGCGCATTTATTCGACTGGATTACATTCCGCCACGCGCACGGAAAAATATGCTTTGAAAGTATTATAGCATCTCATGGTATATTTTTCAACCATTAATCCGGCAGAAAAAAGGAAGCCGAAAAAAGGAAAACAGATTCTAAGCTCCCTTTGACAAAAAGAGAAGAAAATGATACATTATAGTAAATAAAGCTTTGCTTGAAAAGGACTTTGCTTCAAACCTGAAAACGCGTGAATCTTCACAGCGAGAAGGAGTTTACCTGCATGGGCTACGATCGGTACGGCAGCAATCAGAATAATGACCAATGGGATAAATGGAACAGCAATGCCGCGAACAGCAGCTACTACAACCAGCCCACCCACAGACCTCACGGACAGGGCTTCACCATGGCTTCCGTGGCATGCGGTATTCTCTCCATAACCACCTGCTGTACCGGAATTCTTCCTCTGCCCTTAGGCGCCCTGGGCATCCTTTTTGCCATTCTTGTGTATCGCAAGGGCAAAACCCTGAACTCCGCCTGTGTAATGGGGATTACCACCTCCTGCATCGGCATTGCTGTCGGTCTGATGATGACCGTTTACACCTTCGTGATGCTTCCTGTTTTTTTGAAAAACGAAGCGTTCCGAAGCCAGTTTGACAATCTGACGCAGCAGATGTACGGTATGGATTTTGAAGAATTTTTAAAAGAATATTACGGCTATACGATTGAAAAGTAAATCGGGAAAGAGAGGCGATTATAATGTTATCAATTGGAATCTCCGGCATTTACAACGGCTTTAACACAAATACCGGCATCTACGGCTATGCCGCCAAGGCAGGCCGCGGCATTCTCCCCTCAGGCTCTGAGGACGAGGGCGGCAGGATGATCGACGGGCGCTTTGTGTCCGGCGCCGAGAGGGATAAGGCAGAGAAGAAGGAGCGAAACGAAAAGACGGGAGTCAAGGACCCGTCCGAGGAATGCCAGACCTGTAAGAATCGCAAATATCAGGATGGCTCCGACGAAATGGTCTCCTTCAAGACCGCGCAGCATGTCTCGCCCGAAAGCGCCGCCTCCGCAGTGCGCGCCCATGAACAGGAGCATGTGTCAAACGCATACAAAAAAGCGGCGACAGACAACGGAAAGGTTGTATCCGCTTCCGTTTCCATCCACACCGCCGTCTGTCCCGAATGCGGACGTACCTATGTGTCCGGCGGCACCACCCACACCCAGATAAAATATTTCAACGAAGAAAATCCCTATCAAAAGGGCTTGAAAATTGCAGATCAGGCGAAGTATGCCGGCATGAACCTGGACTATGCGGTATAATTTTGACACGGAAAATCATCGTGTCAACTTTTGATTCCACGTGCGCTGAAGCGCACGACTTATGGTATAAGGACAGCTGAGGAGAGTATTAATTATGACACAGTACAAACGGAATTACGAATTAAAAAATGCCGCCAAGGATAAACTCGAGGGCAAATATACCGGCGCCATTTTGATTCTTGTGTTAAGCTCCCTCATCTCCAATGTTGTCACCCTGTTTATTGACAGTATCGGCTCCGCTACCCTGAACACAATTTATCGGATGTCAGGTCCCGGAGCCGCATACGCTGCAATTACCGTTATCTTCAACGTGCTTCTGATTCTAGCCGGTATTATCTGTGCCGTCATGGATGTGGGCGTGACTCTGTATTTTTTGAATCTTGCGTGCAATCTCCCGCTGTCCTTCAGCAATCTGTTTTACGGCTTTCGGACAGACTCAAAGAAATCCCTGGCCGTCGCCGCGGCTATTGTACTGTGCCGAACTGCCTGCCTCCTGCCTTTTCAATATCTGGCGCAGACCCTGCTCCGGACCAGGGACCTGAAATGGCTTTTATACGCCGGCATTACGTTTGGCACAGGGCTTTTCATCTATGTTACCGTGGCTCTTGGCATCACCTTGTCCTATTATCTGATGCTGGATTTTCCTCAGTATTCCGCAAAGGAGACCCTGGTCCTCTGTTGGCGCACCATGCGCGGACAGCGCCGCAGGCTGTTTTTTCTGGAGCTGAGCTTCCTGCCCCTGATGCTCCTGTGCATCCTCAGCTTTGGCATAGGCTTTCTTTGGCTGGAACCCTATATGCAGATGACCTACACCTGCTTTTTCCTGGATCTCATGAATCCCCAGTCTAAAAAATAAAAGCCTCCTCTTTTCTGGCATCGCGCCTGTAGGTATACTCATCCATTCCACAGCCCTGCAGTACTATCAAATCATCTGTGTAGCGCTTTACGGACCAGATATATCCCTTTGAGGTCAGCACGCACTCTCCTGTCCGGCATTCGCTGACCGGAATTTCCACCTGCGGCTGCTGCATATTAAAATTGCTGTAAAAGCCGCACCACTTTTCCTCATTCTCCCCCAAATTCCGAAACCTGAAATATTGTCCTCCACCAAACATTCCCAGTTCAAAGGGGATATTGTAAGCCGCTCCGCAATAAATATTTACCCGATCGGGCGCAATGGAAAAAATATACTCCGTTCTGTCCGTGACACAATTTACCGAAAACTGCCGGGGATCCGCCGCATATTTTACTCCAAGCCTCCAAGACTGCAGACATTTTTTGACTCCTGCCTCCGACACCGCGGGCAGCTTTTCCTTTTCATGGTTTATAATAAACGTGTATTGGCGTTTCATTCCCTTAAGCTGCTGTCTGTCGAATTCCTCACCCAGCATTTCAGACAGGGCGCCGCTGTTGGAGCAGATCTCCATGCCCTCCGTCCGGTAAGCGTAGGCAGTCTCCTTCCCCGGTTGGTTTCTCTCACAGACGGCACACAGCTTCTTCCGTTCCAAAAAACCCTTATAGCATTTTGCAAAAAAATGTTCCTGCCTCCCATCATTCCCATACACAAGCAGAAATCTTTCTGTTTCCACGATCTCACAGTTTTCTCCCCGATATACCCCGCATACAAAGCTGTCTCTCCAGATGTCCGTATCAAAAGTACTGATTCCGTCCACCAGAATAGAATCCGTTGTCACCGAAAACAGCTTACTGATCATCACGATTTTCTGAACCTCCGGTATCGCCTGATCCAGCTCCCACTTGGAAACCGTCTGTCTCGTCACCTCAAGCCTCTCCCCAAACTCCTCCTGGGAAAGCCCAAGTGAACCCCTGATCTGTTGTATCCTCTGCCCTACCGTCATCCTTTCTTCCTCCTTTTGCAGATAAGTTCCCATGTCCCGCATATTATCTTCAAAATTTTTAATATGCCATCAACATGTTAAAATTATTATACCTCTGTCCCTTCCAGACAGTCTACCAACTAAAATCGGAATTTTGTCAACCCACAGGTGACAGGCATACAGATATCGACAAAACCCTTCCTGAAAAGTCTGCGTATGCTCCGCGGACCTCAGGAAGGGTTTTAATGTTTGTATGGATGATTATATGTTTTTGTATGGTTGGTTCAATCTTTTTGTATGGATGGTTCTTTTTTGTATGGTTGGTTTTTGTATCAATGGTTCTTTTAGGTCTTTTTGTTTCTTTATATTTCTTTTTGTTTCTTTTAGTTTGGTTCTTATTTATTTAATTGTTATGTACGGACAGTTCTTTTTACCTCAAGACGCCCATTACAACAAAGTGTGCATTCTCAAATTCATAGCTGCAAGTCGAAAGCGTCACAACTTTTTCTCCCACTGCCGGGAACACCTTACTCTTGAAATATGACTTCTTTGCCATATCCGACTTCCAGGAGGTAAATTCATCCTCCGTAGCGAAGCTAAGCTTCCATACCTCGCTTTCCACGTCCGTGACAAACGCCGCAAAAATTTCAATACTGTAGGTCTGCTCCGGCGTCACCAGCCAGATTCTTGAATGCGTATCATAGTACTCCTGCTTTGCATATTTCTTCAGCTCCGCAAACATGGAGCCGTTGTTCATATTGTGACCGTGGATTATGCTGTTTGCATCCTGAAAGCTGCTTTCATTCCCGCAGTCCAGGAAAATACTGCCGCATTTGTTTTCGGTTCCGTCCACCATACGATATAAATACTCATCGTTGGTCTCACCCTGTACCACCGGGTAATTGATGGCAGTTCCGGCACTGTATATCCAGCCGAGAATATCCGGGTTAAGGGCCTGCAGGCCTGCAAAGTCCACAGAGGGAGGACCCGCGTTAACGGGTGGCTCCTCTGTGCTCTCTGCCTCCGGTTCAGGCGTCCCGGGCACGCCTGCCGTCTCCCCGGAATCCGGTTTGACTGCAGGCGTTTCCTCCGGAAGGAAAACATAGTCCTGAAACTCAATATAGGTCCTGTCTCCTTCCGAATACTCCCGAATCGTCAAATATATCACAATACCTGCTACAATTATGACAATCGCTAAAAGAATAATCAGTGCGATCTCACGTTTTTTTAACTTCATATAGGTTCTCTTTTCTGTAACGTCCTATTTTTTTCTGCGGTATCTCACAAGCACGGTCGCCGCAATACCTGCCGCGGCAATGACTATAAGCGCGATGCACAGCCATATAAGGCTTCCCATATGATCGCCGGTCTTGGCTGGAACGCTTACCTTGTCGTCGGATGTATTCACAACAGAATCGTCTCCGCCGTTCTGACCTTCCGGAGTTCCCTGATCATCCGGTTCGTCCGAATCATCGGGTTCATTTGAATCATCAGGTTCATTTGAATCATCGGGTTCATTTGAATCATCAGGTTCATTTGAATCATCAGGCTCATTTGAATCACCAGGCTCATTTGAATCACCGGGTTCATTTGAATCACCGGGTTCATTTGAATCATCAGGCTCATCCGGTCCGGGCTGAGGAGGCTGCTCGGAGCCTTTTTTGTACCAGCCGATTGCAAACGGTGAAGCGCTCTTTACAATCATCTCCAGACCTTCATCGGTAGGATTAACTGTCTCATCCACCACATCGCCTGCCTTCAGACCGTTGCAGCTCATTGTAATCAGATGCCTGACCGTAAAGTTGTATTCCTCCTTATTTGTTCCGTTGGGATAAGGCAAAACAATTTTTGCACCATCTTTGGGGAAGTTTTCAGGTGTTACAGCTTCAAAGGTTGCTCCGCCGTCCCGGCTGATCTTGATCCCGATTTCCTGAATCAAAATGTTTTCTTCCGGAATAACTATGTTAGCGTCACTCTGGATCTTGGAAACTACATCCGCCTTCAGGAAGTTTTTCAGTTCTTCCGCCGTGCTGCATCCTGTCTGCTGCTTTACTTCCTCAGTAGGTTCAGGCACTTCACCCTGATCTTCCGCCAGCGTAGCCATTTCTTCTCTCGGAGTACTGTACTTAATCTCCGCGGTGGGAAGCCCCATCGCCAGCACGGTATCCTTGTTATCCTCGCCCAGATAGAAACCTACATGAGGAGGCTGATTGTATGACGTATTCTGGTTTGCAACCGCATTACGGTATACAGGGTCATGCATCAGTGTGTAGATCATGTAATCTGTTTCTTCGGTCGTCATGTAGATGCGAAGCTCTGTGTCATCGTCGTTCCTCAGTACGACCTCCTCACGCCAGTCGCCGAACAGATCAGCGGTCAGACCGGGTGTTTTCTTACTCCAGTTATTTGTCTTGGTTCCATCCAATACGGCAAGTGTATCCAGCGTATTGTTCTCCCAATTGTACTTTGTGATCATCCAGTCTTCGTCGTTGCCTGCACCGTCTCCAAGCTCGCTGAGCAGGTCGCCGTCCCAGTACATCCTCCAGTTCATGGGAACAGGAATCGTATGGGAGACCGCACTGCCGTCAAAGGCATAAATACCGCTTCCCGTAGCTGCGGACCATGACTCATAGCCGGGTGTCGGCGTGATGTTTGCCGCTATCGCACGTCCTACATCCTTGTGCGAGAACCATACGCCGCTGACGCGGACACCTGTGCGGGCATTGACAACTGCCGCATTCATGGTGGATTCATTGGCTTCCTCATTGGGAGTAAACACATACAGGTCATTGCTGTCAGGGTTCATTGCCGCAAGATGAATGGTGTCGGCATGGCCTGACATATCCTGCCCGTTCTTGCCGTCCTTCACCCAGAGCACGCTGCCGTCATGATCGATTGCCAACGCACCGATGATAAGCTCATCAAAGCCGTCCTTATCGATATCGCCGGTAGACATATTGTGGTTACCCTTACCTGCCTCGTTTGCTCCTGTCTGTCTTACAAAGTTCCATTCAAGATTCAGCTTACCGTCTCTCAGGGTATATGCCGCAACGGTGGTCTTCGCATAGTATCCGCGGTTAAAGAGCACTGCCGGAATGGTTTCCGTGCTGCCTGCCGCCTTGGGCAGATAAGCAATTGCAATGTTGTAGCGCGCGGAACGGTTTCCGCCGTCATCCTTACCCCAATCCGCAAAAGCGCCTGTGGTATTCACGAAGTCGATAGAATCGATCACCTCGCCGGTAAGACCGTTAAACACTGTAACATATTCATTGGAATTAGAGTTCACATGACCGTTGGGGCCCACATTGGTCCCGGGAATCACAGTTTCGTCGCCAATATAGGAGACGATGGTGCTCTGGTCGTTCATGTCAAACTTACCTTCCGCGTTAGGCTTATAGCTTATGGTACCGTCAGAGGTCTTAATAAAGAGCTCCGCCTTGCCGTCCTCATCCATGTCATAAAGCATGAACTGATTGAAGTGTGCGCCTGATGGCATTTCCAGCCCCAGGTTCAGCCTCCAGAGAGGAGTTCCGTCCAGCTCATACAGGTCAAAGATCGTGGGAGAAGAAGGCGCTACGGCGTTACCGGAGTCAAACCCATTGTCGGGATACCACTTCACGATAAACTCATACTCTCCGTCTCCGTCCACATCCGCCACACCCATATCATTGAGCGTATATGCGGAAAGGTTTCCTTCCTTGTCAGGCTGGGGATCGGGCTTCTGCACAGGAATACTCATATAATTCGATGCGCTTGCCTTTGCCTCCGCGCCCTCGAAGGTTACTCCGTTCTGTGTCTTGACAACGGTATAGATATCTCCCGCCTTACCGTCCGCATCCACAAAGTTTGTTTTATTCGTCACAGGTGTGCCGTTTATCTTCACTCCGTTGCGGTATATGTCAAAGGACACATTTTTGTCCGTGCCGTACTCCGTCGCAAGCAGTCTCCAGGATACAAAGACTCCTTCGTCCACCGTAACCGCATAAACGCCGCGGTTCAGATTTTCCATCGTACGGGCATAGCCGTTATAGTTGTCGGCATCCCTGTAATAGCTGATGCGGTAGTACACGTCATAGACATACTTAGCCTTATCGTCCCTGGGTGCGTCGGGATTCTCGTTGGGGGACAGCTTATCCGGCACAACATCGTACACGCCTGCCTCCGAAAGAACGTTTGCGCCGTAGATGTAGATGCCCTCTTCATTGGCGTTGAACGCACGGATAGGCGTCCACTCACCTACCGTCACCTTGCCCGAGGCTCCGTCGCTCATCTTAGCGTCCACCTGGGTCGGGAACTGATCCGGCAGCGTCTGCCCATAGGTCAGCTCAAGGGTGCCGGGATTAAATACATATACAGGGAAAGGAAGCAGGGTGTAGGTCATCGTAAAGGAGAGGGACAGGTCGAAATAATTCGTCAGACCCAGCTTCTCGTTATCCACTTCCGCTTTCCAAACATAGGTTCCGGGAACTCCTCTTACGAATTCCGGCTCTGCTTTCCACTCTACCACAGGCACCATAACCGTGCTGTTATCACCGAGTGTCGCCTTCACCTCCGTAGGGAATTCAAAATCATTAAACGCGCTTTCAGCCACATTCACATCCTTGGGCTGTGCCAGCTTTACAATATCGCTGGCGGTAAACTTTTCATAATCGACAATTACATTATCAAACGCCACCTCAGCCCTTTTGCAGGCCGCAAGCTTACGCAGTACCATAATGGACAGTCCGTTTGCCCTGTTATCGATCGGGATATCGGACACGGTATAGGTCTCCGCAGGATTTTCCTTTGAAGTAACAGTCAGGGATGCCGTATGAGCGAGATAGTCAAACTCAACCTTTACGTGCATCCACTTGCCGATGGCTCCCACGCCGGTTGCCACGGGTTTGTTACTGGAGATCACACCGTCAAACGTATTGTTGGTAGGATGTCCGCCGCTTCCAGCAAGATCCTCCGTCGTATGATAGCTGACCTTGCCGTCAGTGCCTACCAGGAGCGAGAGATAATTCTGCTTGTATGCCGGAGCCACAAAGAGAAGATCTACGGTTCCTCCGTTTACCACAGCGGGCTTAAAGTCAAATTCCATGACCGCGCCCTTTACAATATCCGCGGGCAGGTTCAGCCTGGAGCCTCTGTTCTTGGCATCGCCCTGCGTCGCATACAGGTAAGGATTATCGCCGTCCTTTTTGATTTCAAAGCCAAAGCCGCCGCTACCAGAGACAGCGTCTATATCCTTGCCCCAGACATCCCAGCCGGGATAGCCAAAGAGGAAATCCTCCTCGAAATCATGATTGGACACCCAATCCGCCTGATAGTGCATGGTATAGGTAACCTTCAGGTTCCTGGGATTGCGGTGGTTCTCGTCAGCCTTAAGCTGAGCCGTCCACACATAGATCCCTCTCACCGCCGGGTTAAATGCAGGCTCACACGTCCAGGTGCTCTGGTCGATTTCAACGCCTGTCTTGATACCGCCCACCAGCTTTGCCGTTACCTTCTGAGGATGGCTGTAGCCCGCCTCATATTCCGGTTTTGTCAGCGTAACCACGGGAAGGGCATCAAGAGAATTTACATCGGTGCTTAAGAAAGCCGCCATATACTTCATCACATAGCTTGCCTTCACCCTGCCGGGATTGGTGATTCCCTCCGGCATTACCAGATCCGCAGTCCAGGTATAGGTACCCAGCTCCGCAAAATCTATTGCTCTGTCCGGCCTCCATGTAGCGCCGTCGATATCTACTTCCATCTCGTCGCCGTTGCCAAGCACCACGGTTGCCTTTGTGGGATGCACGAAGCCTGACATATCGGTAACAAGGCCATGCTCCCTCTGTACCATAGGCTTTACGGACTTCACCAGCTTACTGAGATCCTGAGATGTAGAGCTCTTTTTATACACAAGGCTGAAATTGTCTATTGCAAAGTTGGGATACTTCTTTTTAGCGGCCGTATCGTCAAGGGTCGCAATTGCAAAGGTATCCACCTTGGTAGTCAGCGCGTTAAAGCTCACGCCGCTCACCGCCTTTGTTCCGTTCAGGTAAATATCCAATGTGTGTTCCGCAAAATTCAGCGCAAACTTTACATTCATAGTCTGCCCCTGCTTAAATGTCACACCCGTCTCTTTCTTATCGCCGATGCCGGTGGTGGAATAATACAGCTTTGCTTCCGCACCGCCTCTTAGATCCGAAACATAAAGCGATACAACCTCCGTCTCTCCGGACCAAAGCTGCAATGCATAATACGCCTGTTTATCTTGCGTCTTCAACTCGGCAGTGGATGCGATCCAGTCCACGCTGATCTCCGCCGTCTCCATATCCGGCAGGTCCGCAAACACCTTCTTTGCATAAGCGTTTCCTGTGCCAACCTCCGCACCGTTACCCAGAAGGTAATGACCGCCTTTTCCGTCCGGCTGCACGCTGAACCTTCCGGCAAGAGTGCCGTCCAGCTGCCAGTCCGTAGTCGTCTCAAAGTCCTCGATGATAATGCCTCCATCGGGCTCGGGCAGATCCGGGCGATCCGGCGCCTCTCCGCCTGCCGCCTTGGCAAGCTCTCCAAGAATATACCAGCCAACCTGATTGCCCAGGTACTCCTTGTAATGGTTATGGTCCACATACCAGCTCTGAACCATCTCAAGAACCGTCTTAAAATTCGTCATGCAGGCAGCGTTGTACTTTGTCACATCGTCTGCTGTCAATGTATTCATCCAATCCTGACCCCACTGGCCAAGCTCGATCACCCTCAGATTCAGATTGGACGCAATCCTTCTCAGAACATCGTTTCTTGCGCCGTCTCCGCGGCTGTTGGTAAACTTACCGGTCGCCTGGTCATAATTGGAAGCAACCCTGTCTCCTACGGGACCGTCGGGAGTCGCCGTTACGATAACGGGGATACCGCCGCGCTGGAGAATACCCTGGACATAATAGTCTCTCAGCAATGTCTCGTAAGCTGCAGCTTCGCCTGACTCCTTGGAGTTGATACCCATGTTGACAGTTACATAATCGCCGGGGCAGACTGCAAGAAGCACCGCTTCCACTCTCCCCTGGTTATAATAGCTTACAGAGTCACGTCCTGCCATACCGTGGTTGGAAAAGCCACCGAATACATCGGGAACCTGTACCAGCCCTTCTTCCACACAGTTACCCCATGACTTTGCTCCGCTTGCCGTGTTCTTTGTGGTAGAATCTCCAATTGCGTAAATATAGGGCTTTGCAAGAGGCTGCTTTACAGCCGCCTGAGATATCACAATACTCTTTACGCTTGATGCGGCAGGGAAGGTCAGATCCAGAACACCGTCGCACACCGCAACGCTGAAGGAGCTGCCTGTCTTTGTAATTCCCGTTACCGCGCTTACGGACTCCACAACCTCAGAGGTCATGCTTTCCGCCGTGGTGTCTACCTGGACAACATAGTTGCCGTTGGGAACCTTGGCCTTAAACCGGAAAGCCTTCTGAGCGGTCACATTGTCGGAATTTACCGTCAGACCGTTGGTATCCGCAAAGCCGTAGCCCAGTCTGTCTGTATACAGGGTGCCCGTTACCTGTGTGTAGCCCTCAGCGGCATCCTGCGAACCAAATGCAAAGGACAAGCCGTGAATATTTACCTTGACCTTTGTGGAAAGCCCCATTGTATTGGATGCCTTCACATATATCACTGCCGGATCTGCGCCCGGCTGCACGGTGAGCACACCGTTTGCAAAGGTAACGCCCTTTACCGTAGTGGGGGTCACGCCGTCCTTCGCAAGCAATGCGTAAGTAATCGCCCCGCCGTCGATAGGCTTCCCGTCCTTATCGCGGGTCTCCGCAGTAAAGTCGGCCGTTACCGCCTGCTCGCCTGCAAAAGGAATGGTGATGGAAGATGTGGACTTCACAAATGCCACCACATTGGAGGAGGTCGTCAGCATGATTTCCTTCTCCGCCTGTTTTCCGTCCTTGGAAGCGATGACCACTACAGTGCCCGACGCTCCCTCACCTACCTTAAGCTTTGCCGTCTGTGCGCCTGTGGATTCGATCTCCACATTGGCGTATTCCTCCGCCAGAGACCACTGCACGGCGCCTGTCATCTTAATGCCCTCTGTACTTGTCAGAGACGCGGACAGATCCACCGTCGCCACAGGCTGCCCCGCCTCGGGAACCTTTACGGTATCCGCGTCGGAAGCTGCGGTCATTGATGCCAGAACAGGCTTATAAGCTTTAAAGCTGTTTAAGTACATAGGCCATGTGCCTATAAAGCTGAAATACTTCTGGACGCTGTCGTTATTTGTCATATCCACGTCTTCGATCTCGCCGACCTTTGTACTCCCCTTATAGACAGCAATAGATGCCTTCTGAATGCTGGGGTCCGCAGATATTACAAAACGATACCATTCGTTGGCACTCAGCCCGCTGATGCTCTTTGTCCCAAAATTCAGAGAGCCTGCACTGTAGGACGCGATCCACTCAGGATAATTATTACCGTTATTGGGAGTATTGGCGTAAACGCCAAATGCCATGTCAGCGGTGAATTTCGCCGTAAAGTCAATTACATACTGATTGGCCTGATCCACCCACTGATATACCGCTACCGTGGAATCACCCCCCCCATTAGCCGAAAACTCAAGGGACTTGGTTCCGTCCCCATCCTTCACCAGCTTCATGGTTCTGGCTGCATTGGAGCCATAAATAGACCAGTTATTCAATACAATATCCCTTGTATTGATTCCATTGGAGGTTCCCAGGTATCCCACCAGGGAATCCGGATAGTCGTTCATGCTGACAGGATAACCTATAGCAGGCGCAAGCTGATTCTCATCGCTTCCGTTTGCTCCAATCACCGCAAAAGGAGTCAATATGGTTATGCTGTCGTTCCCGTAGGTTACCACTGCCTTCACGTAGCCATAATAATTGGACACGCCGTTTCTCACATTTAAGTAAGCGGTAGTTCCGGTATAATCGGCACTATCAGCCTTCGCGCCCTCGGTGCCTGCACCGGTGCCCGGCTGTCTCGTCAAAGAAACATAGCCGTCCTCATTCTCCAGCCCCACTACAGACCATGCCACCGACACCTTGTCGGTAAGATCGCCGCCCAGGTTGCCGATTGCCTTGACAGAAATCTGCTTGTGAACGGGCGCACCCTCCGCAGGCTGTGAGATCACCGTATTGAGCTGAGAAGCAAACTCTGCGTCTTTAAGAGTCTCCTCCTTAATCTCGCCAAACTTGTCGGCATTTTCATCCACCTCACGGACCAGGATATTATCCACTGCCATAACAGGATTATACCTGCCTGCCAGCATATAAAGACCTGCCACATTTCCTTCGCCGTCATAGGCGGTGACCACCTTATCGGCAATAGTGCCTGTAGAGCTTCCCACGATGGTGGTGGAAACCAAGCCCTTGCTCTTATCCACATACAGATTGTAATGACACCACTCTCCGCTGGGAATTGTGACCTTCTGGGTCTGATTCATGATATAATTGATGCCTGACCCACCATTTGTCAGGTTCAGGAGATACCCACTCTCCGCGCCGTAGTTGATGTCCGGATTTTTACCATTGGAAATGTACTGGAAATCCGTTCCTTTTACGGCAAAATATGTCGCCTGATTGTCGCCGGGTTTAATTGTAGCGTCAAACTCAACAACATATTTATCCTTACCGGAGACATCCGCCCCTTCAAAATCCATATATGCACCGCGGCTGTTTGATTTATCGCCCGCATAAATAACAGAACGGTCGAACACCAGATACTTTCCGTGCGCGCTGTCTTCCGCAATCTTCAAGTATGCCTGCGCATTTAATGAAGTAGCCACCGCGGTTGTAACATGATTAATAATAGTTCCTTGAAAATCTGTACTGCCATCGTTGCTGAACTTGCTGAAATCCTGTGTGTAGATCGTCCCTGCCGCAAGAGCGTTCCACTTTGCATACAGAGTCATATCTCCCGTCACAGTATCCGTATCAAAATTCCATGCCGTAGTACATTCCGCCTCCCTGTACCAGCCGCCGAAGACAAAGCCCGACGCGGTAGGCTCCGTGGGAGGTGTCAGCTTGGTTCCGGTCTGCACAACCTTGAAGGTATCCGTGCTTCCCTGCCCATTGGCGCTGAAGGTCACCTTGGCATAGCCCTCCGCCAACTTACCTGTGGCAGAGCAGCTGATTATATTACCCTTGCTCTCAATAAAGGCATATACATATTCCGTATCCACAAGGGAGGATGTTGCACTCAGCTTATACAGCTCACCCGCCACCACGGAAGCCCATTTGTTGGCGCCGTTATATGTAGAGTGAAGTCTGTCAGCAACATTATAACCATTCTCAGCCAAAAGCACCGAAGTGTCAGAACCATACATAGACTGCAGGAACTGGTAGCTTAATTTTGACAGGTCTATGTACGGCACACCTGTCGCTGCCGCCACATCTGCCATGAAACCGGTCCATGCCACAGATTCCTTATAATCATGTTCGGAAGCATTGGGAGAAACCAGAATAACGGTTAAGCCCTTATTCTGTGCTTCCTGCACCATAGCAGTCACAGCCTCTTTCATCTCCGCTTCAGTATTATAGGACTTGTCATTATAGCCGCTCTCAAGAATGAAAATGTCCCCCTGCTGAGCACTCTGCTGCACCTGTGTGAACGCAGTGCCGCGAAGCCCCTTAGCCGTGATACCGCTATTGGCAAGATCCACAACATCCACATCATCCGTCAGATAATCTGCCAAAACCTGTCCCCAGCCGGTCTGAACGTTATTATCCTTACTGCCTCCATTGTAATACTTAGCTACCAGCGAATCGCCCAGAACATATACCTTCTGAAGTCTGTCGGCAATCCTTGAGGACGGAGCCATCCAGATCTCGATTTTCTGGTTAGCCGCACTGTCACCGCTGGAGTAATCAGCAGTGCTGATAGTAATCGTATCATCAGAGGTAACGATATCCTTCACATCGAAATAGTTCGGTGTGGAGCCGTTCTGTAAAATATTATTAACAAGCATCTGATCATCCGCGTAAACGTCACAGCGCCTGCCCGACGTGTTGATCACACGGAAATCATAGGAACCCGCAGGGACGGAAATATTATACCCTGCCGTACCCTTGTCACCCGGCGCGCCTATATTATAGTAAAATACAGGCGTTACCTCTACCTTATTGGCTCCGGTAGTATCCACCTTTACGGACGCCGCCGGTGCTACAAAGGTCTGACTAACCACGGTTCCTCCGTTGGTGGTGGTCACACGGTACTTTTTCACATGCTCGTTGCTGATCAGCTTTGAGCAGTCCACCGTAGTCTCGCCTGCGCTTATATTCTCCACGGTGACAAAGTACTCAGTGCCACCGACGGGAGGCAAAGGCGCAGCCGCAGCCTTCACAACGATGTTGTCAACCGAAACATCGCCGCCAGCTCTCCCAAGTTGCATGTACAAACCGGCAAAGTTTGCCTCACCATTATATGCAACTGTTTTGCCAGAAAGTATTTCACCACTTTTTTCTCCAGTAATTGTAACCGTGACCTTCTTTGAATCCTTGTCTATATCCATTACATAATGACACCACTCACCGGAAGGAATGGTCACTGCTTCCTCTGTATCATTAATTTTATAAAGAGTATTGTTGCTATTTCCCTCAATATGCGCCAGCTTCAAAAGATATCCGCTCGAAGCCGCAACAAAATCTCCTCCTTTAACTACAAACTGAGATGCATAATTATTACCATTATTTGTAGTATTTGTAAGTGCAAGAGCCGCATCAAATTCCACTGTGTAATGATTCTGCCCAGAAACATTCACATCAGCAAAATTCACATTTCCCACACGGTTGCCGCCCTGGCTCCCTATAAATCCATGCAAATAGTACCCATGTACTTCATCCGTTGCAATTTCCAACGTACCGCTTGCAATAGACCCCAATAAACTTGGGTCTGTGACATTGCTGAATGTCTGGGCATACAGCGCGTCATCATAACTCTCCACAGGATCGGTTATCCACTTTGCATAAATGGTCACTCCTTCTGCTGATACGGTATCCTGAGCAAAATCCCATACATTCGTACACTCTGCTTCTTTATACCAGCCCATGAACACAAAACCCTCTGCTCTAGGTGCATCAGGCTTTTCCACCAATCCGCCTACAATGCAAGTTTTCTCGCTGATGGGTGTACCATGCCCTTGCATATCAAAGGACACAGCAGCTTCTGAAGCTTCACCAAACTCATCCGCATCCTGCGGCACGCGTACTATCACATTGTCTATACTCACCTCACCATATGTAGACTTACCCGCCAACATATGCAGACCTGTCACATCTCCCTGTCCACTGTTATAAGGTGTAATAACTTTATCAGCGATAAAATCTTCGCCTTTAGTAATTGTAGTTGAAACCTTTTTCAGTTCCTGATCCACATACAATTTGTAATGATACCATTCACTGCCATTAATAGTTACTGGATTTCCGCCATTAATGGTAAATTCTGTGCTATTTGCGCCTCCACTCACCAAATTGAATAAATAACCGCTCTGAGCACCAGAGTTAATATTCCCTATATTCCGAAAATCACTGCTCATCACGGCAACACTAGTCGGGTTGGCATTTCCAGACTTAATGATTGCATCAAACTCTACAATATACTGCTTCCCCGTGGGCTGTATATCTTTAAAACTCATTTTTGTGCCACGGTCACCTCCAGCCAGGCTGGTTGTAAAAGACAGATATTTATCCCCTGAACCTTGGGATTTTTCTTTAAGTTCCAAGGTACTATTTGAAGCCGGAGCTTCTGCTACATCCGTAGCATTTTCCACAGAATTAAAATCCTGCGCATAATACTGCCCCTCAGCAGCAATGGTGCTTGCGCCCTCCTGAGGCAGCGAATTCATCTGAGCCCCGGCATTCATCTGAGGCGCTTCCGTTGCCTTGGGCTCCTCTGTTGCCTTAGGTTCTTCTGTCGCCTTAGGTTCTTCTGTTGCCTTGGGCTCCTCCGTAACCTGAGGTTCTTCCGTTGCCTGGGGCTCCTCTGTTACCTGAGGTTCTTCCGTTGCCTGGGGCTCCTCTGTTACCTGAGGTTCCTCCGTAACCTGAGGTTCCTCTGTTGCCTTGGGCTCCTCCGTAACCTGAGGCTCCTCTGTTACCTGAGGTTCTTCCGTAACCTGAGGCTCCTCTGTTACCTGAGGTTCTTCCGTAACCTGAGGCTCCTC
>CAJTPH010000047.1:322-5618 GCA_910578215.1 uncultured Acetatifactor sp. | reverse complement strand
CTGTTGCCTGAGGTTCTTCTGTTGCCTGGGGCTCAGCCGTCGGGTCGGCGGCTGTTCCATCGACGCCTGTGTCTGCCTGAGGCTCGGCATAAACTGCAAGTCCCGTGCCCGCCAAAGGCGATATTACAAGGCTCAGACAGAGAACCAAAGACAAAATACTTCTTTTTAGAACTCTTGCTTTTTTCATACCTTCTTTACTCTTTCCTCCTTTTTATTTTTTCTTTGTCAACAAAGCTCATCAAGATGAAAAAAAGCGTCGGCAGTTCAATTAAAGCCAGAACCGCCGTATACAATGTTGCACATACTGACTGGAAGTTTCAGGCAAATAAATTGTCATTTTGTAAAATCGTGTCTCCCATCTTCCCTCCTTTCCTGTTAGTTTTAACAAAATATTTGCATACTTTTCCCTATTTTTATATTATAGTTTTATTTGTCGTCCGTGTCAAGCCCATTCCAAAATTTTGCTACGTTTTAGTCTTAGCTCGTTTTTCAAAGCACGTTTAAAAAAATGCCGGCACAGATTCTGTCTTCCCTGCCGGCATTTTTCTTTTCAGCGCCCTTGGCGCGCAAACTAAAAAAGGAGCAGCTTACACTGCTCCTCCATCCCTGTTATTCTTTATATTAATCCACTTCAGATATCCGTTGATAAAGGGATCCAGCGCCCCGTCCAGAACCGCGTCGGCATTGCCCGTCTCCACGTCCGTCCGCAGATCCTTAACCATTTTATAGGGCTGCAGCACATAGGAACGGATCTGATTGCCCCACGCGATATCCTTGATCTCGCCCCTGATATCGGAGAGCTTTTCCACATTGGCCTCCTGCTTTAACAGATACAGCTTTGCCTTCAGCATCTGCATGGCCTTGTCCTTGTTCTGGAACTGGCTCCTCTCGTTCTGGCACTGTACCACGGTCCCCGTAGGGATGTGGGTGATGCGGACCGCGGAGGATGTCTTGTTGATATGCTGTCCGCCCGCGCCGCTGCTTCGGTAGGTATCGATGCGAAGATCCTTTTCGTCGATTTCCACATCCAGATCTTCCTCGATATCCGGCATTACGTCCAGCGATACAAAAGAGGTCTGCCTCTTTCCCTGCGCGTTGAAGGGAGATATACGCACCAGCCTGTGCACGCCCTTCTCGGACTTCATATATCCATATGCGTTAATGCCGTTCACCTGAAAGGTCACCGACTTGATGCCCGCCTCGTCGCCGTCCAGGTAATCAAGCACCTCCACCTCAAAGCCCTTGCGCTCCGCCCACCTGGTATACATGCGGTAAAGCATGCTGCACCAATCGCAGCTCTCCGTACCGCCGGCCCCCGCGTTAAGCTTTAAAATGGCATTGTTTTTATCATAGTCCCCTGACAGAAGCGTGCCCATGCGAAGCTCCTCAAACTTGGCGATAAATTCGTCCATTTCAACGCGGATTTCCGCCGCCATGGAGTCGTCTTCCTCCTCATAGCCCATTTCAATCAGGGTCAGAATATCGTCATACTGCGTAAAGAGCCCGCTGCATTCCTCTACGATATCCTTCAGGTTTTTCAGTTCCTTCATCTTGGCGTTGGAGCGGTCCGGGTCGTCCCAGAAGCCGGGCGCCTCCATCTCCATCTCCAATTCCTCTATCCTTTTTGACCTGTCAGCAAGGTTAAAGTGAATCCCTCACTTCCGCCAATGGAGTTTCGTAAGTCAAAATTTCAGATTTCATCTGATCAAGTTCTACCACTCTGCGTCACCTCTTTCTATATTATAATTTTTCAAAACCGCAGCCTGTTCCCCAGCCGTAAGAATCGCGAAGCGGTTCTTCGAGATGTAACTTAGAATATCTTAGCTTGTGTCCTTTACAAGCTTAGATGTTCTTTACATCTTTTTAGGCCTTGCGTCCGCAGCACTGCTTATATTTCCTGCCGCTGCCGCAGGGGCAGGGATCGTTGGGATATACCTTGGCATTCTCGCGCTTCACAGGCCCCTTCGGCACGGAATCGTCCTTGTTCGTGCCCGTGACCTTCGCCACCTGCTCCCTCTCTACCTTCTGCTCCACCTTCACATGGAACAAAAGCCTGACCGTCTCCTCCTTGATGTTCTGGGTCATCTCGTCAAACATATTGTAGCCGTTCATCTTATATTCAACAAGAGGATCTCTCTGCCCGTACGCCTGCAGGCCGATGCCCTGGCGAAGCTGCTCCATATCGTCGATATGATCCATCCACTTCCTGTCGATAACCTTCAAAAGGATCACCCGCTCCAGCTCACGGATCGCCTCGGCGTTGGGGAACTCGGCCTCCTTGCTCTCATAAAGCTTCACCGCCTCCTCCTTAAGCTGCTGCTTTAAGCCGTTCTTCTTGGGTGTTTTCACTCTCGCCGCCGTCACAGGCTCCAGAGGCACGGTGGGTATAAGCAGGGTGTTCAACTCGTTGAAATTCCAGTTCTCTACCTCCTCGTCCTCGTTGATGCTGATGTCCACGCAGTTCTCCACGATATCCGTGATCATCTTGTATATAAAATCTCTCATGCTCTCGCCGTTTAAAACCCTGCGGCGCTCGTCATAGATAATCTCGCGCTGCTCGCTCATGACACGGTCGTATTCCAGCAGATTTTTACGGATGCCGAAGTTGTTGTTCTCTATCTTCTTCTGCGCGGACTCGATGGCGCTGGTCAGGATCTTGTGCTCGATCTCCTGCCCCTCGGGAATTCCCATGGCGTTAAACATGGAAATAAGCCGCTCCGAGCCGAACAGCCTCATCAGCTCATCCTGCAGGGAAATATAAAACTTGGACTCTCCGGGGTCTCCCTGACGCCCGGAACGCCCGCGCAGCTGATTGTCAATACGCCTGGACTCATGGCGCTCCGTTCCGACGATCTTAAGACCGCCCGCCGCCCTTGCCTCATCGTCCAGCTTGATATCCGTACCGCGCCCCGCCATGTTTGTGGCAATGGTAACGGCGCCGTGCACTCCTGCGTCCGCCACGATCTCCGCCTCCAGCTCGTGGAACTTTGCGTTCAGGACCTTGTGCTGAATGCCCTGCTTCTGAAGCAGCTTGCTCAGCTCCTCGCTGGCCTCGATGGTGATCGTGCCCACCAGCACCGGCTGTCCCTTCTCGTGGGCAGCCTCCACGGCATCCACAATCGCCTTTAATTTCTCCGGCTTGGTTTTATAGACGGCATCCTGAAGATCCTCTCTGACCACAGCACGGTTGGTGGGAATCTCCACCACGTCCATGCCGTAGATTTCCCGGAACTCCTTTTCCTCCGTCAGGGCGGTACCCGTGGCGCCGCACTTTTTCTCGAACAGATTAAAGAAATTCTGGAAGGTAATGGTGGCAAGCGTCTTGCTCTCCCTCTTTACCTTTACATGCTCCTTTGCCTCGATAGCCTGATGGAGGCCGTCGGAGTAACGGCGTCCCGGCATGATACGCCCGGTGAATTCGTCTACAATCAGCACCTGATCATCCTTCACCACATAGTCCTGATCCCGGAACATCAGATTATGGGCGCGCAGCGCCAGCACGATATTATGCTGGATCTCCAGATTTTCAGGGTCCGCAAAGTTGTCGATATGGAAGAAGTCCTCCACCTTCTTGACGCCTGCCTCCGTCAGGTTGATGACCTTATCCTTCTCGTTGACGATAAAGTCGCCTGTCTCCTCCTGGACGACACCCATGATGGCGTCCATCTTGGACAGCTCCGCCACGTCGTCGCCCCTCTGCATCCGGCGCGCCAGCAGGTCGCACATCTCGTACAGTGCAGTGGATTTGCCGCTCTGCCCGGAAATAATAAGGGGCGTCCGCGCCTCGTCGATCAGCACCGAGTCCACCTCGTCGATAATTGCAAAGTGCAGGTCTCTCAGGACAAGCTGCTCCTTGTAAATTACCATATTGTCACGCAGGTAATCGAAGCCCAGCTCATTGTTTGTCACATAGGTGATGTCGCAGCCGTAAGCCTTCTGGCGCTCCTCGCTGGTCATACTGTTGAGAATATATCCCACCGTCAGCCCCAGAAACTCATGAACCTGGCCCATCCACTCAGCGTCACGCTTCACCAGGTAATCGTTGACCGTCACCACATGAACGCCCTTTCCCTCCAGAGCGTTCAGATAGGAGGGCAGCGTCATAACCAGCGTTTTTCCCTCGCCGGTACGCATTTCCGCAATACGGCCCTGATGCAGGATAATACCGCCCATCAGCTGTACCGGGAAGTGCTCCATGTTCAGCACCCTTCTGGCAGCCTCCCGAACCACGGCAAACGCCTCCGGAAGCAGATCGTCCAGAGTCTCGCCCTCCGCCAGTCGTTTCTTGAACTCTCCTGTCTTCTCCCGAAGCTCCTCGTCGGTGCGCTCCATCATTTCCGGACGCATGCTCTCGATTTTTTCTACCAGCGGGCGTATCCTCTTGATCTCCCTCTCGCTGTGTGTCCCAAATATCTTATCTATTACCTTCACTTCTTATCCATGCCTTTCTTTTATCCTATCCATTCCGTTCCGCCTGTCCGATCCGGCAGATTAAGCCGGGTGATATTGGATGTTATAAAAAACTAGCCTTAATTGTAACAGATTTATTTGCAAGATTCAACACAAAGCTTTCTTCAAGCATTAAACATTTTGTAAACATACTGTTAAAAATTCTGGATTTATCAAAAAGTTAATAATAATTTCGCTTTGTCAGCTCATCGGGAATATCCTCATACAAGTGCGTGAAAACCATTTTTCAGCTTTATCGGCACATACCAATTCATTTGGTCATATCCAAGACCCTTTCTGAGCTCATCTTCATGATATATCATGTATACCGGGCATTTGACAACCGCTGCCATAAAAATTATAATGATAAGAGAATTTGACAGGGCACAAAAACAAAGCCTAACCAGGCAGCGCCCACAGCAATCATACCACAAGGAGTACACTCATGAACAACGAAACCCAGCACATCTATGTAAACATTCCGGGACACACACCCTGCTTTGACACCGTCGCAGCGGCTCTGGAATCCCTTTCCTGCCCCGGCTCCATAGCCACGGAAGGCGCCACCCAGGAGGCAAAGGCCTTTCCCGCCCCCAGGCCGGACATTCCGCCCGTGATTATCCATATTGGAAAGGGCGACTACCGGGAAAAGCTGGTCATCACCCGCCCGGGCCTGACCCTTCAGGGCGAGGGTGAAAGCCGCGATGACGTGCGAATCGTCTACGGCGACGGCGCTATGGATATCATGCCGGAGGGCGATAACAGGGGCACCTTCCGCACTGCCTCCGTGCGCATCGACACCCACGATTTCACCGCGAGACATCTGACCATTGAAAACGACGCAGGA
>CAJTPH010000047.1:0-312 GCA_910578215.1 uncultured Acetatifactor sp. | reverse complement strand
GGCGCCGCCGTGGGGCAGGCACTTGCCCTCTATGTGGACGGAGACAGAAATTACTTTTACGACTGCGCCCTCAGGGGGCATCAGGACACCCTATTTACCGCACCCCTTCCCGAACAGGAAATGGTTGCGGGCGGCTTTAAGGGCCCCGGCGAGGAAAAGCCCCGCACCATGGGACGACAGTGCTACCGTAACTGCTATATTGAAGGTGACGTGGACTTTATCTTCGGCAGCGCCGTGGCGTATTTTGAAAACTGTGAGATATTCTCCCGGATGCGGGAGGACAAAAAGCCCGCGGGACCGGACGCCAGAGTG
>CAJTPH010000046.1 GCA_910578215.1 uncultured Acetatifactor sp. | reverse complement strand
CGGAAACATGGGGAGGATTTCTGCTTTCCGGAATTTCCTGCAGGAGGCGGTGGCGGGCAGGGAGGTATACGCCGCAGTCGCTGCCAGCCAGTGTATCAGCAATGTGCCGGCGGCGCTTCTGCTGTCCGGCTTTACGGAGAGCTTCGAGGAGCTGCTTGTGGGAGTGAACCTGGGCGGGCTGGGGACGCTGATCGCCTCCATGGCCAGCCTGATTTCCTATAAGTATGTGGCGAAGGAGGAGGGCGCGCGCAGGGGGGCGTACATGGCGGTTTTCACTGTGGGAAATGTCTGCTTTCTTGCCGCTCTGATCCTTTTCCACATACTGTGGGTGATGCTGCCCCGCTGAAATACAAAAATGAATAATAAAAAAGCAATATTCCTGCGTTTTGTTTTTGAAAAAAATATTTACATCGGTGCTCGTCTGTGTTACAATACCTTCGTGTGATCAGCCGATGCTCGGATTTGGGACACTCCGACCCGGTCTTAGTGTCAGGCGGTTAAAAAACAGGAGGAAAGAAAATGATTTCTAAGGAAAAGAAAACAACGATTATGAACGAGTACGCCAGAACACCCGGCGACACCGGCTCACCTGAGGTACAGGTGGCGGTTCTTACCGCGAGAATTAAGGAGCTCACGGAGCATTTGCAGGCAAATCCCAAGGATCACCATTCCCGTAGGGGTATGCTGAAGATGGTAGGACAGAGACGCGGTCTTCTGGAGTATTTAAAGAAGAAGGATATCGAGAGATATCGTGCTCTTATCGAGAAGCTTGGTTTGAGAAAATAATGGCAGAGCGAAGCGGAGACAGGCCGAAGAAATTCGGCTCTCCGCTTGTACTGTTTTTATGCGTCAAACAATATTTTGGATACCTTGGGGCAGATACTGTTCCGAGACCGCTGAAAAGGCTTGTGGGACAAGCGCCGTTTGTAACAAATGCCACAGGCTTTTTCAGTAGTTTCGGTGCATCTGCTCCTTGGTAAAAATAACAGGCCGCAAAAAGGGCGGCAGAATTGGAGGATCTATGTACCAGAGCTATGAATTGGAGCTTGCAGGACGCACCTTGAAGGTTGACGTCAACCGCGTGGGAAAGCAGGCCAACGGATGTGCGTTTATGCACTATGGAGATACGGTTGTGCTTTGTACCGCAACCGCTTCCGAGAAGCCCAGGGAGGGCATTGACTTTTTCCCCTTAAGTGTGGAATATGAGGAGAAGCTTTATGCAGTCGGGAAGATTCCCGGAGGCTTTAACAAGCGCGAGGGCAAGGCGAGCGAGAACGCCATCCTTACCAGCCGTGTGATTGACAGGCCTATGCGCCCTCTGTTTCCCAAGGATTACCGGAATGATGTGACCTTGAATAACATGGTGATGAGCGTCGACCCTGAATGCCGCCCCGAGCTGGTGGCCATGCTGGGCGCGGCTATCGCCACGGCTATTTCCGACATTCCCTTTGACGGTCCCTGCGCCATGACCCAGATAGGAATGACAGACGGCGAGTTTATTGTCAATCCTTCTCAGGAGCAGTGGAAAAACGGCGATTTAAACCTTACCGTGGCATCCACAAAGGAAAAGGTAATTATGATTGAGGCAGGCGCCAACGAGGTGCCTGAGGCGAAGATGATCGAGGCCATTTACAAGGCTCATGAGATAAATCAGACGATTATCGCCTTTATTGATAAAATTGTGGCAGAGGTGGGCAAGTCCAAGCACGAGTACACCAGCTGCGCGGTGCCTGAGGAAATGTTTGAGGAGATGAGAGGCATCGTTTCCCCTGAGGAGATGGAGACCGCGGTATTTACCGACGACAAGCAGACCCGTGAGGAGAATATCCGCAATATTACCGCAAGGCTGGAGGAAGCCTTTGCTGAAAAAGAGGATTGGCTTGCAATTCTGGGCGAGGCGGTTTATCAGTATGAGAAGAAGACCGTGCGCAAGATGATACTGAAGGATCACAAGCGTCCTGACGGCCGTGAGATCACACAGATCCGTCCTCTTGCGGCAGAGATTGACATTATTCCCCGTGTGCATGGTTCTGCCATGTTCACCCGCGGGCAGACCCAGATCTGCAATGTTTGTACCCTTGCGCCCCTGTCCGAGCAGCAGAAGCTTGACGGGCTGGACGAGAACGAGGTGAGCAAGAGATATATGCACCATTATAATTTCCCCTCTTACTCTGTGGGAGAGACAAAGCCCTCCAGAGGTCCCGGAAGGCGCGAGATCGGGCATGGAGCCCTTGCCGAGAGGGCATTGATTCCCGTGCTTCCCAGCGAGGAGGAATTCCCCTATGCCATCCGCACGGTATCCGAGACCTTTGAGTCCAACGGCTCTACCTCTATGGCATCCACCTGCGCTTCCTGTATGTCGCTGATGGCTGCAGGCGTTCCCATCAAGAAGATGGTGGCAGGTATCTCCTGCGGGCTGGTGACAGGGGACACCGATGAGGATTTTGTTCTGCTTACCGATATCCAGGGGCTTGAGGACTTCTTTGGCGATATGGATTTCAAGGTTACGGGCACGACAGAGGGCATTACCGCTATCCAGATGGATATTAAGATCCACGGGCTGACCAGACCGATTGTGGAGGGCGCTATCGCAAGATGTCGTGAGGCCAGGCTCTTTATTATGGATAACTGCATGAAGCCCGCTATCTCCGCGCCCAGACCGGAGGTGGGTCCCTACGCGCCCAAGATTATCTCCATTCAGATCGATCCTGAGAAGATCGGGGACGTTGTGGGACAGAGAGGCAAGACCATCAATGAGATTATTGCCCGCACCGGCGTAAAGATCGACATCACCGACGACGGACAGGTTTCCGTATGCGGAACCGATAAGGAGATGATGGACAAGGCGGTGGAGATGGTTAAGATCATTGTCTCCGAGTTTCAGGAAGGCCAGATCTTCAAGGGCAAGGTAGTAAGCATCAAGGAGTTCGGCGCATTTCTGGAGTTTGCTCCCGGCAAGGAGGGAATGGTACACATTTCCAAGATTGCGAAGGAGAGAATCAACAGGGTGGAGGACGTGCTCACTCTGGGCGACGTGGTGACCGTAGTGTGCCTTGGAAAGGATAAGATGGGAAGAATCAGCTTCTCCATGAAGGATGTGGCTCAAAAGTAAAAATGCGGCATGCCCGCCGGGGCGGGCAGATGGGAGTAGCGTGTCATGGATAATTTGATGGATCTGTTAAAAACCAGAAGAACCTACAGGAGGTTTGAGCAAAAGGAGATATCGCAGGAGATCATAGACGAAATTCTGGAGGCGGCAAGGCTTGCCTCCAGCGCTGCAAACAAGCAGCCCTTGAGCTATATTGTGGTGAAGGATGCCGGGAAGGTGGAGGATGTGTTTGTCTATACCAAGTGGGCAGGCGCACTGCCTCCCGAGCAGGGGCAGCCCAGGGAGGGTGAACATCCGGTGCTGTTTATCGCCGTGGTAGAAAACCTTGATATCAATCAGAACTGTGATACCGACGCAGGGCTGGCCATCAGCAACATGACCCTTGCCGCCTGGAACCGGGGCGTGGGAAGCTGCATGATCGGCGCCTGCAACAAGGCTGCACTGGCGGAAATGTTCGGGCTTACGGAAAATCAGGTGCTGCACACGGTAGTGGCGTTCGGCTATCCCACCCATGAGAGCCATGTGGTGGATGTGGAAGAAAAGGATCAATTTAAGTATTACCTGGATGAAAAGAGGGACTATGTTGTTCCAAAGAGAAAGCTGTCCGATGTAGTACGCTATTTGTAGGCTGGCATTTGCCTCTTTCTTTTTTCGGATATGCTGATACGGATTGTCAATACAGCGGAAATGACGGCAGAAGGGACGCATTGGGTTTCATGCGTCCTTTTCGTGTTGCCGGAAGACTTATGGCAAAAATTGTATTACATAATTTAATACAAATTTAAGTTTTATTTTATTGCATTTTACCGTAGATCCGTTAAAATATATTTGTCGAAAAAACAATATAAATGTCGGACAGCGTTTGTGCCGGCTACGGACCGCGGTCCGTCTGTCTTTTGAGTCATTCCGGTCCGTGCAGCCTTGCAACGGCAGGCACGTTCAGGGAGGGCGCAGCGGCGCGGAGACGGGTCCTGGATCATGGAGGATAAGATGAAGAACAAACTACAGCGCTTTATGTGGGGAAGGTATGGCATTGACCGCTTTAACCGGTTTTTGCTGGCCTGTGCGTTCATATTCCTGATTTTGTCGATGTCGGGCATGGGAATTTTTTATGCGGCGGCCACCGTCCTTATGGGATACAGCTATTTCCGCATTTTTTCCAGGAACGTCCACAAGCGTTCCGCAGAAAACCAGCGGTATCTGAAGGGGGAAATGAAGGTCAGGAGTTTTTTTCTTAAAAAGAAAAAAGCGCTTTCGGAGCTGAAGGAATACCGTATTTATAAATGCCCTGAATGCGGACAGAAGATCAGAGTGCCCAGAGGCAAGGGGAGGATTGCCGTAGGCTGCAGGAAATGCGGGGCGGAGTTTATTCGGAAAAGCTGATGTACATTTTTCCTATTGCATTTTCTTTTTCCTTCCGTTATAATTAAAATACAAGATGTTGATGCGAATTAAAATTTGGTACACAAGATATGGGAAACCGTATTTGCAATATCCTTGCAGTACGGTTTTTGTAGTATGACCCCGGCGGGTAAAGCCTGCCTGTGAAGGTACATGTTGAAAGAGCTTATAACGGCTGCTTTTGTTTCCGGGTAAGCGGGTATGGGGCATAAAAACCGGTAGAAATCGGATAATAAAAACGGAATGGAGAAGATGCAATGAAGATTCAGAAGCGTGACGGGCGTGTGGTGCCTTATGAGGAGAGCAAGATCGTAGACGCGATCCGCAAGGCCAACAACGAGGTGGAGGAAGGCGACAGGGCGGACGAGACGCTGATTGCCGAAATTCTGGAGGCAGTGAAGAATGAGCATAAGGAGCTGCAGACGGTGGAGCATGTCCAGGATGTCATTGAGCAGTGCCTTATGGAGAAAAATAAGTATGTGCTGGCAAAGAAATATATTGTATACCGCTATCAGAGAAGCCTGCTGCGCAAGTCCAACACCACTGACGAATCCATATTGAAGCTGATACGCAATGAGAATAAGGAGCTTGCCGAGGAAAATTCCAACAAAAATACCAGGCTTGCCTCCACCCAGAGGGATTATATCGCCGGGGAGGTGTCCCGCGACGTCACAAGGCGCATGCTGCTTCCGGAGCATATTGCCATGGCGCATGACAACGGTGTGCTGCACTTTCATGACGCGGATTATTTTATCCAGCCTATTTTTAACTGCTGCCTTATCGATATTAAGGACATGCTGGATAACGGCACGTCCATAAACGGCAAGCTCATAGAGTCTCCCAAAAGCTTTCAGGTTGCATGTACGGTCACAACACAGATCATTGCTGCCGTGGCCAGCAATCAGTACGGCGGCCAGTCTGTGAATATCAAGCATCTCGGAAAGTACCTGCGCAGAAGTAAAATGAAGTTTGAGAAGCAGCTTGAGGACGAATTCGGGGAAACGCTGGACAGGATGGCAAAGGACAAGATTGTGAGAATGCGCCTGAGGGACGAACTGAAGTCCGGCGTCCAGACCATTCAGTACCAGATCAACACGCTGATGACCACCAACGGACAGTCGCCCTTTGTCACCTTATTTCTGCATGTGGACCAGGAGGACGAGTATGTGGAGGAGACGGCGCAGATTATTGAGGAGATACTGCGTCAGCGCCTGAAGGGGACAAAAAACGAGAAGGGGGTCTTTGTCACTCCGGCGTTCCCCAAGCTTGTGTATGTGCTGGATGAAAATAACTGTCTAAAGGGCGGAAGCTATGATTATCTGACCCGGCTTGCCGCAAAGTGTTCGGCAAAAAGAATGTACCCGGACTATATCTCCGCCAGGAAAATGCGGGAGAATTATGAGGGAAATGTGTTTTCCTGCATGGGCTGCCGTTCCTTTCTGTCCCCGTGGAAGGACGAGAACGGGACCTATAAATGGGAGGGACGGTTTAACCAGGGTGTTGTGAGCCTGAACCTTCCCCAGATCGGCATTATCGCAAAAGGGGATGAGGAGGCTTTCTGGAGGCTTCTGGACGAGCGCCTGGGACTGTGCTATGAGGCTTTGATGTGCAGGCATAAGGCGCTTATGGGGGTAGTTTCCGATGTCAGCCCTATCCATTGGCAGTACGGCGCCATCGCGAGGCTGAAGAAGGGAGAAACCATAGACAGGCTGCTGATGGACGGCTATTCCACCATATCTCTGGGATATATAGGGCTTTACGAGCTGACCTATCTTATGAAGGGCTGCAGCCATACGCAGACCCGCGGAAAGGAATTTGCCCTTCAGGTCATGGATCATTTAAAGAATACGGCGGCGCGCTGGCGGGAGGAGACGGGAATCGGCTTTTCGCTTTACGGCACGCCTGCGGAGACTCTCTGCTACAGATTTGCAAGAATAGACAAGGAAAAATACGGGGATATTCCCAATGTGACGGACAAGGGCTATTACACAAACTCTTACCATGTGGATGTGCGCGAGCCCATCAACGCCTTTGCCAAGTTTACCTTTGAGAGCGAGTTCCAGAACAAATCCCTGGGCGGGGCCATCTCCTATGTGGAGATTCCCAACCTGAGAAATAACCTGGAGGCAATTGAGGAGGTGATCCGTTTTATTTATGACAATATCCAGTACGGCGAGTTTAACACCAAGTCCGATTATTGCCATATCTGCGGCTATGACGGGGAGATCCTTATCAATGAGGACAACGAGTGGGAGTGCCCCCAGTGCCATAATAAGGATCATGCCAAGATGAATGTGACCAGACGTACCTGCGGCTATCTTGGGGAAAATTTCTGGAACGCGGGTAAAACCAAGGAGATCAAGGCCAGAGTGCTGCATTTGTAGGCTCGGAGGCAGGCAGCCGGGAGGCCCAAAACAGCCAGGGAGCCCCGAATTACAGGGGCGGAATAAGGATGAAACCGGAGGAAAAACAGTGTACTATGCTGCAATAAAAAAAACGGACGTAGCCAACGGTCCGGGTATACGGGTATCTCTGTTTGTCAGCGGCTGTACCCATGGCTGTAAGGGCTGCTTTAACAGGGAAGCGTGGGATTTCCGGTATGGGCGGGAATACACCCGGGAGACCACGGAGGAGATACTGGAGGCTCTTGCGCCGGATTACATCAGGGGCTTGAGCGTGCTTGGCGGAGAGCCCATGGATTCCCAAAACAGAGGGACGGTGCTGGAGCTTCTGGAAAGGGTGCGTGCATGTTACCCTGAAAAGAGTATCTGGTGCTATACCGGCTATGATTACGAGAAGGATATTCTGCGCTGGGAGGCGGAATATCCCGAAACGGTGCCCCGGCTTTTGGAGCTGATAGATGTGCTTGTGGACGGGGAATTTGTGGAGGAAAGGAAGAATCTGAATCTTGCCTTTCGAGGCTCGGAAAACCAGAGACTCATCGATGTAAGGCGGTCCAGGCAGACGGGAAGGGCAGTTTGTCTGGAGCTACAACCATCAGTTACCGAATAGCCTTTTTAATTGCCTCAAAGCTCTCCTTGCTGATGACATGCTCCATCTTGCAGGCATCCTCCAGGGCGGTGCTTTTTGAAACGCCAAGACGCATGAGCCAGGAGGAGAGCAGCTCATGGCGTTCGTAGATCATCTCGGCGATCTGCTTCCCGGAGGGAGTGAGGGTGATAAAGCCGGAGCTGTCCACGACAACATGTTCTTTTTCGCGCAGATGCTTCATCGCTACACTTACGCTTGACTTCTTAAATCCCAGCTCGTTTGCCACGTCTACGGAGCGGACCACGGGAAGTCTTCTGCTGAGTATCAGGATTGTCTCCAAATAATTTTCGGCGGACTCGTTTACGGTCATTTTACAACCTCCAAAGCTGATTTGAGATGACTGCAGGGCTGCTTTGCCGGTCGTTTACATGGGAACGGTAAAGAGCCTTTTTTTTGTAAATTCAGGTGGAATTTTCTGTATTAATTATAGCATGTACATCCATATAAATCTATAAGAAAACCTTTATTCATGTGAGTTTCTCAATAGCTGCCCTTTTCAAAATTTTCGACGGATTCTCTGCGCCCTTTTGTTTTTTATCTGAAATCCGAGTACATGCTAAAGGCTTGACAAGCATATTATGTTTTATTATAATTCCCGTTAAGCCGGAGCAGAGAATAATAAGCATTTTTTATTCTCGGATAATTCTGCTTGGGGCGGCGGAGCCGTGAAGCTTATGGCTACTGCTGGAAAGAAAATATAAAAAGGCGAGGAGAATTCAGATGAAAGTGGCGGTAACCTATGAGGACGGTATGATTTTTCAGCATTTTGGGCACACACAGTATTTTAAGGTGTATGACATTGCGGACGGGAAGGTAACAGGCGCGCAGGTGGTTGGCACAAACGGACAGGGGCATGGAGCGCTGGCGGGCTTTTTGCTCTCGGGACAGGTGGATACGCTGATCTGCGGCGGCATCGGCGGCGGAGCGAAGGCGGCGCTGGCGGAAGCGGGAATCCGGCTTTACGGCGGGGTCTCCGGCAATGCGGACGAGGCGGTGCAGGCGCTTCTGGCAGGGACCCTTGGCTATGACCCTAATGTACACTGTGACCATCACGACCATGAGGAAGGGCATTCCTGCGGCGGACATGGATGTGGGAAAAACTGCAGATGATACAAAAAAAATAAAAATTTTTGCAACCAAAAGAAAAAAATCCTGTGTATATAGATAGGACGGCAGAACAGGAGAAAGGTGTACGCGGTGGATGACAACGATATCGTAGAACTGTATTTGCGGCGCGACGAACGGGCAATTGCGGAAACTTCCCGGAAATATGAGTCATACTGTATGAAAATATCCATGAATATTCTGAACAGCCGGCTTGACAGTGAAGAATGTGTCAATGATACTTACATGCAGACCTGGAAAGCAATTCCGCCCCACCGTCCGGCCGTGCTTGCGTCCTTTCTTGGAAAGATCACAAGAAATCTGGCCATCAACCGTTATAACGCGCTGCACGCGGACAAGCGGGCGGCGGGGGAGTTTGCCCTGTCATTGGACGAGCTGGACGATTGTGTTGCCGGGCAGAGCACGGTGGAAAGCGAGGCTGAGATAAAAATGCTGAGTCAGAGTATCAGCGAATTCCTGCGGGAGCAGCCTGCGCAGGCGAGGCGTATTTTTGTCTGCCGTTATTTTTACTGCGAATCCGTTTCGGAGATCGCCGCCCTGTTTGGGGCGAGCGAGAGCAAGATCAAGTCCGTGCTGTTTCGGATGAGAAACAAGCTCAGGAAGCATTTGGAGAAAGGAGGTATCACAATATAAAAAACGAAGCATTGGTCAGGGCAATTACCGGGATTGACGAGGAGCTTATAAACGATGCACATACCGTGCAGAATGCGCATGTCATTCCATGGAAGAAGCTGGGCACACTGGCAGCAGGCCTTGTACTGATAGTCTCGGCGGCGTTTTTGTTCAAACCAGGCGGAGAGGTCAGGATAACGGTCTCGGGACAGGAGCTTTCGGCAAGGGCTTTTACGGTGGATCAGGAAGCCTTGGGCGCTGTGCCCCGGGCTTACAGTCTGGAGCCGGAGACCGTATTTACGGTTCCCTTGGAGGTTGAGATCAGGGAGTATACGCTCATATCCGCATTGAGAGGAACCATGCAGGTTTTTGACAGTGAGGGTAACAGCCTTCTATATAAGGGTGAAACCTTTGGCGCGGAGGACAGTGTAAAGATCCTCTGGACTGTGGAAACCGACAAAACCTCAGACCGGTTTGAAATGTCCCTGGAGAGCGGGGGAGCTGCGTATGCAGTGATCCTGACATACGAGGATGCCGGGGAGTGGAAAATCCGCAAAGAAAAAGAATGACAGCAAAAAGCTTCAAAAGGAATAAAAAAGCCTGAATGTGGCAGTAATAAGAACAGGAATATTCAGAACAAATTTAAAGGAAAGTGCAGGAGGTTTATTATGAAAAAGATTTTGGCGTTATTTATGACAGTGGTTGTGATGGCAGGCTTTGCGGCATGCGGAGCTGGCGATGATAAGGGCAATAAGGAAAATATTGAGAGTCCCGTTGCGCTTCTGGAGGCAGTTTGGAATACCTATGGAGATGATGAAAAGTTTGCGGCGGCGGGAGGCGGCGGTTCCGAGACAATGGAATTTGTGACTGACGCTCCCGGAAAGTTTTCGACGGAATCTGCCGATTCCCTGGATTATACCCTTGGCCTGCCTGCCGATTCCGCAGCGAAGATCGATGACGCGGCTTCTCTTATGCATATGATGAATGCCAACACATTTACCTGCGGCGCGTTTCATGTGACAAAATCTGAGGATGTCACTGCAGTGGCGGATTCCCTGAAGGAAAATATCTTAAAGAGGCAGTGGATGTGCGGTTTTCCTGACAAGCTGGTTGTGATTACCGTGGACGACTACGTTGTATCTGCCTTCGGCAACGGAGAGCTGATCGACAACTTTAAGGCAAAGCTTACGGCAGTATATAAGTCCGCAGTTGTGGCTCATGAGGCGAATATTGAATAGCAGGGCGAATCAGAAAACCGGATGGCCGGATATGAGTGCCCGCAGACGCGGGTAAACAGGAGTAATTATGATATTTTCAAGCATTCCATTTCTTTATTATTTTCTGCCCTGCGTGCTGATTTTATATTTTATGGCGCCCAGGCAGCTTAAAAATCTGGTGTTGCTGTTGACCAGCCTCATATTTTATGCGTGGGGCGAACCGAAGTTTGTCCTTGCCATGCTTTTGACGATTCTGCAGGGATATATATTTGGGATGCTGATAGAAAAGTACAGAGACCGCCGGGCAGGGATATGTCTGGCGGTCTCCGCGACTGTCAGCCTCGGGCTTCTGGCTTACTGTAAGTATGCGGATTTCTTCATCGAGAATTTTAATGCGGTGACGGGATTGTCCGTTCCGCTTTTAAGGGTGACGCTGCCCATCGGCATCAGCTTCTATACCTTCCAGATACTGAGCTATATCGTGGATGTGTACCGGGGGACCGTGCCGGCACAGCGCAATTTTATTGATCTGGCGGCATATATCGCCATGTTCCCCCAGCTGATTGCAGGACCCATCGTCAGATATTCCGATATTTCCGCCCAGCTGAAAAACAGGACCCACAGTGTCTCGAAATCCGCTCTGGGCATCAGGCGCTTTGTGCTGGGACTGGGAAAGAAGATTCTTTTCGCCAACACCCTGGGGGAGCTCGGCAGCATATTTAAGGATTCGGGTGACAAATCCGTGTTGTTTTTCTGGATGTATGCGATTGCCTGTGCACTGCAGATCTATTTTGATTTCTCCGGCTACAGCGACATGGCCATCGGTCTGGGTAAGGTTTTTGGCTTTGATTTCCTTGAAAACTTTAATTACCCCTTTATTTCCAAGAGCGTCACGGAATTCTGGCGCAGGTGGCATATGTCTCTGGGGTCATGGTTCAGGGACTATGTCTATATTCCCCTGGGCGGAAACCGTGTAAAAAAATTCCGCTGGCTGTGCAATCTGATGATCGTGTGGTTTCTCACGGGCTTCTGGCACGGCGCCGCATGGAATTTTATCCTTTGGGGGCTGTTTTTCGGCGTGCTGCTTATCATAGAGAAGCTGTGGCTTTTAAAGGTGCTGGAAAAGGAAAAGACAGGGCTTGTGCGCCATATTTATGTGCTGCTTGTGGTGCTGTTCAGCTTTCTGCTTTTTGACGCGGCGGATATATCGCAGGCATGGTATAATATCAGCTCCATGTTTGGCGCGGGAGACCTGCCGCTGGTTTCCGCGGAAAGCCTGTATTATCTGAAAAGCTACGGGGTTATCCTGGCAGCCGCTGCAATAGGCTCCACGCCGTTAATTTCGCAGGGTATCAGGAAGCTGCGGGAGAGAAGCGTGCCTGAAAAGCTTCTGAATGTGGCGGAGCCTGTGTTTCTTGTGGCTGTGATGCTGGTTATAACAGGCTATATTGTGGACGGTTCCTTTAATCCGTTTTTGTATTTCAGGTTTTAGGAGGTGGCGGAATGACAGAAAGGTTTGGAATTAAGGAGTGTAGGATAAAGGATATTGTCACCGTGTGCGTCATGGCTGCCTTCTTTCTCGGTTTTTTTATATGGTGTCTGTTTAAGCCGGCTGACGAGGCTTCGGACAGCGAGAGGAGAAAGCTTGCCACCATGCCGGCATTCAGCCTGTCCTCGGTGTTGTCCGGGAAGTTTATGCAGGACTTTGAGAGCTACACCACGGATCAGTTTCCGCTCCGGAACGGCTTCAGGACCATAAAGTCCTATACTGCGTTCTATCTGCTTGGGCAGCGGGACGTGGGGGGGATCTATCTGAGGGACGGTTACGCCTCTAAGCTGGAATATCCTTTGAATACGGACTCGCTGGACAATGCCGCTGCGAAGTTTGAGCGTATCTATGACAAGTATCTGAGCGGCAAAAACGTGAATATATATCTGTCTGTGATCCCCGATAAAAACTATTTCCTGGCAGGGCAGAACGGCTATCCCGTCATGGATTATGACAGGCTTGTTTCTTATCTCAGGGAAAAAACGGGCTATATGCAGTATATTGATATTTTTGACTGTCTGGAGCTCTCGGATTATTACAGGACGGATACCCACTGGAGACAGGAGAAAATTGCGGATGTGGCGGGGAAGCTTGGGGAAGGTATGGGAGTTACGCTTTCAGGTGAATATACCGCTAAGCTTTTGGATACGCCCTTTTACGGAGTGTACTATGGACAGTCGGCGCTGCCGCTTCCGCCTGAGGAGCTCTATTATTTAGACAGCGATATTATCGCCTCCTGCCGGGTATATGATTATGAGGTAAACGCAGAGACTGTGGTTTACGATATGGAAAAGGCCCGGGGAAGGGACCCCTATGAAATATTCCTTGCAGGTCCAAAATCCCTGATGCGCATAGAGAATCCTGCCGGACCGTCGGACAGAAGGCTGATTGTATTCAGGGATTCCTTTGGAAGCAGTATTGCGCCGCTTTTGATCGAGGGCTACGGGGAAATTATCCTGGCGGATATCCGTTACCTGTCCAGCGACATGCTTGGAGGCTTTATTGATTTTGACAATTCCGACGTACTGTTTCTTTACAGTACTCTTGTGCTCAACAACAGCGTTACGCTGAAATAAATGCCCGGAGGGCGGTCATCGTGCCCACGGCGAAGGGGGGCATGGAAGCTGCCCCCCTGCTGCTCATAGACAGGGATGCTGCAAGCATGACAGCCCACATGGGGATTGTTGCAAAACAAAGATTTTGTACAATATATGGCGTATATGAACATATAAACAGATTTAAAACCATATTTTGTATTTTCCCTGAGTTTTGCAACAGTCCCTTTTTTAGGGAGCCGTTTTTTTGTTCTGAATTTGTGAGCTTAAAGGGTTAAGCTTCGCAGGCCGGAGTGTCCGGAGCCGGGAGAGTTACCCTGTAGGCTTCCCAGGGAGCAGGGACCTCCAGCTTTCGGATCATTTCATCCAGAACGGTCTCCGGGATGTGTCGCGGCCTGGAGCGGTTGCGGCGCAGCAGCTCCTGATAGGGAACCTCCAGGTACAGGATAGTTACCCTCGCCCCATAGTCTGCAAACAGACGAACCAGCTTCTGACGGGTTTCCTGCAGGAGGTTGGTGGCGTTCCAGATAAAGGGCTGTCTCCGGCGCAGATATTGCCGGGCAAGCTCCAGCGCCGCCTGGATGACCTTGCCGGATGCCTTCGTCGGGGGAATGCCCATTTCTTCCCGGAGATCATCCAGGGAGATAACAGGGGGCCTGCCGTCCAAGGGCAGTATTCCGCTCATCCGGCCAATCCAGGTATCCTTGCCCGAAAGGGGCAGTCCGGACATCATGATCACGTCAAAGGTGGTATCGTCATATAGCTGGGTGTCCTGCCACAGGTTCTCCTTCTGGAAAAACCGGAACCGCGTATAGGAGTTGGCAAAGGGATAGGGCTGTTCCCAAATCCCCAGCTCCCTGACGTATTCCGCGAAAAGCTCCACCTGGCCGGGCAGCCGGTCGGGAATGGCATCCTGTCGTCCCTGGGTGTCGGCCCTGGCAAGCAGGTATAAAAGCTTCATCGGGATGCTTTCGGCGGCTTTCAGCAGCTCCGCGTCCGGATGCTTTTTACCCCAGAACCACAGAGGCAGGCCGTGGAAGCGAATCAGCTTCGCCACAAGCTCCCGCTGGGCAAAGGTCAGCCCAAAGCGCTCCGCCTCCTGATAGGCAATTCTGCGGAAAATTTTTTCTCCCACCACGGTATGCTTTGGCGATATCCATTTTCCGTCCTCCTGCTTTGTGCATACGGACTTACCGATATCGTGGAACGCAGCCGCCAGGAACAGGAGCGCCTTTTCCTTCTCCGGCAGAGCCTGCCACATGGGCAGCCCTGTCAGCTCTCCGCACACAAGCTCTGTGTGGCGCAAAACGTCGCCTTCCCCGTGATACTCGGGGTTTTGAGGCACGCCCTCCAGCGCCAGCAGCTCCGGGTGGGAGCCGGCCAGCTTATGCAGGGAGTATCCGCCCTCTTTTATTTCGTCTAAAATACTATTGTTCATTTAATCACCTTCTTATTTAAAGTCCCGCTTCTGTCTGCTCGGAGCGGAACAGATCCGTCCCGTCCGCCAGGCGGTTTGCTATTATGGGGCGGCTTGCCCAATGACTTTCCGAATCCAGAATGGTATTCAGGAAGGAGGCGCGGACGAATTTCAGCCGGTCGATGACGTAATCCCCTTCCTCTACCTTGATATAGACACCCTCCATAATGCCCGACATATCGGTCTGCCGGGCAGCCGTCTCAGGGTTTACGCCGCCCTTTTGGCATTGTAGAAGAAAGTGTGCTTCCGGGGCTTCGGAGATGAAAAGGCTGGGCCCTATCTTTGCCGCAATGGCTTCCGGGTCAGTGTAATAGCCCTCCTCCAGAACCCGCACGGAATGAATAAAGAGGGCGTCCTGCAGAAATTCCCTGCGCTTTGCGGTAGAGAAAAATTTTTCCGTCTGTTTGTCAAAGATATCGAACTCCATAAAGTAATGGGGAAGACAGTCATAAAAAACCGTGTGCTTTGCGTACAGCCATTCGCCGTACATCACATATCTGTCCCCCAGGAGAAGGCGCAGCCTTTCCTCAAAGCATCCGGCCCACAGCTTAAACAGGTCAAACTGCTTTTCGCCGTATCCGCCGTTTAGGAAATGTCCCCGGCTCTGCAGGTACATTTTCCCGGAGCCGTCAAAGCTGATGCCGCAGTTGGCGCCGTCCACCTTTTCCTCCAGGACCAGATATTTTCCCTTAATTTCATTAAACGCAGCATTTTTCAAGTCCTCGTCCCCGAACTGCTTCCTTGAACCCTCCAGATGGCGGGTGCGGGGATATTTATAAATTTTGTCCATATATTTATCAATCCTCTCTATCATGTAAACTGTTTGTCGCTTTTTCCTGCCGCTCAGAGCAGGCTCCTTATTCCTGCGGGCAATGAGTCAGGCGGATGCTCCGGCATCCATTTGGCGAATGCCGCGGGGCCTTGCTTTGTGTGCCCGTGTGCATAAAAAAATGCCGTGAAAGAAGATCTTTCACAGCATGCCAAAAAGACAGTCCTGCGGCGTCAATTTCGCCTATGGCTGTTTCGGGTCCGGACGGATGACCGGACGGAAAGAATCCCATGCTGTTCAAAAGCTATCCAACCTAACGGGCACACAAAAAACTGACGCTGCAGCCTTAGCCTGACAGTGCCTGTAATTTCTGCCTGTTTGTTTGTCGGATATGATATTACATGGGGTCCTCCAATCTGAAACCGAAACAACATTTATCTTTTTTTAATGTAGCATCGGAAAAAGGATTTGTCAAGCGGGCAGTGAAAGGAAATGGCAGGCGCCGGCTGTTGATTACGGCTTGCTAAGATCGGACACATGCAATATAATTAATTTTGAGGCAGACGGGGATTGCTGGGAGGATATTATGACTGAAAGAGAGAAAATGCTGGCGGGAGATCTTTATGACTGTGGAGATACGGAATTACTGATACAATGGCACAAGGCAAAGGATTTAGTGAGAAATTATAACCTGACTGATTCTGCCGATACAGAAGAAAAGGAGCGTATTCTAAATGAGCTGTTAGGCGGAAGGGGGAAGAATCTGTGGATTACGGCGCCTTTTTATGTTGATTATGGGAACAATATTTATTTCGGAAACAATTGCGAAGTTAATATGAATTGTACTTTTTTGGATGACAACAAAATAGTTATAGGCAATAATGCCCTGATTGCTCCGAATGTTCAAATATATACTGCCTTTCACCCGACTAATGCGATGGAGAGGTTTGGAAATTCCAAAGAAGACGGCAGCTTTGAATTTTGCAGAACGCAGACTGCCCCGGTGACAATAGGGGATAACGTATGGATAGGCGGCGGGGCTATTATATTGCCCGGGGTAAACATCGGAAATAATGTTGTAATCGGAGCAGGGAGCGTTGTCACAAGGGATATTCCGGATAACGCTATAGCATTTGGAAATCCCTGTCGGGTAATGAGAGAAAACAAGTAAATGCTTTATTGCTGCCATAAAGTGATTATGAAAGCACTGAGCAGGATATTTATTGCTAAGGAATCGGTTTGCGGGAGGCTGCGGGGAAATTTGTATGTTTACACATTGGTTTTCAGACTGGACATGGAGTAATATAGTTATCCGGATTGTCGTGTCCCTTTTGCTCGGCACGGTGATCGGAATCGACCGGGGCGCAAAACGGCGGGGCGGCGGTGCAAGGACCACGATTACAGTTTGTCTGGGCGCTGCAATGATTATGCTTCTGGAACAATATCTCGAAGCGCTTTATCCCGGGCGGATTGATATATCAAGGATCGCAGCGCAGGTGGTCAGCGGCGTGGGCTTTCTGGGCGCGGGCTCCATTCTTGTTTCGGGGCATCAGATCAAGGGGCTTACTTCCGCGGCAAGTATCTGGACCTGTGCCTGCATAGGGCTTGCGGTGGGAATCGGCTTTATCGACGGGGCGGTGATATTGACCGTTGTCTGGCTTGCGGGGCTGCATTTTGTCCCGTACATAGAGAGCCGGATCTATAAGCATTCAAGGTACATGACGCTTTACATGGAAGCGGTGAGCGGCAGGGAGATTACTCTTGTATCGCGAAAATTAAAGGAGGATCACTGCTTTATTGATACCTTTGTGGTGGATAAGCCAAAGGCAAAGGGGCAGTATTATCAGATAATGACTACCTTCAGGATACCAAGGGGGGTCAATAAAGAGGCATACCTGCATACGCTGCAGGAAATAACAGGTGTGGAAATGGTAAATGAGGTGTGATGCTGGATATCGATTACAGGGAATTGGCGGAAAGGGCAGTGTCATGTGGAGCTTGCATAGAGAAAAAGCATAGCCGGAGTGCTGTGCCGGGAAATCGGCGATCATATCCGGCGGGCTGCGGCGGCAGGTAATTTTTTCAGGTAAACCTCTGGAAATTTTTAGCATAAGGTGATATAATAGTGACAGGTAAAGAAAGCTTTGGGAGAGGTCCGTGCGGCAGCTTGGCCGGAAAGAAGCTGTTTGTACGGGCATGTTCGGTAAGTAAGAGGAGGCGTGTGTATGGGCGGTATAGCTGGAATCAGCCAGAATCGAATGAATTACGGTTACAATAAGATCGGCGCTAAAAACGATAACAAGCTCAGCAATAAGATCTCATCCGGCAAGAGGATCAACTCTGCGGCGGATGATGCGGCAGGGTTGGCCATTGCGAAGAAGCTGGAGAAGCAAGCGCGGGCGCTGAATATGGCGTCCGAAAATACAAAAATGGGCATCGGCGCCCTGAACGTCGGGGACGGCGCCATGTCCGGCATTATGGATTATCTGCAGGATATCAGGGATGTGAGTATCCGGGCCATGAACGGTACCTATTCGGATTCCGACAGGCAGGCGATGCAGCAGGAGATCAACGGCTATCTGGACGGTATCCAACAGATGGCTAAGGGTACGCAGTTTAACACTCATACCCTTCTGGACGGCAATATGGCGACTATGGATATTGCAACCAATCCGGACGGGACCGGTATGAAGATACAGATGGCGGACAGCACGCTGGCCGGCTTGGGCATTGCGGGTTACAGCGTGACAGGGGATTTTGACATCAGCGCCATAGACAATGCCATTTCCAAGGTATCCGAGGCAAGGTCCAATATGGGGGCATCCACAAATGCGCTGGAGCACATGCTTTCCTATAACAATTCTGCGGCGGAGCACCAGACGGCTTCACAGAGCAGAATTGAGGATCTGGACATGGCGGGAGCGGTTTCGGAGCAGAAGAAAAACAAGATACTTCAGGATTATCGAATGATGCTGCAAAAAAGGCAGATGCAGCAGGGAAACATGGTAGTGAAGATGTTTTCGTGAAAATCGGAAGCCGGACTAATATGAATTTAACGGGAGCAAAGACCAAATTATGGTTTGCTCCCGTTTTTTATGCACACGGGCGTCCAAAGGAAAAATGTCCGCAATGAGCCAAACATGAATTTTGGGAAAAAAATATTTTATGTGATAATTGCCGCAAAAAAAGCGGTATCATACAACCAACGCAGAAGAAACCGTACTTATATAGTGTAACGAAGTTTCACTTTGGAAAGCGAGGGAAGAAAGTATGAATGAGAGACAACTGGCTGAGCGGATTGGCAACATTGACGACGGGCTTATCCAACAGGCGGAAAGCTATCGGATTACAACAAAGCAGCGGCGGATGAAGGCGTTAAAGAGGGCGGCAGCCTGTGCGGCCGCACTTGTGCTGGCAGTGGGGAGCTTTATGCTGGGCAGGGTGGCGGAGGCGGACCGAACCGTGCGTCCAAACCCTCTGGGCATCGGTATGGTTCAGCTGGACGAGATCGGTCTTGTGCTGCTGCTGCCGGAGAGTTGGGGAGGCAGCGACTGGGATGACTGGGAAAATGTCTTTGGTGTGGAGTCCAGGCAGGATGGCTCCTACAGCATTTACAGCCGGGAGATACGCAGAGCGTGTATGGAGTCGGATGACAATGACTTTATCTGGGGCGGGGTTCTTTTCAGCATTGTCAAAAGACCCGGGCAGATGACGGAGCAGCAAGTGGCGGCGGAGGGGAAGGACTGCAAATATATTGCGGCCACAAGGAGCGGAACATATATTCTCTATTATCCGGAGGATGTGCAGTATACACCGGAGACGCAGGAGAAGTATCTGCAGCTGAAATCAGGGATACAGGATATTCAGTTTGTGGTGGGCGACATGGCGGCGGAGGAGCTTGCACTGTCCAAGGCCGGAATTGAAGATAAATTTGAAGGCACCATCGCAGGAGTGGTGAAAAGCGTCTCGCCGGACGGCATTACAGTGGATATCGTGGAATACATCCCCGAGGACGATACAAAAAGGCTGAAGGAGCTTGGGGTTACGGAGGATGATATGTGGGACGGCTTTTATATCCATAATCCCGACGAAGAACTGACTGCCTGGAAGTATAGCGAGGACGCGGTCTTTACGTTCATTGACTGGGCGGGCGAGTTTACGGGCGGATTATATCCTTTATATTACACTACCACAAGCGTGGAGGAGTTTTGCCGGTATGTGGAGCCCTATACGGACGGATGGATACTTTTGTTTTTTAAGGTTGAAGACGGAGCGGTAAAGTATGTGCTGGAAAGACCGATTATGTAGTCGTGCTCAATCGTTGCGGAAGGTTGCGGTAAAGAGCGGTTTATATAACAGGATAACAGAAAAGAGGTATCTGATGGATGATAATAAAATTATAGAGCTGTACTGGGCCAGGGACGAGGCGGCGATCAGGGAGACGGGCCTGAAATACGGCAGGCTCTGCGCCTGTATCGCAGGCAATGTTCTGTCAAATAAGGAGGACTGCGAGGAGTGTGTCAATGATACCTATTTTGCCCTCTGGAATGCGATTCCGGATAAACGTCCCAATAAATTCATGGCATTTATCGGCAGGATAACAAGAAATCTCGCCTTAAAGAAATATGAGTATGTCTCTGCAGCAAAGAGAAATATGTCTGCGGTTATGTCTCTTGACGAGCTGGGGGACTGCGTCTCCGGCAGGGAGGGCGTGGAGTCGGAGCTGGAGAACAGGCGGATAGAGAGCGCCGTTAATGACTTTCTGTGGCAGCAGGACGAGCAAAAGCGCAATGTCTTTATCAGGCGGTATTGGTATTTTGATTCCATCGAGGACATCTGTGAGCGCACCGGCTTTAGCCGGAGCAAGGTGAAGTCCATGCTGTTCGAGATGCGCCGGAAGCTCAGGGTCTATCTGGAAAATGAGGGGATAAGCGTGTAAATGCTGCGCTGCCAATGTCTATTGCGGCATATGATACACCCTCGCCGATTTCCAAAGCATAAATACCGCCTGCAGCCGCTTCCGTATCTGTCTGCTAAAGCGGGCAGCCTCACCTTGTGAACCTAAAATGAAATTTTTTGAATGAGAGCGGGTACATTCCCCGCCCCTTGGGGCGTACAAACTAATACCGAACGAAGTGAGGTTGGGGCTAATACCCCGCTCCTGTGAAGCAGGAGACAAACATCCTTGCGGTGTTTGGGTGCTTGCACCGGGGAAGTTTATTGAATGGCTGAAATGCATTTCAGATAAATTAGCACCTTGAAAACTGCATGACAAACAGAGTGTCGTTATAGGCACTCGAAAAGGAGATATAAAAGTGTCATACTGACACTTACAGATAATTTAGTAATGCTGTATACAAATTATGATTCAAATATTAAATCTGTTGAGGAATCAATAATTAGCGAAGCGCAAAGCAAGGATTTTGTGGATATTAAAAGGGTTCCATTTTCGTACAAGGAGCTAAGAGAATATCAAAATATATTAATTAACTCCCTTTTCGGAATTGTGTACTCACTAAAAACGGGCTTATCAAAATACATTGTAAACAACAGGCAAATATGTTATGATTGAGTATATAGCTCAGGATTCTGCAAAAAGGGTAATTTTTATGGAGGGAAAATTCTATGATCGATTGGGAACATGAGGAAGATGCCTTTTGTGAGGGGAGTTTTAAAAGTAAATTTTTTCATGATGATGAAGATAACGACGAACTGATCATCGGAATAAGAAGCGCTGATCTAAAAGAATGTGCTGAAAATTGTGTTAAGTCATTTAACAACCTTACAAAAGCCCAAATCAACGAAATCTGTAAGGGACTCATCAATTGCGCAAAAGAAAGCGGTAACAATGAGGATCTTGAGTTATCCGTCCTTGAAAACTCGCTTGATATTTTAAAGTATTGCTGGTTTTCAACGTTGTATGTGAATATGCTGCATAAAGACGATAAGATCTCCTATGTTGTTGAAGGTGAGGGAGATTGGGGCGAGTCGATTGGTTTTGTGATAGAAGATAATAAAGTGATTTATGTTGGTGCTGATTATTTTGAATACATGAAAGACAGAGAGTGAAATTCTAGTTTGAAGAGTTGTCAAGTTAGACGATGAAAAAGTAAGAATGATATCTTCTTTAGTGCCTATAGAGGCAGTGGATTTTATTGAAGGAGAGGTTATTAATATAGAAGATGAAATGACAGAAGATGACAGCTTAGTTTCCGATGATAATTTGGCGAACGCACAAACAACAACCATTACATTAACTGCCGGTCAAAAAATAAGTTATGCAAATGGAAAAGCATCGTCGTGTCTGTATTTGCCACGTTTACAGTTGTGGAATGAAGAATCTCGCGAATTTGAACCAGTTTTTTGGCTGCAGGACATATCACCACTATATGGTGAAAGAAATTCCTGGTTTGAAATTTAAGCAATGAAGAAAAAAATTAGTATCACTATTTTGGCTGCGGTGGTTTTATTAGCTCTTTTTTTACAATGACATATATGAACACAAATAAAGTAAGCTTAAATGAAACAAAGTTTGCAAAGACAGAGTTTTCGCATGAAATCAGTTTTACACTGGTTGAGAGCAAAAAGAAAGACAATCTGCAGTCATTCATTTTATTAATTGATAACAGGAGTAATAATGAAATAATGTACGGTGAGTACTATATGTTAGAAATGCTCATCGGAGATAAATGGTATGAAGTCTATCAGCCAAATGAATGGTATGATTTAGGACATATCCTGAATGAAAATTGCAGCTCGGAGGTAACAATATTAATAGGCGGTCTCCCCAGTTAAAAAAAAGGTACATACCGAATAATTAAAGAAATATCATTTATTGAAGATACAGGTGCATGCGAAAAAACGGGCTATATAGCAGCAAATTTTAAAATAAATTGAACTGTTAGTAATAGTTTAGAGAGGCTGTAAAAAATCTTGTGTCTACAGTTAAAAAATCTTTGTTGATATGATTCAGATATGTAAAAATTTGTTGTCGAACAGAACTGATTTTATGTTGTTGATTTCTTTTCTGATAATAGTATTGCCCGTTTATCTGTTCCTATACACATATATCAGATTTTTTGCACACTAATCGGGCATCAGCAGAAAGGAAATATTATGTGGGCGCTGCCCACACCCGCCCTCTGGAATAAGGCTGGATATTTCTGGCAATACTGCTAATGCCCATGGAATAAGGCCGGGACATTTCTTGATAGGATATGCTGTCCCGGCTTTTTCTTTTTAAAGGTACTGGGTG
>CAJTPH010000045.1 GCA_910578215.1 uncultured Acetatifactor sp. | reverse complement strand
GGCGTCCGGCCGTCTCTGTTCCTGCACAGCTGCTGCGCCCCCTGCAGCAGCTATGTGCTGGAATATTTGTGCCGGTATTTTCAAATAACGGTGTTTTATTATAACCCCAATATATCTTCCTCCCAGGAATACGGAAAGCGGGCGGAGGAGCAGAAGCGCCTTATCGCGGCGTATAACGGGGAAGAAAAGGGCTATCCGATAGGAATTGTAGAGGGGGATTATGCGCCGGAGCAGTTTTTTGAGCTGGCGAAGGGACTGGAGGACTGCCCGGAGGGCGGAGAGAGGTGCTTCCGGTGTTTTGAGCTGCGGCTGCGGGAAACCGCAAGGCGGGCGGCGGAGGGCGGATATGATTATTTTGCCACGACTCTGACTATCAGCCCCTTAAAAAATGCCCAAAGGATCAATGAAATCGGGAGGAGCTTATCTGCGGAATTCGGCGTGCCCTGGCTCCCCTCGGATTTTAAGAAAAAGGAGGGCTTTAAGCGCTCTATAGAGCTGTCTGCGGAGTATGGGCTTTACAGGCAAAATTATTGTGGGTGCGCATATTCCAGGGCCCGGCTGCCCGGGTGAGGCTTCGGCTTTCCGCGGGCGGGTTTGCTCCGAAAATGAAGGATTGCTGCAGATTTTTATAGAAAGGAAGTCCATGTTGTGCTATGATTGCAATATGGGAATGTTCTGCGCCAATTTCCGGGTAACAGCAAGAATGGAGGTTATAAAATGAAAAAGCTATTGGAATTATTGTCGGAGGAAATGGGGAAGGCGTTTGAGGCGGCGGGATATGACGCTTCTCTTGGCAGAGTGACGCCCTCCAACCGCCCCGATTTGTGCGAATATCAGTGTAACGGAGCCATGGCAGGGGCAAAGCAGTACCGCAAGGCGCCCATTATGATCGCAAAGGAGGCGGCGGAAAAGCTTGCGGGCAGCGCAGTATTTAAGGAGGCGGAGGCAGTTGCCCCCGGATTCCTGAATTTAAAGCTGTCGGAGGAATATTTGTTAAATGTAGTGAGCGGGATGGCACAGGAGCCCAAATTCGGCCTGGAGCTGCCCGAAACGCCTAAGAAGATCATCATAGATTACGGCGGGGCAAATGTGGCAAAGCCGCTGCATGTGGGACACCTGCGCCCGGCGGTCATAGGGGAGAGCATCAAGCGCATATGCCGTTATGCGGGTCATGAGGTCATAGGGGACGTGCACCTGGGAGACTGGGGACTGCAGATGGGGCTGGTCATCATGGGAGTGAAGGAGCGTCAGCCGGACCTGGTGTATTTCGACGAGGAGTTTCAGGGGGAGTATCCCAAGGAGGCGCCTTTTACCATATCGGAGCTTGAGGAGATCTATCCGGCGGCTAGCGCGAAATCAAAGGAGGACGCGGCTTACAAGGCGGCGGCGATGGAGGCCACCTATAAGCTTCAGAGCGGCGCCCGGGGCTACCGCGCCCTGTGGAGGCACATTATGAATGTGTCCGTTGCGGATTTGAAGAAAAATTACGGCAGCCTGAACGTGGAGTTTGACCTGTGGAAGGGCGAGAGCGACGTCCATGACCTGATTCCGGAGATGGTGGCATATATGAAGGAGGGCGGCCATGCCTATATCAGCGAGGGGGCGCTGGTGGTGGATGTAAAGGAGGAGGCAGACACCAGAGAGGTGCCGCCCTGTATGATACTGAAGTCCGATGGCGCGGCTCTTTACAATACCACCGATTTGGCGACTATCATGGAGCGCATGCGTCTTTATCATCCCGACGAGATTATTTATATCACCGACAAGCGCCAGGAGCTTTATTTTGAGCAGATATTCCGCTGTGCAAGGAAAACCAAGCTGGTGGACGGGGATACACGGCTGAAGTGGATCGGCAACGGAACCATGAACGGAAGCGACGGGAAGCCCTTTAAGACAAGGGAGGGCGGCGTAATGCGTCTGGAGAACCTGATCCGGGAGACCCGGGACGAGATGTACCGCAAGATCCGCGAGGGCAGGGAAATGTCCGGGGAGGAAGCGGAGAATGTGGCTGAGACGGTGGCGGTGGCGGCGCTTAAGTACGGTGATCTGTCCAACCAGGCGTCCAAGGATTATGTGTTTGATATCGACCGCTTTACCTCCTTTGAGGGGGACACGGGGCCTTATATCCTGTACACGGCGGTGCGTATCAAATCTATATTAAACAAATATAAGGAGCAGGGGGGCAGTCTGGAGAACCTGCGGCTTAGGGCGGCGGGAAACGATTCCGAGAAGGCGCTGCAGATGCAGCTGGCGCAGTTTAACGCCATGATGCAGGCCGCGGCGGAGGAGAAGGCGCCTCACAGGGTCTGCGCTTATCTCTATGATCTTGCCAACGATTTCAATCATTTTTATCATGAGACAAAGATTTTAAGCGAGGAGGACCGGGAGAGAAAGGAAAGCATGCTTGCCCTGCTTATGCTTGTCCGGGATGTGATGGAGACCTGTGTGGATGTGCTTGGATTCTCCGTACCGGAGAAAATGTAGGGCGGTTTCCCCTCTGTTGCGTGACAGAGAACCCTGATTTAGAGAGGGCGCAAGCGGTCTTTCCGTTTGCGCCTTCTTAGCTGACAAATAGCAAAGACGGAAACAGCCGTCAAGGATGCGAAGCGCGAAATGCGCACAGGCTCGTCGGCTCTGCGCCGCGTCATATCAGTTATCCGCCGGGTTACTCGCATCTGCATACCGCCTTTTTGGAAGTGTCTTTGTCAAAATTAAGGTATAGGCAACGGTTAGAGCAATCATGACAAGGCTGTGGATAATCTGCTTTTCCACGGTAAAGCCCACTTCATTTACAAAGGTACTGAGGGTATTTATCGCAGCGTGAGTGATAATGCAAGGGAGCAGGCTTCCGCTGCGGTCAAATATTGTTACAAACAGAAAACCTACCGCAATCGCGAAGCCAATTTGGATTAAATTGTTCGCCAAATCCATACCGCTCCCATTGAATAAATTTAGCAAATGCCCTATGCCAAAGGTCACACTTGAAACGATAATTGCGGATTTTACATTGTCTTTTGCCATTGCCTTAAAGAGAAAGCCTCTGAAAATCACTTCCTCTAAAAATCCAACACAAAGCATACAGACAATGTGGCAGGCAGCGCCTGCCAACGAATAATTAACGGCAAGACCGTTCCAAAGATTTCCGGTGGTTAATATAATCAGCGGTACATAGTAAAGAAATTGACGGGCAGGTGCAGAGGATTTGCATAGTCCGTACCGTTTCATCAAGCTGTTCTTCCGAATAAAGACAAAAAGGATAACCGTCTGTATGATACAAAAAATGGCGCTTACAGAATATTCAATCCCGATTTTTTTATTCAGCGGATTTGCTAAGGATTGCAGAACACAATAAACCACAATCAAAACTATCGCAAAGGTTATTTCACTTTTCTCATATAACTTTTTCATTTCGTATCCTCCTGTGCAGCCAGTATTGCACCGTTATATGCCCGTTCCAAATGAGCTTTTATAAGTTCCTCATCATACTCCAATGAATTGTTTGCAATTATACTGGCATAACCGTGAGCAAATAAGAAAATTGTCAAAAAAATTTCTTTTACCTGCTCTATACTTCCTCCCACTGCTCCCTGCATCGCCGAAATAACAGGCGTAAGCTCCTCTGCGTCCATCATCTCAAGCAGGGTGGTTCCATTGAAAAAATTTGACTGAAAAAGGAAACGGAATAAATGTGGTTCTTCAATTGCGAAGCGGATATAATTCAATCCGATCCCAAGCATAACGCCTTTCGGTGGGCTTTTCATATTCATCAGATATTCCGAATGATAGCTATCTGCCTTTGCATATACCGTCTTTTTCAATGCCTCAATCGTTGCAAAATGATACATAACGGGCTGCGTGGAACAGTTCAGCTTTTCCGATACCGTCCTTGCATTGATATTTTCCGCACCTTCGTTACGGGCTATCTCAAAAGCAGTGTCTACAATCATATCTCTTGTAATTTTTGCTCTTGGCGGCACTTGATACACCTCCTTAGTTATAATTATTGTTATATAACGATAATTATAATTTGCTGACAGGATATTGTCAATAGACTTTAAAGCGCGGCAATACCATTTTGTTTGATCTGCTTCAAGGCTGAAAGGATATACAAAAAAAGTGAATTTGCGGAATTTGGAAAAAAGTTGTTGACAAACTGAATTTAAGATAGTATACTCATTAAGTCGGTTGCGTGAGCAGCTGACAGATGGAATCTTAGCTCAGCTGGGAGAGCATCTGCCTTACAAGCAGAGGGTCATAGGTTCGAGCCCTATAGGTTCCATTTCCAGTGTAAATGGTACTGGTAAAGATGGCGAGATAGCTCAGTTGGCTAGAGCATGCGGTTCATACCCGCAGTGTCGAGGGTTCAAATCCCCCTCTCGCTACTTGTGTAAGGTGGCGGAAAGTATTGGAAAACCAATATTTTCCGCTGTTTTACTTTTAAGGCGGAAGAATGCCCGACCGTGCCGCAGCTTTGACTGTGGGGTTAAGGAGCCGGGCGGATATATCGGCATTTGTTTTGCGGCTGCCGGGGAAAATTTTATTTTGCGGCTGCCCCGGGGCAAGCGGAGAAGGTGGGGAAAATGATTATCAGACGTGCGTGTGAACAGGACATGGAGGGCATAGGCAGGCTGCTCTGCCAGGTGCTCACGGTACACCATAACGGAAGACCGGATCTGTTTAAGGCGGATGTAAAAAAGTATACGGACGACGAGCTTCGGGATATTATTCAGGATGATGCCAGGCCTGTTTTTGTGGCAGTGGATGAAGCTTCCAGAGTGCTGGGCTATGCGTTTTGCATGTCCAAGCAATTTCCCGACGACAATATACTGACGGATATCAGGACCCTGTACATTGACGACCTGTGCGTGGATGACGCCTGCAGGCGCCAGCATGTGGGAAGACAGCTCTATGAGTATGTGATTGGGTTTGCGAAGGAGCAGGGGTGCTATAATTTGACACTGAACGTGTGGGAGTGCAACCCCGACGCCAAGAGGTTCTATGAAAAATGCGGTCTTGTGCCGCAGAAGACAGGCATGGAAAAGATTTTGTAGCCGGTTTCCCGCGCCGGGCTGTCTGTCTTTGACAGAGGTCTGGCTGAGACAGGAGTAACGGGAACATAAAAGTTTATCGATTGAGAGATGAGGAAATGAGAGAGATGGAAAGAACAGAGGAAATGGATCTGTATTACGAGGAGGGCGCGGAGGAAGAAAGCGTCTTGAAGGCGATAGAGGGTATGCTGGACGAGCGTATTGCCCGTGCCATACGGGAGATGGGCTTCGTGAAGCTTTCTCCTATTCAGGAGCAGGCGATTCCCTATCTGCTGCAGGGAGAGGATATTATCGGGCAGGCCCAGACCGGAACCGGCAAAACCGCCGCTTTCGGAATTCCCGCGCTGCAGAAGATTGATCCGGAGCTTAAGAAGCTGCAGACAATTATTTTGTGCCCTACCAGGGAGCTTGCGATCCAGGCGGCGGAGGAGCTGCGTAAAATTGCAAAGTATATGCACGGTATCAAGGTGATTCCCATTTACGGAGGCCAGGAAATCGGCAGGCAGATCTCAGGGCTCAAGGGAGCGCAGATCATTGTGGGCACGCCGGGCCGGGTTATGGATCATATGCGCAGGCGCACCATCAAGCTGGACTATGTGAATATGGTGGTGCTGGACGAGGCGGATGAGATGCTGAACATGGGCTTTCGGGAGGACATGGAGCTGATACTGGGACAGATTCCGGGCGAGCATCAGACGGCGCTGTTTTCCGCCACCATGCCCAAGCCCATTCTTGATATCACCAGCCAGTTTCAGAAGGACGCAAGACTGGTCAGGGTGGCGGCAAAGGAGCTTACGATCCCCCTGGTTTCCCAGAGGTATTACAAGGTGAAAAGCCAGGACAAGGACGCCGCGTGCATCCGGCTGCTGGAGTATTACCAGCCCAGGCTCTGCCTGATCTTCTGCAATACCAAGGTAAAGGTGGACGAGCTTGCCGAGGTCTTGAAAAGAGCCGGTTTTCAGGCGGAGGGGCTGCACGGGGATATGTCCCAGCATCAGAGGGATGTAGCCATGGGGCGGTTCAGGAACGGCAGCACCAATATTTTGATTGCCACGGATGTGGCCGCAAGAGGCATCGACGTGGAAAATGTGGAAGCGGTCATCAATTATGACATTCCGCAGGATATAGAGTATTATGTACACCGCATCGGAAGGACGGGACGTGCGGGAAAGACAGGGCGTTCCTTTACCCTGGCGGGCGGAAGGGAGCTTCGCCGCATCCGTGAGATAGAGAGAATCTGCCATACGGTGATAGAGGAGAAAAAGCTGCCCGGCGCTTCCAAGGTCTTGAAGGCGAAGGCGGACAAGTATTTAAACAGGGCGTGGGAGCTTCGTGAGCATGAGGATATCGAGCTGATGAAGGGCTTCCTGCAGCGGAAAATAGACGAGGAGGGCTGTGACGCTCTTGAGCTTGCCGCGGTAATGCTCAAGCTCCAGGTGGGCGACAGGGGACCGGAAATCGAAGTGGACGATTATGCAGGCCGTAAAAGCGGTTTTGGAGGCAGGTTCGGGCGCGGAGGAAGGGATGACCGGAAAAAGGACGAGTCAGGGCGCAGAGAGCGCGACAGATTCAGGTCCGGTGACAGGTCCAGGTCAGGAGACAGGGACAGATCCAGAACCGGTGACAGGTCCAAAGGCAGGGATAAGGATAAAGACAGGACAGGCGGCAGGTCAGGCCGCGGCTTAAATAAGACCATCAAAGAGTTTGGGGAGGAGCGTATAAGACGTTCCTCAAAGAGAGATTATAATGAGAAATGGCAGAGTGATTCATATGACTCGGAAGCCAGGAAGGTAAAGGATGTAAGAATGGACGGAAGCGAGCAGATCGGCTATGCGTCCCCCAGGAAGAAGCGGAAGTAAGGATATGAGAGTAGGAATGGGCTATGACGTCCACAGGCTTGTGGAGGGAAGAAAACTGATTATCGGCGGTGTGGAGATTCCCTGGGGGAAGGGGCTGCTGGGGCATTCGGACGCGGACGTGCTTCTACATGCCGTCAGCGACGCCCTGCTGGGTGCGGCGGCGCTGGGGGACATCGGCAGGCATTTCCCGGACAGCGATCCTGCGTATGAGGGGATTTCTTCCCTTATATTGCTGCAAAGGGTGGGGGCCCTGCTGACGGAAAAGGGCTTCCTTATCGAAAATATCGATGCTACGATTATTGCCCAGGCACCCAGGATGCACCCCTATATCGACGCCATGCGGGAAAACATTGCGGAGGCGTTGGAGCTGGATGCGGAGCATGTCAACGTGAAGGCGACCACCGAGGAGGGGCTTGGCTTTACCGGCGCAGGGGAGGGTATTTCTGCCCAGGCGGTCTGCCTGCTGACCAGCCCCTTTGATTTGACTGCGCAGAAGGTTTCCGGGGAGTGCGAGGGCTGCGGCGGATGCAGGAAACGGTAAAATGAGCGGGCGGATATGAAATGCTTTGGCGCGGATAAGGAAGGGTTGTAAAGATGGCGGAAAAACTGAAGGCTATAGGCATAAAGCTTGAAAAAGCGGCTGCGGGGACGCTGCTGCTTTTGTGTATCTGTATTTTTTGCGGGCTTACTTATTACAGCGCAGGGTATACGGTGATAGAAGATGCCGGAATCCCTTCGGATACGCGGGACAATATGTGGCTGAATTTACTTGTGCTGGCGGTGGTTACGGCGGCTGCCTTTCTGCTACACGGGATTTCCCGCAGCGGGCATTTGCGGCAGGCGAGACGGCGTATTTCGGCGTGTAAGCCATATTTGATCGGTATTGTATCGGCGTATGTTTATATCGTCAGCGTGGTCTGGATAACCAACTGTCATGTGGAGCCCAGCGGAGACGGGGCGGTGCTTTGCGCCGCCGCGCACCGGATGATAACGGGCAACTATGTGGATATGAAGGTTCCGGGCTACATGGTTATTTTTCCCCATCAGTTTGGTCTGCTTTCTTTGATCCATCTCTTATTCACCTTGTTTGGAGTTTGGAATTTCAGTGTGTTTCAGCATATAAACGCCCTGTGCATGCCCTTGCTTTTTTACAGCGGATATAAGCTTTTGCAGCTTATCTGCAAGGATTTTGAAATTGTGTTTTATTACGTTCTCTTTTTCCTGGGGTGCGTTCCTCTGTTTTTGTATGTGCCTTATGTGTACGGGGAGATCATCTCGATCACCTTTACCATGGTATTGATGTGGCAGACGCTCCGATACTGTAAGACAGGCAGGAAAAGCTGCTTTTTCTGGGGGACGGCAGCCATTGTTCTGGCGTGTCTTGTGCGCAAAAATTCTTTGATCGTATTGATTGCGGCAGCAATCGTTCTGGCGGTTCATGCAATAAAGGAAGCAAACCCCCGGGGCGTGATCTGGGTGCTTGTGATGGCGTTGACGGTTTCCGGGTCCGGCAAACTGATACATACATATTATGAAAAACAATCCGGGCTTGAGGTTTCAGGCGGCGTTCCTTATATTTCGTGGATTCGCATGGGGCTGCAGGATACATGGGCGGGTCCCGGCTGGTTTGACAACAGCAGCGTGGAGGCGTACGCGGAGCATGGCTACGATACGGAGCAGACGGCTTTGGCGGAAAGGGAGCGGCTCGCCGGAATTCTGAAAGATATGTGGCGGAATAAGGCTCAAAGTGTGGACTTTTTCCGTCGGAAAATACTGTCCCAGTGGAATTCGCCGGGAAACAGCTATGTATATGAGACGAAAAATTTTGACTGCGGTCCGGGTGAGCTTCCGGATTTTGTAAGACGCGTTTACTATGACAATGAAAGGGCCGTTCAGGCTTACATGAACAGATATCAGTCCGTGCTTTACTTTTTTACGGCAGTGTCCGCAGCCGCATTGCTTGCAGACAGAAAGAAGAAGCGCTGCCTGGAGGAATATTTGCCGTATATAGCCATAGTCGGCGGTTTTCTGTTCAGTATGCTGTGGGAAGCAAGCAGCCGTTATGTGCTGCCCTATGTGGCGTATATGATTCCTTTGGCGGCGGCAGGGGTATACCGGCTGGCGAAAATATCGGACGGGCGCGGTCTTTTCAGGCGGAATAAAGAGGCTGTACCGCAGGATAAAATAGCAAATTCTTCAAATAATTAATTCTTCTGTATAAAACTGTTGACAAATGGAAAATAATAGGGTAAAATATGCTTCGTCGGTTTGGTTATGAGTTTTTGTGTCCGTAGCTCAGCTGGATAGAGCAACGGCCTTCTAAGCCGTGGGTCGGGGGTTCGAATCCCTTCGGGCACGTGACATCGAGCTTACAGGCAAGATGTATTGTTTTATGGTGGGTATAGCGCAGTTGGTTAGCGCGCCAGATTGTGGCTCTGGAGGCCAAGGGTTCGAATCCCTTTATCCACCTTTGTTCTAGGATTTTAGATGTGTCGTTGCGGCATGCCTGGCGTCATATACAGGGCTATCGCCAAGCGGTAAGGCACAGCACTTTGACTGCTGCAGACGCTGGTTCGAATCCAGCTAGCCCTGCTTTTTCTACACAATAATGTGTAAATTGTTATGGGACATTAGCTCAGTTGGTAGAGCACTTGACTTTTAATCAAGGTGTCGGGAGTTCGAGTCTCCTATGTCTCAGTTCCGTTTCATATTTTTGATCTTCCCCATGCCGGATGCCATGGGGGTTTTTATTACCATTTTTCTTATCCGTGGGTTAATTGTACTTCATGTGATAAATTTTGCGGATATGGCGGAAGCGGCAGACGCGATGGATTCAGGTTTTTCCTTATTACACGAGCGGAATTGATGGAATTGGCAGACATGCAAGATTTAGGTTCTTGTGCCGCAAGGCGTGAGGGTTCAAGTCCCTCATTCCGCATTTTGACCTCAGAGCTCTGGGGTTTTTCTTTTTATACACAGACCGGTCAGCGGCCGGAAGGCATATCGGCAGAGCCGGTCAAAGGCTGCAGGAGTATCCGGTGAATGCTTTAGAAAGGTAAAGGTAAGGTAAAATGCAGGTTGCAATTCAATTAGGGCTGTTGATAGCCGGCTTTATACTGCTTATGAAGGGCGCGGATTGGTTTGTGGAGGGTGCATCCAAGATAGCGGACAAGTTCGGCATCCCTCAGCTTGTGATCGGTCTGACCATCGTGGCGATGGGAACCTCTCTCCCGGAGGCGGCGGTCAGTATTTCGGCTGCGGTAAAGGGCAGCGCGGAGATTACCATAGGTAATGTACTGGGAAGCAATGTGTTAAATGTGCTGATTATTCTGGGGCTGACTTCCGTGATCTGTGCCATTCCCGTCAAGAAATCCACGGTCAGGTATGAGATTCCTTTTACCATCGGTATTACGGCAGCGCTTGCTGCCATGGGGCTTGCGGACGGGAAGGTGAGCAGGCTGGAGGGCGGCTTTCTTTGGGTGCTGATGATTGTATATCTTCTGTATCTGCTTAAAATGGCAAAGAGCGGGGAAGCCTTGGACGAAGTCCCTGAAGCGGGTGAGAAGGACACGCTTTTCAAGATGGTCCTGATGGTGATTGTGGGCGCGGTAATGATCGTATTGGGCAGCGATGTGACGGTGAACGCGGCCACGGCGCTTGCGAACATATTTGGCATGGACGAACGACTGATCGGCTTGACCATTATCGCACTGGGAACCTCCCTGCCGGAGCTTGTGACGAGTGTGACTGCCGCTGTCAAGGGAAAGACCGATATTGCCATAGGCAATATTGTGGGCAGCAATATTTTTAACATTCTGTTTGTGGTGGGAACCACGGCGCTTATCACCCCCGTGGTCTACAACCCGGACTTTATGGTGGACAGCCTTACCGCCATAGGGGCGGCGGTTCTGCTTTTGCTTTGCGTGCTGCGCAAAAGGAGGCTTACCAGGCTTGGCGGAGTGATCATGCTTGCAGGCTATGCGGCATATTTTATTTATCTGATCAGATTTGCCGTGGAACAGGCATAAACGGAAAAAGAAAATGCCGCCCTTTGGGCGGCATAAAAATCAGTATGAAAAGTCCGGATTGAGCGCCATGAAGGAGTTGTGATATTCCTTGCGGTAGGTCACATCCTCTCCAAACCATTCGGGCGGGACAAATGCCTCGGCGGCTTCCCTGCTCCCAAATTCCACCTCCGCCATGACGAGAGGAGCGAAGGGCGGGTCGAACACATCCAGCTCGACGGTGAGCTGATAGTCCGCCGGCGGTTTCAGAGAGCCGTTTTCTGTGGCAAAGGTAGGGTGGACCAAGGGAATCAGATAGCGGTTTTTGGAGATGATTTTCCCGTCCGCTTTCTCGCGCAGGTGATAGTATGCGTCTTTATTCAGAGCCAGATTTATCTCCTCGCGCGCCATCATGCCGCTGCCCTTATAGGTCAGGTAATAATCCTCGTTTTCCCTGCGCACCCTGATTACGGGAGAGGTGCTTAAGTAGCCCTGCTCAATATGCAGTAACGGATATTCATCCAAATGCTCCGGCAGTTTTTTAATCAAAAATTTTCTTTCTATTTCCATGTGAACCTCTCAATCTGGCGTATTATACCGCAATCTCGTGCGCTTCAGCGCACACGGAATCAGAAGTTGATACAATGCCCTTGTGTACCAACATTATACCATATCTTTTTAATTTTCCCAAGCTGATAATTGAAATATTTCTAATATATGTGTATACTATAACTGTAAAAATCGGCAGTTGGGTTTTTCTAAAATTAAATAGTCAGAGGGAGGTCTGTAGATGAGTAAGCTTGCTGTTTTTTTTGCGGAGGGATATGAGGAGATAGAAGCCCTGACGGTGGTGGATATCTGCCGGAGATGCGGTCTTGAGATAGATATGGTTTCGGTACCTGGTGCGGAGGCGGGGAATAATGCCGCTTCAGAGCAGGATGAGAGATGGGTCAGGAGCTCCCATAATGTGAATGTGCAGATGGACAAGACTATCGCAGAGGTGAATTTTGAAGATTACGATATGCTGATACTTCCGGGCGGAAAGCTTGGAACGGAAAACCTGGAGGCGCACGAGGGGCTGATGGCTCAAGTGGATGCTTTTTACCGGGACGGCAGATATGTTGCGGCAATCTGCGCCGCACCCAGCATATTAGGGCATAGGGGAATTTTAAAGGGCAGGAAGGCATGCTGCTATCCGGGCTTTGAAAGCCAGCTGGAGGGCGCGGATGTAACGGAGGGTCCGGTGGAAATATCGGATAAGGTAGTGACGGCAAGGGGGATGGGTGCGTCGGTAGACTTTGCACTGGCAATCGCAGGTATTTTCTGCGGTCAGGGTAAGGCGGACGAACTGGCAGAAACCATTTGTTACCGCCGCTGATTTCCGAGGGCCGCTGCAGAGGAGTTTTTATAATTGCGGGAAAGCTTGGAGAGGCTGTCGCAATAAGGATTGAGTATACAAGATATAGTATTGTTTTGGGATTAAATCCCACTAAGTCTTGTATATGTTTTTCTTAGTGCGACAGCCCCTTTAAGCATTAAAGAGAGTTATTGCTATATATTATATTTTCGGAACATGGCTGACGCAGAACGGCTATGGATTTACCGGAGACTATCGGTTCGAGCGCTATTGGAAACAAGACAAAAACTGCATTTACATAAGAAGGAGAGGAACTTAAGTGACGGACATATTAAACGGTCTTAACGGCGCCCAGAAAGAAGCGGTGACTTCTACGGAAGGGTACATTCGGGTGATAGCGGGAGCCGGAGCCGGAAAGACAAAGGCGCTGACGCACCGTTATGCATACCTGGTATCCGAGCTTGGAATTTCCCCGGCAAATATTTTGTGCATAACCTTTACAAATAAAGCCGCAGGCGAGATGAAAAAGCGTATTAAGACGATGCTGGGCGGGGAATTTGACACCTCGTTTGTCGCCACCCTTCACGCCTTTTGTACGCGGGTTCTGCGGGAGGATATATCCAAGCTGTTTTATCCCGAAAACTTTGTCGTGCTGGACAATATCGACCAGAAGAAGATACTTGAGGAGGTCTATGACGAGCTGGGCATAAAAATGGACACAGCCAGCTTCAAGTTTATGATTGACCAGATACGTTATTATAAAAATCGGATAACCTATGTGGAATACCTCTCAGATCCGGATTTCGATTACTCAACCCTTGTCTCCGAGAAAAAAACGGATGAAATCATGTTTCGCTATATAAAAAAGCAGCGCAAGTATTTCGGTCTTGATTTCTTTGACCTGATAAATTTTACGATCTATCTGTTCGGGACTTACCCCGATATTTTGGAGAAATGGCAGAAACGGCTGCATTATATCATGGTCGACGAGTTTCAGGATATCACTGCCAAGGAATTCAAGCTGATACGCCGTCTATCGGAGGCAAACCAAAATCTGTTTGTTGTGGGAGATCCCGATCAGAATATTTACGAATGGCGGGGCGCAAATATGAGCGTGCTTGTGGATTTTGAGGGATGGCTGAACAACAAATGCTTTGAAAATCAATACGGCTTCAGGTGCCGCGATATTATTATGAGCGAAAATTACCGCAGCACGAGCCCCATTTTATCGGTGGCAAATTCGCTTATCCAAAAAAACAGCTATCGGGTCAAGAAAGATCTGTTTACACAAAAGCAGGGCGGGCAGGCGGTGGAGTATTATCACGGGAAAAACGATAAGGAGGAAATAAAATATATAACCCAAAAAATTGTTACCCATATAGAAAACGGCGGTAAATATTCGGATTTTGCGGTGCTGTACCGCTCGAATTATATTTCGCGCTTTGTGGAGCAGGGCTTTTTGACGGCGAATATTCCTTATGTCGTATACGGCGGTATAGGCTTTTACGAGCGGGCCGAGATAAAGGACGTCCTTTCGTATATGCGCCTTGTAAACAATCCGGACGACGATCTTTCCTTTCTTCGGGTGATCAATGTACCGCGGCGTAAAATTGGAAAGATGAAGCTGGATCTGCTTAAAAATTACGCGGAAAGCAATAAAACGTCACTGTACAAGGCGCTTACAGCCTGCTTTTTGCAGGATAGCTTTAAGGGAAGCAGGGCCGGGGAGTTTATTGCGGCGATTGAGGGCCTGCGGGCGCTTGCCGACACCCTTTCGGTTTCGGAGCTGCTTTCCCGGATTATGACGGATACCGGCTATGAGCTTTATATCCGCGAGAGCGGCGACATTGAGCGACTTGACAATGTGTCCGAGCTGCTTCGCGGAATCGTGACCCAGGAAGCCGAATTCGGGGAGCATCTGTCGCTTGCGACGTTTTTGCAGACCGTCACGCTTCTGCGGGACAGCGACGCGCCGGACAAAAGCGACTGCGTAAAGATCATGACGCTCCACACCTCAAAGGGGCTTGAATTTGATAATGTGTTCCTGGTGGGGCTGACCGAAGGCTTCTTTCCGTCGGCTAGAAGCCTTGAGGAACGCAAAACGGAGGCTCTTGAGGAGGAACGCCGCCTCTGCTTTGTGGGCATTACCCGCGCAAGGAAAAATCTGTATCTGACCGAGAGCGAGGGCTTCGGCGTGAAGGGCTACAGTAAGGTGCCGTCCCGTTTCCTGTTTGACATCGATCAGAGCCTGCTGCATATAGTAGGTGAAATACCACAGGATGTCCGGGTTCAGTTTGCCGCTCAGGTGGCTGAATCAAAAAACGGCAAGAGGATATACAAAAAAGGGGATCAGCTCCGCCACAAGGTATTCGGCGAAGGGATCGTGGAAGACATCGACGAGAAGACACAGACTTATTATATCCGCTTTACAAACGGTATAAAGCCCATCAGCTTCGGCTATAACGGGTTAAGCCATATTTTTTAAGAGGAATAAGTTTGGAGGTAAACCTCCAAATAATGAAGTCAGTGCCCGCCAAAGGCGGGCATGGGGGTATAAACATCGGTTCTACAAACCAAATAGAATAGCCCTTACCTTTCAAGGAGAAGGATTTGAATGCCTGCTTTAGCGGGCAGATAGGAGTTAATATGAAAGAGTATCAGAAGCCGGCAAAGGATATGCTGGAGTTTATCGAAAAAAGCCCTTCCTGCTTTCACGCGGTTGCAAATATAAAGAAGGCGCTTTTGGAGGCGGGATGCACGGAGCTTACGGAGACCGGAGAGTGGGAGCTGACGCCGGGCTGCGGTTATTTTGCAACAAGGAACGAGTCCTCATTGATTGCCTTCAGACTGCCGGAAGCTGACGCGCAGGGATTTCATATTACTGCGGCTCACAGCGATTCGCCCGCCTTTAAGCTCAAGGAGTCGCCGGAGATGACAGTGGAGGGCGCTTACATAAAGCTCAACACGGAGAAATACGGCGGCATGATCCTTTCCACATGGCTGGACAGATGTCTGTCCGTGGCAGGGCGGGTTGTTGTAAGGGGAAAGAACGGATTGGAGACCAGGCTCGTCAATGTGGAGAAGGACCTTCTGGTGATTCCCAATGTGGCGATTCATATGAACAGGGATATGAACAACGGGTATGCCTATAATCCGCAGACGGATATGCTGCCCCTGTATGCCGGCAGCGAAGGGGACGGCAAGGGGAAAAGCATGCTGATGAAGCGAATTGCCAAGGCGGCAGGCGTAAAAAAGGACGAAATTCTGGGGCATGATCTGTTTTTGTATCCCAGGGAGAAGGGCAGGATGATCGGAGAAAACGGGGAGTTTGTTCTGTCTCCCAGACTGGATGACCTGCAGTGCGTATACGCAGCACACCGCGCCTTTGCGGAGAGCGTGCCGGAGCGTTTTATCAATGTATGCGCGGTGTTTGACAATGAGGAGGTGGGAAGCGGCACCAGGCAGGGGGCGGATTCTACCTTTCTTGAGGATGTGCTTTGGAGGATCGGAGAGGGGCTGAAGATGTCGCGCAGCCGGCTGCTGCAGATGATTGCGGGAAGCTTTCTGATATCCGCGGACAATGCCCACGCGGTGCATCCCAATCACCCGGAGAAGGCAGACCCCACCAACAGACCTTATCTGAACGGAGGTATTGTCATTAAGTATCACGGCAGTCAGCGATACGCCACGGATGCGGTGTCGGCAGCGGTGATGAAGCGAATCTGCGAAAAGGCGGACGTGCCTTACCAGGCTTATGCAAACCGCTCTGATATCCCCGGGGGCAGCACGCTGGGAAACATCTCAACGGCGCATGTGTCCGTGTCCAGCGTTGATATCGGGCTGCCGCAGCTTGCCATGCATTCCGCGGTGGAAACTGCGGGAGTAAAGGATACCAAATATGCCATTGATGCGTTCAGGGTATTTTTCTCGGAGTGAGCGGCAGATCAGTTTAGTTAATAATAACAGGGAATTGTATTCAGGTCGTCTTTATGACTTTCGCCGGAAAGCATAAGGACGGCCTTTTTTGACGTTCCTGACTGCAGCCGTCAGACCGCCTGTTGCCGCGGTGCGATTACTGAAGGAAACATAAAAGATACGGCAGCATATCAAAATGCTTGGAAAAAAGGAAATATAAAAAGATCAAAAATTCGATGGCACAGCGACAGATAGGGAAATACAATAGAATATAGCGGCAGATATGGAAACGGGACAAAGTATGGAATGCAAAAGGATGAAAAGTGCAGTGAAAAAGGACTGGGAAACGGAAAAGAAATAGGAACGGAATAAGGATGGGAAAAGAACGGACTAAGAATGGAAAAAGAGCAAGAAAAGAACGGTCTAAGAATGGGAAAGAACGGAATTAGAATGAATAAAGAACAAAATAAGAACGAAAAAAATGAAAGAAACAAAAAGAACAAAAAAACGGAATCAGAACAAAATAAAAACGGAGTAAAAAAGGATTAAAAAGCATGAATCAAAAACTGGAAAACTTACTGCAGCTTGCGCTTCAAACCTCCGAGAGGGTCAGGGAACAGACAGAGGACCTCAATGTGGGCTTTAACAGCCAGGCGCGTACATGGGAGCTGATTGTAAAGTATCATGGGAGCCTGGATGTGCTGGAGCCATTGGGTGTGAAAATTGAATATCTGATAGCGGGCTACGCCATATTGACGGTGCCGGAGCTGCTGGTGGAAAATATCGTGGAGCTGGAGCAGATAGAATATGTGGAAAAGCCCAAGCGGTATTTTTATGAGGCGGAGATGCCTGCGGAAGGCTCCTGTATCCCGCAGGTGACGCTCAGGGAGCCAAATTTGACCGGGAGGGGAACGCTGATTGCCGTTTTAGACAGCGGGGAGTGTGTTCGGTAAATGAGAACCCCCTGGCATAGGACAATCCGGAGCGTGCATAAGGTTTCAAAAAGAGCAGCCGCGGTTTGGCAGAGGGCTGAAATCGCAGCGGGGTTGCGGGCTATGAACAATACTGACACTGATATTATGCAGGCGGAAAGGGACGCGCTGGTGGACATAAGAGATATCCATATTGACAGCGCGGAGCCTGTGGAAACTAAAATCCGTAAATATGTGGAGCAGGTAAAGAATCCCTTTCTGGTGAGGTACGGCGATTATATTATAAAATTGAGCTATGCGGATACGGAAAAAAGCATGGACGACAGAATGACAGAGTACGTGGACAGGATGGCAAAAATTCAATATGGGACGTGGGAGGATTTTGAGTGAAGGCAAAGGAGTCATATCAGGTAGGTATATATCTGCGTCTGTCCCGGGATGATACTGTCTCCGGGGGCATAAAGCCCGAGAGCGACAGCATCAGCTCTCAGCGGGAGCTTTGCCGCGCCTTTGTCCGGGGGCAAAGGGGTATGGAGATCTATGATATTTACACGGATGACGGGTACTCGGGGTCAAATTTCGAGCGTCCGGCCTTTAAACGCATGATGGAGGATGTACGAGCCGGAAGGGTGGACTGTATTGTGGTGAAGGACCTGTCCCGGTTCGGGAGAGAATATATTGAAGCCGGGCGGTTGATACAAAAGACCTTCCCGGCTTTAAACGTGCGTTTTATCGCGCTCACGGACCGGTTTGATTCCCTGACGGCAGACTATAATGAGACGGCCCTGGTGCTTCCGGTAAAAAATTTTGTAAACGACGCTTACTGCAGGGATATTTCCGACAAGGTAAAGAGCCACCAGAGGATAAAGCGGGAGAACGGGGAGTTTATCGGAGCCTTTGCCGTTTACGGTTACCGGAAGGACCCGGCCAACCGCAACCGTCTTGTGCCGGATGATTATGCGGCGGAGGTGGTGAGGCGCATTTTTGGATGGAGGCTTGGCGGTGTGAGCGCTACGGCAATTGCAAAAAAGCTGAACGCACTGGGCATATTGAGCCCCTTGGAGTACAAGCGTGCCCGGGGGGAAAGCTATGCATGCGGTTTTGCGGCGGGGCTTCAGGCGAAGTGGTCCGCAGTGGCAGTCAAACGTGTATTGACCAATGCGGTCTATGCGGGAGTTCTGGAGCAGGGAAAGACCGAAAAGGTGAGCGTTAAGGTAAACAGGTACTGCCTGAAGCCCCGGGAGGAGTGGGCGAGGGTGGAGCATACCCATGAGCCCATTGTCAGCAGGGACGAATTTGAGGGTGTGCAGAGGCTTATGGAGACGGGATGCCGAAGTGCAGGGGGCAGGGAGTGCGCCCACATGTTTTCGGGGCTTCTGTTCTGCGGTGACTGCGGAGCGCCCATGGCAAGGAGGGTGAGCCGTTATAAGGGAAGGGAGAAGCTTTCGTTTATATGCTCGGCACAAAATAAGGGAAGGGGATGTACAAGGCACAATATTTCGGAGAGGGAGCTGAGTGAGGCGGTGCATGGGTGTTTGAGGCTTCAAGCGGCGGTTTTGACGGACAGGGAAAAGACAGAGGCCCATATAAAAGGGATGGAGGTAAAATTTGAGGAAATAGGGCGGCTGGAACGGGAAATGGAAAGGCTTGCCGGGCTTCAGGAGCAGTACCTGTCCCTGCAGAGCGGCCTGCATGAGGATCTGCAAAAGGGAGTTATTACCAGGGAAGACTTTTATGCCTTTGGGCGTATTTACGAGGAAAAATATATTCAGGTAAAGAGAGCGCTGGCGGGCCAGGAGGAGCTTATACGGGGCTGTCTGAGGTCCGGCGCCGCCGCCGGACGGGAGCTGGAGCGCTTTAAGGAGACGCAGGACCTGGCGGAGCTGGACAGAAATATGCTAGTGACCTTTGTGCGCCGCATCGACCTGTATGAGGGCAGGAGAATACATGTGGAGTTCAATATTAAGGGGCTGAAGCATGGGTAAAAAAATCTATTCCGTGGGAATTTATGCCCGGCTTTCCGTTGAGGGCGGCACAAGGAAAAACGAATCCATAGAAACCCAGATAGAGATTGCAAGGGAGTACATGAAGGGGCAGGACGACATGGTTTTGTATGGCTGCTACAGCGATCTGGGAAAGACAGGAACCAATTTTGAGCGGGAGGGCTTTGAGAGGCTTATGGAGGATGTAAGGTTCCGCAGAGTGAATTGCATTATTGTAAAGGATGATTGTGTAATAAAGGCACGAACACCGCAAACCCTTGAAAACAGGCACTTTTTGAGGATTGGAACAGAGTTCAGGGCCATTCAAAGACCGCAGAGAGCGGCATATCACATAGAGACTTCATAGAGCGGGTATCACTGTCGGGAAAATCCGGCGGTCGGTATCCGCTCTTTTTTTGTGCTTTCAGGTGACTACATAGGCGTGTATCTCGCCCCCTTGCGGGGCTGGGTACACGCCTTTTTTTGTTTTCCCATAAACCCACATTGAGAAAAGAGGTGAACACAAATGCCAAGACGCAAAAAGAGCGAGGCGGAGGTCCAGTCGGAGGCCGCCACCGAACAGGTACAGCGGATGCCCATTTCCGAGCTGCGCCCTTTCAAGGGCCACCCGTTCAAGGTGCTGGACGATGACGCTATGGCCGAGACGGTGGAGAGCATCAAGCAGGTGGGGATTGCCAACCCCCTCATCGTGCGCCCGCACCCGGAGGGCGGGTACGAGATCATCTCCGGCCACAGGCGGCACCACGCGGCGGAGCTGGCCGGGCTGGACGCCCTCCCGGTCATCGTCCGGGACTTGGACGATGACGCCGCCGTCATTATGATGGTGGACTCCAACCTCCAGCGGGAGAGCATCCTGCCCAGCGAGAGGGCGATGGCCTACAAGATGAAACTGGAGGCCATGAAGCACCAGGGGAGCCGGAGCGACTTAACTTGTGAGCAAGACGCGCACAAGTTGGACGGGAAAAAATCCAGGGACATCATCGCGGAACAGGCCGGCACGAGCAAAGACTCCGTGCGCCGCTATATCCGCCTGACGAACCTGATCCCCGAAGTGCTGGACATGGTGGACGAGAAGAAAATCTCCATGACCCCCGCCGTGGAGCTGTCCTACCTGAACCCGGAGGAACAGCGGTCATTTTTGGAAGCGATGGACTACGCGCAGGCGGCCCCGTCCCTCTCCCAGGCCCAGCACATGAGGAAAAAGAGCCAGGAGGGAGGCTGCACCCTGGACGATATGTGCGGCATCATGGATGAGGTGAAAAAGGACGACCTGGGGCAGGTGGCATTCAAGACCAGCGACTTGCAGAAGTTCTTCCCCAAGTCCTACACCCCCAAGCAGATGAGCGACACCATCCTGCGGCTGCTGGAACAGTGGCAGAGGCGGAGGCAGCGGGACCAGCAGCGGTAAAGCGCCCTTTTGCGGGGCGTATTTTTTATGAAACAGAAAAGGAGCTTATGAGCCTATGAACAGTATCCATTTTCACTTTAACGGTGATGTGAACATCAATGTATCTCTGCCGGACGGCCTCCCTGCCCTTGCGGGCATGGCTGTCGGCGGGGATGTGCGGGGCGATACCGCCAGCTACCAGCGGCTGGTGGACTCCCTGGAGGACTATCTGCACGGCGCGGCGGACGAGGAGGAGACCCCGGAGGACGAGGTGGACTCCATCGTGATGGTGATGCGCCCGGACAAGACCCCGGAGGTCATGCAGGAGACCCAGTGCTGGGACGAGATCGAGAGCAGGGGCAGCTACGACTGCCTGGAGGTGGTGTCCGATGGCGGGCTGGATGTGGAGGGGCTGACCATCGTGTTTGACGGCAGCCACGTCCTGAACTTGGGCCGGGAGCGGTATCTGCTGGGGCCTGTCATCGTCTACAAATGCGATGAGGACGGGGACGGCGTTTCCCTCTCCGCCGAGGACGTGATCGCCGCCGTGGTCTATTTCGCAGACCATACCGTGACCCTGTGCGCCGATGGAAAGGACTTCCCGGCGTTCCACATCTGAGGCCCCGGCAAACCTCCAACGCCGCGAGAAAGGAGGAATAAGATTTGCAGGAGGAAGTGGAGAACAGAACAGTCAATCTGATGATAAGCACCAGCAAGCTGTCCGGCAGGACGCTGGTGGCGGCGTTCCGCAAGTACGCCCAGCACCGGGCGAGGGTAAAGGCTGGCAAGGCGGCGGAGGGCGACCACGGGAAGATGACGGTGGAAAAGCTGATCCGCAAGGACCAGGGGGCGCAGCAGATCGACATCGCAAAGAGCGGCATCCGGGACTTTGAGCGGGTGCTGAACAAATACGGCGTGGACTACGCCATCCGCAAGGACGTGTCGCAGGAGCCGCCCCGGTTCATGGTGTTCTTCAAGGCAAAGGACGCCGATGTGCTGACCGCCGCTTTCAAGGAGTATTCCGCAAAGCTGGCGCACAGGGAGAAACGGCCCAGCGTCCTGAAAGCCCTGTCGCGCCTGAAAGACCTCGCCAAGTCCATCCCCGCCAAGACGAGGGAGAAGAAACAGGAGCGTGAGCGATGAACCAGAAAACAAAGAAGCTCATCATCCTGAACCTGCCCTATGTCATCATCGGGCTGTTCTGCTCCAACATCGGGGAGGCGTGGCGGCTGGCGGCCGGGGCGGACATTTCCGCAAAGCTCGCCAGCTTTTTTGCCTGTATGGGTACGGCGTGGAGCAACCCCCTGCCCAGCCTCCACCCCTTTGACCTGTGCCTCGGCCTCGTTATCGGCGCGGGGTTCCGGCTGGTGGTCTATGTGCGGAGCAAGAACGCCAAGAAGTACCGCCACAATGAGGAATACGGGTCCGCAAGATGGGGGACGGCAAAGGACATCGAGCCTTTCGCAGACCCGGTGTTCGAGAACAATGTCATCCTGACCCGGACGGAGCGCCTGATGATGGGGAACCGGCCCAAGAACCCCGCCCACGCCCGGAACAAGAACGTGCTGATCGTCGGCGGCTCCGGCTCCGGCAAGACCCGGTTCTGGATCAAGCCCAACCTGCTCCAGTGCCACAGCTCGTATGTTTTGACCGACCCGAAAGGCACGGTATTATGCGAATGCGGGAACGCACTTTTGCACCAGAAATACCGCATAAAAGTGTTCAATTCCATCAATTTCAAGAAGTCGATGCACTATAACCCGTTTGCGTATATCCACTCGGAGAAAGACATTTTGAAACTGGTGACGACCCTGATGGTGAACACGCAGGGCGAGAGCAAAGGCGGGGACCAGTTCTGGGAGAAAGCCGAAAAGCTCCTTTACACGGCGCTCATCGCCTATATCCACTATGTCGCGCCCGTGGAGGAGCAGAACTTCGGTACGCTCATCACGTTCCTGAACGCTATGGAGGTCCGGGAGGACGATGAGACGTTCCAGAACCCCGTTGACCAGATGTTTGAGGCCCTGGAAACGAAAGACCCGGACCACTTCGCCGTCCGCCAATATAAACTCTACAAGCTGGCGGCCGGCAAGACGGCAAAGTCTATCCTGATCTCCTGCGGCGCACGGCTGGCCCCCTTTGACATCGCTGAACTGCGGGAGATCACCCGGTATGACGAGCTGGAGTTGGACACGCTGGGGGACCGGAAAACGGCGCTGTTCCTTATCATGAGCGACACGGACAGCACCTTTAACTTCCTGATCTCCATGATATACAGCCAGCTTTTCAATTTGCTCTGCGAAAAAGCGGACGATGTGTACGGCGGGCGGCTCCCGGTCCATGTGCGCTGCCTGATCGACGAGTGCGCCAATATCGGGCAGATACCCAACCTGGAAAAGCTGATGGCGACCATCCGCAGCCGTGAGATTTCCGCCTGTCTGGTATTGCAGGCGCAGAGCCAGCTCAAGGCGATCTACAAGGACAACGCCGACACCATCATCGGCAACTGCGACTCCCGCATCTTCCTCGGCGGCTCTGAGCCGACCACGCTGAAAGAACTGAGCGCCGCCCTGGGCAAGGAGACCATAGACAGCTACAACACGGGCATCAGCAAGGGCAGCCAGGAATCCCACAGCCAGAACTTCCAGAAACTCGGCCATGAGCTGGCCTCGGTGGACGAGCTGGCGGTGCTGGACGGCGGCAAGTGCATCCTCCAGCTGCGGGGCGTGAGGCCGTTCCTGTCGGACAAATACGACCTGACGAGGCATCCCAACTTCCAGTACACGGCGGATGCTGACGAAAAGAACCTCTTTGACATCGAGAAGTTCCTTGACCACCGGCTTCGGCTGAAAGCCAAGGACGAATTTGAAGTGATCGAGGCGGACGAATGAGCGTAAAGCCCCCCCTGATGCGGGGGCTTTTCCTGTTTCCGGGGCGCCCCTCTCCCCTGCGGGGCAAGGCCCGTCTGTAATGAAGCTGTCGGCAAACGAGAGACGGACAGGCATTTCAACAGGCGGGCCGACCATGCGGGGCGGCGGGCGTCCCTTTCCTGACAAAACCAACAAACCGGGCGGGGCGGACGCTCCGCCCACTGTCTTTAAGGAGGACAAAGATATGGCATTTTTCAACAGCGCGATCGGCGTTTTGCAGACCCTCGTTGTGGCGCTGGGCGCCGGCCTCGGCGTGTGGGGCGCGATCAACCTCTTGGAGGGCTACGGCAACGACAACCCCGGCGCCAAGAGCCAGGGCATGAAACAGTTGATGGCGGGCGGCGGTGTCGCCCTCATCGGCATCACCCTGATCCCTCTGCTGTCCGGGCTGTTCGGCACTCCCTGACCTGCCCATAGGGGCATAGGGCTTTCCCCCTGCGGCCTGCCGGAAATGAAGCTGTCCCCAACCGACAAAATGGCAGGCATCCATCCGGCGGCACGGAACCGGGAAAGCCGCATAAAACCGGGAAATCCCCGGTTCCAGACAACAAAAAAACCACTTTCCGGGCGGGGCGGACGGCCCCGCCCACCGTCTTTAAGGAGGACAAAGATATGGCATTTTTCAATAGCGCGATCGGCGTTTTGC
>CAJTPH010000044.1 GCA_910578215.1 uncultured Acetatifactor sp. | reverse complement strand
AGATGGTGCTGTTATCGGAGCGCGAGCTGTCGTTACAAAAAACATTCCTCCATATACAATCGTTGGCGGTGTTCCGGCAAAGCCTATAAGAAAGCGTTTTACAAAAGAAACGATTGATTTTCTGCTTAAAATAAAATGGTGGAATTTTTGTTTCGAACGATAGGAGGTAGCAAAAACAGAAAAAACTGTCAGGGGTAAACTTTGCGCTTGGCGCCCTTGACAGCTTTTTCGGTCTTTGTTCTCGGGTAATTAAGAGGGAGAAATCAGTAATTCTTTAGTAAAACGTTCTTTCATTAACTCAAAAATCTACTTGAAAATATTTCTTTATCAACATAAATGCTTACAGTTTTTTTAAATCCGGTATAAGATTATCCGTGTAAAGAGATTATTGCCCTTGAGGATCATGGCTCCTTTTTTCAAAAAAATGATCGATTTCTCTCTTGACGGACTCCAGAGGAAGGGATTTGGAAAGATAGCCATCCGGATTGAGTGAAAGTGCTTTTTTTACGCTCGCCCTGTCCACTTTGTAAGTCAGAAAGATAACGGGAATATTAGTAAAATCCTTTTCGGTACGGATCATTTCCAATACCTGATTTCCGTTGCAGACGGGCATTTCATAGTCCAACAGTACCAGATCCGGTGTGGTAAGCGTAATACTTCTGATGGCAGACATGCCGGAATCAGCCGTCAGTACTTCATAGTCGCTGCCCAGTAAATCCGTCATTATTTTTCGCATGAAGTTTGAATCGTCTACTACCAGTATTTTCCTTTTCTGATTGTCTGCTTTTTGCGGAGCGCTCTCTGGCGGCGCATGATCTTTGCTTTCGGCAGGAAGGCTGCTGAGGCGCAGATGGTTCTCGATTTCATCTACAGCGTTCTTGGTAACAGCCGAAACCCCTTCCATGCACCAGGGATTTTCAGGAGTAGTCATACAATATGCAAAATATCCTTTGCCGGTGTCAAACAGAAGACTGAACTGGGGACTTTGTTTTTCAAATATCTTATAAAACTGTTCATAGCTGAGCAGTTGTTCTTTTGTTATTTTAAATTGTTCCAACGAGGAAAACCGCTGCTTGACATGCTCTGCGAACTGCTTTGCCGCATATCTGGCGACATTGGACAGCATCATATCCGTGACTTCCGATTTTGTTTCGATGACATTACCGATCGTGCTGCCGATCAACTCCTCTTCAAAAAGCAGTAAAAATTCCAGCTTCTTTTTATCATCGCTGCTGTAGACCAGGCGGCAGTAAATGCCGTTTCCAAATTTTTCTCCGGTATAGCAATTGCTGATCAACTGCGAGTCAAGCCGGAACATGCTGTGCAGCAAACTGGCGATCGTCTGCCCCATCACTGTCTGCTCTTCTTCAGGTAAAAGGTTCTCCCAATGTTTTATTGTTTCACCGCTTACGATCATGTGATCTTCGATCAGGGTATGTCCGATCAGCCATCCGGCACAGACACCAAGGAAATGATGAATGGAGGTCCCGGAAAATCCGGTCTGTTCCAGTTCGTTTTCGAGTGCAGGGAGCATCCGGTCACGGAAATCTTTATGGATGCGCCTGTGGGTATCAAGCCCCGGATAGTTTATGGAATCCATATAGGCTTCTTCATCCGCAAAATGCTGGATTGCATGATCCTTAAAATATTTTATTGCCTCCTGACAGGCAAAATGGCCTTTTCCCTCTTTGTGGCCGAAATCAAATAATTTATTGAGAATACTGAAGAGTTTTTTGTGTTCCCTGTCGATGATCTCCACTCCTATATTATACTGTTCACCCCATATCAAACGATTTCCCATATGTTTTCCTCCTGACAAACCCTGTCTCTGTATTGCAGGGCTTTTCGCTCTGAGACGTTTTTATCTTCCTCTGGATCAAATATCTGTTTCTATAATTTATTCAGTATTTATTAAAAGGTGCCGGGAAATGACATTTTTCTACATATTACAATAAATGCCGGTCAGGGGGGATGCGTGCGGTGCCGGTGCAGATGAGAAAACGCAGAAGCTTATAAGGCGGAAACTGAGAGCCGTTCATGGTAACGGCTCGGGGGAGATATCGGAAGGTTTGCTGAACATAAATCGCCCTTAATTTGAATTATGTTCTTGTGGAACGAGCGGTAAATACGTATTTCTGACCCGTGAAAAGTGACGGCAGCTACGTTTAATTATAGAAATTATAAATTTCCCTCTTGTCAAATCGCTTAGGTTATGGTAATATTATTTTTGTTGGACACCAAAAGGTGATTTGTATGGTGACGGAAAAAGGCTCCGTGGTCAAGCGGTTAAGACATCGCCCTTTCACGGCGGTAACACGGGTTCAAGTCCCGTTGGAGTCATTTATTTCCAATTTAATAATTCCCGAAAGGGTATGCGGACCTTTAGCTCAGTTGGTTAGAGCAACCGGCTCATAACCGGTCGGTCCTGGGTTCGAGTCCCCGAAGGTCCATTGACCGCATAAGATAAACCGGCAGTTGATTCCTGTTTTACACGGTATCATCGGTTTTGCCGCCGTCATGTCCGGCGGAGAGCGGTTTTTAGTTTTGTATGTTTTATGGCCCAGTGGCTCAGTTGGTTAGAGCGTCGCCCTGTCACGGCGAAGGTCGTCGGTTCGAGTCCGATCTGGGTCGTTTTTGTACGGATGCAGCGTCCGCTGTCCGGTTACAAAGTTTAAGGGTGCAGCCCAAAGGCATCTGTCCCGTGCTGCGTGCGGCAGATCACGGGTTAAAAAAAAGGGTTCGTTATTATATTTGAAGTTCCGGCAGCTTATGTCTATATCAAAATAGGCAAGGGCTGTTTTTTGTTGCAGGACCGTGCTTTTATAGGTTAAGCAGACGGGCGTCGGGGGCTGTGCGGGGAAGAAGGCCCAAAGGCTTGCACTTGCTTCCAAAATTTACTATAATAGGGGAAGCGATGATTAAATCCTCGCTTCCCCAAATAAATGCGCAGTTGTCGGTTGCACATGGAGGCGGTAAAATTGAGTACCGAAAGCGGCAGTATACAGAAGAACGTTTTAACGGAAGGCACGATCTGGAAGAAGATTTTATTTTTTGCCCTGCCGATCTTTTTGGGGCAGGTATTCCAGCAGCTTTACAATACCATCGATTCCCTGATCGTGGGCAGGTATCTGGGCGATCAGGCGCTGGCGGCAGTCAGCTCATCGGGAAGCCTTATCTTTATGATGGTGGGCTTTTTTAACGGTGTGGCCATGGGCGCCGGCGTGGTTATCGCAAAGGAGTACGGGGCGAAAAACTATGAGTCCATGAGGCGGGCGATTCATACGGATGTGGCGTTTGGGCTTGCCGCAGGCATAGCGCTGACGGTTCTGGGGGTCTGCTTTACGCCGACAATCCTGCGGTGGATGGATACGCCTGCGGATGTGCTGCCGCAGTCGGTGGAGTATTTTCGGTTTTATTTTTTTGGTGCGGTCTTTTCCGTTATGTACAATATTTTTGTGGGAATTCTACAGGCGGTGGGAGACAGCAGGCATCCCCTGTATTACCTGATATTTTCCTCTCTTGTGAATGTGGCGCTGGACCTGATTCTTGTGGGAGGGCTCCGGCTGGGCGTGGGCGCTGCGGCGCTGGCAACCACGGTGTCCCAGGGCATCAGCGCGTTGCTGTGCTTTATCCAGCTTCTGCGCAGCAAGGCCGAGTACAGGCTCAGGGTCAGGGAAATAGGCTTTCATTTGGAGAGCTTTAAAAGTATTGTCCGCTTCGGGCTGCCGTCAGGTGTGCAGAATTCCGTGATCGCCCTGGCGAATCTGGTGGTACAGACCAATATCAACGGTTTTGAGCAGTATGCCATGGCCGGCTGCGGCGCATATTTTAAGGTGGAGGGCTTTGCATTCCTGCCCATCACCTGCTTTGCCCAGGCGCTTTCCACCTTCGTGGGGCAGAATTTAGGGGCAAAAAATTATGACAGGGTGAAGAAGGGAGTGCGTTTCGGGCTCCTCTGCTCCGTGTCCGCGGCGGAGGCAATCGGAATCGTCTTCTGGCTGGCGGCGCCTGTTTTCATTGGGCTGTTCAGTGATTCGCCTGTGGTAATTGATTTCGGAGTGCGGCAGGCGAGGGTAGAGTCGCTTTTTTACTGTATGCTTGCGTTGGCGCATTGTATTGCGGGCGTCATGAGGGGCGCGGGAAAGGCTACGGTGCCCATGTTTACCATGCTGGGCTTCTGGTGCGTGCTGCGGGTGGCGTATATCACGGTTGCGCTGCATTATTTCCCTAAGATCGAGGTGATATTCAGCGCGTACCCCCTGACCTGGTGCACCAGCTGTATCGTGTTTTTGCTGTACTTTTTCAAGGCGGACTGGATGCATAACTTTGAGCGGATGGAGGGAAAATCGTAAGGTGCCCCGTTCATGTCTCGGAGAGCTCAAAGGGCTGCCTGTAATAAAATAATAGTTGTGAAACACAGGATGGAGGAAGGATATGAAAGAAATCAACCAACAATATCTCACAGGTGAGAGGGCGATGTTTCAGGCAAGGGACTGCCATTTCACTTATTGTACCTTTGCGGAGGGAGAGTCTCCTTTAAAGGAAAGCAGCGATCTTCAAATTGACAATACCCTTTTTAAATGGAAGTATCCTCTCTGGTACTGCAGGAATGTGGCGATAAAGGATTCCACCTTGTTTGAGATGGCGCGGGCAGGCATCTGGTACACGGAGAATATTTCCGTCTACGATACCATTATTGAAGCGCCGAAAAATTTCCGGCGAACAAAGGGTATCAGGCTTATCAATGTCGAGCTGCCCAATGCGGCGGAGACGCTCTGGAACTGCGAGGACATAGAGATGGAGCGGGTTTCCGCAAGGGGCGATTACTTTGCCATGAACAGCCGCAGGATTGTGGCGAGAGATTTTAATCTGGTGGGAAACTACAGCTTTGACGGATGCTCCGATATTGAGATTCACAATGCGCGGATGCTTTCCAGGGATGCCTTCTGGAACGCGGAGAATGTGACGGTCTATGATTCCTTTATTTCCGGAGAATATCTGGGATGGAACTCCAGGAATATTACGCTGGTCAACTGTACCATCGAGAGCATGCAGGGTATGTGCTATATTGATAATCTGGTGATGAAAAACTGCCGTCTGATCAACACCAATCTGGCTTTTGAGTATACTCAGGCGGATGTGGAGATCGTGGGAGCGGTGGACAGCGTATTCAACCCCAAGGGAGGCATAATCCGCGCCGACAGGATCGGAGAGCTGATCATGGATGGAAGAAAGGTTAAGATTGACCAGACGGATATTCAGGCAGGGGAAATTTTGAAAAAATCCGACCATGCGGAGTGGGAAAAGGAGTAATTCTTCTGACAGGGAGGGTTCTGTTATGTATGATTTCAATAAAATGACTGACCGCAGAGGCGTGGGATCTTTGAAATGGGACGTGCCGGAGAGGGAGCTTCCCATGTGGGTAGCCGATATGGATTTCGAGACGGCGCCGGAGATCATCGAGGAGCTTAAGAAGCGGGTGGAGCACGGGATCTTTGGCTACAGTGTCGTGACGGATGAGTGGTACGAGGCATATCAAAGCTGGTGGAGCCGCAGGCACGGGTTTTCCATGGAGAAGGAATGGCTGCTATTCTGTACGGGAGTGGTGCCGGCCATATCCAGCGCCGTGAGGAAGCTGACCACCGTTGGGGAAAACGTGTTGATTCAGACGCCGGTATACAATATTTTCTTCAACAGTATTCAAAATAACGGAAGAAATGTTTTGGAGAGCCCGCTGGTATATGAGGGAGGAGAATATTCCATTGACTTTGCGGATCTGGAGGAGAAGCTTGCAAATCCGCAGACCACTCTGATGCTTTTGTGCAATCCCCATAATCCTGTGGGGAAAATATGGGACAGGGATACGCTTTCGCGCATCGGAGAGCTCTGTGCAAGGCATCATGTTCTGGTGCTGTCCGACGAGATCCATTGCGATATGACGGACCCTGGCTGCGATTATGTTCCCTTTGCCTCTGTCAGCGGAATATGTCGGGACAACAGCGTAACCTGTATGGCTCCTACCAAGGCCTTCGGTATTCCGGGGCTGCAGACGGCGGCGGTAATGGTGCCCAACCCTGTTATACGGCATAAGGTAAACCGCGGCCTGAATACCGACGAGGTGGCTGAGCCCAATGCCTTTGCGGTGCCCGGGGCGGTGGCGGCATTCGGAAAGGGAGAGCCGTGGCTGAAGGAGGTAAGGGTATATCTTCGTGATAACAAACAGTGCGTCCGTGATTTTATAAGAGACAGGCTTCCCATGCTAAGGGTGGTGCCTTCCACGGCAACCTACCTTTTGTGGCTGGACTGCAGTGAAATTGCCGAGGATGCGGCCTTGCTTGCACGGTTTATCCGCCAAGAAAGCGGCCTGTATCTTACCGAGGGCGAGGAGTACGGCGCCTGCGGCAGAAGTTTCCTGCGGCTGAATCCCGCGTGTCCCAGGCAGCGCCTGATGGAGGGGCTGAACCGCCTGGAGGAGGGCGTGAGAGCGTTTATTGCCGCGGGGCAATGAGTCAAGCGATAAGTGAACAGGTGACCGAAAAAAATGACAGGCCGGAAAGCCTGTCATTTTAAAAACCCGTTTACGATCTGCGCCTCGGCTTCCGCCTCTGTCAGCCCTAAGGTCATCAGCTTTACGAGCTGGTCGCCGGCAATCTTGCCGATCGCCGCCTCGTGAATCAGCTCCGCGTCCAGGTGGTTGGCGGTGATTTCGGGGATGGCGCTTATCCTTGCGTTGTCCATGATGATGCCGTCGCATTCGGAGTGGCCCGCACAGCGGTTATTTCCGTTGATCCTGGAGAGGAACAGCTGTCTGGAGTCGTCCCTGGCCACGGAGCGGGAGATAATGTTGGCGCTGGAGCCTTCCCCGTCCAGATCCACCTGGAAGGAGGTCTCCGCGTATTGGTCGCCGTGGGTCATGAGTTTTTCCGTCACAATGATTTTTGCGTTGTCGGCAAGCCTTGCTTTTGTGAGCCGTCTGGTGGAGTCCACGCCCTTGATCTGTACGGTCTCCATTTCCATGAAGCTGTTTTCGCCCACTTCTACCACCGTTTCTGGATTCATGATTCGTCCGCCCTTGCCGTCGCCGCTGCCATAGTGCTTTTCTACATATTTCACATGAGAGTTTTTTCCTATGTAGAAGGTGTGGATACCGTCGTGGCGGCTGTCGCTGTCGCCGCTGTTGTGGATGCCGCAGCCGGCAATAATAGTCACGTCGCAGTCGTCTCCCACGTGGAAATCGTTGTAAACCATTTCGGTCAATCCGCTTTGGCTTAACACAACGGGGATATGGACGCTTTCCTTTTTCGTTCCGGGCTTAATGATAATGTCTATTCCCTGTTTGTCTGTCTTGGTGACAATGTCGATGTGCGCCGTGGTGGAGCGTCCTGCGCTTTCCCCGTTGGCGCGGATATTGTAAGCTCCGGCGGGAATCTCGTGCAGCCCTGCCACCTGCTCCAATAAATTTTTCTGTATCTCGTCCATGGCTGTTTCCTTCCTTTAATGCCTGTTGATCAGAGTTGTTTCGCTAAAGCCCGTTTAAGGGCAAATCCCACTAAATCAAGCGGTCGGTTTGTGCTGCGGCCGGTCAGTTCGCCCTCTGATAAAACCGGCAGCCCTCGGTGCCCTTTAGAAGCTCCGGCAGAATATCCTCCCTTTTTCCGCGGGCCTGAAGGGTGCCGCCTGCAAGGACGACGATCTCGTCCGCTATGTTCAGGATGCGTTCCTGATGGGAGATGATGATCAGGGAATTGTCGCTTGACGCGTGGAGTTCTTCAAATACCTGTATCAGATTGTTAAAGCTCCAAAGGTCAATGCCTGCCTCCGGCTCGTCAAAGACCGCCAGGGGCGTGTTGCGGGCGATGATGGTAGCTATCTCGATTCGTTTCAGCTCGCCGCCCGAAAGGCTTGAGTCAATGTCACGGTTGATGTAATCTCTTGCGCACAGCCCCACCTTCGAGAGATAGTCGCAGATATTCGGCTGTTTTTTTGCCGTGTCGCCTACGGCAAGGGTTATCAGGTCCTTTACCTTGATGCCCTTAAAGCGAACCGGCTGTTGAAATGCGAAGCTTATCCCCGCTTTTGCCCGCTCCGTGATGCTCATGTGGGTGATATCGGAGCCGTTAAAAATAATTTTGCCGGAGGTAGGCTGTTCGATGCCCATGATCAGCTTTGCCAGCGTGGACTTGCCGCCGCCGTTAGGGCCTGTGATCGCAATAAAGGTGTGGTCCTCAAAGGTCAGGTTTATATTTTTGATAATCTCTTTATGGCCCTCCGAATCATCGGAGACCTGAAAGCTTAAATTTTGTAATTCCAGCATGCTTATACCTCCCTGTCCGCTTCATTAGAGGCCGTGAAGGCCTCTTTTTGCCGCAGCCTTCTACAGTATAACACAGAAATCAAAAAAACTATACAGTTATCCGGCAAAAAAATATTTTGTTTTTTTCTGTTGAAAAAGAAAAATGAATGTCGGATAGGCACGTTTTGCGTATCTTTTTGATGGATGACGGCGAAATACGCGATGACTTGCAGTTGCTGTGGGAAACTGTTCTCTTTTATAATATTAAAGCACGGAATTAGACTTTTTGTTACAGAAATGGAGGTCGTTATGGAACAGTTAAACATTACTGCTGCAAAGGATAATGAAAAAATATACAAGATTTTGGGGGATCTGATGAACGGGGATAAGGAATTCCAGATTATGATCACGGTGCCCTCAGGAAAAAATGTGGGTCTTAAGAATGCTGTACAGGAGCCGAAAAAGTCTGCAGTGCAGCGCGATTTGGAGCAGGATGTTACCAATATGATACATGAAATCGGTGTTCCGGCACATATTAAGGGATATCAATATCTGAGGGAAGCGATCATGATGTCGGTGGAGGACCCGGGGATGATAAGCTCCATAACCAAGATTCTTTATCCGACTATCGCAAAGAGGTTCCAGACGACGTCAAGCCGCGTGGAGCGCGCCATCAGGCATGCCATCGAGGTGGCGTGGAGCAGGGGCAGGATGGAGACTCTGGACGCGCTGTTCGGCTACACCATCGACACGGGTAAGGGAAAGCCGACAAACTCTGAGTTTATTGCGCTGATCGCGGATAAAATCAGGCTTTCCTACCGCGAATAGCCCGGCTGCAGGGAATGTCGCAGACTGTGCATATTTTGTATGGGGTTTTCTAAAAAAGTACTTCCCACAGGAATGATATTGTTGTAAAATATATCCAAAGGGCAGCGGTTTGCTTGATCAGGATTTTGCCCATGTGTATATATGCGGAGGGTTACTATGAAGAAAATTCTATTTGCAGCATCGGAAGGAGTACCTTTTATTAAAACCGGCGGTCTTGCCGACGTGGTCGGTTCTCTGCCAAAATGTATTGATAAGCGGTATTTTGACGTGAGGGTGATCATCCCCAAATACTCCTGCATGAAGCAGGAGATGAAGGACAGGATGAGCTATGTATCGCATTTTTATATGGATTTTAACTGGAAAAATGTTTATGTGGGAATTATGGAGGCGGAGGCTGAGGGCGTACATTATTACTTTATAGACAATGAATACTATTTCAGCGGGGATAAGCCCTACTGCGACGATCCCAAGTGGGAGATCGAGAAATACGCCTATTTCTCCAAGGCAGTGCTTTCGGCGCTTCCGGTTATCGGCTTTCAGCCGGATGTGGTCCACTGCCACGACTGGCAGACAGGTTTGATTCCTGTGTACATGAAGGAGCGCTTCAGGGGAAGCGATTTTTACGGCGGAATGAAATCTGTCATCACCATCCATAACCTGAAGTTTCAGGGAAAGTGGGACACTAAGACGGTGCGGGGCATCACGGGGCTGCCGGAGTATTTCTTTACCTCCGACAAGCTGGAGGCATACAAGGACGCAAATCTGCTAAAGGGCGGAATCGTTTATGCGGATGCGGTGACTACCGTGAGCGCCACATATGCGGAGGAAATCAAGACGCCCTTTTACGGGGAGGGTCTGGATGGGCTGCTGCGCGCCAGAGCCGGCGACCTGAGAGGTATTGTAAACGGTATAGACTATACTGATTTTAATCCCGAGACGGACAAATACATCGAGAAGCCTTACAACGCGGTGAATTTCCGGAAGGAAAAGGTGAAAAACAAGCGCGCCCTGCAGCAGGAGCTGGGTCTTGCGCAGGATGACAGGAAGATGATGATAGGCGTGGTATCAAGGCTGACGGACCAGAAGGGGGTTGACCTGATCGCCTACATCATGGATGAGCTGTGTCAGGATGATATACAGCTGGTGGTCCTGGGTACGGGGGAGGAGCGCTATGAAAATATGTTCCGCCACTTTGACTGGAAATACGGGGATAAGGTGTCGGCAAATATCTTTTATTCCGATGCGCTGTCTCACAAGATCTATGCTTCCTGCGACGCGTTTTTGATGCCCTCGCTGTTTGAGCCCTGCGGGCTGAGCCAGCTTATGGCGCTTCGCTACGGAACGGTCCCCATCGTCCGTGAGACAGGCGGATTAAAGGATACGGTGGCGCCTTACAATGAATACGAAAACACCGGAACAGGCTTTAGCTTTAAAAATTACAATGCACATGAAATGCTGAATACGATCCGTTATGCCGAGCATATATATTATGATAAGAAGCGCGAGTGGAACAAGCTGATCGACAGAGCGATGGCAATCGATTTTTCCTGGAACGTATCGGCAGGGAAGTACCAGGAAATGTATGATTGGCTGATAGGATAAGATGGCAGGGAACGGAAGCAGAAAAAATAATTTCATAATGCAGGCGGGTATACTGGCGGCAGCCGGTATCATCAGCAGAATGATAGGGCTCCTTTACAAGAGCCCTTTAATGAATATTATAGGCGAGACGGGGATGGGCTATTATTCGGCGGCTTATAATTACTATACCATTGTTTTGCTGATAGCGTCCTACAGTATCCCCTCCGCGATTTCCAAGGTGATTGCGCAGAAGCTGGGGGTGAAGGAATACCGGAATGCCCACAGGATTTTTTTGTGTGCCATCGGGTATGTGCTTGCCGTGGGTACTGCCGCCAGCCTTTTTTTGTATTTTGGGGCGGGGCTGTTTGTGGCGAAGGAGGCAATTCCCGTGCTTCGGGTATTTGCCCCCACTGTGTTTGTCTATGGAGTATTGGGAGTGCTGAGGGGATATTTCCAGGCCCATAAAAGCATGGCTCAGACCTCCGTGTCACAGATTCTGGAACAGATCGCCAATGTGGTGGTAAGCCTTCTCATGGCAAGATTTCTGATTATATCGCAGCTGGGAAGCCTTGCCGTGCCGGAGGATGCGGCAGGCAGGGTGGAGCACGCCGTAAAGGGAGCGATGGGAAGCGCGGTGGGCACCGGCGCCGGCGTAGTGGCGGGGCTTGTGTTCATGGGGGGCATCTATGGGCTTAATTACGGATATTTTCAAAGGAAAATAAAGAAGGACCGCCATCAGGAGGTAGATTCCTACAAGACCATATTAAAGATGATTGTGGCGGTGGTTACCCCGTTTATCTTGAGCACGGCGGTATATAATTTGAATGTGTCTCTGAATTCCTGGCTTTATACAAAGCTTCTGCCTGCAATCCGGGAGGTGGACGGAGAGGCGCTCCATGCAAATTATGGCGTGTTCAGCGGAATGTCGGTGACGATCTCCAATATTCCCATCGCCTTTTCCTCCGCTATGGCTGCCGCTATGCTGCCCTATGTATCCCAGCTTCTCGCCGCAAAAAAGATCGAGGAGGCAAGGGATAAAATAGGGGCGGCAGTAAAATCCACCATGATGATATCCATTCCGTCCGCCGTGGGGCTGTTTGTTCTGGCAAAGCCTGTGACCCTGCTGCTCTTTCCCACGAGAGGGGACGAGGTGGTGGATATGGCGGCAAAGCTTTTGATGACTCTTGCTTTTTCAGTGGTGCTGTACGCACTTTCTACCTTAAACAGTACGATTTTACAGGGGCTGGGCAGAGTGAACGCGCCCATATACAATGCGGGGGCCGCGCTGCTGGTGCAGACGGCGGTTACGGTGCCCCTGCTCTTATTTACTCAGCTTGGCATCTATTCCCTTGCCATCGCCAGCACGGTCTTTTCGGGAACCATGTGCCTGCTGAACCAGCGTTCCGTGCGTAAGGCCATCGGCTACAGACAGGAGATCACAAAAAGCTTTGCGGTTCCCTGCGCCGCCTCGGTGCTTATGGGAATGGCGGCATGGGCGGTATATGAGGGCGTTCTAATGCTGGTCAAGTCTCCCAGGATCGCCGTGTTTCCGGCGGTTATCGTGGGAGCGGCAGTGTACTTTGCCATGGTTCTTCTGTTCCGGGGCCTGACGGAGAGTGAGCTTAAGGGCTTTCCCAAGGGTTACCTGCTGGTGAAGCTGGCGAAAAGGTGCAGGCTGCTCTAGTCACTCTGACACCAGCCGGATTCCGCTGATATCGCTGTCGATTGCCATGGAAAAGTTTGTATAGTAGACCACAAAGCCCGGCTTTGCACCGCTGGGCTTTTTTACATGCTTTTTTTGAATATAGTCGATCTCCACCTTCTCCTGTCCCCGTCCCTTGGAATAGTATGCCGCAAGGCGGGCAGCCTCCTCAAAGGTTCTGTCGGGGAGATCTTCGGCGTTTCCAAGCCTTACGACCACATGGGAGCCCGGCATCTGCTTGGCATGGAACCACCAGTCGTTTCCGGAGGCAAGCTTAAAGGTCAGCTCGTCGTTCTGATAATTATTCTTTCCCACATAGATGTCAAAGCCGTCGCTGCTTATATAATGGAAGGGCCGGCTTGTGACCTTCTGCTTTTTTGTACCGCTCTTTTTGCGTATATAGCCGCTCTCGGTAAGCTCCTCCTTGATCTGTACCAGGTCTTCTTCGTGGAGGGCGATGTCCAGGGAAGCGGAGATGGATTCCAGGTGCTCGATCTCGGACTTGACTTCCTCAGTCAACTGCGAAAGAGCCTCAAATGTACGCTTCAGCTTCCCGTATTTGTCGAAATATTTCTTTGCGTTTTCCGTGGCGGTGAGAGTGGGGTCCAGGGGAATGGTAACGGTCTCGTTTGTGTAATAGTTCAGCGCGTCCAGGGATTTTGCGCCGGGCGGGGCGCTGTAACCGTAGGTGTTCAGAAGCTCGCCGTAAATGCGGTAGGTATCGCGTTTCTGGGTATCCTCCATCTGGCGCATCTGCAGGTCATATTTCTTCACGTTGCGCTCCAGGGCGGTCTGCACGATCCTCCGCAGGTCCGAGGACTTCTGGCGGATGCGGGTCAGGGTATTTTTTTCCGCGTAATAATGCTCCAGAAGGGCGGACATGGAAGCGTAGGGCACGGTGTATTCTTCCGGGGCGGCTTCGGCATCCCCGGGCGGCTGAGTGCCATACATGGTCAGGGGAAGGGCGGAAAATTCCACGGGCCTGTTTTTCACATAGGCAATGTTGGGACAAAAGCGTTCCTGGAGGACGGAGTCGGTCATTTCGGAAAAAACCTTGTACAGCCGTACCATGTCCGAATCGGTCAACGCTGCGGCGGGCCGATCCCCGTCATAGCAAAGCTCCTGGGCAAGTATGGGGGAAATGCCGGTAAAGCTGCCATATACCGCCTTGAACACAGGCTGGGGCTTTGACATGACGGCGCTGCGGAAGGCTTCCCGGTCCGTATGCAGCGCGTCCAGCTTATCCTGGGTCTGCGCCACGAAATAGGGCTTTCCGGGCAGCACCTCCCGGATGCTGCTGACTGCGGCGGACACTCTTTTTATGCTGTCGATAATCACATTGTCCTCATTGCAGAAAATGATATTGCTGTGCTTGCCCATAATCTCTATTATCAGGGCTTTGCGGCGCAGGTCGCCCATCTCGTCCAAATGCTCCACCTCCAGGCGCACAATGCGTTCCAGGCCGGGCTGGGAAATGTCCGTGATGCGCCCGTTCTGCAGGTGCTTTCGCAGAAGCATGCAGAAATTGGGCGCGGTCATGGGGCTTGGTTTGTTGTTCTCGGTCAAATAGATCAACGGAAGGGAGGCGTCCGCGGAAAGGAAAAGGCGCTTCTGGCCGGAGGGCTGTTTGACCGTCAGGAGAAGTTCGTCCTCCTCCGGCTGGGCGATCTTATACAGCCGCCCGCCCGCCAGCTCCTTTTTTAATTCGCATACTACGCTTGCTATTGTAACCCCGTCAAATGCCATGGTTTTTCCTCGATTCTTATATTTTGTGCGGTTTACTGTTGCTTTTTTACGGAAGATAATTTCTGCGTGCGGGCTGCCGAAGGAATGTGGGTTCAGGCTGCTGTCCGCAGTGTACGCAAGGGCTATGATAGGACAGAGGTAAAAAGCGCCGTATAGCTTATCGCAATAAACCATACAGCGTTTTTTAGGTCAGTCTTTGTCAGTCTACTTTTCCCACCGTAAATTTTCTTTCTGCTTCCAGGGTGGCAGGAACCTGGATGTTTGAATTGCGCATTTTCTGTATCAGCATATCCAGATGATGCACCCTTTGACCGTTCAGGACCTTCTGGCGGCTCAGCAGCTCGGAGTAGAGCGGATTCTGCTCCAGCATATTGTTCATGGAGGCGGAGAAGGGGCAGTACGCAAAGAGGATGCGGCGGGCAACCTTGTTCAGCCTGGGAGAGCCGGTGCCCTCAAACAGTACCCAGATAATATAATCCCGCACAAACATTTCCTTGAAGCTGTTTTTTGCCCTCTGCAGGCTGGTTTTGATCTTTTCCTTCGCTTCGTTTGTAAGCTCGTGGTTCTTTCTGTAAAACTGTATATAATCAAAGTACTCGCTGGTGAGAGAGCGCTCTGAAACGTCGTTCCAGCGCGCGCCCTGGACGCGTTTGCACAGCTCCCAGCGGAACTCGCCGGTGAGACGTACCAGGGATGTGTTGATATCCTCCATGTGGAAGATGGAGAAAATCATGCGGCTTGGGCTGTTGCGCTTCTTGCCCTCGATCTCCTGCCACATGACGCCGCGGATTCCTACATTGGGCATAAGGATAATGTCCGGCGTCTGCTCCACGTGAATGGGCTCCTTTCCCATGACCTCCATATTGTCATAATCCAGGCTTTCGCGGTAGTAGGCGGAATAATCTATGCTCTTGATCATTTCCAGCGCCTTGCTGACCTTTGTAATGTTCACATAGGAGCTGTTCAGATCCTTCAGCACATCGTCAGCCGTAAAAACCGGGCAGAAGGAGGTAACGCGCCCGTAGGTGATCTTGTTGGTCTGGGGGAACAGGTTTTCCAGCTCAAAGTTTACCCGTTCCATAGGGTCCTTCTCCAGAGCCATGGCCTGAGCCGCAGTGATATTTCCCCTTGCCTTTTCCTTTGAGATGTGGTCGGTGAAATCCTCGTCAAACTCGTTACGGCTGGGAATTTTATCTCCGCGGTAGATCGCCAGCAGCCAGTTGTAGAAGGGATATACGCCAAATTCGCTGTAATCCTCCATGCCGGCGGCAAGGGTGTACAGAGTGATACAGCTTGCGTTTCCGGCCAGCTCCTCGTCCACGTAGCCGAAATACAGGAACATTTTGACCGGGGTGGGAAGGGAGGGCGAGTTTACGGCATTCTTAAACACGGCTGCGTACAGCGTGTAAAATTCCTCTGTCAGCTTCCTGCGCAGGCGGCAGCTTTCGTCATCCATGGCGCTTCTGTCGGGCATGGTCCGGTATACGCCTATATTTTGACGGAAGGAGGCGGCTTTTTCCTGGTCCAGGCCGGAGAAATCCAAAATAGTGCTCAGGGAGCCTGAAAGCTCCGAGAGAATGAGAGTGGTTCTGGTATCATCGGTCACATTTCCCTTGTTGGGAGAGCTGAGGGATTCCATATTCTTCTGGAAGCTCTGAATGCGGGACGTGACCTGCTCCCTGTTCAGGGAAGGATCATTCTGAAACTGCGTGATCATCCGGTTTATAACCCCGTAGATTTCATCCGCGTTCTCGCAGCTCTGTCCCAGACGGTAGTACAGAGAGGTAAAATACTCAAAAAGATCGTTGCCCGACTCGTTAAAGTACAGCTTTATGATCTGTGTCTGATAGTGATATTGTTCTTCCAGTACGGTATAGTTTTTGCGGAAGTCCAGGCTGCCCTTGCGAAGCATGCCCAGCGACAGGCCGGGCTCCAGTGTCATGGTTTTGGCCGCTTCCCCCGCGTAAATGTGCTGAAGCGCAAGATAGTAGGTCTGCAGCCAGTTGTCGGCGGATTCCTCGCCGAGAAAGGCGCTTACCTGATCCACGCCATCAAGTGTACGGGGCTGGATGCGGTATCTGCTGCAGAGAGTCCCGTACTTCTCCATATCCGCGGTCAGGCTCTGGTACAGCCCGGCGCATTTTGTCTCGGAGACGGAGTTCTGGGTCATGAGCGCATTAAACTGGCGGAGCATGGAGAGAATAAAAATCCGCGCCACATCCGTATGGCTCTGCAAAAGCTCCTCCATTGCTTCCATATTGCTGAGGGGATAGGCAAGAATTGATACTTCCTCCAATGCGGTATAATTTAAGAGATGGATTTCCGAGCAGATCTCGCAGACGCCCATTACATCTCCCTTGTTAAGCAGATAGCTTCCGCCGGGATATTCCACCTTTACCCGTCCCTTGGTAATCAGGTGCAATGCGGTCATGGGTTGACCGTAACCGTAGATTTTTTTTCCTTTGTCAATTGTGTTTCCTGCCATTTTTGTCTCCGTTTCTGCCGCACAACCGGAAATCCTGATAAAACCGCTGTTCCCGCCGTCTTGTGCAGGCGTTTATTTCTTGCATCTTCCTGTGCGCCGCGGGCCTGAACAGCCATGACAGAAAGAACTGATTTATATTATACAACAAACCCGGTGTAATTTTCTACTGTACTTTTAATAAAAATATGATAAAATGAAAATATATGTGATTTATATGAATTAAGATACGGAAAGGCAGGCTTTTTTATGGAACGGAACATGGAATATCGACAACAGCTCGTGCGGGAATACAAGCAGATGGTCCTACCTCTTTTGGACTATCTGCCCTGGTTTGCTAAGAATGCGGGACAATCCGGCAGTACAAGCTACCGGGGCGATTCTTTGTCGGAGGGCTCCATGAGCTTTTCTTTTCCGGTGTACGACGCCACATTGATGAGCTTTATCAAGGAAGCGTCCAAGTCGGCGCTGATGGAAAAAAATTACAGCTATACATATACCCGCAACCATATAAAGACCCATGACGACGAGAGGCGTCTGATTCAGGCGGCGGAGCTGAAGGACTGGGATATCCTGAGAGGAATTCTGTCCAAATATGTGCTGGGAGGCAGAACGAAGGCCGTATTGTGGAGCGAGGCAGTTCAGGAAAATATTTTTGTGATGGTTCTGGAGAAAATGCGCAAGATCATTGAATTTTGGGACAAGCCCTTGGATGTTGACACCAGATAGAATGGAGATTGGCATGGGAGATAAATCGGTACAAAAGAAACGGTATATCGTGGAGACCGCACGCAGGGTCTTTGTGGAAAAGGGCTTTAAGAAAGTCACCATGAAGGACATAGTGGAAGCCTGCGATATCAGCCGGGGCGGTCTGTATCTGTATTTTGAAAATACAAATCAGATATTTCTGGAGGTGATGCGGCTGGAGAGCGAGGAGACGGACGACGTCTTCTCACACAGCATCGCCGACGACGCCACGGCGGCAGATATTCTCCTGCTCTTTCTGGAAGAACAGAAAAAGGAACTTCTTCGCAAAAAGGATACTCTGACCCAGGCGATCTATGAGTTCTATTTTGAAAACGAACTGGGTAAAAAGGACAATATGCTGAAAAGGCAGTTTGATTCCGCGGTGAAAATAATTGAGAAGCTTATCGAGACAGGCGTTGAAAACGGAGAATTCTACTGCGAGGACTGCAGGGGGATGGCGAGAAACATCATGTACGTTCTGGAGGGGCTGAAAATTTCCGCCCAGACAATCGGCATCACGGCGGAGGCGGTGGAAAGGGAGCTGCTTTTTATATTCAGGTCGCTGGGCGTAACAATGTGCTGAGTCTCACGCAGGGAAAAAATAAATTGGTTCCGGCGGGGGCATGGGCAGGTAAACAATCAAAGTAAAAATACAGATGGAGGCAGTCAATGGGAATGGTTAGACGTATTTATGTGGAGAAAAAGGCGCCTTACGCGGTTAAGGCGAAGGAGCTGCATGAGGAGATAGGCAGCTTCCTTGGAATCGGGACGGAGGGCGTCAGGGTGTTTATACGCTATGACGTGGAAAACATATCCGACGATATATTTGCGAAGGCGTGTAAAACGGTATTTTCCGAGCCTCCGGTAGACGATCTGTATCAGGAGAAGCTGGAGATTCCCGGAAACGCAAGGGTGTTTTCGGTGGAATTCCTTCCCGGGCAGTTCGATCAGAGGGCAGATTCGGCGGTACAGTGCGTCCGCTTCTTAAAAGAGGATGAGGAGCCCGTCATCCGCACCGCGGTCACCTATATGATTCTGGGTGATATCACGGACGAGGAATTTGACAGAATAAAGGCATACTGCATTAACCCCGTGGATTCCAGGGAGACGGGCGGGGAAAAGCCGGATACCCTGATCGATATTTTCGACGAGCCGGCGGATGTGGTCATACTGGACGGCTTTGCACGGATGGAGGAGGAAAAGCTCAGGGAATTGTACGGTTCTCTTTCCCTGGCCATGACCTTCAAGGACTTTCTGCATATTCAAACATATTTCAGGGATGACGAAAAACGCGATCCGTCCATGACGGAGATCCGTGTGCTGGATACCTATTGGTCGGACCATTGTCGTCATACTACTTTTTCCACGGAGCTGAAAAGCGTGGAGTTTGGAAAGGGCTATTACAGCGCGCCCATGGAGACCGCATACAGAAGCTACCTGGACACGAGAGAGGAGCTCTTTCAGGGAAGGAAGGACAAGTTTGTCTGTCTGATGGACCTGGCTTTAATGGCAATGCGCAAGCTGAAGAAGGACGGAAAGCTTGCCGATATGGAGGAATCCGACGAGATCAACGCCTGCTCCGTGGTGGTGCCCGTGGAGATGGATTACGGCGACCGTAAGGAGACGGAGGAATGGCTGGTATTCTTTAAAAACGAGACCCACAATCATCCCACGGAGATCGAGCCCTTCGGCGGCGCGGCCACCTGTCTGGGCGGCGCGATCCGCGATCCCCTTTCGGGGCGAGGCTATGTTTATCAGGCCATGCGTGTCACCGGCGCGGCAGACCCCACGGTTCCCGTGGCGGATACCCTGAAGGGCAAGCTTCCCCAGAAGAAGCTGGTGAAGGGCGCCGCAAACGGTTATTCCTCCTACGGCAATCAGATCGGGCTGGCGACAGGCTTTGTAAAGGAGATCTATCATCCCGACTATGTGGCTAAAAGGATGGAGATAGGAGCGGTCATGGGCGCTGCTCCCAGAAAAAATGTCATTCGTGAAACCTCCGACCCCGGCGACATCATCATCCTGCTGGGCGGACGGACAGGGCGCGACGGCTGCGGCGGAGCAACCGGCTCCTCCAAGGTGCACACTGAGCAGTCCATAGAGACCTGTGGCGCGGAGGTGCAGAAGGGCAACGCTCCCACCGAGCGCAAAATTCAGAGGCTTTTCCGCAGGGAGGAGGTCAGCCGTCTCATAAAGAAATGTAACGACTTCGGGGCAGGCGGCGTGTCCGTGGCGATCGGAGAGCTGGCGGACGGCCTGACCGTCGATCTGGACAGGGTGCCGAAAAAGTATGCGGGTCTGGACGGCACGGAGCTTGCCATCTCCGAGTCACAGGAGCGCATGGCGGTGGTGGTGGCTCCGGAGGACGTAAAAGCCTTCTTGGGATATGCCGCAGAGGAAAACCTGGAGGCGGTGGAGGTTGCCTGCGTCACCGCTGAGCCCAGACTGGTGCTCAACTGGCGGGGCAGGAAGATCGTTGATCTGAAGCGTTCCTTCCTGGACACAAACGGCGCCCATCAGGAGACATCCGTAAAGGTGGACATACCTGACGAGAAGGATAATTATTTTGCCAAGACCGTATCGGTGCCCGGGGTGCGGGAGAAGCTGGACGCGGGAGACGTGAAAGCCGCTTGGCTGACTCTGTTAAACGATTTGAACGTGTGCTCCCAGAAGGGGCTGGTGGAGATGTTTGACGCCTCCATCGGGGCAGGCAGCGTGCTGATGCCCTACGGCGGCAAATATCAGCTCACGGAGACCCAGGCGATGATTGCGAAGCTGCCCGTGCTTAAAGGAAAGACGGACACCGTCACCATGATGAGCTGCGGCTTCGACCCGTATCTGTCCTCCTGGAGCCCTTATCACGGCGCCATTTACGCCGTGGTGGAATCCATGGCAAGGATTGTTGCTTCCGGCGGCGACTATAAAAAGATCCGCTTTACCTTCCAGGAGTATTTCCGCAGGATGACGGAGGAGCCGGAGCGCTGGAGCCAGCCCTTTGCTGCGCTGCTGGGCGCTTATGACGCCCAGATGGGCTTCGGGCTGCCCTCTATAGGCGGCAAGGACAGTATGTCGGGTACCTTTAATGACATAGACGTGCCCCCTACCCTGGTGTCCTTCGCGGTGGATATCGCAAGGACCGGAGACGTTGTGACGCCGGAGCTGAAGAAGGCGGGCAACGTGCTGGTGCGCTTTAAGATAGAAAAGGATGATTATGATATCCCCGTTTATGACAAAGTATCTGAAATGTATGATTTTATCAGCTTTCTGATGCAGGAGAAAACAGTGGTGTCCGCCTATGCGCTGAATGCAGGGGGAGCGGCTGCAGCGATATCCAAGATGGCATTCGGAAACAGGCTGGGCGTAGCGATCGAAGACGGAATCACAAAGGATGAGCTCTTTGGCAGCGGGCTGGGAGACATTCTCGTGGAGGTGGTTCCGGAAAAGCTTTCCGTGCTGACGGCTTCCGAGTACCGCGTGAAGGTCATCGGCACCGTGACCCCGGAGCCTGCGTTTGTATACGGTGATGTGACAATCACCATGGACGAGGCGCTGGAGGCCTGGACCTCCAGGCTTGAGAAGGTATTCCCCACCAGGACCGGAGGACGAAGCCGGGCAGAGGCGGCAAATGCGCCGGAGCCGGACAGGCTTTACCGGGCGGACAGTGTTTATGTATGCCGGCATAAGGTGGCGAAGCCCCGGGTATTTATCCCCGTGTTCCCGGGAACGAACTGCGAGTATGACAGCACCAGGGCGTTTGAGCGCGCCGGGGCGGACGTGGTGACAAGGGTGTTCAGGAATTTAAGCGCCGGGGATATCAGAGAGTCCGTGGACGAGTTTGAAAGGGCGATCTCCCAGGCTCAGATCATCATGTTCCCCGGAGGCTTTTCAGCAGGCGACGAGCCGGACGGCAGCGCGAAGTTTTTTGCCACTGCGTTCCAGAACGAAAAGCTTAAGGAGGCGGTCATGAAGCTTTTAAACGAAAGGGACGGACTGGCGCTGGGCATCTGCAACGGCTTCCAGGCGCTGATAAAGCTGGGACTTGTACCCTGCGGCGAGATCGTGGGGCAGAATCAGGATTCTCCTACCCTGACCTTCAATACCATCAACCGCCACATATCCAAGATGGTTTACACGAAGGTAGTGTCCAACAAATCGCCCTGGCTGCAGGGTGCGGAGCCTGGCGGGGTCTACTGCAATCCCGCCTCACACGGCGAGGGACGGTTTGTGGCGCCTAAGGAGTGGCTGGACAGGCTGTTTGCCAACGGGCAGGTTGCGACTCAGTATTCCGACCAGGACGGAAATATTTCCATGGACGAGGAGTATAATATCAACGGGTCCTATTGCGCCATCGAGGGCATCACTTCCCCTGACGGACGCTGTCTGGGCAAAATGGCCCATTCCGAGAGACGTGACAGCGCCGTGGCCATGAATATTTACGGGGAGCAGGATATAAGGATATTTGAGTCCGGCGTGGCTTACTTCCGGTAATGCTCCGTGCGGAAACGGCCCGAATGTTATACGGCGGGGGCAATCTGGAATAATATAACGTCCTTTTCAGAATTGTGTATTCCACGGAATATATGTTGTAAACAGAAAGGAACATAGTCATGGCTATTAATTCGCTTGTACTTTTAGTAGATATGTATGGATGCCCTAACAGATGCAAACATTGTTGGATTGGTCATATGCCAAATAAGCAGATGGATAAGGATGCAGATGTTTGGATTGTTAATAATTTTAAACGTTTTTTTGATAAGATTACTTATTATAGCTGGTTAAGGGAACCGGATTTTTGTAATGATTACAGAGAGCGTTGGAACAGGGATAATGAGATATCTGTCAATTCAAAACCTCAACGATTTGAATTAGCAAGTTTTTGGCGTTTGGTACGAGACCCTGATTACGTACTTTTTTTAAAAGAGGTGGGTGTGAAAAAAGTTCAGCTTACATATTTTGGAATGGAAGATATGACAGATAAATATGTTGGGCGAAAGGGTGCATTTCAAGAATTGCTAAAAGCGACAGATATTCTCATAGCCAACCAAATTGCACCAAGATGGCAGGTGTTCATAAACGAGGAAAATAAGGATCAGATCATACAATTGGTGAACCTGGCTAATGTCTTGCAGTTAGAGGAAAGATGTGCCTCAATTGGGGAAAGCTTTGAATTCTTTGTACACTGTGGAAGTTGTGAAGGTGAAAATCGCAAACTTTATAATATTAGAATTGAAAAAGACCACATTCCGGAAAAAATCATACCATACTATTTAAACTATGATAAAGCTATCACAGAGCAGGAATGTTGTAACTTACTCAAAGAGGATACTTCTCATATAATATATCATAATAACGAGCAAATTGTGCTGTATGTGTCAAATACCTTTGATGTGTATTTCAATTTTACTCATATGACAGAAGCATGGAAAATTGGCAATCTGAAGGATACTGAACCAGAAGAAATGGTAAGAAAAATCCTGGATGAGGATACCGATGCCTTGAACGCAGCTAAAGAAGTAACGATTAAAGCGCTTGTTGAACAGTATGGAAACAGGTACTCTAAAAAAACTTTTTCCATTGGAGATTATAAATCATATTTACTCAATTGTTATATAGAAGACATGGGAAAATGATTTTTCGGATGCAAATCGGAGAATAATTATGGTGAGTGCAGAGTCAGTATCTGTAGGTAAATATGTTTTATACTTTGGTTTTTATGCAATGGGTACGTTTTTCCGAAAGGAAAGTAATATAAAAAGGAATTGGATGAAAGATTCCGGAGAACAGGGATCTTGGGGAATATATTAAAGAAAGGGCGGAGAGGATGCTCTCCGCTGGGGTGAAGGTTTATGTTGCTTGCATTGATACCTCTTTTTGATGAGAATATGGCGGTGAAGGCGTACTCTGTATTTTCGCAGAGACACAACTTCCTTTTGAATCCGATCATGCTGGGAACGGGACAGAATGACGGCTCCGCCAGGGTGGACGGTCTGGAATTAATTGAAAGGATGGGCATCGAAACGCTTTCTGACGACAAGGAAATTTTTGTCCCTCTCAGCAATATTTCCATTTTTTCCGATGTGGAAAATCAGTGCAGTGCTCCGCATAACCGTATCGTATTCCTTCTGGACAACACCATTCCTCCGGTGGATATGTATATAGAACGTATCCGCGAGCTGAAAAAAATGGGCTACAGGCTTGCGATCCGCAAGCTTGCCGTGTCGGATTTTGAGAATTACCGCGAGATCTTAAAGCTGACGGATTACGCCTTTTTAAACAGCAGAAAGATAGCGATTGACAAGGCGAAAATCTATTTCGGAAAGCTGTATCCCGAAATCGTGCTGTGCGCCGGCAATATCGATACGGCGGAGCTGTTTGAGGAATTGAAGTCGGTGGGCGGTTATCAGATGTACGAGGGAGATTTCTACCGTCTTCCCGTGACAAGAGGGCATCACGAGGTTGCTCCCTTGAAGGTCAATTATATAGAGCTGTTGAATCTTGTGAACAGCGAGAACTTTGAGCTTGCCGACGCGGCGGATATCATTGCCCGGGATACGGCGCTTACCATTCTGCTTTTGAAAATGGCAAACCGGATGACGGTGAACTCCGGCATTACGACTCTGCGTCATGCCGCCGCCATGCTGGGGCAGAAGGAATTAAAAAAATGGATCAATACGGCGGTAGTGAATGAAATGTATGCGGATAAGCCCAGCGAAATCACCCGTATGTCACTGCTGCGGGCAAAATTCGCGGAAAACCTGGCGCCTCTGTTCAAGCTGAAGGGCAGGGAGGAGGAGCTGTTTTTGATGGGACTGTTTTCCGTGCTGGATATTATTCTGGAAAAATCCATGGAGGAGGCGCTGTCCATGGTAATGCTGACGGGCGATGTCAGCCAGGCGCTGATACACGGAGAGGGAAAGCTTGCTCCTGTGCTGGATTTTATGCTTAAATATGAGACGGCGGACTGGCGTGAGATATCCAGGCAGCTTCTGCTTGCGGAGGTCGATGTGGACAGCATATACCATGCGTATGTGGATTCGCTGCAGTGGTACAGGAAGCTGGCGTAATGGCTTTTGGAAAAAACGGAGGAGCGATTCAGGGTATGAAGGAAGGAATGAGCAGGGAGCAGTCTGCCGTGTTGAGGGGGCTGGCCATTTTGATGATGATCTACCACCATATTTTCGCTACTCCGGAGCTTTATGGGCTGGAATATTTTTCTGTGCTGCGCTTTGGAGAGGTGAACGTGGAGCTGTACCTTGCATGGTTTTGCAAAATTGCTTTGGGTATCTATCTCTTTGTCAGCGGTTACGGAATGTACTATGTTTTGAAAAAACGCCCTGTGAAAGATCCGGCGGAGGAAACCTTCGCCGGGTATCTTTTAGGCTGCTACAGGCAGTCCTTTGCCAAGCTGGGCAGATTGTACGCGCAGTACTGGTATGCGCTGGTCGTGTCGATGGCGGTTATCTTTCTGCTTGACCCCGATGCGCCTGTTTTTTCTCTGAGGGAATTTCTGCTGAACATGCTGGGCATTTCCAATTCTTATAACGCTACCTGGTGGTATATACTTCAATATGTTAAGATGCTGCTGCTGCTGCCGCTGGTGGCGGCGCTGTTTCATAAATTTTCCGACTCGTCGCAGGAAAGGAAAAAGAGGATCTTTTATGTGGCTGCCGCGGCCGCGGCGTTGCTTTGTCTGGCGGCGGGCTTTTTTTGGTTCCCGGGGCTGGCAGAGCTTATTGTCAAGGCGGCGCACGGGCTGCGTATTTCCTTTACGCTGGTCTTTATTGTGGGATATCTGACGGCGCGCTTTGCCGTGTACCAGAGAATAGCCTGCATGAAAATATTCCAGACAGGCGTATGCGGCAGGGGAACATCCGAGAATGACGCATTGGTGGCAGCGGGAGCCGGACAGGCGGAATCCGGGGAAAGGGTGTCAAAGGGGAAGGTGCTGCTGGCGGGTGTGATTGCTCTGACCGCTTCCGTTATCGTGCGGGTCCTGCTCTCGGATGATCCAGCATACGCCAAGCTGGATTTTTTGCTTGTTCCGGTGTTTATTTTCGGGTTTCTGACATTGCTGGACAGGCTGCCCCGGCTGTCGGCGGTGCTTCGCTTTTTTGGGGGCCTGTCCACCTATATGTGGCTGATCCATATCTTTTTCTGGAAGGATGCCTTCCGGCCGCTTGTGATGCTTACGGGCGTCTCCACGGGAATATTCCTGACGCTTGCAGCCCTGTCGGCGGGAGCCGCGGCGCTGCTCAAGGCGGGGGAGAATCTGGCCGTGCGCCGGCGCAGGGCGTACAGGAAAAAGAAAAACGGCTGACGATTCATCTTTTGGGGAATGGCTTTGGCTGTTGCCCTCACATTGTCCGGGGGATTCGGAACGTCCGCCGCGGGGACAGGCTGCATGGCGGCAGGCGCCCAGACCATAGATGGAACAGACAGAGCCCTTGGTATCTCCCAGGTACAGACCGTCATTCCGGATTATAATTTTGCGTCGGCAGTTTATGACAGTCTGGTGAGGGAAAATCATTTCGGCGACGGGACGCAGAGCGTGAAGGAGGTATTGGCGACCCTTGACGGATACATAGAGGCGGTGGGCTCCAGGGCGATATACCGAACGGCGAGATAACGGCCTGGACAAACGAAACCGTTGAACTCAACGGGCTGGCTCACAGCGGAGTGGTTCAAATAGAAATTGAAGCTGCTGACAGCAGTAAAATAATTACGCACATGGTAGATGAATGGGATATGGTTCTGCCGGTGGAGAACATGCTTAAATTTCAGGTGGATCTGCCGGTTAGGATCTATTCTCCCGTTTCGTCTGCGCCGTCCCTGACCGAGACGGTTATGTTTCTGAACGTTACGGAAGCGTTCGCGGAAGGCATTTATCTGGAAGGGGCGGTTTTTCGCCTGTACAGGGCGCAGCTGACGGACGAAGGTTATGTGCAGGGTGAGTTTTACAGGGCTGCAGACGGAGTCTGATGAGAAGTCAGCAATAGCAGATTCTCAGAACAGGGTGCCTAAAACAGGAGATGAAAGCACAATCTATTTGTGGGGAATTTTACTTTTGGTTTCTGCTGCGGGGCTGGCAGCTATGCCCTGCAGGGCTGCCAGGAGGAAAAAAATAGAAAAGGAAATGGAAATAGAAATAAAAAAACACGGCAGCCCGGTCAACGGCTTTTATATTGACCGGACTGCCGTGTTTTTCTGTGGGCAAAGAGGAAAACCGCTGTGTTTATCAAAGTGTTTCATAGTAGTAGATTATATTGACAAATATGTAATATATGATATTATAGTAATAAGGGGGATAGCATCGCGGATATTATGAGCGGGCAGAGTACTCTCTCCAAAGCTGTATCCGGTATTACCAGAGGATAGATATTTTGTTGAACATGGATATGATTCTGGGATTTATCAGCATCGAGAATGGTATCAGCATGTAGAGTATTTATGTATAAGTTGCCGAGCGGAAATTTTAGGTGATAAGGAATATAAAGATTGGGAAGACCATGACTGGGATATCGACTGGGAGCACCCGGACGATAGGAGCGGTGGTCTGGTATATTACGAGGCTTGCTGTACAAAATGCAATTATCAGGATACTTTGACTAATTATGAGATTGAAGCAATTATTAAATGATTTTCTGGGCTGCTTATAATAAGGCATAAGTGTCTATATCCCCTTTTAATTGTATTAATATTAGATTAAATCAAGAGGTGGTTTCATGTTCAAAGGGCTTTTGGTATTGCTGATGTGCTGCGTCCTATTCACTGGCTGCAGTGGGCAGACAGAAAATCCCGTCTCGGGAGCATCTTCTGCAAATATGCCAGAGGGAACAATATCTGCAAGTGCGCCGCCGGGGACGACGGCCTCCGGTCTTATGATAGACAGGAATCAAATTTTTGATATTGATCTTCTCGATGAATCCGAAAAGGATAAGGGTCGTATTGTGGGGCTGCAGTTTTATCAGGGAGAGCCGGTTTTAATTGAAGTAAAGGGTTATAACTTCAGACCTGCGGTATTGGTCTTAATAGATGGAAAATATCAGAAAGAGGGAGAGGATAGGTCTGAGCTTTATCCGGACAGCGGGCTTTATATACGGAGGACGGACGGCGCCAGAGAGCTTTTGATTCCGGGCGTACGGCTTGTGGAAAGCATTGGGAGCATTCTTTCCGAGGAAGAAAAGAAAAAGGAAATCAATGCTTTGACAAAGAACGGGTTTATCTTCGGAGGCACATGGTATGTGGACGGGGAGGGAAACTGCTATTATTCCACATATCCGGGTTATGTAGGGGGTACTGCCATCGGCAGGGAATGCTTTCTGAAGCTGGATAAAAGCGGGGAATTATTGTACAAGACTGTCCTGGAACCGGGATTTGAGGCGGAAGGCTTCGGCTGCACAGGCGGAAATATGTATGTGATTCTTAGAGGAATGGCAGAAGGTGTCGAGGTAAAGAGTGTGGTGCCATTTGACCCTGAGAATGGAGTGCTTGCCGATACGGATGCGTTTGTCCTGCAGACCCGGGTTTATGACGGGGTGAATCCCTTTGGCTGGGGGGAGGACGGGCTATATCTGTATGATGATACGGGCGTTGACGGAGGCAAAAAAGGTACAGGCATTAAAAAGGTTAATTTAAGCGACGGCAGCGTATGCGATTTTTTGTCCTTTACTGGAAGCGCCTGGGCGAGAATGAAAACCCCATGGAAAATGAGAGGATTCAGATTGCTGGAGGGGGGAGATATCGAGGCGCTGTATTTCTGCGATGAAAGTAATGGCCGTATAGGAGGAGTTGCCCAGGGAGTTCTGGAGAGACTGTCATTGGTTGAAAGTGAGCGTAAGACCGTTACTCTTCGGGCGGCGACTATTCCGTCATGGTTAAAGCTCCGGGCAGTGGATTTCAATAAATCAGACACCGAATACTGGGTGGTGCTGGAGGAGCTGTCCAACAGTAAGTCCGCGGATCTGGACGATTACGCCAGACAGACCAATGTGGAGCTGTCCGCCGGAAAGGGACCTGATATTCTGTGCGGCAACCTGATTGAGGACTATATCCAGGGAATGCTTGCCAAAGGGATGCTCCTGGACCTAAGAGGCTGTCTGGCAACCATGGGCATCCAGGAAAGCGATTATCTTCCGGCAGCCTTCGGCAGCTGGAGAGAGGGTGATAAAATATATGGGATTAACGTGTCCATATATCCCAGAGGCTATAAAATACGCAAGGATGCTTTGCCTGCCGGAACCGGGGCACTGGATATCCGCAGCCTGACGGATGCCCTTTCCGCGCGCAAAGAGGACGCTTTTTTCTATGCCTACGGAGATGCCGGTATGGTTTTGGAAATGCTCCTGGAGGGATCGGAGGATCTTTGGGGAATGGTTGACTGGGAGCATGGGACCTGCGATTTCAGCGGCGATCTGTTTGCACAGATGCTGGAGGTGGCAAAGCGTTACGGATATGATGGGAAACATAGATATCAGACCCTTGTAAGAAATATGAGATATACGGATATCTATCATTTTGAAAGCAACGCGGAGCTTGAGGCGGAAGGCATGACAGTTTCGGGCGCGTTGTTTGATGATGGCTGTCATGGGTATATAAACAACAGTGATACTCTGGCGGTCAATGCTGCGTCCACTCATAAGGAAGGCGTTATGAAATTCATAGGATACCTGTTGAGCGAAAAGGCACAGGCGGAGCTGACACGGGCGGTTCCTGTGAACAGGGCGGCGCTGGGGCAATGGATACAAAATGACCTGAAGAAGGTTGCGGACGGCAAAGTTTACATATATGGAGACTCTTACATAGACGAGGGCGTCAATATCAAATTTAACAGGACCTTTACGGAAGCGGATATGACGGAGAAACGGATAGCGGAGTACCTGGAAGCTCTGGAGAATGTGCGCCCCC
>CAJTPH010000043.1:8921-31570 GCA_910578215.1 uncultured Acetatifactor sp. | reverse complement strand
TTTGATTTCACCTGATATGGCAACAAAAGAATCAAATCTGCTAAGCAGATTTTAAGCGCATTGCGCGTCAGGCGCGCAGCGGCTGGATTCTTGAGTCTATTATTCCTTAATCTCATGCGCCCCGGCGCATATGGATTCAGTAGTTGACGCTGCTTCCGCGTCAACATTATATCATAAATCCCCCATATAACAAGTCTTTTTACCGTCAAAGACGAGTTGGCCGTTGATTATGGTGTACAGCGTCTCCGTAAAGACCTCCATGGGATTTCCGCTGAAAATGGCAATATCCGCATCCTTGCCCACTTCCAGGCTGCCGACCCTGTCCGCCACCCCGCAGATGATCGCAGGGTATATGGTGATCGCCTTGTATCCCTCCTCCAGAGGCAGCCCGGACTTTACCGCCAGCCCGGCACACAGCGGAAGGGATTGAATCAGAGAGACCGGATGGTCTGTGGTGACGGCGGTCATTACTCCCGCACGGTTCAACACTCCCACCGTTTTAAACGCCATATTCTGCACTTCAATTTTGCTTCGGCTGGCAAGATCCGGACCCACAATGGCAGGAAATCCCTCCTTTGCCAGCTCATCCGCAATCAGATGCCCCTCCGAGCAATGGTCCAGCGTCATCTTTAAATTAAATTCCTTTGCTATTCTGACCGCCGTGAATATATCGTCCACCCGGTGCACATGCGCCTTTAACGGAATTTCCCGGGACAGCACCGGAAGCCAGCATTCCAGGGAAAAATCCTCCGCAAAATCCTCGCCGTTGTCCAACGCCTTCTTCTTGTTCCGGGCATATTGTGACGCTCTTGTCAGTTCTTCCCGGAGCATTCCGGCAACCGCCATTCTTGTTGACGGGCTTTTCCCCTGCCCGGAATAATTCACCTTTGGATTTTCTCCAAAGGCAACCTTCATGGCTGCCGGCGCCTTTACGATCAGCTCGTCCACCCTGCGGCCCTTTGTCTTAAGGAAAGCGAATTGCCCTCCCGCCACGTTGGAGCTTCCTGGGCCAATCATTGCCCCGGTAATTCCCGCCCTCACTGCGTCGTCAAACGCCGCGTCCATTGTGTTGATGGCATCCACGGCGCGAAGATAAGGGGTTATGGGATTCACCGTCTCATTACAGTCGTCCCCCTCCATTCCCTTCTTTTCCTCCATAATGCCCATGTGACAATGCGCTTCAATTAAGCCGGGCATAATAATGCCGTCCGCCGCCTCGATCACCTGCTCACAGTCAGCGGGATGAACTTTAATTTCATCCCGCTTTCCGATTTCCGCTATCCTGCCATTTTCTATACGAATGCAGCCGTTTTCGATATCCGCACCCGCCATGGTCTTAATTGTTCCGCCCAAAATATACATATATTATTCCAGTTCCGTCTCTGCTCTGCGCCGCCCCCTATAGGGGAAGCATTTTCCATCTGTTCAGGACACAGCTGTAAAATTCTTCCCGGGGCGTCTCCGCTTCGAGACTGTTTTTATTATTCCAGTTCCGTCTCCGCTCTGCGCCGCCCCCTATAGGGGAAGCATTTTCCATCTGTTCAGGACACAGCTGTAAAATTCTTCCCGGGGCGTCTCCGCTCTGCGAGACTGTTTTTTTTATTTCAGATTCCGTTCTATCTAAACAGCGGCTCCGGGTCAACCGGCTGTCCGTCCTTTGTCATCGCAAGATACAGGTTGCTTCCCTCCACACAGTAATATTTTGTGGGAGCCGCGATGGAACCTATCAGGTCACCCTTGTTTACATAGCTGTTCAGGGTTACGTTGATACCCTCAAGCTGGCCGTAGGTAATGTGATATCCGTTACCCAGATCCATGGTGATCGCGTGCCCGATCTCCTCATTGCTGAAAATATTGATTACCTTGCCCGTAGCGCATGCGGAAATCTGCGTTCCTGTCTCGGCCTCAAGCACCAGCGCGGGATTGTATCTGTAATCGCGCATTGTGGAAAAATAAATGCTGCGGTCCATGCTGTATGGCATCAGTATCCCGCCGCTTACCGGGCGCAGCAGACCCTGGCTCTCCGCAAAGTTAAGGGCCTGTGCCACCACCGTACCCTCCGTGGGCTGTATCTTTTCAGGCTGCTCGTTTTCCGTCTGATTTCTTTCCTGCTCCTCCGATACCTTCTGCCCTGCATCCGGCTGCTTCGGCTCCCCGGATGACGCCGGCTTTTGAGTCTCCGCAGGCGGCGCTGTCGTCTCCTTGGGAAGTACCGGCTCTCCCTGAGAAGGCACCTCCGGCTGAATCTGCACGCCGTCTGTCAGCCCGGGAATCTCTATCATCCCGGAATCGACCTCCTCCGAAGGCAAAAAGTCCATTTCATCATCCAATATTGCGTTCAAATCGCCTCCGAAGGGATTGTTTATCCCCGTTCCGGCGCCATCCTGATCGTTTTGGGCAATTTCCTGAAGCTTGTCCTCCGCGTCGTTCTCCAGAGCCGTGAAATCGATCATATAACCGTCATCCTGCGATTCCCTGTTGACAGACTTCATGTAGATCCCTGTCAGTGTCAGTGCCGAAAGCACAAAGACCGACGAGGCAATCATGATTACACGTTCCTTTTTTGCATTGTTTCTTTTATTGTTTTTTCTCATAGCTGCCATCCCTTCCTTTTTTCGAGCATATGTCAGATATTACTTCGCTATCATTTTGCCCTAAGAGGAAAAAATTATGCAGAATAATTAAAAAAACAAGAGGGCTTTATGCCCCCTTGTCATACTTTGCAACATCTACATGCTGCACGGTTCCCACATTTCCGTTTTCATAAAGAAAAATACCGCTGTTGCGGATCGCTCCGTTGGTCTGTCCGTTCTGCCCCTTCAGAGTGAAATCCGTCGAAACATTCTGCAGGCATATCGCTCCCACGCCCTTGTCGGCAAGGCTGTAGAGCACATCCTTCCCGTTTTCGTCCTTTGCCCATATCTTCAGCTTACTCCATACGGCATCGTTCTCGTCGATCCAGCCGTTTCCGTCCTCGTCATACCTTGCCAGATCCGCAAAGCCGTTGCCGCTTGCCGTTCCAAACAGCTCGCTTCCGTCGTTAATGACGCCGTCTCCGTTTTTATCCAGAGCCAGATAACCGCTGCCGGCTCCCAGCCTTGACACCTCATCCGTCTCTCCGTCCCCATCGATATCAAAATAAAAGGTCTGATCGGACAGCGAAGCCACATCCGTGTCCAGATTTATCACAAGGGGATCGCACATGGTAAACGACGCCAGCTCCAGCTCCTCCCGGAATGTCTCTTGAAAATGCCTGCTCATTTCCACATTCACATTGAAATGAATTTCCCTGCCGTCGGCGGTACGCACGGTTCCCACGGTGGAAAACGACGTGTCCTCCGACTCTACCTGAAGGGTTTCCTGACTGTAGCTCAAAAGCTTCATATTAACGGCAGAGCTTTGAGACCCCATGGCCGTGGATACCTTTTCGGAATTCATATGAAGACTGCTCCCCGAAGCATTCTGACCGCCGCTCAGACCAGGCTGCGCTTCCGCGCCTGCTCCGTACCCAAAGGACTGAAGCCCCCTATCCTCCCTCCAGCGGCTCATACGGCTTCTCCTTGAGGAAAACAGCAGATCAAAAATATATCGTATCGTGGTCTGCCGAATATCCTCCGCCGTCCGGCTGGCAGAGCTTCGGATATTCACCCTTGTACCCGCCGACTGAAAGCGCGCCTGCCAGTCCTGAAGCGAATTCCCCGTCTGCTCTGCCTTTTTTCCCTCTTTTTCCTCTGCTCCCTCCGGATTTTGAGCATCGCCGCTCACTGCTGCATTCAGGGCGCCGCCGCCCTGTGTCGGTTCGTCTCGATAGTCCGTTATCACAAATCGACGAATCGATGTTGAAGCCTTACTGTAGCTTCTTGCGGATTCCATTCCTACTCTGCCGGAATCAATTATCAATCCTTTTTCTCCTTTTTTCCTGTTCCAAGGCTGTTTTATGCCCGTTCATGTCCACCCATTCTTCGCCGCCTCAGCTCCCACCTTCCCTGGTGCAGACGCCTCGACAGGCTGGAACCTTTTACCTGCGACCTCCTGTCGCTCCCCTGTACATAGGCAGGGTTTCATAAAAAAACGGCACCTATACGGGGAAATCCTTTCCCCCATATAAATACCGTCCGTGGTGTCCATATTGTACCCGGCAGACAGTCGGCCCAACTGTCTTCCTGTACAAAATATATCGGCACAAAATTTTTATGCTTTAGAGCTTATTGGAATTTGTTCCCATATCCTTCTGCATTTGCGCAATCCTCGCAGACATAATGCCCGCAAGCATCTCCTTTGGCAGGATAATATTTGCCCCGAAAGGATTTATCACCACCCCCAGCGCCGTGCTCATGTTCCCCTGAGGGTCCCTACGAAACAGCATCGCCGCATATTCCTCTATGGTAAGGGCAAATTTCGGCAGCTTCTCCTTCGTCTTCTCCAGCCATCTTCCATATTCGCCCTCATCGGTAAACGCCATGAAAAAATGCTTTCCGTCGCCGGAGGTAAGCATGGGAAGCTGCACCTTACTGCCCGGTGCAATGACGGTCTTCCCCTCCGCATCCTCCTCAGGCATGGGCTGTATTACCGCCGGCGACAGAAACGACGCCTTTGTCAGCTCCTCCACAAACATCCCCCGGTGCTCCGGGGTATCCTCCGCCTTCATAAGCTCAATGGTCCCCACCAGCATTGGGTTGGATACCGTTTTGTTAAACTCCATTTTCCCGTCCTTTCCAGATTCGTCATGCTATTTAGTGCATCGTTTCCTTTACAGAAGCCTCCCGCCTCATACGCGGTTATAATTGATCAGGCATCCCTTGAGAATAATCTGACGTTCTTCGTCGGTAAGCTCTCCCAGCCGAAGCTCAAACTCCTTCAGCTGTCCGTCCTTTACCACATACGCGGCAATGACCTCCGTCTTTTCCTCCACGGCCTTCCTGATGCCGGGAATAAACAGATAGTCCAGATTACCGAACGGCAGCTCTCCCTCTCTGATAAGGAAGGGCAGCATACCCCAGTTTATGAGATTGGAGCGGTAACGCTTGGTGGCGTACTCATTGGCGATATTTGCCCATCCGCCAAGCACCTTCTGGCAGGACGCCGCCTGCTCTCTCGCGGAACCGTCGCCGGGCTTCACCGCAAAAATCGTGGAGCCAAAGCCTGTATTTTCATGGCTTACCGCCGGATACCTTTCCTTGACCGGCGCCATCACGTCTTTGATGGCAGGCAGAACATGGCAGGGATGACCGCCCTTCATGCGCTCCTCCTCCAGGGCGCGAACCGCCTTGGCACGCCCAACGTATGCGGGGTCCTTACGGCTCAAGGTAAACTCGGCAAGCCCCAGAGGATTGGAACGATAGGATGAGGTCTCGCCGGAGGGAATCAGCTCGTCCGTTGTGGTCACCGGGTCGTGGATCTCGCTGACCACCTGCAGCACAAGGTTTTCCGGCAGCTCTCCCATAGCGGGCCAGTCCTTGATATTGGGACCGAACTGTATCTCCGTATCAGGGTCCGCCTCACCGTGAGAATCAAATACCCTGTTTGCATATATTTTACTGTCAAAATGGTACTTATACTTTCCGATTTCTCCGTCAAAGTCAGTGGCCGGAGTCAGCACGCCCCTGTTGGCGGCAGTTGCCGCAATGGAACGCGCGTCCATCAATGCAACGGAGGAAATCTGCCCGTTCTGCAGCTTGCTTCCCTCACGGTTGGGGAAGTTTCTGGTGGAATGCCTGATGCTGAAGGCGTTGTTTGCCGGAGTGTCGCCCGCTCCGAAGCAGGGTCCGCAGAACGCCGTCTTCATGACAGCGCCAGTCTCCATAATCGCCGCCGCACAGCCGTTTTTAATAAGCTCCATATAAACGGGCATGGATGCCGGGTACACGCTCAGGGTAAAGCCGTCCGTGCCGATGCTGCTGCCCTTAAGGATATCCGCCGCCGCGCAGATATTCTCAAAGCCGCCGCCCGCGCAGCCCGCTATGATACCCTGGTCCACCATAAATTTGCCGTTTCTTACCTTATCCTTCAGACGAAACTCCACCGCGCCTTCCAGACTCACCTGTGCGCGCTTTTCCGTCTCGTCCAGAATATCCATGAGATTGCTGTTCAGCTCCTCGATGGTATAGGTATTGCTGGGGTGGAACGGCATTGCAATCATGGGCCGTATCTGAGAAAGGTCCACCTGAATCATACCGTCATAATAGGCAACCTCACCGGGATTAAGCTCCCTGTAATCCCCGGCGCGCCCATGAATCTCGTAGAACTCCTTGATTTCGCTGTCCGTTTTCCAGATAGAGGAAAGACAGGTGGTTTCCGTAGTCATGACATCGACGCCTATACGGAAGTCCGCGCTCAGAGCTTCCACGCCGGGACCCACAAACTCCATCACCTTGTTTTTCACATAGCCGTTTTTAAACACCGCCCCGATAATGGCAAGCGCCACGTCCTGAGGGCCAACGCCCTTCACCGGCGCTCCGGTCAGGTACACGCCCACCACCTCGGGCATATTGATGTCATAGGTCTGATTTAACAGCTGCTTAACCAGCTCGGGACCGCCCTCTCCCACCGCCATGGTTCCCAGCGCGCCGTAACGCGTGTGGGAATCGGAGCCCAGAATCATTTTGCCGCCCCCGGCAAGCATCTCTCTGGCAAACTGATGGATGACCGCCTGATGAGGAGGCACATAGACTCCCCCGTACTTTTTCGCGCAGGTAAGCCCAAACATATGGTCATCCTCGTTAATGGTGCCGCCCACCGCACAGAGGGAGTTATGGCAGTTGGTAAGTACATAGGGCATGGGAAACTTCTGAAGCCCCGATGCCCTGGCCGTCTGTATAATGCCCACAAAGGTGATATCATGACTGGTAAGCTTGTCAAATCTGATTTTCAGCTTGTCCATGTTACCCGAGGTATTGTGGTCCTTTAAAATGCCGAAGCAGATCGTCTGCCCGGCCGCTTCCTTTTTCGTTACAGTCTTCCCGGTTTTGCTCCGAACCGCCGCTTCCGCCTCCGGCGTATCGGGAATGATCTCGTTCCCTCCCACCAGATAAGCGCCGCCGTCCAATAATCTAACCATTATACTCCTCCTTTATATGTAAACTGTGATTTCTTCTGATACTCCTAAGCCTTCGCATTTCCTATTATATGCGATTTACATGGTAAAAGTAAATAGGTTCGGACAAAAAATGCAGAGGCGCTGTTGTCGTCCTCTGCATTCTGTATGCTTTGTAATTCGTTTTTTATAAAACTGAAACGGAAAAAAGTATCGCATCAATCGTTATTTCAACGTCACCTTATCCAGATGCCAGATCTCATCCACATATTGCTGAATGGTTCTGTCAGAGGTAAACTTTCCGGAGCATGCCACGTTCAGGATTGCGCTCCTTGCCCAGCCCTCCTCGTTTCTGTAAGCCGCCTCCACCTTTTTCTGCGCCTCGGCATAGGACTTGAAATCCTTCAGGATAAAGTAGGTGTCCGCCTTGGAGGTGCTCAGGGTATTTAACAGGGAATTGTACAGCGGGCGGAACAGCTCCTTATTGGAGTCAAAGGTACCGTCCACCAGCTGGTCCACTACCTTCTTAATTTCCTTGTCGCTGTTGTAAATATCCATGGGGTTATAGCCGCCGTAATTTTCAAAACGGATGACCTCATCGGAGGACAGTCCGAAAATAAACGCGTTTTCCTGTCCTACCTCCTCCACGATTTCCACGTTTGCCCCGTCCATGGTTCCAAGGGTCAGCGCGCCGTTGAGCATAAATTTCATATTACCGGTTCCGGACGCCTCCTTGCTGGCAGTGGATATCTGCTCGGAAACATCCGCCGCGGCAAAGATAAGCTCCGCGTTGGAAACGTTATAGTTCTCAATGAACACAACCTTCAGCTTTCCCTTGATGGACGCGTCCTTATTGACCACGTCTGCCACGGCGTTAATCAGCTTGATGGTCAGCTTTGCGTTGCGGTAGCCCGCCGCCGCCTTCGCGCCGAAGATGAAGGTTCTGGGATAAAACTCCATATCAGGCTTCGCCTTCAGCTCATTGTAAAGATGCATCACATGCAGAATATTCAAAAGCTGTCTCTTATACTCATGCAGACGCTTTACCTGAACGTCAAAGATGGATTTGGGGTCAACCTCAACGCCGTTATGCTCCTTAATATATTTCGCAAGACGCTCCTTGTTACGGTACTTGATCTCCATGAATTCCTTCTGCGCCTTCTTATTGTCGGCACTGTCCTTCAGCTTCGCGATCTGAGGCAGGTCGGTGACCCATCCGTCGCCCACACGCTTTGTGACCCAGTCGGCAAGCAGCGGATTGCCGTGAAGCAGGAACCGCCTTTGGGTAATGCCGTTGGTCTTGTTGTTGAAGCGCTCCGGGAACATTTCATAAAAGTCCTTCAGCTCCTCCTTCTTCAGGATCTCCGTGTGAAGCCTTGCCACACCGTTTACGGAATAGCCGGCGACAATCGCCATATGCGCCATCTTCACCTGTCCGTCATACAGAATCGCCATCTTGCGGATCTTCTCCTGAACATCCACGCCGTATTCGTTTGCATATCTCTGCTCCACCTGCAGCAGGAAGCGGCGGTTGATCTCCTCAACAATCTGGTAAATGCGGGGAAGCAGTCTCTGGAAAAGATCGATGGGCCACTTCTCCAGCGCCTCCGCCATGATTGTATGATTGGTGTAGGCACAGGTCTTTGTGGTGATCTCCCATGCCTCCTCCCACGAAAGACCATATTCGTCAAGCAGAATACGCATCAGCTCCGGCACAGCCACCGTAGGATGGGTATCGTTCAGCTGGAAGGTGACCTTCTCATGGAATTTGCGTATGTCGTCATGGGTTCTCATGTACTTTTCCACTGCCTCCTGGACGGACGCAGAGATAAAGAAATACTGCTGCTTTAAGCGAAGCTCCTTGCCTGCGTAATGGTTGTCGTTGGGATAAAGCACCTCCACGATGTTTCTCGCCAGATTCTCCTGCTCCACCGCCTTGCGGTAGTCGCCCTTGTCAAAGGAATCCAGCTGAAATGCCTCTATGGGCTCCGCATCCCAGATGCGCAGCGTGTTTACGATCCTGTTTCCGTAGCCCACAACAGGAAGGTCAAAGGGCACCGCCTTCACCGCCTGATAGCCCTCCTGGTTAAAATGACTCCTGCCGTTTTCGTCGCAGTACATGGAAATATAGCCGCCGAACTTTACGGTCTTTGCATACTCCGGCCTGCGAAGCTCAAAGGGGTTGCCGTCCTTCAGCCAGTTGTCCGGCACCTCCACCTGATAGCCGTCGCGGATCTCCTGCTTAAACATGCCGTAGCGGTAACGTATGCCGCAGCCGTAAGCGGGATAGCCAAGAGTTGCAAGGGAATCCATGAAGCATGCGGCAAGACGTCCCAGTCCGCCGTTGCCCAGCGCCGCATCCGGTTCCTGATCCTCCACCACATTCAGATCCAGCCCCAGCTCCTCAAGAGCCTCCTTCACGGGCGCATACCCCTGCAGGTTGATGATATTGTTGCCCAAGGCACGGCCCATCAGGAATTCCATGGACATATAATAAACCATCTTGGGATCTTCCTTCTCATATGCCCGCTGGGTATCGATCCAGTTGTCCATCACCTGATCCTTGATCGCATAGGAAACCGCCTGGAATATCTGCTGAGGTGTCGCCTCGTCCATATCCTTGCGGTATAAGGTTTTCACATTATATACCACGCTTCTCTTAAACAATTCCTTGTCAAATTTCAGCCTCTTTGTAACAGCCGACTCCGTAGTCTTTTGTGCTGTATTTTTCATGCCAAACTCTCCTTTTCTTCCCTGACAGGCAAACTTCGGCGGCTATTACCGTGAAAGCTTTGGCTGCCGTCCTCATTCTGTTACTTATATCTGTTATAATAACTAATTTCCCATTTAAAGTCAACCGTTGCTTGACGCCCGGCCAGGATAAACTTACAGACGGCGAAATGAAAATTAGCGGTTTATTATACAAAAAAGGAAAAAATGCAAGCAGCGTATGACAGTATCGACAAGGACCTGACCAAAACCGCCACAGACTCAGCATATATGGAAGTGTCAATTTACAATAAAATGAACCTTGATCGAGAGCTTCAAAACGAGAGCCTGCAACATAACAGGCAACAGAGCAAAGCGAAACGGAGTGAGGAAGAAATTTAATGTGAAATTTATTGTAAAGACAGGAGTTTATTGTATAAGAAATGCAGGAATGTGCTATATCGTATTTTTGCCACAGATTTTTAGAAATCAAGGTGATATGTCCCAAGGTGACACTCTGTTTCATATTCGACAGCACTTTCTATCCTCTCATCAAATATTCCTTCAGGGTCGTAAGCTATAATGGCTTTATTGAGCTGATTTTTCAGCTTTCGATTCTCTTTGCGCAAGTCCCGCACTAAGTTCCAAAGATAATTAAGATTATATACTTCTATGTTCATTGGCGCATATCTTTCTTTCATAATCATTTTACTTATCTTCATTTTCTAACATTTTTTTCAGTTCCTCTATATCAGGCAATGCTTTTTTCAGTTCTTCCGACATATCCGCAGATGTCTTATATGTGGCCACGCCCATTGGTTTTGAATAATCACGAATAACAAAATCTGCAAAAGCCTTGTTCATATCCTTGCAGAGAATAATCCCGATGGAGGGATTTTCATGCGGCTTCTTCTCAAATTCATCCAGAATACTCAGATAACCTGACAACTGTCCAAGATATGCTGTTTTAAACTTCCCTTTCTTGAGTTCAACAGCTACAAGACAGTTCAACGCCCTGTTAAAAAATAAAATATCGATAAACTGATCTTCGCCAAAAGCATCAAGATGATACTGATTCCTGACAAATGTGAAGTCCTTGCCAAATGTCAGAATGAAATTCTTAATATTATGCACAATAGCATTCTCTACAACTTTTTCATCCATATCTTCCCTATCTCGTATTCCAATTTCCTCCACATTAATATAATCAAGCAGATACTCATCCTTAAAGGTACTAATTGCACGAAATGCCTGCTCACTTGCCGGAAGTGTCTGTAAAAAATTATTAGGCAGACTGCCTTGATGATGATAGTCATCCTGTATTATAGCTTTTGACAGGGATTCCACATTAAATTTTTCATCGTAGCATCTCTGAATATAAAATAATCGTGCATACTTATCTTTTACCTTTGATAAAATAATCCTGTGGTGCGTAAAGCCGATAGAAAGAAATTCTTCCATTGGAAAATTTAATTCTTTTGGAACTTGCAAGTTCCAAATTGAAATCTCATTAATATTTTGAACTTTGGCACTTGCAAGTTCCATCTTATCAACCTGTTCTGTTCCAATCAAATTATCTTGATCCAAATATGCCCATTCCTCATAAAACGTACGCATATATCGCAAATTACGAGCAGAAAATCCCCGAAGTCCGGGAAGCTCTTTGTCCAGTCGATGACTGATTAAATCTATCGCACCCTTTCCCCAGAATCCTTTTCTTGAATTGGCTGATATATATTTACCGATTCTGTAATACAGCATCAGCTGATGTCCGTTTATCAACTTTCCAGCCTCATACTGACTATTTAAAATGGCTTCTTTAATCATTCTCACAGCTTCAGTATAATCCTTCTGATTTTCTTCCATCCTCAAATCTCCTTAATCCAATCCAAATCTGAATTTGTATAGTCACCAATTCTATTAAGTACTACTTCAACTTTTCATTTCTGCTGTGGAAACTTGGCAAATAAACTGGCAATATTCTTTGTTTCTATTTTTTCTATGTTAGCCCCCATTCTCTGATAGTAATGATTATCATATATAGCAGGAGAATCCAATCCCACAATGCGAAAAATTAAAATGTCTTTTTCCCCATATCTCATAAATCTAATATTGTTCCCAATATATGATTTATACTCATCATCAATTGGCTCTTTTTCTAATATTTGAATCAGTTTTTGAAAATAACGATCTGCAGGCATCTTCAATGTCTCAATATCATAGTTCAACCCCGTAATATAATATCCATCTTTCAAAATAGGCTTGTACTCTGTATTTTTCTCTTCAAGCTTTTGGGCATCCCCTTCCTTATCAGCTACCCCTGCTATGACATACCCGATACTTGAATGTCCTTTATTAGCCATCGCTGTTAAAGTTCTTATGCATTTTTTAAAAGATTCTTCATTGAAAGCTCCCGTTTTTAAGTCACAAAAACCAATCTTAAAATCAAAACATACTTGTTCTATTCTTGACTGTCTCAAAATTGTTTCAAATTCTGTGCTCCATTTTACAATAGACGGATCTTCTAGGTTATCAGCAAAACATCTCTCTATCATTCCCACAATCGCATTTATACTATTCTCTCGTGCAGATGCACCCCAATTTCCTCCCCCCTTACTCAAATGCACACTTGCCGTTATTCCATCTAAGATTTTTAAAAGTTCATACTAAGAACTCACTTTCTTATTGTCTTTTATCATCAATTTATATAAGGCCAAAAAAACAATCTGATAATACCGAGGCACCTTGTCAAACGTTCTGTCTTTTGCAATAAGCGAATTAAAACTTTGGTCTGCAATAGCTAATAACTGCTTAATTTCATCAAAGACTTTAAAAAAATCAGACTTAACTTTTTCAAAAGAGCGAATTCTTATCTTCTCCTCTAACTCATTCGCTCTTTTAGATATAGCCTTTAATGAATAAAATTCGTCTAAAATTGTGCTGCTCGATGCGGGTATCTCATCCAATAACATGGCAGCGATTATCTCTGCGACTATCTCTTCATCTTTTGATTCTCTAACCTGCTCACGTCTAATTATTGCAGCTGATACCCAAAAAACATCGTCCACATTGATTCCGTATGGAAGGTTTTTAGATGTAATACTTATCATCTTCATATTATTTAAAATAACCCTGTCGTTTAAAGATGCATCTCCCCTTATTTCGCTTGAGATTTGTCGTACCAAATCTGCATAATTTGATAACGCTCCAGCCTGCCTTATTTCTTGTCTGGACAAATGTTTCCCATTGGCGTTTATTCTACGGAAAACTTCATCAACCTCTTTTTCACTTGCTCCTTTATAAGTTGACATAGGGAAAACGTATGATGCAATTTCTGCACATACTTTTCTATCAATAATGGGGAAATTTTGAATCAATTGACCTTGATCTTTTTGCAGTTTGGTTTCTGCCATTGCTTCTAAATCAAAATATAATCCATTAACCGAGAACTCATTTTCAATAAATGCTATAACAGCATTTAATCTTTGCATCCCATCTATAATTTCTAAAATTCTTTCCCCATTTTCCTCACTCTCGGCCAACAGAATTAAGGGCACAGGATATGCTTTAATAATAGAATCTATAAAAGCTGCTTTTTCCTCAACTGACCATACTAATTTTCTTTGATACCGTCTGTTTACAATTAGTTTATTTTCCAAATAGAAATTATATAATCTTTGAATACTTTCAGAACGAACTGTCAAATCTTGCATAATACTCTCCATTCCGCCGCCAAGTCAGCGGCACAAATAATAATGAAAGTCTTCCAATCCTCCACTTTGTTGATAAAATAGTTTGTAAATAAGCTACACTACAAAGCACGAGGCGGTGACTCGTAAAGACTTTCTTCAGTTTTAGACAGCATAATAATCAGTGTAAATTTCATCTTTCAAGCACAAATAAGTGACTCTATTAGAATGTACAGTAAGAATTGTTTTAACTTCTCTGTTAAATGTGTAATGGTACAACCAATGGATTCTTTATCTCATTTGAAAGAAGTTTTGATCATGAAAGTTGTTTATCAAACCTGCTGATCCTACAATCCAAAAACTGGCTTATTGAAAACCAATGCCGTGATGTCTATATGGAATATCTACCGACAAATACTGGGGTCCTGTGTTCAACCTTTTGGAGGACAATATTAACGTCACCATTACCAACCTCAAATGGGTAAAAGCAGTCAAAGGCAATATGGATGATACGAAAGATTCCAAATGGATTGGGGACTTATTTCGACTAGGTCTGGTCCCGGGAATCTATATCCACTATAAACCCATCCGTATCCTGCGTGGATTTACAAAATACCGTTACAAGTTGACTTCCTACCGTTCCAGCGAAAAAACAGATACCAGAATGCGCTTATCGTCTGTAATGTCGCATTATACTCGGTTGTTTCCGATATCTTTGGGAAATAAAATACTTATACACTCTGCCCAACTGGGATGCCTTTGCTACCCAAGTTGCCCCTATTTTAGCTTACTCTCTCGATTTATCATTCTTCAGATGGTCACCCTTGATCTCCACCAAAAGCAATTTTCTACTCTCTGTCATGACGATCAAGTCAGGATATGCTGTTATAGTGCCATTGATGACAAAACCTCTTCTAGAAACGTTCCTATGCCACCATCTGATATTTGGCAGCCCGGACAACTCCCATGCCAAACCTGTTCCAGTCTCCTTACATGTCATTCTCGAAATCTATCAGAAAAGTTCCACCTCCATATTTCTATTGAGATTGAAAAAATCTGACTTGCCTCCCCAACTATTATCCGCTCTTTCATTTTCTTTCTGTCCAGTGTCTATACAAAAGCAATCCTGTCACCACATGGCTGTGGCGTACAAATGATTCCTCCGGCTTCATATCTATACCCCATGCGTGCTTAAGCACGCATCAATTTAATATTTGAAAGAAACTTTCAAGCTTCCCACTTCCTTCTATAGTAACTTTATAATTTGCACTTTTTGTTACACTCATTGTACTGGCATATCATTGAATTTGTCAATGTTTCTGGATTTATCTTTTTTAAAAAAGTCTTTTTTTAAAATTTATATTGGCACATGAACTCCATTGACAACACCATTGCAAATAAACTTTTAAATTTTGACCGCCCCTGCATACAAGAGGCACTCTCCCTTGTAGAACATGGTCTGGTGGAAAATTTTATCGTCAAGGATATTAGCAGATTTGACATCGATTACATGTATATGGGACATTATGCAGAACTTATCTTTCCGAGCCGTGATGTGCGATTTATAGCTGTGAACGATGGTGTGGACAGCGCCAGGGGCATCAGCAAAAACATAGGGCAAAGCCGCCCTACGGCTACCGCTTTGACCCAGGGGACAGAAATAACTGGATTATGTACGAAGATGCCGCCCTTGTTGTCAATCGTACTTTTGACTTGACAATTGCCGAAAAAGGACCAAGCCAGATTGCCGGATTTCGGAACAGGACAAAGTTCTGACCACCAAGGAATTGCACAGTCAGCAACAGGGAAGACCTCTGCCTGAACGCCCTTACCACTGGATGGAACAGTCGGTTTTCGCTATTCTGAAACGAATAAAGTGGAGATAGTAACAAGTACAAATCAGGGCACAACATTAATTGATTGCCTGCTCCTCCTCTTTCTCGTCCTGCTCCTTTTCGTCTTTCTCTTTCTCCTGCGGCGTTCTGTCCACGTCGTTTCGTTTGTCGATCAGTTCCTTCATTTCATCCTCAAACTCTTGGGATACCTTGTCAAGGCTACCTGCTTGGCGCTGGCGTCCCTCGTCACCCACGGAACTTGCCGTACCGGACGCAGGCGTACCTCCGTCATTGCCACGTTCTGCCGCTTCGCCACCTTCCCGTTCCTCCTCCGCATTTTCCGCTTCTTCCATAGTCTTGAGCAACGTCAACAGTTCCCTGTTGTTTTCATCGACCTCATCCTGATATTCCGCAGACTTCATGGCCATGTTCCGGGACTTCCTCCTGATCACGGAGCAGCTTTGTTGCCAGCCTGGTACTTTGAGCGCTCTTTTCTGGCTGAATATCCTGTTGCTGCCTGCTGCGGTTTCGTCCCTCATTTAAAATCGTTACCCTGCACTCAGGTCCGAATCCGTTTCTCTCTGCCTGCACCTGAACTGTCCCCTGGGGGCTTTTTCTTGCATATTCCGCTGTGGCGCCAGACTAGTGGCAATCATTGTAATCGCTTTGATGCGCATAACAAAATGGCTCCATTCCATAGATTTTTAATGTAATTCCATTTGTATGGCATATATTTCATCAGACTTCACTATATTGGGCAAAGTCCTGTTATTCTCCTTGCTTGGTAAAAAGGTATTTCTATTTCAGTCTATCGGGTGTTGATTTCTGATTATTTATCTTTTGTAAATCTCATAACCTTTCTTTTCCTTTGCATTAGCTTCAGTCACCCGCCCTAAGTCGGGATACCCTGCCTAGCCGACGTTTATCCAATCCGGATCAACCCAATAGCCCTGTGTTTCATTCCATCTGCGGTACTGCACCACACCGTTGTTCAAGCGAAATATTTTTTTAATCACATCCGCCCGCTGCGTCCCTGAAATTGCCGCCTGATTCTGCACCACACCGCTGCTTGCGCCTACCTGCAGACTTTGCGCCGGACTGAGCGCCACTATAAAAAGCACCGCCAGAACCAATAACGTCTTCTTCATTTGTTCACCTCCTCGCTGTAGTATATTTATGGTCAGAAAGCGTCATAAACCGGTATTGGTTTTTACATCCGCTTCCTTAATACCCCTTACCACCGGTAAGGGGATAACCATCTGTTTTTATTACAAACCCTTCCTCCTGTAAGCAGACTGCCACATCTTCGTCTATCACCGTTTCTGTATCTTTCGTATGTAAAATATAGGTGTCGCCCTGTTTTCTGATAAAGCAATTTTCTATATCCATCTTATAAATGTTTTCATCCGTCTCGATTTCAGACATTGGCGCTTCATATTTTGACTGCAGGATAACCGAATACGATACAAACAAAACCAGCAGCATCACCACGCCGGCAAACACACCTGCCCGCTTTTTCTGCACAATCCCCGTATCCGCCACGATACTAAACCACTCCAACAGCCTTTTCGAGCGATTCTCCACCAGCCCCGCAACCCCAACAGACTTGTCCGGCAGCCCGCCTTCACAAAAGGTCTCCAGCATCAGAGTCAGATAATCGGCTCTTTCTTTTCTCTCCAAATGCTCTGTAATGGACACGTCGCACCGGATTTCCATGCTCTGGGTCAGATCCATTTTCAGCAGGTAAACAAGCGGATTCCACCAATAGATTCCGCAGAGCACCCTTACAAGCATCTTCACCAGAAGATCCTGATGGGCAAGATGAGTATACTCATGCAGCATAATATACCGCAGATCTTCTCTGCTATAGGTCTTCTCCGGCAAAAAGACCCTCTTTCGGATAATGCCCATGCAGCAGGGTGCTCTTAATCCCGCCAGTGTCAGCACCCTTATGCGGCTGTCCTTGTCCAGCCCGTCCATGATCTCCTGCCCCATCCTGCTTTCCTCCTGAGGCAGCTCCTGAAAGTAACTCATCGCCATGCAGTACTGTATGAAATATACGGTTAAGCTAATCAGAATTCCTATAATCCATATTACAAAAAGGATTTCGTAAATCCGAACGGAACCGACTTTAAACGTAAGCGCCACATGTATTCCGTTATAAACCGCTCCGCCTGATACCTCATATGCCCACGGCGCCTCAAGGGGAAAAGCCAGCCGTATGGCACAGAACAGATAAATCAGTATTACCGTAGATATGCCGCACATATGGAGCAGCCTTGTTCTGGTACGCAAAAATGAAAAAAACGTAATCAGCACGCTGCTCCAAAGAATCGTCATCAATACGGAAAAAATATTAGCACCCATCTTCCCTTTCCCCTGCTTTGCGCAGCGCCGCAATAATCTCCTCCAGCTTGGCTATGATTTCAGCGTCACGCTCCTTTTCACTTTTGTCCGAAAGCCCCAAAAAAGCGGCGGTAATGTTCGCAATGGAGCTGCTGTCCAGCCCGCGCCGCATCATAATCTCTGTATAATATTCCGCCTTTGTCAGCGCAGGCACAAATTTCCTGGCATAGCTCTTTGCACACTTTTCCAGCCCCACAACCTTCAGATAGCTCATATCTGAAAGCTTCCTCACCGTCTTGAACAGCGTGATCTCGTTCCAGCCCTGAGGCTCCAGCCGCTCCGCCATCTCGCCCGCCGTCAACGGCTCGTTTATTTCCCACAAAATATTTAATAGTTCTTCTTCCCTTGCTGTCAGGCAGTTTTTCTTTATCACTGTCATGCTCTCCTGTCGCTTCGATTTAACCGATATATTTTTTTGACAATCGTTGTATTATATATATCGTCAGTTGTTTAAATTACTTAATATGCTTTCAACAAAAATATTCCGGCGCTTTATGACAAGCCGGTAATCACATAAAGCCGATATCACCGCAGCAGGCCGTTTCATTCAAAAACAGGGCTGCTGCCCCGGCAGATAAATTTCTGCCAAAGCAGCAGCCCTTTAATGCTTAATGCAGCATGAGCTTCAATGTGTCCATCAGGTTGTCAATATTAATCGGCTTGGCGATATGTCCGTTCATCCCGCTCTTCAGAGCTTCCTGTTTGTCCTCCTCAAATGCGTTGGCAGTCATTGCGAGAATAGGAATCGCTGCAAGCTGTGTGTTTTTGAGCCTGCGGATTGCCCGGGTTGCCTCATAGCCGTTCATAACAGGCATCTGAACATCCATCAGGATAAGCCGGTAATACCCCTCTTGGGATTTTTCAAGCATCTCCACCGCAACCTGTCCGTTTTCGGCAACCTCAACCATGAATCCGGCCTCCTGTAAAATTTCGGCCGCAATTTCCTGATTCAGCTCGTTGTCCTCCACCAACAGAATGCGTTCTGCATGGAAGGTCACAGCCTTGGGATTGTTTTCGGAATTATGCCCGTCATCTTTATTGGTGATGGAATGCAGGCATTCCCGAAGCTCTGACAGGAACAGCGGCTTGCTGCAGAACGCCGTGACGCCTGCCTCTTTTGCTTCATCCTCTATATCCTCCCAGTTGTACGCGGTCAAAACGATAATGGGAACATTTCCGCCGGTCTCTTTCTGAATTCTGCGCGCCACCTCGATGCCGTTCATGTCCGGCAGCAGCCAGTCAATAATATAGACGGAATAAAAATCCTTGCGCATAACTGCCTGATGGGTTCGCAGTACCGCTTCTTTCCCGGAGAGCGTCCACTCTGCGCGCATTCCAATCTGCTGCAGCATATAGGAAACGCTGTCACAGGTGTTGAAATCATCGTCCACCACAAGGGCGCGACAGCCTTGAAGTTCCTGTATCAGTGGAGACTCCTTGACCTCCGAGCTGATGCGGAAGGTGAGGGCGACAGTAAACTCCGATCCCACATTCTGCTTGCTTGTCACGCTGATGGTTCCATTCATCATGTTTACGATGTTTTTCGTGATTGCCATGCCAAGCCCTGTGCCCTGAATGCCGCTGATAGTTGAGTTGCGCTCGCGCTCAAACGGTTCAAAAATGCGGGCGACAAACTCCTCGCTCATGCCGATGCCGGTATCTTTAATCTGGAAATCATAGTTGGCATATCCCTCGGGCGCCCCCGGACGCTCCGTAACCTTGATGCTCACAATTCCGCCGGCAGTCGTGTACTTAATGGCATTGTTCAGGAGATTCAGCAGCACCTGGTTCAGCCGCAGCCTGTCACAGTAAATTCTTTCATTCTGTACGTCGATGGCATCCATATACAGCTCAAGCTGTTTGGAGTGGATGTCCGCCTGAATAATGTTGCGCAGTCCATGAAGGATTTCAGGCAGCGAACAAAGCTGTTCGGACAGCTGCATCTTGCCGCTCTCGATATGGCTCATGTCCAGAACGTTGTTAATCAGGTTCAGCAGGTGGTTTCCGGAAGTCATTATCTTTTTCAGATACCCCTCCACCTGATCGGTATTGTCTATACGCCCAAGCGCCAGTGTAGTAAAACCGATAATGGCGTTCATTGGCGTGCGGATATCGTGGGACATATTGGAAAGGAATACACTCTTTGCCTTGTTGGCGCGGTTCGCCTGCAGCAGCGCATCTTCCAATATTGTGTTTTTTTCCATTTCGCGGCGCGTTTCTTCGTCAATGCTGTGAAATCCAAGAACAACCCCGTATTTCTGGCTCCAGTCTCCGGCGCAGACGGCTTTCATCTGGAAATAACGCATTTCCCCATAACAGTTGGTGCGGTAATTGACGGAGTACACCTTTTTTTCACTGAGACGGTCCTTCAGGTTCCCGGGCGAAAGCGCGTGGCGGATCATTTCCTTATCTTCCTCATAGACGCACCGGTCTATGTAAAGTCCAAGCTGCTTCTCCATATGCAGCTCGCCCTGGAAAATTTCGTCCAGAATATTATGCTCGCAGTCACTGATCCGGAGTACATTTCCCATTTGCGTGTCTAAATCAAAGAAACATACAAGGTTATAATCAATACTCAGTGCATGGACAAGCTCCATCTGGCGCTGTTCCTCCTGCCTGCGTTCTTCTTCCTCGTACAGGCGCTGCGCGGTGCAGTCCAGAAGGAAACGCTGGTAAAACAACTGCCCATTTTCCTCTACCAGCTTGATATTTCCCATAATGTACAGCAGTTCCCCGTTATCATGCATTACGCGATATGTAACATTAATGCTGTTGCCCACTTCCTTCAAGGACAATATGGACTTTTGAAGCGCTTCCCGATCCTCGGCAGCTATGGAGGAGGCAACGAGGTGGAAGCCGTCCGCAATTAAAGCCTCCTGTGATTCATAACCGAGAATTCTCAGGGCAGCCTTGTTGATGTTGAAAATTTTTGTGCCGTCAACGGAGTGGCACAGCACACCGCAGTCCATCGTGGTAAATATGGATTCCAGCGTCTGGGACTTTGAGATAAGCTGCTGTTTATACTCTTTTTCCTGCGTGATGTCGATTCCTACGCCCACAGTGCCCATGACACTTCCGTCAATGTCATATAAAGGGGACTTGTATGTAGTGAGCAGTCTTGTCCCGGAGCTTGTCTGGACAACCTCCTCCGAGACACAGGTTACCTTCCCGAGCATAACCTCCCGCTCTGATTCGATGCAAACCGGGTCATCATGCTCCACATCCCAGATGTAAGCATGCCTGCGGCCCTGCACCTGCGCTTTTGTCTTGTTGACGGTCTTGCAGAAGCTGTCGTTGACCTTCTCGTGAATGCCGTCCTTGGTCTTGTACCAGATAAGGTTCGGCACGCTGTTGATTGTGGATTCAAGGTACTGATTGGTCTCCCAGTAATCCTTTTCTGTCTTATAAGACTGCTGCCAACGCAGGAAACGAAATGCCAGTTCAGTCCCGGTCATAGGAAGCGTCCAGATATCATGAATTTGAGGCAAAGCTTCAGCCAAACCTTCTATCTGTTCCTTCTCTGCAAGGACAATAAGCTGCGCGTCCTTTTTTTTACCTGCGATAAGCTTCGGCACAGTCGCAGAGGCATCCGCGCCTGACAGGCAGGCAAAGATAACGTCTGCCGACGAAACCATTGTCTCATCGATGACAGTATTCTCCCAAAATTCATGTTCAAAATGTTCCAGCGGGACAATATCCTTTATTTGTTCAAACATCTGGTTCTGACTGCCGAGCAATAGGAAGCGTAAATGACAATGATACATGATAATCCTCCCCCAAACCCCAAAGTAAAATCTGCAAATATCAATGGCAAACGGCAAATATTTTATTGTTTATTTATATTATAGCAAGCACAATGCATAATTTCAATGTTTTCAGTATCGGAACCGTAATATCTTTTTGTCCTTATTCAACCGTTATAGTACACCGCGCTTACAGCTTATGCCGATAGCCCCGCTTATTTTTTCTAAACCCTCTCCATGGCAATAACGACCCGCTCCCCGTTGACATTATCCCATTCCTTTGACACCGCGAAGGATTCTCCCGCGGTCAGCACGTCCGCCAGAACCTTGCCGCAGATCGTCCCGCTGTTTCTCTGTGCCAGTGCGCTGAGCCTTTCATTGCCGTTCAGCGATACCCTGATATGGTCCATGACCTCAAAGCCGGCATCCTTGCGCATATTCTGGATCTTGCTGATGATCTCGTAGACAAAGCCTTCCTCGATCAGCTCCTCTGTCAGGTTTGTGTCCAGGACAACCGTCATCTTGTTGTCCTCCTGAGACACATAGCCCTCCTTCTGCGTCATGTCGATGAGCAGGTCCTCCCTTGCCAGCTCAGCCGCAACGCCTCCGATATCCAGCCTGAGAACTCCGTTTTCGTTCAGCTCATCCATTGCCGCGTTTCCTTCCAGCGCCGCCAGCGCCTTCTGAATTGCTCCCAGCTGTTTTCCGTATTTCGGTCCTACGGTGCGAAGCTGCGGCTTGAAGGTATAGGTGGTAAAGCCCCTCACGTCGTCCGTAAAGACAACCTCCTTCACATTCAGCTCATCCGCAATGATATCCTTATAGAAAGCTCCCAGCTCCAGAGACGCCTTGATATACATGCGGCTTAGGGGCTGGCGGTTCTTGAGCCCTGCATCCTCACGGCAGGCATGCCCCATATTCACCGCGGACAGCACCTCCTCCATGTCCGCCTCCAGCTCCCTGTCGATATGAGCAGCGTCGGACACAGGGAAATCACAGAGGTGAATGCTCTCGGGAGCATCCGGGAAGCTTGCGCGCACAAGGTTCTGATAGATCTCCTCCGTCATAAAGGGCACCATGGGAGCAGCCGCCTTGGAGATGGTCACAAGCGCCGTGTACAGCGTCATATAAGCGTTGATCTTATCCTGCTCCATACCCTTTGCCCAGAAGCGCTCACGGCTGCGGCGGACATACCAGTTGCTCATGTCCTCCACGAAATCCTGCAGCGCCTTGG
>CAJTPH010000043.1:0-8896 GCA_910578215.1 uncultured Acetatifactor sp. | reverse complement strand
TATCCAGATTCCCGTCAACCTCTGCCACTACGGTATTCAGCCTGGAAAGCAGCCACTTATCCATGACCGGCAGCTTATCGTATTCCAGCTTATAAGCCCCGGCGTCAAAGCCGTCGATATTGGCATACAGCACAAAGAACGCATAGGTGTTCCACAGCTTGCCCATGAATTTACGCTGCCCCTCCATGACCGTCTTGCCGGAAAACCGCTTGGGCAGCCAGGGCGCCGCGCTTGTATAAAAATACCATCTGATCGCGTCCGCCCCATACTCCTGAAGAGCCTCGAAAGGGTCCACCGCGTTGCCCTTGGATTTGCTCATCTTCTGGCCGTTCTCGTCCTGAACGTGCCCCAGCACAATGACATTCTCGTAGGGCGCCTTGTTAAAGAGCAGGGTAGACTCCGCAAGCAGCGAATAGAACCATCCGCGGGTCTGGTCCACCGCCTCAGAGATAAACTTCGCAGGGAACTGTTGTTCAAACAGTTCCTTATTTTCAAAGGGATAGTGATGCTGCGCAAAGGGCATTGCACCGGAGTCAAACCAGCAGTCGATGACCTCCGGCACACGCTTCATGGTCTTTCCGCACTTAGGACAGGGAATGGTGATCCCGTCGATGTAAGGTCTGTGAAACTCCACCGTCTTTGCAGCCTCACTGCCGCTTAAGGCATACAGCTCCTCACGGCTGCCCACGGACAGCATGTGTCCGCAGCCGCACTCCCAGATATTTAAGGGAGTGCCCCAATAACGGTTTCTTGAAACGCCCCAATCCTGAATGTTTTCCAGCCAGTTGCCAAAACGTCCCTCTCCGATAGACGCCGGAATCCAGTTGATGGTTTTGTTGTTGCGGACCAGATCATCCCGCACAGCCGTCATCTTGATAAACCACGACTCTCTCGCGTAATAAATGAGAGGTGTGTCACATCTCCAGCAGAAGGGATAGTCATGCTCGAATTTGGGCGCGGCAAAAAGCTTTCCGTCCTTATCCAGATCCTTTAAAATATCCGGGTCCGCATCCTTTACAAACTTTCCGGCATAAGGTGTCTCGGGTGTCATATTTCCCCTGCCGTCCACAAACTGCACAAAGGGCAGGTCATATTTTCTGCCCACATTTGCGTCATCCTCACCGAAGGCGGGGGCAATATGGACGATTCCCGTTCCGTCCGTCATTGTGACATATGTGTCACAGGTCACGAAATGACCCTTTTTATTCTGCTTTTCCGCCGCCTTGCCCGTGCACGCAAAGAGCGGCTCGTATTCCCTGTATTCCAGATCCTTCCCTGCAAAGGTCTCCAGCACCTCGTATGCGGGCTGACCCTCCTGGGCCAGTCCCCCCAGCACCGTGTCAAGCAGCGCCTGCGCCATATAATAAATGCAGCCGTCCGCAGCCTTCACCTTGCAGTAGGTCTCCTCAGGGTGCACGCAAAGCGCCACGTTGGAAGGCAGAGTCCAGGGCGTCGTTGTCCAGGCAAGGAAATATGCCTCCTCACCCACACATTTAAAACGCACGATAGCGGACCTCTCCTTTACCGCCTTATAGCCCTGGGCCACCTCATGGCTGGAGAGAGGCGTACCGCAGCGGGGGCAGTAGGGGACAATCTTAAAGCCCTTGTACAAAAGCCCCTTATCCCAGATCGTCTTAAGCGCCCACCACTCGGACTCGATATAATCGTCGCTGTAGGTGACATAAGGGTCATCCATATCCGCCCAGAAGCCCACGATTGCCGAGAAGTCCTCCCACATTCCCTTGTACTTCCAAACGCTCTCCTTACACTTGTCAATAAAAGGCGCAAGCCCAAATTCCTCAATCTGCTCCTTGCCGTCCAAGCCCAGAAGCTTCTCCACCTCCAGCTCCACCGGCAGACCATGGGTATCCCATCCCGCCTTTCTGGGCACCATATTGCCCTTCATGGTGCGGTATCTGGGAATCATATCCTTGATGGTGCGGGTCTCCACATGCCCGATGTGGGGCTTCCCGTTTGCGGTAGGAGGACCGTCATAGAAGGTATAGACAGGCCCCTGCCTGCGGCTGTCGATACTCTTTCTGAAAATGTCGTTGTCCTCCCAGAACCTTTCAATTGTCTTTTCACGTTCCACAAAGTTTAAATCGGTAGAAACCTGTCTGTACATTTTTTCCTCCTTATTTAAGTTCCGTCTCTGCGCTGCTGCGCCCCCTTGGAGGGAACGAGACATTTTTCCCTTGGACGCCCGTGCGCACAAAAAAGTCCCGCCCTGTAAAAGGACGAGACTCACATTCTCCCGCTGTACCACCTGTTACATCATACGTTCCCCACCGAGCACCGGAGAGAAATTATATGGCTTCCCATAACGGGGGAATACCGTTCAAGGCTACAGGGAAACACGCCCTTCAGATCTGTTTCCGCATCCTGCTTCCTTTCGCCCTGACTGCTCGGAAGTGATTTTCATTGTCCCGTTACTTGCACCGGGCTCACACCCTCCCCGGCTCGCTGCCCCGTTCCCGAAACAACTACTTTCTTCGTCTCTGCATTTGCGTTTTATGCCATTATAGCTCCTTAAATTTTCACTTGTCAAGTCCTTCTTTAACCAGAACCGCATTCACAATATGGCACATATTCTCGAAAAGCTGCACCGCAAGCTTGGGAAAACACCGCATATTCGTACATTCCTCCGCAAGAATCATACCCGTGCGCCTGCCTCCGCCGTCCCTCAAAAGATGCTGCATAAGGCTTAAAACCTTGCTTCCGCAAAAGAGGGCGTGCGCCTCCGGTATACTGTATTCAAGCATATTTACATTGGTTATCATCAGCATATCATCCTTAAACATTTCAAGATACTGCTGACCCTCCAGTATCCCGTGGCATTCCTCCTTTAACAGGTAATCCTCCGGATATGCCGCAAGCACGGTGCGCTTATCTCCCCAAATAACAATCAGCCTGTCCACCATCAGGGTGTGCGCCGCATGCTCCAGAAGCCGGGGCAGGCAGCTGCTGCCGTTTATAACCACATCCGCAAGCAGCTCGTTTAACCTGTTCATATCCTTATCGGAATAAAAGCTGTCCCTGATTTCCGTCATGTCAAAATCGTCGCCGGAAACATTAAACTGACCGTGCAGCTCCGGCTTATATATAACGAAGCGGTTCCTTCCCTTCTGCTTCGCGATATAAAGCGCCTTGTCGGCAATGCGGAACAGCCCCTTGTAATCGTCCGCGTCAACACCCGCCCGCGCCGCACCGATGGAGCAGGAAAGCCTGCTGCCGTTCATTCTGTCCTGAAAGAGCGATGCCATGCCGGTCTTGATGGTCCGCAGATAATTGCGCAGGTCCGCTTCATCCTCATACTTTTCCAGCACCGCCATAAACTCGTCGCCGCCTATACGCCCTACGACCCCTTTTTCCCCTACAACCTTTTTTACGATATCCGCGGTGGCCGCGATCACCTGATCTCCGAACAGATGCCCATAGGTATCGTTCACATCCTTGAAATTGTCTATGTCTATCATCACCAGGGCCAGCCTCCCCCCTGACGATACCGCCGCCTCCGCATACTCCGTGATGGCGCGCTTATTTAATATCCTTGTCAAAGGGTCCACATAGGTCCCCTCCACATAATCCTCCACTTCATTTCCTGTCTGCTCGTTGACCACCATCCAGGCGCCCACGACCATGGCCTCCTGCTCATAGCTGCGGGGAACAAGCTTTATCCTGTAAGCCTCCCTGCTTCCGCCCTTTGTCAGGATACGCCCGCGAAAGCGGAACTCATGACCGTGCCCCGCCTCCCGCAGCGCCTGGCAGAATGTGTCGAAAACCTCCTTATCCTGCCCTTCCGCCAAACCGCCGCCTGTCACCATATCTATCCACTCGTCAAGGTCGCCGTTGTACACATCCACCTTCTGTTCATAATTTACCCAGAACAGGTGAAAGCGGTTGGTCCTTAAAACATAGGTAAAAAAGAAGCCGCCCGCAATGGTCAAAAAATCGTTTGCTGCGGAAAGCCGGTTCTTCAGGCTTTTCATTTGCTGCTTATTGACAGACACATTTTGAAATTCTATATAATAATCTCCCGCGCCGCCGTGCCGCCGCACGCTTACAATAAATTTTTCATACTCTCCCTTTGCATTGAGAAGCTGCACGCATTCGTCTACGCTTTCCTCCTGGCTGCAGCTTTTCACCGCCTCCTGCAGACGCTTGATATCCTTTTTCAAAACAATTTTATAAAGAGGCGAATAGAGATATTCCCCCATAAGCTCGAATACCTGCCTGTTCCCCTCCTGTACCATCAAAGCGCTGTCAAATCTGCCTGCGGGATTCACCTCCGCCAATGCCGAATGCTTCAAAATATGCCCCACCCCCTACCTTGAAGTTTATCTTTACCTTTAAAACAGTTTAACAAAAATGTCAGAAAAAGTAAAGGACTGTTGCTTTCTTTCCCAAATCTTAGTATACTGAATACAATAATGTATTCAATTATCACACTCCAAATTTATGCTTAATATATGTGCCGGCTCATGACAGAAGGATATAATTTGGAAGCTTACGCTCCGATACCGGTTACTATGCGTACCGGCGCGTGACAGGAGCTATAATTTGAATTTCACGCTCCGATGCCGGTTACTATGCGTACCGGCACGTGACAGGGGCTATAATTTGAATTTTACGCTCCGATACTTATTGCTATACGTGCCGGCGCACGACAGGAGGATACAGACATGAAAGCTAAAAACAAAGGAAAAATATCATACGCGCTTCAGACCATCACAATCCTGCCCCTACTGCTTTTTGGCCTTATTATTCTCGGCGTGGGAACCCATCTGTTTACAAAGTCCATGAACTCGGAGGTGGAAATTGAGCTGAACAACGTTTCCAGCAACCTTGTAACCATGTTTGATGCCCTTTACCCGGGCGATTACCGACTGGAAAGCGGGACCGCCATCCGCTTATACAAAGGGGAGCATGACCTGGCCGCCGACTATGACCTGATCGATTGCATCAAGGAGGATACAGGGATGGAAATTACCCTGTTTTATCAGGATACACGGGTCCTCACCACCATCACGGACGAAAACGGCCAACGGATCATCGGCTCCGCGGCGCCGTCGGAAGTGACCAAAGAGGTTCTGGAGAACGGCAACCCCAAATTTTATAAGAAAACCCTTATCCATGGGTCCAATTATTTTTCTTATTATATACCTCTGCGCAATCAGGATGGCACTGTAATGGGAATGCTTTTCGTGGGCAAACCCACCGCCGAGGTGGACGCCTTTGTCCGGCGTTCTCTCTACCCCCTGCTGTTGGTGGATATTGTGCTGGTGATATTGGTTTCCCTGCTCACCTTCTTTTACACAAAAAGGTTTGCCGCGGTCCTTTTGCAGATACACGGCTTCCTCAAAAATGTTTCCGCCGGAAACCTGAATGCCGAGCTGAGCCCCTCCGTCCTCAACCGCCGGGACGAGCTGGGCGAAATCGGACAATCCGCCCTCACCATGCAGCGCTCCCTGTATACCCTGATCGAACAGGACGCCCTCACCGGGCTTTGCAACCGCCGTTCCGGAGACAAAAAGCTGAGACAGGTCATGGAGGCGTCCGCCGCCGCGGGCACGCCCTTCTGCGTTGCAATCGGGGACATCGATTTTTTCAAGAAGGTAAACGACACCTACGGGCATGACTGCGGCGACATGGTTCTGCAAAATATTGCCGCCATCCTGCGCCGCCATATGCAAAGCATAGGCACCGCCGCCAGATGGGGCGGGGAGGAGTTTCTCCTGATCTTTGAAAACAGGAAGCTGGACGCCGCCCTGGAATCCCTCAATCAGCTCATGGAAAACATCCGCGCCGCGGAATACTGCTACGGCGGGCAGGCCGTCAAAGTGACCATGACCTTCGGCATTGCCCCCGGCGATGCCCGGGATGCCGGGAAAAATCTGCGCATCGCGGACGAAAAGCTGTATGAGGGCAAGACTGCCGGCAGAAACCGCATTGTGTCATAACCGAAGCTTCGCAAGGCCCTCCGTACCTCCTTCCAGAGACCCTCAAAAGAACGGCGCCGGAAAACGCGGTAAATAAATGACCGCATCTTCCGGCGCCGTTCTTTTGAGGGAGTTTTATTACCCTTGTAAAATGTTATCTTTTATTCAGAACAGAAAAACAAATGTTCAGGGCAGAAACACCCTGCACAGAATCTGAATTGATTTTAAGGAGGTAACAATTATGAAGGGCTATAACACACCAAGCGGATACATGGGACTGGTCGACGGAGAATACATGCTGTTCGCCACCGAGGAAGACTACAGAGAATACCTGGAGGAATTATAAAAGAATTTAAAGGGTAACTTAAAGCGGACTCTTTTCCGGCGCACGAAATTATGGTACAATGTTGACACAGGAGAGCATTGTGTCAACTTCTGATTCCATGCGCGCTAAAGCGCACAAGATTATGGTACAATGTTGACACAGGAGAGCATTGTGTCAACTTCTGATTCCATGTGCGCTAAAGCGCACGAAATTATGGTACAATACACTCAGGAATCCAGCCGCTGTGCGCTAAAAATCTGCTTTGCAGATTTGAATCTGATTTCTTGTGCGCCGGGGCGCATGGCTTCAGACGTACTGCACGGTCTGTGGCGTCATGCCATGCCACTTCCCTGTCGCAAATCCGCAAACGCCGGGCCACATGTATATTTAAAGAAAAGAGAGGACGCGACTATGAAAAGAGAATTTGATCTGCTTTCCCTGGGGGAAATTATGCTGAGACTGTCGCCGCCTGACAATGAGCGCCTCACCAGAAGCAGCTCCTTAAGCCAGCAGGCGGGCGGCGCCGAGTTGAATTCAGCCACCGGGGCGGCAATGATGGGGCTTCGCTGCGGAATTATTTCCAAGCTTCCCGCCAACGATCTGGGCATGTTTATCAAGAACCATGTCCGGCTCTGCGGGGTCAGCGACGATTTTCTGGTATATGATGAAAGCAGGGATGCCCGGCTTGGGGTATACTATTACGAAAACGGTGCGTATCCCCGCAAGCCCCGCATTGTCTATGACCGAAAAAACACTTCCGTCAACAAGCTGACAATCGACGATTACAGCGAAGACCTGTTTTCTTCCACGCGCTGCTTCCACACCAGCGGCATTACGCTGGCGTTAAGCCCGCAGCTTCGCGCCACCGCCGTTGAAATGATGAAACGCTTCAAGGAGCAGGGGACCATCATTTCCTTTGACGTTAATTTCCGCGGCAACCTCTGGACCGGAACCGAGGCAAAGGAATGCATCGAGCAGATCCTTCCCTATGTGGATATTTTCTTCTGCTCCGAGGAAACCGCCAGGCTGACCTTCTTAAAGGAGGGCGATGCAAAATCCATTATGAAAAGCTTTACAGCGGATTACCCGATCTCCATTGTGGCGTCAACCCAGCGCATCGTGCACAGTCCCAAGCGGCACACCTTCGGCTCCATTATTTACAGCGCGGGGGATGACACCTTCTATGAGGAAGCGCCCTACAATGACATCGAGGTGGTAGACCGCATCGGAAGCGGTGACGCATACATATCCGGGGTACTGTACGGGCTGCTTTCCCACGAAGGGGAATATCAGCTCGCGCTGGAATACGGCAATGCGGTCAGCGCGCTGAAGAACACGATCCCCGGCGACCTTTTAAGCACCGATTTAAAGGAGATCGAGGGCATTATCAGAGAACACAAGTCCACCGGGCGCATTGCCGAAATGGACAGATAGCAGGAGGAAAAAAATGACAAAAAGAGAAAGAGTTATAAACGCGTTTCACAATCAGGCGGTTGATAAGCTGCCCATGGGGTTCTGGTATCACTTTTCACCCGACGACGATTTCGGGCAGCAGACTGTAGAGGAGCATTTGAGACTTTACCGCGATACGGATATGGACTTTATCAAGGTCATGTGCGACGGCTACTTTAATTATCCCAACCCCTTTATTGAGACGGTAAACAGCGCGGACGACTGGTTCCGCATGACGCCGATGGGCGAAAACAGCCCCTATATCCGCAGACAGGTGGAGCGCGCAAAGGCAGTAGTGAACGCTGTCGGAAAGGAATGCTGTGTTTTCTATAATGTTTTCTGCCCCATGTCCCTGATGCGCTTCGGCACCAACGAAGATATTTTAATGGGGCATTTAAAGAGAAATGAGTTGGCAGTATGCCACGCTTTTGAGGTGATTGCCGAGGATATCAAAACGCTGGTCCGGCTGTTAATCACGGAAGCAGGCTGCGACGGCATCTACTATTGTGTGCAGAATGCCGAACAATTCCGTTTTACCGAGGAGGAGTACCGTAGGATCGTCCGTCCCGCAGAGCTTAACGTGCTGGAGTATGCGAACTCACTGAGCGAAAACAACATTCTGCATTGCTGCGGCTGGGCAGGGGACAGAAACCGCATCGAGGTATGGCAGGATTACCCTTCTGCCGCGGTCAACTGGGCGGTTTATGTGGAACAGCTGACCCTGGGCGAGGGAAAGAAATTCTTCGGAAACCGCTGTGTGCTTGGAGGCTTTGACAATCGCAAAGCAGGTATTCTGTACTCCGGCACCAAGGAAGAAGTACAGGCGGAAGTAGAAAAAATTGTCGCCGAGACAGGAACAACAGGCGTAATTATCGGCGCTGACTGTACGATGCCCTCGGATGTCTCCACGGAAAGATTCCGCTGGGTACGCGAAAAGCTGGACGCAATGGCTTAAACAATCAGGGCTGCACGATCTTATTTTGAGGTTCGCCGTGTCAACTTCTCATTCCATTTGCGCTGAAGCGCATGAGATTTATGGTATAATACACTCAAGAATCCAGCCGCTGCGCGTCTACCGCGCTGTGCGCTTAAAATCTGCTTTGCAGATTTGATTCTTTCGTTACCATATCAGTTGAAATCAAATGCTCACTTTGTTCGCGCTTGATTTCCTGCTGATATG
>CAJTPH010000042.1 GCA_910578215.1 uncultured Acetatifactor sp. | reverse complement strand
GCTTTCGTTTCGAGACTGAATTTATTCCAGTACCGTCTCTGCTCTGCAGCGTGGTATAAAAACCTCCGTCCTCTACATTGCCGTCAATTCCTGCTCCAGCTGCTGCTTCTCGCAGATACGGGCATAAAAGCCGTTCAGGGCAATCAGCTCGTCATGAGTGCCGTATTCTGTCAGCTTCCCTTCCGTCAGGACCGCAACATGATCCGCCTTCTGCAGGGTGGAAATGCGGTGGGCAATTACAATCGTGGTCTTTCCCCTGCGCAGACGCATCAGGTTTTCCAGAATCTGCTCCTCCGTATTGGTATCCACCGCAGACAGGGAATCATCCAGAATCAGCACCGACGCATCCATGAGAAGCGCCCTGGCAATGGAGCTGCGCTGCTTCTGCCCTCCGGAAAGGGTTACGCCCCTCTCGCCCACAAGAGTGAGATAATCCTCCGGAAACTCCATGATATTGTCATGAATGCAGGCATCCCTTGCCGCCTGCCTGATGCTGTCCCGCAGCTCCGGATGCTCGTCAATGCGCTCCTCCAGACCAAAGGCAATATTCTCCTCCAGCGTATCCGAAAACAGGAAATTATCCTGGGGCACATAAGCCATATCCCTATGCAGCACTGCCAGAGGATAATCGGTAATAGGCTTGCCGTCCACCAAAAGACTGCCGTTTTCACAGTCATACACTCGAAGGAGCAGATCTGCCAGGCTGGATTTCCCGCTTCCGGTCCTCCCCAGAATCCCAAGCATTTCCCCTTCTTTAATATGCAGGTCAATATTTTTCAGTACCGGCTCCTCTCCGTCCGGATATGTAAAGGTCAGATTGTTCAAGACAATATCGCCCCTGATACGCATATCCGCGCTCCGAAGCTCCTCCGGCACCATATCCACAATATCCGGTTCCTCCCGAAAGATACAGGCGATACGCCCAAAAGCCGCAACCGCCTGACTGAAGATATTGATACAGTCCCCGCATGCAATCATGGGCCACACCAGCATACCGATATAGGTATTAAACGCAACAAACTGTCCTATGCTGATCTGACCCGCCAAAACCATCCTGCCCCCGAAAATCAGTGCCAAAAGCAGGCTGACGCCTGTTACGGCGTCCAGGGCAGGACCAAATACAGCCCGGATCTTCACGACGGACAGATTTTTTTCCATATTATTTTTGCTGGACTCCTCAAACGCCTTGAAATCTTCCTCCTCCTGCACAAACGCCTTTATCACGCGGATGCCTGCTACGCTCTCCTGCACCCTGTCGGAAAGCTGCGAAAACGCCTGCTGCCTTCTTGTCTGGCGCTTCTTGGATTCCACGCCGAAAAAGTAACACCCGACCGCAACCAGAGTCAACGGCACAAAGGCGAGCAGCGTCAGCTTGAAATCCACATATATCACCATTTTGACAAGCACCATGACGGTCATGACCACCGCGTCAAAGGCCGTCACCACCGCCATGCCCACCGCCATACGGACCGCCTGCAGATCATTGGTGAAATGCGCCATCAGGTCGCCCGTCTTATGACTGTTGAAATATCTTGCGGAAAGGGTTTCCAAATGACCGAACATATCGTTTCTGAGACGATACTCGATGCCCCTGGACGCCCCTACGATAAAATATCTCCACCCGAAGCGCCCCGCCATGATCACAAGCCCTGTCAGAAATATTTTCACGATCAGCGGAACGACGCCCTCCATGCCGAACTCGCCTTTCGTCAGCCCGTCGATGACCTCTCCGATATACTGAGGAATATTCAGGTTCGCCACATCCACCAGCATCAAAACGGCCACTCCCGCAATGTAAAACCATATATACTTTAACAGGTATGGAATTAAAGAAAACCTCTTTGACTTGATCTGTCCCATTTTTCCGCTTCTCTCCCTTTTTTTGCCTGCCCTTGACTGTATCCTGTCTAATATGCGATAAACTGCTTCCGCAGCACTGCCCAAAAGCCCCCCGGAGCTCCGGTTCACGCACACAGGCTGCAAAAGCATACCGTTTATACTTTAGCACATATACTTGACACAGTTCAAGAGTTTCCGGGCAAAAAAATCAGGAACCCGTAACAGTTCAGCCTTCGGCTAAACTGTTACAGGAACCATACCGGGCAGAAATCAGGGCGCCGCAGTTAGCTCCCTCAGCGCAATATATCTGGACAGATTAAAGCTTCTGATACCCATATCCTCAGCGCCCTGCTTTACATTCCACATCCAATAGTAGCCGAAGCCCTCAAGCCTGCGGTTTGAATAGCGGTCCTGTCCGTCAGGATCAAGCTCTTTCATATAGATTACAGGATTATCTGCACGGTAAGCCTCCATATGATACCCCTGTTCCTTCAGGAAAGGTACAAGCACCGGCGCCGCGTCCGCTGAAAGCCTGCTCAGATAGGCGTAGTCCGAATAGGGCTTCCTGTCTGTGTAATCCCACACGGCATAATCGCTGCGTGCAATATTGGAAACATTTATCTTTGCTATAAGATAGTCCGGCTTGGCAAAGGACAGCATGAGATACAGCACCGTCACTACCGCCACACTATATCGAAACAAGGGGAAATCCTCCTTGAAAATATTGATGACAATGCCAACAAATAAAAATGACAAAAGTATCAGCCCCCACAATGCAAGCAGACGGTCAAAGGTCATGTAATAGTAATAAACATAAATAATCATTCTCATAATGCTGGATGCAATCATAACAAAGGTGCAAAGCGACATGACTGTCAAAACTGCTTTTAAAAGCCTGCTCTCCCTGAAAAAGCTCATACACACCAGCACAATTGCCAGATTGATAAAGCCCACTGTCAAAAGCTGGAAAAACCCCTCCCTGGCGTACATGGCATATGTGTAGCCATCCGGCAGCCGCAGCTTATTCAGGAAAAGCCCACCGATCTGAATTCCCGAGAAAAACAGATACAGCAGCGTCAGCAGCCCCGTCACCGTAACCGCCGTAATCGGTTCCCCCGTCCTTCTGTCCTTTACATCCTCCCTTAGGGTCTTCCCGCACAGATAGGACAGCAGGCTGTACGAGGCAAAAAAGATAAATGCGATCCGGAATGCCACATCTATAATACTTCCGAGATTGATATTTTCCAGCAGTCTGCCGACAATCTGGCGAAATACCGCATCCGCGCTGGCAAGCAGCAGCAAAATTACATAAAACAGCGGCACAGCCACAACAAGACCCACAACCGATGCCCACACCCTCTTTTTATTTTTGCCGGGATTGTTTTTGCAGTAGAGCCTCCCGTCCGAAAAGGGACGCCCCACCTCCCCGATGCACGCAAATACCGTCACCGTAATACTCCCCAAAAATTTACCAAGCTTCCATTTTGAGGTATCAAAAAACTGCTTTAACAAAAGACTTATCATAAGAAGGAAAATTCCCAGCTTGTTAAAACCGATGATTCTTCCATCGTCCGTGCAAAAGGTGGAAATTCCCAAAAGCACAATGGCGGTCATATAAAATATGCTGCCTTTTTTTAAGGTAAGCCCCAGTTTTGGCAAAGAGCAGCATAAAAATAACAGACCGCCTCCTGCGAAAAAAGGGAAGGTGATTCCCGAACCGTTTCTGTACATGCAAAATACATAAAACACCGCATAGAGAAACGCTGCCGGGGCAAAGAAACCATAATTTTCCTTAAGCTTCTCCGTCTCCCTGGTATCCGCCTTTCTCGCCGGCGCCACCGCCAGCGGGCCTGCTGCCGGGCCTGGCTGCCATACGTTTATGCTCCCTGTGCCTGCGGGTACATTGCCGTTTTCCGCCCAAGTGTCCGCCGCAGGGCTTACATTGTCCACCCATGTGCCCGTCCGGACATTTCCGCCTTCCGTACCTGTACCTGCCGCATTCATTGTCTGTGACCAGGTTTCCTGATTTGATTCATTCATAACTGCACCTCCCTGTCCGATTTGCCGAAGGGCATGCCCCTTCTTTGGACATCATATCAATCGTTCACAGATTCCTGACTGGAATAATTACTGACAGGAATAAAATACCACTGATATTAGCGAAAGTCAATATTATTTTATTGTTTTTCAATAAATTATTATTGATTTACATGAGAGAAATTATGTATTGCAGAGTGCGTTGGAGGCGCGGAAGCTGCAGGACGCAGAAAACAAAAGGGACAAATGGCTCCGGAAAATCAATACTTTTATCTTCTGAGTACAAGGCTCAGTCCGTACAGCAAAAAATACTCTGCGCTGCTTCACCATAGCTTGTAAAAAAAGAAAAAGTAAATAAGAAGAATGCAAGGCAGATTCATCATCCTTGCATTCTTCTGGGTAAGAAAATTCTGCAGAGCCGACTTAGTTGTTCTTTGCGAGACAGTTTCAGCTTTAAACGTCAGAAATTCTTTTCACACTATACACCCTCACCCCATACCCTTCCAGTTCCACCTCACCCAGCTCATCCCCGCCCGTCCATAAATTCCTGAGTTTCCCGTTCAGCACCAGCTTCGCCGGCCGGGCAAGATAATTCAATACAAACAAATACGTGTTTTCCTTTCCCCTGCGCACGGCAAGCTCACAGCTTTCCGGCAGGGAAATCACGTCCCCGTAGGGCTCCGCCACACCCAGCTTCTCCAAAAATACCCTGGCGGTGTCCAATGCAAAAGCGCCGCCGAAATAATAGGCTTCTCCCCTGCCGAAACGGTTACAGATCAACGCAGGCGTCCCGGAATAATAGCTGGAAGTATACCTGGCAAGCACCTTCGCATTCTCCCCAACGGGCGCAAGCAGATCGTTAAAAACTGCGGCCTCCACCTGCGTTCCTCCCCAGTCCGCCATGATTCTCCCCTCGTCCGGCGCAACAAGAGAATATTCCTGCACATCCGTCCCGGTCACCCTTGCCGCCAGCCCCGGCAGATATTCAGTGACACAGTGCCCATCCATATCCTTATAACCGGTGCGGCAGCCCATGACAAGCTTCCCGCCTAACGCCGCATATTCCTCCAGAAGCGCCATTCGCTCCCGGCTCAGTATCACCCCATGGGGGTAAAACAGCACCTCATATTGCTGCAGACTCTCCTGAGTGGTATGATTTTCCAGATATACATAATCAAAAGGGACATGCAGAAGCTGCATGGCGGTAAACAGACCCGCCTGGCTCACATGCTCCACTCTCCCGTGCCATCTGTCCAGCTGACTGTCCCAGATATTATCGTAATCCTTGACAATCCCCACCCTTGCGGCATACCTGGAGCCTGCAAGCTCCTGCATTGCGGCAAGCTTTTTCGATATTTCCGCCACCTCCCGCAGCCTTCTGTTTTCCCTGCCGGAGTAATCCAGGATTCCGTGCCAATACATTTCCGTGCCGAATAAGGCTGTGCGCCAGCGGAAATAGCTGACAAAGTCCGCGCCGTGGGCAATGCTCTGCATGGTCCAGAGCGTTATCTGCCCCGGTCGCGGCGTGGGCGCCTCCATGCGGGTATTCCAGCCGTTTGCCCCGCTCTGCTGCTCCATTATGCCAAAATTGGGCGATACTGCCCGGACCTCGGACAGATTCCGGCTCCACTTTCTATCCTTCAGAATATCTTCGGCGCGGTAGGTATCCAGCTCATAGCCAAAATCCGGGTAGGAATCATACATCAGCACGTCCAGGCTCTCCCTCTCAAGCCGCTGGTAATCTATGTTGGCAAACATGCCATTATGGGTAATGAAGTCCCCCTCCTTGGCAAACCTGCGGATTATATCCGCCTGCATTTTCGCAAAACGGCAGACGCTGTCCGAAATAAACCTGTAATAATCCAGCATCTGATGTGGGTTGTTGGAATTTGTGTTGGTCTTTCTGGGTACAAAGACTTCCCTCCACTCCGTGTAGGTCTGGTTCCAGAACACCGTGCCCCACGCCCGGTTCAGCTCCTCCAGCGTTCCGTATTTCTCCTGTAGAAATTCCCGGAAAGCTTCTGTATCGCTCTCGGAGTAAAAGGTGTCCCTCTCACAGTTAAACTCGTTATCCAGCTGCCAGCCCACTATCGCCGGATGCTTCCCATAATGGGAGGCGGACTTCTCCACAATATTGCGGCAGAGCCTTTGATATACGGGAGAATTGTAATTATAATGACGGCGGGAGCCGTGGCGGATCAAATTGCCCTCCATATCGGCGTTCAACACCTCGGGGTATTTTTCCGTCAGCCAGGCAGGCGGAGTTGCCGTCGGGGTACAGAAAATAACCTGCATCCCCTTCTCCAGGGCAAGATTCAGAAACCCGTCAAAGAAATCAAATGTAAATTCCCCCTCCCTTGGCTCAATCAGACTCCAGGCAAACTCCCCAACGCGTACGGTGCGAAGCCCTGCCGCCAGCATCCTGTCCAGGTCCTCCGCCCAGAGGCTGCTATCCCAATGCTCAGGATAATAGCATACTCCCAAATCAAGGCTTTTACCGTTTATCAATTTTCTCATTGTGACCTCCTTTGATGCGCTTTGCTCATGGCTACATCCAAAATTTTTCTACGAAAAACTCTATTTCATACCAAAAATCCAACTGTTCTCCATACAGGATTTCTGAAAAGGGAGAAATATTGATTCCCATGCTTCATATTCGGATATGACAAAGGGGACTGTTGCAAGCCCCCTTAATCAGTCCCATTTATCACATACAATACTCTCACCACACTTAAGAGTTTTTATAATTTTCGTAGCTTTCATAGCTTCGCAGCCTATTGATCTGATGCTCCCTGTATAAAATAAGCAGAAAAATACCGGACATCACCAGCCAATACAGTCTTTTAACAAATTTAAGCATTTCGGCTACCCGATCCTGACGTGATGCTTCAGCTGGAAATTCTCATCGTTTGAGCAAAGATATATGATTCCTTCCACAAAACCCACAAGGGCAGGAATATATGTCCAGCAAAAGACCAGATACAAAATACCCATTCCGACCTTACCCAAGTAAAACTTATGTATGCCGAAGCCGCCAAGCAGAATTGCCAGCAGCCCTGCCGCAATCTTACTCTTGACAGGCCATGCCGGATTAATTGCCGTGGCATATACGGTTTGTGGTACCGGCTGCTGGACATAGACCGTCTGAGGCTGAACAGGTCCCTGCTGGTTATATTGCTGATTTACCTGCGGCTGAGGCTGCCTATTATACTGCTGATTCATCTGCGGCTGAGGTTGCTGATTATATTGCTGGCGAACCTGCTGCTGCGCAAGCTTTTCTCCACAAAATTTACACTCTGCCGCGCCAGGATCAATAGGCGCTCCGCACTGCGGACAAACATTTTGACTCATATCTCAATTCCTCCATTTTAAGTTCCGTCTCTGCTCTCCCTCGCCCCCTACAGGGAAGCAATTTTCATCTGCATATTTCTCAGCTGAAAATTCCTTCCGGGGCTCCTACGCTTCGAGACTGATTTTTAAGTTCCGTCTCTGCTCTCCCGTTATTCGTTGCTTACCCTTCTTCCGCACTCAGGACAGAATTTCGTTCCCGGCTGAAGCTTCTGCCCGCATGTACATACGGGCGGAGCACAATTGTACCCGCACTCAGGGCAGAATTTTGATGACGCCGCAATTTGCTTGCGGCAGGACGGACACTCCTTGACGGCATTGGCAGCTGCGCTTTCTGCCGACGTCTCTCATCGCCTGCCCCATATTGACCGCTGCTCCCATGCCCAGGCCGCCGGCGGCAAACACTCCCGCGGCGCCGTTTGCATTTGTTGCCGCTCCCTCATATACATCAAAGGAGCGCTTTGTCGCATAACGCCCGTCTCCCATAATCTCAAATGCCGCTTTGTCCTCCAATATCTCGTTTATCTTCGCAAAATCTTCTTCGGGGAAATTGATGGACTGAATATAAAAATTCGTTATGGCAAAACCGTATTTTTCAAATTCCGGGCATATCTGCGCTTTCACCTTCTCCGATAAATCATCCAGCTTTGACACGATTTCCAAAGCCGATATCTTCTCCGTAAGAATCGTTTCGGCAATAATGGATTTCACCTTAATGACCAAAACGCCTCTATAAAATTCCTTAATCTTGTCAAACTTAACAAGGTCAGCCTGCTGCATTCCCCCAATGAGCTCCTTGAAAAATGCAGTATAATCCACAAGCTTTAAGCCCATCTGACCGTATGCGCGGATGCGCAGCTTTACATAATATTTAGGATCTATCAGTTGAATGGGGTCCGACGTTCCCCAATACAGATCCAGCTTTGTGGTAGTGTTTACAAAATAAATCTCCGCGCTGAAAGGCGTCCTTCCTCCGAAAGGAAGATTGACAATCGAATTAAGCAGCGGAAGGTTTTCTGTATCCAAATCATATGTACCGGGAGAAAACACATCGCAGATCATGCCGCCCTTTACAAAGATAGCCGCCTGCCCTTCCTGTACGATCAGCTGCGAACCCGTAACCAAATTATCCGAATAATACTTATATATCAGCCAATCACGGCTTTTTAATCCATCAAACCGAACAACATCAATAATCGCCATCGTTATCACCTCTCTGCAGTAAACCAATCAACATGTTGAAATAAGGAGGAACTCCGGACGGGAGAAACACAGTGCCTTTTCCCATCCGAAGTCTTGTGTATACTCATTAAATGCCTATAACTTTTTTATCATTATATCATGTGCTTCCCGTGCGGCAGACGCCCAGCGGCTGGATTCTTAGCTGCATTTACCATAATACCGTGCGCTTCAGCGCACACGGAATCAAAAGTTGACACAATGACTTTTTGTGTCAATATTATACCATAATTCATGCGCTTCAGCGCACATGGAATCAGTAGTTGACACAATGTCCTTCTGTGTCAACATTGTACCACAAGGCATATATTGAGTCAATAATGGCTATGGCAGCCTCTCCCGCGTCCGCTGCCGCAGCCTGCTCCATATCCCATAGCAGGGCGGCTGCCCGTACCGCTGCCGTACTGTGCATACCCATGACAGCCCGCCTGCAGCGAGCCGCAGTTGTCGCAGATTCCGTTTCCGTCCGCATCCACATAGCCTCCGCAGACTGCATACCCATGACAATTTGCCTGTAAGGAACCACAGTTGTCGCAGATTCCGTTTCCGTCCGCATCCGCATAACTGCTGCACTCCGCATACCCATAACAGTTTGCATGTGATAAGCCGCAGGTATCGCAGAGCCCGTCTCCGTCCGCATCCACGTAGCGGGTGCGGTCTGCGTTTCCGTGGCAGTTTGCCTGCAATGAGCCGCAGGTATCACAGATTCCGTTTCCGTCCGCATCCACATAGCCGCTGCAGCTCGTATATCTGTGGCAGTTTGCCCGCAATAAACCGCAGGCGTCGCACACTCCGTCTCCGTCCGCATCCACGTAGCGGGTATGGTCTGTGTATCCGTGGCATTTGGGCTTTAACGAACCGCAGTTGTCGCAGAGCCCGTTTCCGTCCGCATCCACATAACGGGTACAGCCGGCATATCCATAGCAATTCGCCTTTAACGAACCGCAGCTGTCACATACCCCGTTTCCGTCCGCATCCACATAGCTGCTGCACACGGCCGCCCTGTGATAGCCGCCCTTGTGCTTGTGTCCATGCGCAGACACACTCATCACGCTGACAGAAAGTATCAGCGCTGCCGCCAACAATCCAACCATTTTTCTTCTCATGTTATTCTTCCTTTCTGCGCTGCCTTCGTTACCCGGCTTTGCCCATGCAGAGCCCGTATACGACCTTGTGACAGACAGCGCGCAGACCCAAAGCCGTTTTCTGCAATATTACCCTATTGTTTTTCACTAACCAACATTTTGCCGCTGGGCGGCAGCACTTATTTGTATAAAAAGCGTACTTATTTATGTCAATACCATTTGCCCTGCATTGGAGCAAATTTTCATTCTATACAGTCTATGAGCATTCTCCCATGCTGCGGCGCGGACTTCCTCCTCGCCGATTCCCTTCAGCTGTGCCATCGCGGTGACCACATAGGGAATATTCAGGGAGCTGTTTCTACTGCCTCTGTTTGGAACCGGCGCAAGGTAGGGACAGTCCGTTTCAAGTACGATTCTGTCCATGGGAATATATTGTACCGCCTCCTTGAGCTTCTTCGCATTGTTAAAGGTCAGCACTCCGCCGATTCCGATAAAAAACCCCATGTCCAGAAATGTTCTGGCCGTCTCCTTCGTATAAGAAAAACAGTGGACGACGCCCCCCGTTTCTGCCGCCCTTTCCGCCGTCATTAAATCTATTGTATCCTTAGCCGCGTCCCTGGAATGAATGACCACAGGAAGCTCAAGCTCCCTGGCAAGATTCAGCTGTCTTGCAAACCATTCTTTCTGAACCTTCCTTTCCGGCTCATCCCAATAATAATCCAGACCGATCTCTCCTACAGCAACGCACTTGTCCGCCCGGCACATCCGCTCCAGCCCGGCAAAATTCTCCTCCGTAAGCTCCGCCGTCTCGTTAGGGTGTATCCCGATGGCTCCGTAAATAAAATCAAAGCGCTCAGTCAGCTCCAGGGTCCGCCTGCAGGACGCAAGGCTCGCCCCAACATTCACTACCCTTGCGACACCGTTTCGGGGAAGGCTTTCCAAAAGCCCCTCCCTGTCCCCGTCGAACGCTTCGTCGTCATAATGGGCGTGAGTATCAAAAATTTCAGTCATCGCAGTACTCTCCATACTCGCAGCGGGCGTTTTTCACATATACGTCATCCACCAGCGTCCGGTATATGCCCTCCTTTTTGTACAGGCGGATTCGCCCGGTTCCGGTGCCGCCGCTCCAAATCCCGTAACGCCTTTTGCTTCCGTCCGGCGCCCGGTAATTCAATAAAAGCATTTCCTTCTTCCTGCAGCGGATTTCCGCGTGCATCAAAGCGGTGCGGCTTTCCTGACGCACACGCCAGATAATCTCATCCTTAGTCTCTCTGCAGTCAAACCTGGTCCTGACCAGATCCCAGAGCTTAAAAAAATTAAATTCGTATTCCTGACCCTCATGGCAGAAGGCTCCTGAAAGCCTTTGGTTCATAGGAATTCCAAATATTTTTGGCCTGCCTCCGCCTATAGCGAAAACGCTGTTTTTCAGAGGATGACCCGTAAACCTGCCGGTAAGATGGCCGGAGGACATCTGCACCCACGGAGATACGAAAGCCGAACCCCATTTTTTGTCGGCATAGCCGCAGCTCTTTTCGGGGATAACATCGTACTCCTCCCCATTCCAGCGCACAATGCCGCTGTATTCCGTCTCCAAGCCCTCCGCGTGCCAGTACATTTCCAAGGCGTGCAGGGCGCGCAGCAATTTTCCTGCTCCATAGCCGGTATTAAAGGGAAGCTTTTTCCGAATCTTCAGTTTCCACGACATTTTGCCCGCCTGACACATATACTCCGGATGCGCCGCCGCAGTCTCCTCTGTCACAAGAATCCTTCCCTTAGCCGCCGTCTCAGACAGATAACAGTCCTCCGCCGCAAGGGCAAATGGCGCCTTCCGGTTTACCGCAACATCCCTCCAAGGAAAAAAGCGGCATAGCTGCGACGCTCCCTCTCCCCAAGCGCCTGCCCTCACCATAAGATATGAGGAAGCAGGACTTTTGCACAGATAAAACTCTATAAAAAAAGACCTTTCCCTGCCCGTCTCTCTGCTTTTCCCCGTAAAGGAATGCCACCACCTGTCATAGCCGCTTTCGGAATATTTTTCCGTCAGCGTACAGCTGTCTCTTGTAATGTCAGACTTTAAAAATCCCACAGCACTCACCCCTTCCCGGCTCAAATGGCTTAACGCGTCCATAATCACGCATATCCGTCCGACTTAAGTATGCATAGAATATGAACTTGACACCCAATTCTCTGTGTCAACATTATAGCATACCCATATGTATAATTCTATTGAAATTTATTATAATTTCATGCCGCCATGCATTACTCCTTACCGGCAGCAAACATTCCGTATTCTTTGGGCACATGCAGATATCCGTTTACTTTTCTGGAATTAAAATAGTCCAGTAAGATTTCATAATATTTCCGGTCAAGCCCCTGCATCGATGCCATGGAATAAATATACTCCAGATAATCCTCAACCTTATCGATCTCCAGCGCATCCTCGTAATCACGTCGCTCCACTCTGCCAAACTGCCTTTGGAGCAGCTGCATCCCGTTCTGTAAAGTAAAGGATATGTTCGATTCATGATTATACGGTATTCCCAGCTCATCCAGCGCATGATAAAGATACTGCGTCATTCCGTTTATTCCGAATGTGGAGCAATAAAACAGACCGTCCTTTTTCAAGACTCTTTTTACCTCGGAAAGCGCCGAATCGATATCCTTCACATGATACAGCATGGAATTTGCTATAATAAGATCGAAAGCTTCTTTTTCAAACGGTATATTTATTATATCGATCTTTTTTACAGATATCCTCTTTTCCGAATAATTTTGCAGCAGATATTCTACCATTCCCTCCGAAAAATCCGACAGAGTGATATCCATTTCATAGCTCTGAAGCATATCGCTTTCAAAATAGTAATTCCAAAGCTCGCCTCTGCCGCTTCCCAATTCCAGAACCTTCATCCTGGGTCCAAAGGGATATTGCTCAAACATCCACCTTTGAAAGCCCACCTTATTTACGCTGTATTTTTCATGCAGGCTCTTTCGCAGCTTTAGATTATCCGTGTTTTTATACTGCTCCCTCAATACCGTTTTACGGGACATATTATCAATCTCGATCACCTGGTTTTTCCACCTCCATTCATATACTTCCTGCTTGTCCTTATGACTTCCTGCTCCCTTTTCCCCGAATATGAATATCATAACATGCCTTCGGCACAAAATCCCGACCTTTATTTAAAAAATTACTTAAGATTATATAAAGTCTGTTTTGGGAGAGCGTGGCAGTGTAAGTTATATAATTGTATTCCGTATTTCCTTCGCCAAAAACCTTAACGGTCTTTATCGTCCTGCTGTAAAGAATTGCTCTCCTTTGGACAAAAACCAACATAATTTTTGTATGAATCATGTTTTTATAGGATTTTGCCTTGTCTGCCTCTTTGAAAAAATCCTGCTGATACGACAGGCTTCTGACAAAATTGGATTTTCCGCCTGCATTCCCTCCCACGATCACAGCTGTCTCCAACACATCCTCCCCAAAGTCCGTAGAGATATAATTATTTGGAAATCGGGTGATTGAACATCGCAAACCAATTTGGGTTTTAAAAGTGTTTCCTGTTTGCCTTACAAAATACAGTATGTACTGAGAATGCTGTGACCAGGACTTCCAAAATTATTACAATATTTCCATTGATTTATATGTTCTATTATGATACAATAATATTGTAATAAAACAGAAAATGGTGCGTATTCAAACAAATTAACAGAAAAATACTTTGCAACATGTAATCAGCCCTATTAATTTAAATTAAGAACGGGGAAAAGCAATGAAAGTAAGGAAGATAATTGGTATTATTTTGGCATTTATAATATTATTAAACAATTTTAATACAGCAATGGCAAAGGAACCGGTAATAAATAATCCCCAGGAAGGGATGATATATTTTTGAAATACCGTCTGTCTTTCTAAATGTATTTAACCGCTCACTCATTATAGTATTGGGAAGATTCAAACAGTAATTAAGGAGGGATGTGGATGAAACAAAATTGGATTATAGTAAAAAAGATATTGCAACAGTATCGAAAAACCATCGGCAGGGCAATGCTTCTGGCACAGCAAATACCGCTTATTTTCGCCTGGTTCCCTGCCCTTAACAAAATTAAAAGCCTTGAAATAGGAGAATATCCTGAAGAACCTGCCGAAATCATCAGTGCACGGCTGCAGGAAATGAGACCGTTTGTTATCAGACAAGCAATTATCAGGTTCTTGCTTCTGACACTGCTGTTTTTTATAATAGAATTGCTTTATTGGTTCAAAAGAAATCACGATATAAATTTAATAAAAGAGCTCAAAAATATTATTTCCAAAAAGAAAAATGACCCTTGATTTATGCAGACCGGCCCTACTAAAATGGAAGCTATTTTCCTCATTGCCCGCGGGAAGCAAACTTTCCGAAAGGAGGATTACCCATGAAGCAAAAATTTAGACACAAAAAAGAAGCCTCAAAATACCGTAAGACAGTCATTGACTGTTTTATCCGCGCATGTATACCTGCAATAGCTTTTACCGGGCAATCTGCGATATATAAATATAAAAGCCTCAAAATGGGCGAATATCCCGAAGAACCCGTCGAAATTATCAACGCACGTCTGCATGCAATGCGGCTGATCATTGTCAGAGAGGCTGTGATTTGGTTCCTGTTGCTTACGCTGATATTTTTCACGATATATTTAATTTATTGGTTCAAAAGAAATCACGATATAAATTTAATACAGGAGCTCAAGAACGTCATTTTCAAAAAGAAAAAACAAAGTGACCCTTGACAGGGGCTGCTCCGGCAGGGACAGCCCCTGCCGCATTTCACGGCCTCACATTGACCGGCTCGCCATAGTATACCCTGCTCTCCTCCAGTACCGTAAACGCTCCGTTTTTCAGGGCAAGAATCGTCGCCGCACAGTTTGCCAGCCCGATATGCCAGAAGTCCTCCAGCGGAATTCCCGCAACCGGATTCACAAGCGCCCGGTTAAAGGCGCCGTGGGCTACAATCAACACATTCGCACTTTTTTCTTCCAAAGGCATAATCTGTTCCTCCAGGAACTCCCTTCCTCTCGCCATGGCCTCTCGAAAGGTTTCCGCGCCTGCGGGCGGTATGTATTGCTCCGGCCTGCAGAAGAAATCATACAAGGGATGCGCCTTGTCCTTTTTTGCGGCGGCAAATTCCTGTCCCTCCCACTCTCCGAAATTGATTTCCTTCAGCCGGGCATCCAAAGTCAGCGGCGTTTTACTGCCTGCCAGAATGATCCTCGCCGTTTCCGACGCCCGGCACAGAGGCGAGCTGAAAGCCGCGTCAAACCGTACTCCCTTCAGCGCCTCCGCAGTCTTCAACGCCAGCTCTCTGCCAAATGCATTCAGGGGAATATCGCTCTGACCCTGCAGTCTTTTCGCCTTATTCCAGTCCGTCTCTCCATGCCTGAATAAATATATTGTCATACCCATAACCTGTGTCTTCTCCCACCGCATCAAGCCATAATCTGTCGCTCAAGTCCAAACCTGCCCGTATCCATGCCGCTATTATACCCTCGATCGGACGCAATTACAACCACAATCATTTACCCGGACCCCTGCTGCCAGCATGTGCCCAAGGCTTAGCTGCCTGTAGGGGGGACCGAAGCGGGAGTATCTGGGGATAACCTGGACGCTTGTAGACTTTTACATCGGACGGAGCTGCGTCGATGTACCGGGGGCTTGGGAGCCGTCTACCGCCAACAAGCGGCTCTGGGTATATACCGTCACATTGCTTGCTGCTACTATCATGGGTTACTATCATGGCCTGTAAATGAGGATTGATAATTGTCCGGGTTAATGATATACTTTGCTCACGTCAGTTTGACAAATTCTAACTTGAAGGGATACATGGTAATGAAGAAGAAATATATCATCCTGATCAGTTCAGTCCTCGTTGTAACATTGGGAATCATCAGCGTTTATCTGCTGAGCCAGCCTGCAGTATTAGGCAATATGAGCAGCGAGTATTCAGAGCAGGTCACAACAACTTCAGACATCTCTTTCGCAGGAGAAGCAGGCAACAGGATAAAGTTTGTGTTTGAATCGGATGTTATCAGCGGAAATTTGGACATGACCCTGTATGATTCAGATGGTAATGTCGTATATACCCTGGATCATGCAAAAGAATTGGTGACCTATTTAACATTGGAGCAATCCGATACATATACTCTGGTCGCCAAGTGCGATAATTTTGTCGGAGCATATAAAATCTTTGTGTATTTAGACAAAGAAAACACACCAACCGCTTCCAGTTGATTAAGCGAAATTTGCCCCATCTTAAGTCAGCAGATTCTTCCTGTCCGAGAGGGCCTGATAAAAAAGGTAAAAAAATAGAGAAAATGAGGGATATGATTTTGAAGCTCAAGAAATACACGTTCGGCTTCGATGTTTGGGGCCTGTTATTATTTATAATTGTCATGATACCTAATTTTATATGGTCAGCGGTCCCTGCGCCAAACGATATATTAAGATCAGGTTCAATTACGGAAGCGATCGATATGCTGGCTTCCGTATGTCAGGTACTGATGATTGCCGCTCTGTGTATTTTAAGGAACAAGGAAAGCAAAAAAATATGCCTAAGCCCTTTGATTATCACGTCTGCCGCCTGCTGCCTGCTGTATTATGCAGGCTGGATTGTCTACTATACCGGCACGGTAAATACGATTGTCATTTTGGCCTTGACCCTTCCCCCCTGCCTGGCCTTTTTGTTTTTTGCCATTGACAGAAGGAACGGAATAGCAGCTGCCCTGATTACCGTTTTTACAATCTGCCATTTGATATACGGAACGGTTAATTTTATAATCTGACAGCTTCCGAATAATTCAAGTATATATGAAGGGGCTGTTGCAAGCAGCCCCTTCTTTTTTCAGGCTTGGCCTATGCCGGAGCCGTCATTCCTCTATCTTAATCAGCTCCCTGCAGCGGTTCAGCGCCGCATAAAGCTCCTGACGCCTGGGCATGGCGAGATTGCCGGGAAGGGCTCCGCCGTCCCCGCCCATATCGCCGCCGCGGCCAGCGCTCCCCCCAGCACCGCTGCCGGAGCCGAAGAAAGCGCCGAAGCCTTTATCTCCGATTCTTGTATACAAACCTTCCACAGCATCCCTGAGAGTCTTCTTCCCGTCGAAAACCTGCAGCTTCATGTATTTAATCATATATGACAGTGACGTCAGCTGCTCCGGGTCCGCAAGCTGCTCCACATACCGCATGTCAACCTCCTCACGGTTAACGGAAAAACCGTCAAGACCATCCGTGCGCAGCTTAATACGGTCATCCCTGGCGAATGCGGCGTCCCTTTTGACAATTCTTTTAAAGTTCGGCTCCGCAGATTTGTCCAGCTTTCCCGTGGTATACGGATAGCCCTCCGCCTCCTTTTTAGCCAGCTCAGTGATCTCCACAGGCTGATACCTGTTCATCTGGATAATATGATCCGCCTTGTGGAAATAAGAGCCGCAGCTGCCCGCCACCAGAATGGTGGAAATTCCATAATCCTCATACAGCTCCCGCACCCGGTCGATAAAAGGGATAATAGGCTCCACATCCCGGCTGACAACCCTCTGCATCAGCTCGTCCCGAATCATAAAGTTGGTGGCGCTGGTATCCTCGTCGATTAAGAATACCTGGGCCCCCGCCTCCATGGCCTCCACTGTGTTTGCAGCCTGAGAGGTGCTCCCGCTGGCATCCTCCGTATAAAAGGCATTGGTGTCCCTGCCGTTGGGAAGGTTCCTGATAAACATGGAGATATCCGTCTTCTGAATGCTCCTTCCGTCCTCCGCGCGCAGCTTCACCGCGGTTTCGTCGGTAATCACAAACTCCCTGCCGTCCCCTGCAATATGATTGTACACGCCAAGCTCCAACGCCTCCAAAAGAGTGGACTTTCCGTGGTAGCCGCCGCCAACAATCAGGGTAACGCCTTTCTCAATCCCCATACCGGACAGCCTTCCATGATGCGGCAGCTCCAGGGTCACTTCCATGGACGCAGGCGACGTAAACGCCTTCCCGTCCTTCATTGGCAGCGAGGAAACCCCTGATTTGCGGGGCAGAACCGCCCCGTTGGCCACAAAGCTCACCAGCCCCCGCTTCTTTAATTCCTCCCGGATATAAAGCTGGTCGTCCGCAAGAAACAGACACTTTTCCACACTCTCCCTGGAGCAGGAGGACGAAAACAGGGTCTGCCGCACACAGATCGGCAGGAAATCAAACAGGATTTTTACCAGCTCCCCGGAATTAATGGTTCTTCCGTTTGCAGGAAAACCGATTTCCATACGAACAGTCACATCGCCGTTTTGAGGATTGACGGCGCAGGCGCTCCGCTCCAGAATCTCCTGCCCCGGATGGCTGATGCCAAGCAGCCCGCTTTTGCCGGAGCCCTTTGCCTTAAAGGAATAGTCCTTTATCTTCACGCTCATGCGGCGCAGCAGATAATCCTGAAACGCAATTCTGCGGTGTACCTGCTCATAGCAGCCCCTGTCAAAGCCTGCTGCCTTTCCCGGCACCAGGATGCTGACCTTGGAGGGCGCCGCAAAGGGGTCCCCCTGCACATGATCTATGGATAGCACATACTGCTGAAACTGATATTTCCCCCTGGTATCCTTGTAAGCCGGATAGCTCTTATGGTCTATCTGCCTGAGTAATGTCTGTAATTCTGCCGCTGTCTTCACCTTTATAACCATACCTTTCCGCCGGGTCTGCCCCGTAAAAATCCAATCATGCCAATCAGGGACAGATTGCATGTCCCTGTTCTGACATGCTTTTTTTGCAGTGATACACTTATTCTACTATTTACCCAAAGCAGACGCAAGCCTATTAAGACATATTTTTTCTATCATGGATAATTTATCGTAACAGCTCAGACCATACATCCACAAGAAATTACTGTTTGTTTTCTTCGCAATACTTTAGATAAGATTGTTCAATTACTGCTTGAACCTCATCATCACTCATGCTATTCAAATCAATACCAACGCCAAATGCGCTCCATTCAAGCGACAGGTCCGTCTTGTAAGAGTATATTTTATCAGTAATGGCATAAGTGCGAACCCCCCAAAAAAAGTTCATGCCTGACCACCCTTTTGGGTCAAGATAGCCAACTGTCATCAGGGTAATACCATTATCAAGTTCAGATATATATACTCGGTTCACAGGCCAGCTATGTCCGCTGCCCTGGTACTCAATACCCCATTTATCTACATTTTGACAGATAATTTCTAAGCTTGCTTTCTGATCTTCCGTCAGTTGGATATGTTCCTCTTGGAAACAACACGCACAAAAAAGCCCTATACTTATAGCGAAAAAACACATTGCATACTTAACCTTTTTTCCAAACATTTATTGCCGCCCCCCTCATAGTCTCTATTAAAATAATCCATAGCTCTTTCCCACCCCGAGATCAAATTGGTATATGAAATATCCCGTCCACCCTTCATAAAAAGTTTAGTAAATAATTAACTCTTTTACATCATGAATTTTTTGCAGTTAAAATCATTTCGTATGCTTTCTGTGCATCCTGGACTGCGCATTTATAAACTTTAGTCCCTGTTTCAATTGTAATTAAATTTCCCTTTTGCTTTACATGAATTATTTCAGAATACTGTATCTCAAAGCTTTCTGTCGCAAAATACAAATTTTTTGCCGAAACCCCAGTAACCTTATGGCTATAAACACACAAACATACCTTACGAAATACCACACATCTGATAACAGATACAGCTATACAAATTACCATCATTACAGCTACAAAAAAAAATGCCCCCATAAAGTCATCATCAAAAGCAATATACTGCCATCTAGAGACCCGGATATGAACATTAAATTTTGCAAAAGAATAACATATAATGGCAGCTATAAGGTATATTCCATAAATTACCGCAAACATACACTGTGCTATTACATTTTTTTTGCTATAATCAAACTTTGTGAAATCATTACTTTGTAACTTTGTTCCTGAAGCTATGAATTGGTTTTGGAATAACTTATTTCCACAGCTTGAACAAAAAGCACCGGCTTTTACTTCAGATCCACACTTTGTACACTTCATTGCTTTTCCCTCGTATAATTAATAGTAGTAGTGTTTTTAGCTCCTCTCCAAGAGCTTAATACTAGCCTGTCAATTTTTTGTATAAGATGACTGTTGATAAATTCATTTTCCGTTTATGTCAATAAGACGCTTTTTTTCTGCTTACTAGAATTTATTTGATTATTTTTCAGACTTTAATAGAATTGGCATTTAACAGGTAGGTATTTGTTTTTTCATGGTAACTATAGTTACTTTTTTCACAAATAACTATAACAGTTTGAATAAAAATTGTCAATAATCTAAACTATAATTATGGAAATGAAAACTAATTTTAATATAGGTGAACGAATTCACGAATTAAGGGTAAATAGCGGATTAAGCCAGGAAAAGCTTGCATTACGGGCAAATATTACCACGACCTATCTTGGCTTGCTGGAGAGGAACCTAAAAAACCCAACTGTGAAAGTAATTGAGCAGATATGTAATCAATTAAATATTAGTCTAAGCAACTTTTTTTCCTCGTCCCCTGTTCCTGAAAAGTCAGAGGACGCTATATCTATGCAGATTATTACTCAGATTAGTGACAAAAGCGAGGAAGAAAAACTGTTGATTCTCCAAATAATAAAGGATATTTCAAGACTGTGTGACCTATCAAAAAGGCAGGCTCTGGAGACAATGCAGAAAGATACAGCAGAAAAAGATAACATATTTTAGGGTATATTATCCTTTTACAACTTGAAACATTATGTGTTCCTGAGACCTTCACACGACCAATACTGCGCCAAACCTTTAACCCACTGAGAAATAGACTCTTTACTCACTTCATCTCCAAAAACGCACAAAAAAAGAACCAACCCCCGGGCTCCTGTGTCCCAAAAGTCAGTCCTTCAATGCACCGCCAGGGGCTCGAACCCTGGACACCCTGATTAAGAGTCAGGTGCTCTACCAGCTGAGCTAGCGGTGCAGCTTTTCTTGTGGTGCCTGTCACTCTTTCCGAATGACAAGGGATATTATAGTATACTTTGAAAAAAAAAGCAAGAGTATTTTTAAAAAAATTTTAGATTTATTAAAGTTTTGTGACTGAATATGCCAAATACAGGGCAGACCGCGCTTATTTCCTGTAAAAGGGCTGAAGCAAAGCCCTCTCAGCAGCCTGCAATCTACGGCTGCCCGTTCCGGCATTCCCTGCAGTACCCATATAATTCCAGCTTGTGACCGGTAACGGTAAAGCCCTCCGCAGCGGAGTCCATGTGCACATGGGCAAAAGGGCAGCCCTGCAGAGGAATCCTTCTGTGGCATTCCAGACAGACCGCATAATGAGTATGCAAGCCTCTGTTCAAGGCATATGCCACAGTGCCGTCCCCCATCCAGACGTTTTTTTCCACCAGCCCCTTCTCCTCAAACACCGCAAGAATCCGATAAACAGTGGATACTGCATATTCTTCCGCCCGGGCGTCTCTCTCCGCCAGATTATATATCTGAATGGCATTCAGGGGCTCCGATGCCTCCCAAAGGACCCTGTAGACGCTCTTTCGCTGTCTCGTCCACTTCAGCCCCGGGACCCTTGGATATTCCATTGCCGCGCCGCCGTCTGCGGCAGCGCTGTTTTGCTGGTCTGCTTTCTGCTTTTGTTTCATAATAAAACTCCCTTAATTCCAAACTGCAGAATCTCAAAAGCCCGGCACAGGCAGGGCAGTCAATAAAACGCCGCGCCTACGGCGCCAGCCCTGCCAAAATACCGGCAAAAACGCCTATCCCGTACAAAAGCCCAAGAATCCTTAAGCTCTCTTTTCTATCGGGATTCACCCGAAAAAGCACCAGAAGCCCTACGCCGCTTCCGGTCAAAAGTCCCGCCATAGCGCCTCCGAACTCCAGCGCTCCCTGAAGATAAAGCTGTGTGATCACCACAGAGCCCGCACAGTTGGGAATCAGCCCCACCAGGCCCGCCAGCATGGGGCCCAGTATCCTGTGATTTAGAATCAGATTAGACAGCGCTCCGTCGCCCACAAAATACAATATTATATTTAAACCAATGCCGATAAAAAAGACAAAAAGCGTGATTTTTGCCGTATGTGTCAGCGCGGACCAGAAAATTCCCCGTTCGCAGTGACAATGCTCGTGCTCGCAGATCTCGTGGATATGGTTATGCTCCTCCTGTTTCCTCCTTCGCAGCAGGAAATCAACTGCCGCACCCGCCAGACAGCCGATAACGGCCTTTGCCAGAAGAATCTTCAGAATCACCTCCAGCGGCGCATGCTCGGAGATCAGGATAGGAAGCATTTCGTCTGAGGTGGACAGATAAATTGCCAGCAGGGTGCCCAGCGTGATCATTCTCCCGGCATAAAGGTTGGATGCCGCCGCAGAAAAGCCGCACTGAGGCGCAATGCCCAGCAAGCCTCCTATTACCGGTCCGAAGCTCCCCGCTTTTTTGATCAGCCTCCGGGTACCGTCACCGGTCTTATGCTCCAGATATTCCATTATTACATAGGTCATAAACAAAAAGGGGACCAGCTTCACCGAATCCAGCAAAGCGTCCAAAATCGCATCCAGCATAAAATCCACTCCTGTTCTAAATGCAAATGCAATTCATTTGCATCTGTCGGATATCATACTTTGCTTTCACAGGTTTGTCAAGCAGCTTTTTTACAAAACCCCCTTTTCCCCCGCACAGGACTAATATATAATGATTATGCCTGAAACATACGGAAAGCGGTGCAAAATTATAATGAAAACAGCCTACAGTGATATTGACACACATTTTACCATAGACGGAATCTGTATTCAGCCCACCAATATCGTGTTTGAGGAGCTGACAACGGCGATTCCCTCCCACAGCCACGGCAGCGGCTGCTACGAGATTCATTATATCGGCGGCGGCCAGGGCAGGCTGCTTGCAAACGGACGCTGCTATGATATTATGCCCAATACCCTTTATGTCACAGGGCCCCATGTGGAGCATGCCCAGTCCTCCCTTGCGGGCGCTCCCATGCAGGAATACTGTATTTATTTGCAGCTCAAACGGCCAAAGGGCAAAGCCCTGTCCCCGCTGCTTAACGCTTTCTGCTCCACCCCCTTTTGGCTCGGGCAGGACACACAGGGGATTTATACCCTGATGCAGCTGCTCTTTTCGGAGCTTGAGCGCCGCGGCATCGGCTGGCAGAATCAGGTAACGCTGCTCTTGTCCCAGCTTGTGATATACATGGTCCGGAATTATCGCGGAGAGGCGGGCGCGCAGCTTCAGGCCGCCGTGCAGGAATCCCCCGGCGCCGGCTCCGCCGCCCATAAATCCATCGTTATAGAAAAATACTTTTTGTTTGAATACCAGAATCTCTCTCTGAAGGAGCTGGCAAGACGGCTTTCCCTAAGCCCCCGCCAGACCCAGCGGCTCCTTATGAGCTATTACAACAAATCCTTCCAGGAAAAAAAGGCAGAAGCCCGTATGTCGGCCGCTGCCATTCTTCTCGGTGATAAAAAGCGAACTGTTTCTTCCGTGGCGGAGGCGCTGGGATACTCCTCACTGGAGCATTTTTCCACCGCCTTCCGCAGGTATTACGGAATGAGTCCCAGGGACTACCGCAAAAATATGAGAGAGCCGCAATAGGTCTTCTGCGCGCAGAAGCTGCCCTGAACATCGGACATTCTTCTCACACTACGCCCTTCTGCAGCATCACATTTGCATACAGCGCCGATTCTCCGGTGGCAATCACCGCATATGCCGTCCCGGCCTTCTCATAAAAGGCAAACCGTTCCAAATACCCTACGGCACTGGCGCCTCTGCTGTCCTCCGCGGCGATGCAGGCCTCGTACTCCTTCCAAATAGGCGTCCCCACCTGATCCCCGGGCACCACCTCCATCAGGTGAACCGGCTTCTCCACATAGGTATCCAGGGGAAAAAGCTGCAGAATCGCCTTTAACACCTCTGTGCACCCGTGTCCGTCCATACGAATCACTCTTGCGTTCCTCCCTATACTCTCGGAAGGGAAATTGCCGTCGGCAATGACCAGGCGGTCTCCGTGCCCCATCTCACACAGAACCTTCAATAATTCCGGCGGCAGTATTTTGGGAATTCCTTTTAACATATATTCAGACTCCTTTATACCCTGTACATGGGCCCGTATGCGGCGCATGCCCTGAAATCCTGCCCTTCCTTATCCATGCCGAAGGCGTTAAAGGAAGCGGGCCTGAAAATCTTCTCCTCAGGGACATTGTGCATGCTCACGGGAATCCTCAGCATGGAGCACATGGTAATCAGGTCAGCTCCGATATGCCCGTAGCTGATTGCCCCGTGGTTAGCTCCCCAATTGTTCATCACGTCATAAGCGGACCTGAAAGGTCCCTCCTTGCCGTTGCATCTGGGCGCGAACCATGTGCAGGGCCATGTATAATCCGTGCGCTTCCACAGTACGTCCGTCACCTCGTCAGGCAGCCTGACCGTCCAGCCCTCCGCAATCTGCAGCATGGGACCCAGACCCATTACAAGGTTCAGGCGAATCATGGTCACAGGCATCTGCGCCTCCGTCACAAACCGGGAGGAGAAGCCGCCGCCTCTGAAATATCCGAAATCCGCCGCATTCCATGTGGTGGCCTTCAGGATTGCGTCCATATCCTCCCCAGTCACATCGTACCATTCCTTCATCACGGCATTGCCTTCCCCGTCCGCCGCCTTGCCGCAGGCATCCAGGCACGCCGCACCGGAATTGATCAGGTGGATAAAGCCGCCGCAGTCCTTCGCCACGCCCTCCAGCTCGTATCCCGCCGCCTTCCTGACCGCGTCCGCGCTCCAGTAGGTGCGCACATCCGCAAAGATCTGCGCGCGGTTTGTCAGAAGCTTCATAAACATCATGCCCAGACCGTTCAGCACATCGTTTTCCGTGGCCAGCACATAGGGCTCTCTGGCGCCGTTCCAGTCAAAGGAGCTGTTGAGAAGCGCCTCGGCAAAATCGCAGTTGGGATAAAAATCCGTCCACTGACGCTGCCCCTGGAAGCCTGCCGCAAGCGCGTTGTGGCCGCACATTTCCTCCTCGCACCCCTTGGGAAGCCTGGAATTGCCGTTCATCAGGTCCTTGATAATACACATCATCTTGACCACAAACTTCCAGTCCTCCTCCTTCTGCTCGGGAGTCTTCTGCACCTCGGGCGGATTCTTGTCAAAGCCCTCCTTACAGTTCTCCCTGGTCCATTTATAGGCTCTCTGGAATTCCTCCTCGTCGTAGATCCCCTCGCTCATGCGGCGGATAATCTCCACCTCATCCACGGATTCCACACGCATTCCCAGATATTCCTCGATAAATGCCGGATCGATAATCGAGCCGCCGATACCCATACATATGGAGCCGATCTGCAGATAGGACTTACCTCTCATGGTAGCCACTGCCACCGCCGCACGCCCGAAGCGGAGAAGCTTCTCCGTCACATCCTCCGGAATCTCCCTTGCATCCGCCTCCTGCACATCCTGCCCGTAAATACCGAATGCAGGCAGTCCCTTCTGGGCGTGGGTTGCCAGCACGGATGCAAGATAGACCGCACCGGGACGCTCCGTACCGTTAAAGCCCCACACGCCCTTGATGGTCATGGGGTCCATGTCCATGGTTTCCGCACCGTAACACCAGCAGGGCGTCACCGTCAGCGTGACCGCCACGCCCTCTCTGGAAAAGTAATCCGCACACTGGGCCGCCTCTGCCACCCGCCCGATGGTGGTGGGAGAGACCACCACCCTGACAGGCTCCCCGTTTGTGTACTTTAAATTTTTCTCAAACAGCTCCTTGGCGGCCAGCGCCATATTCATGGTCTGTTCCTCCAGGGACCCCCTTACATTCAGATATCCTCTTCTTCCGTCGATTGTTGGACGGATGCCGATAACGGGATATCTTCCGATCAATCTGCTTTCTGCCATAAGCTTACCTTCTTTCTGCAGGTTCCTTCCTGTTGCCCTGCTATTTCATTGTAAGCCCGCACGCCTGCGAAAAGAAGACAAAAAACTGCCCTTTTCTTTTAAAATATGTCGTGTTTTCAGGGTATCAGCTTTGGCCTCCCATGTATCCTTCCAGCAGCCTGTTCACCAGCTCCAATATTATCTGCGGTGAATCCGAGGGAAGGCTCGCAATGTCCTGAACCAGCCTGCGGATTTTTTCCACAATTGCCAGCTTCTCCTCGTCTATCAGGTCCACAGGCAGTACAATCTCCTGCGTACCCTCCGAAGCCACAGTCACCGCAAGCCTTTTTAATGCCTTAAAGCTGGAGCCTTCTATGTTGATATTGAGCCTCGACAATATGTTTCCGTACTTCTCCACATTCCGCTCCACCACCTGCGCCGGCTCCTCCACCTCAAAATACAGCGACGCTTTTTGCTCCCCGGTTCCGGACGCCTCCTTCACCTCTTTCAGGCTCAGCACGGTGCCCTCCTCATGCTCTATAAAAGGCAGGGCGGCAAGAATCAAAAAATACTCCCTTGCCGATAAATTATATTTGGAAAAGAACGGCTCAAAATTCCTGACGGCGCTCAAATCCTCCCCCGTCAGCCTCTCCGCCTGCTCCACGGTCATATAGCTGTCCTCCGACATGGACGGAAGCAGCTTTTCCAGAAAAGCGTATTTTCTCACTATCTCATCGCGGAAAGCGTCATAAAAAGGCGAAGTATTAATATAATCTTCCCCGCTGCTCAGATAAAGCTCCATCAGCGGCTCGGCCGAACCTGCGGGATAAACCTGCGCATACAGCTTATCCTCCCACACGCTTCCCTCAATGTGCAGCTTCAGAAACTTCCCTTTTTCCAGACCGCTTATCCTGGCAAGGACTTCAAAAAAATCAAGCTGCTCCCTTGTCAGCCCCTCCTGCTCCAGCTCCACATCCACCTTGTAAGTAAAATGTGCCAGGTCCAGGTCCCTCTCGAAATCCTTCGCCCTGCTCCACAGGGAATAAAAATAAACTGCCGCCGCTGCTATCGCCGCAAGAATCAAAAAAAGAATAACAAGCAGTATGTACCTTCCCGTTTTCCTTTTTTTCTTTTTCGGCTCTTTCCTGTTTTCTTCCATATTTACCGTCCCTTCCTCCTTCAACATATTTTCTATGTCAGATATTTTCTATGTCAGCATTATAGCATTAAATCACCGCATTCCACAATCCGTTCGCTGTAATTTGCCCAAATGCCCTTGACTTTTATCCGAAATCGGACTATAATTGCTTTTGTCCGATATCGGACAATTATGGAGGGATGCCCTGTGAATACCGATAAAGAATATCTTTCAAGACTCAACAACCTTTTTAAAGAGAATGACGAAATCTACCGCAACGCGGCAAAAAGAGTCGGGCTGCCCGACTGCGCCTTCTGGATTTTCTATATTTTAAGGGAAGACTCTATAAAAAAAGAGGGGAACATTTTGACCCAAAGCGAGATATGCTCCACCATGTACCTGCCCAAGCAGACCGTCAACTCCGCCATGAAAAAGCTGGAAAACGACGGCTATATCCGTCTGTTCAACACAAACGACCGCCGCAGCAAGCAGGTCAGCCTGACGCCAAAGGGCATGGCGCTTGCAGAAAATACGGTGGACAGAATCATTGAGAAGGAAACGGACGCATTGGCGGGTATGGCTGCGGACGAAAAGGAAACCTTCCTGCGGCTATACCAAAAATACAACGACCTGTTAAATACAAAAATGCAGACGCTGACTGACAGCGCCGGCCTGAGTGCCAAAGCACTCGAAGGAGAATAAAAATGAAAACTATTATACAATTATCCGATCACTTTACCTATAAAAAGCTGTTCCGCTTCTGCCTGCCCCCCATAATTATGATGATCTTTACCTCTATTTACGGCGTGGTGGACGGCTTGTTCGTGTCAAACTTTGTAGGCAAGGTTCCCTTTGCCGCCATCAACCTTATTTATCCCTTTGTGATGATTCTGGGCGGCGTGGGCTTTATGATAGGTACAGGCGGCAGCGCATGGGTCGCAAAGACGCTGGGGGAGGGCGACGCTGAAAACGCCTGCCGCTATTTTACCATGATGATTAAGCTGACCACAATTCTGGGCATTGTGCTGTCCGTCTTCGGCATTGCCCTTCTGCGCCCCATTTCCTGCCTGTTGGGCGCAACCAAGGCAATGGTGGACGACTGCGTCATGTACGGCAGGATCGTGCTTGGCTTTAATACCGCGTTTATGCTGCAGAACGTATTCCAGACCTTTCTCACCACCGCGGAGAAGCCGAAGCTGGGACTTGCAGCCACCGTTGCGGCCGGCATTACCAACATGACGCTGGACGCCCTGTTTATCGCCGTTTTCAAGTGGGGCGTGGCGGGCGCCGCCCTGGCGACAGGCATCAGCCAATGCGTGGGCGGCATACTCCCCCTGATTTATTTCCTGCGTCCCAACGGCAGCCTTCTGAGACTTGTGAAAACCAAAATGGAGGGCAGCGTTCTCGTAAAGGCATGCGTAAACGGCTCCTCGGAGCTTATGAGCAACATTGCCGCTTCCCTGGTAAGCGTGCTTTATAACCTTCAGCTTCTGCGGCTGGAGGGCGAAAACGGCGTTGCCGCCTATGGTACGCTGATGTATATTCAGTTTATTTTTATCGCCGTATTTATCGGATACACCATCGGAACCGCGCCTGTGATAAGCTATCACTACGGGGCGCAGAACCATGACGAGCTAAAAAGCCTTCTTCGCAAAAGCCTTATCCTGATGGGAGCGGCAGGGGTTATCATGATGATTCTGGCAAATGTTCTTGCCGGACCTCTGGCCTCCATTTTCGTCGGCTACGACGCGAAATTATTTGAGATGACAAAGCACGCCTTCCGGCTTTTTTCCTTCTCGTTCTTACTTGCGGGCATCAACATTTTTGCATCGGCATTTTTCACCGCCCTCAACAACGGCGGCATTTCGGCGGCGATCTCCTTCCTCCGGACGCTGGTATTCCAGGTGCTCTCAGTGCTGATACTGCCCATATTCTTTCAGCTTGACGGCATCTGGTGGGCGATCACGGTGGCGGAGCTGCTTGCATGCTTTATCACCATGACCTTCCTGATTGCCAAAAGAAAGAAATACCATTATTAAAACGACATGCGGCCGAAGACTTGCTCCCGGCCGCATACACTATTTCTATAATTCCAACCACCCGCATAGCAGGTGGTTTATTTATTCTCCAAAGTTCCGTTTTTCGGATCAGTGAAAAACTCCTCAATGGAGAACAGGGCCTTGCCCTAACAATAATAAGCCTGTACTTCCGCTTTGGGGAATACAGGCTTAATTTGTGCGGTTATCTTTATAATGTTGGGCAGGGTCATTGGTTAAACCTCCGATATAATCCAATGATACATTATAGAATTTAGCCAAAGTTACCGCCAGTTCAAAGGGCAGTTCCCTTTTTCCTGTTTCGTAATTATGATACGTTGTCCGTTGCATATGAAGTATCTCCGCAAGTTTTCTGATAGACAAATCCCTATCTTCCCGTAAATCCCTCAAGCGAGGATAATAACCCATAATTACACCTCTTTCCCATTCTTACTTGACAGTGTACAACATATGATGTACACTTAGTCATGCTGTCCGTCATATGATGGACAATATAAAAACACCAAACGAGGAGAACAAAAATGAAAAGGAACGTAACCGTGATTACTTTGTTACTGCTGATCCTAAGTACGCTTTCAGGGTGCGGGCATCAGCATGTATGGAAGGAAGCAACTTGTACAGAACCCAATACCTGTACGGAATGCGGAGAAACAGAGGGCAGTCCAATAGGACATACTTGGACCGCGGCAACATGTACCGCCCCTAAAACCTGTAATGTGTGTGGGGAAACGGAAGGCACTGCATTAGCGCACACTTGGAGCGAAGCCACTTGTACTACTCCTAAGACCTGTAGTGTATGCAGGAAAACAGAAGGGTCTGCATTAGGACATACATGGATTGAAGCCACTTGTACCATTCCTAAAACCTGTAGCGTATGTGGGGAAACAGAGGGTGGATTAGGAGAACATCAACTTGATTCCAAAGGTTATTGTGCAATATGTCATAAACAAATAGGGGAAGCTATCACGCTGTCTAATTATTCTAAGTATTTTTCTGTCAAAATATCAAAGAACGGGGTAGAAAGCGCCGAAAATAACAAATATTATTATAATGTTAAAATTGATACAGAGCCAAAAAGAGATATTGAATTCCATGATGTATGGATTGAAATCACATGGTATCATTCCAGTATTAATAAGCTTACATATCCCGATGGACACACAGAGGATGCCTTTAGGGATGCAACAACCCGAAGTAACTTAGATGACTCTGGAGACTGCACTGATGAAAAACAAATATATCTGGGTAATTATCCTAACGCTCAGTGGTCCACTAATACACGTGTGTTTGACAGATGGGAAATCACAGATATAGGTGGATATGTTATAAAATAAAAATATGTCCTGCTCTTTAATTCTTAAAGAACGTTAAAGAGCTTTCAGAAATTACTGAATATTGGAGGAAAAGATGGAACAAGGCCGGAAAATGAAAGATGTGGAAAGAAAGTTAGAAGAATTAGCCGCCAGAAAACCAAGACCAAGTAACAGAATACCCGAAATAGAGGAGACTATGGAAAAATGGAAGAAAGAACCCCAAACGCTGATTCAAGCGAAGTCGATCATTGCAGAGAAAATTGCAGACAAATCGGCATATGATCAGTTGCTGGTGATGCTTTCTTTATTGGCGGGTGTATTGGCCGCTTCTGCTCCTATATTTGGAAATTTAGACAAGTTGGCATACGGATTGGCATTGCTTGTAGCTTTGTCAGCGCCGATTATATGGATGCTAATGCGGAGTACAAGCGATTATTATAACGAATTGCAAATAATCATAGAAGAACTCAGCGGGCAAAATGACAACAACACAAGTAAACAGTTATCATGAGAAGTCTTGCATGAGAAGGTGATATTTTCGTTTTCTTGAAATAACACCTTCTCATGGCATCTCCATATATTGCCTGTCAATTCCTATTCCCACAAATGCATGTGACAAAGGGATTGACAGACTGCTGATACAACTACTCTCCCTCTGACTTACACCATTTACTACACCATTTTTCTAAAAAATTACACCATTTCACACCAAGTTACGATACCTTTGAAATGATACCCTATCCTTTTTTATCCATACAAAATCAGCATTTCCCGACATTTTGAAGCATTATCTTTCATTGCACACCTGAAAAATATAGAACTTCAGGTAATACGACTGGTCCGCCGCCCAGAGAATCGGATGGTCGGGCGCCTGGGTGCCGAACTCCACCTGGCGCAGGCGCTTATGAGCGCCTGCTGCCGCCTCGCGGATGGTTTTGGCGAACAGCTCCGGCTCCATAAAATGAGAGCAGGAGCAGGTGGCAAGGAAGCCGCCGTCCCGCACCAGCTTCATACCCCGGATATTGATCTCCCGGTAACCCTTTACCGCGTTCTTTACCGAATTTCTGGACTTGGTGAAGGCGGGCGGGTCGAGAATCACCACGTCGTACCGCTCCCCCTGCTCCTCCAGCCCCGGAAGCAGCTCGAAGACATCCGCGCACCGGAATTTAACCCTGTCGGACAGCCCGTTCATTCGAGCATTCTCCTGCGCCTGATCCACCGCAAGCTGCGACGCATCCACCCCAAGCACGCTGACGGCGCCCGCAATCCCCGCATTCAGAGCAAAGGAGCCCGTGTGCGTAAAGCAGTCCAGCACCCTCTTGCCTTTACAGATACGATGTATTGCAGCACGGTTATTTTTCTGGTCCAGGAAAAAGCCTGTCTTCTGGCCGTCCTCCACATCCACTATATACCTTACGCCGTTTTCCACGATTTCCACCCTGGTGTCAAAGGGCTCCCCGATAAAGCCCTTGATGCGCTCCATACCCTCCTGCAGGCGCACCTTGGCGTCGCTGCGCTCATATACGCCGCGAACGGATATCCCGTCCTCCGCCAGTACCCTTTTCAAAGCCTCCACAATGACAGGCTTCCACCTGTCGATGCCCAGCGCCAGAGATTCCACCACAAGAACATCCGAAAACTTGTCCACCACAATACCCGGCAGAAAATCCGCCTCGCCGAAAATCAGGCGGCAGCTGGAGGTATCGATGGTCTGCCTGCGGTATTCCCACGCGTCCCGGACCCGCCTTTCCATAAAAGCCTCGTCGATAACGGCGTCCTTTTTTCGCGAAAGCAGCCTGACCGTAATTTTTGAACGGGTGTTGATATAGCCGCAGCCCATGCAGTAGCCGTCAAAATCATGAACTGCCACCACATCCCCATTCTCAAAATCCCCCTGTATGGAGTCGATCTCATTATCGTACACCCACATGCCGCCTGCCTTCAGCGTGCGCCCTTCCCCTTTTTTTAAAGTCACGATCGTCCGGTACATAGCCGTTTCCCCCCTGGTCCTTTTTATTCCTGCGCGCAATGAGCCCAGCGGATGCGTCAGCATCCATTTGGCAAACGCCGCGAGGGTCAAATACCATAGCGTCCTCTGGACGCATGGCGTTTTGCTGCGCTGCAAGCTTGATACCCCGTCAGCCTGCTGCGGGTTCTTTGATTATCTGACTGCCAACGCCGAATCTTTATTTTGTAACATTTCAGCCCTCGCCATTCACAAAGCCGCACCTGCAGTGCTTTCCGCTGCTTCGCAGCTACCTTTGCTCACATCGGCTGGCTG
>CAJTPH010000041.1 GCA_910578215.1 uncultured Acetatifactor sp. | reverse complement strand
GTCACAGCCGCTGCCCGAGGCGGAGGCTTTTTGCGAAAAAACATTGTAAAGAACGACAAAATATGGTAAAATGTTGACACAGAAGAACACTGTGTCAACTTCTTATTCCATATGCGCTGAAGCGCATGAAAATATGGTAAAATGCATTTATTAAACCGAACCTGGACACATAGCTTTCATGCCGGATTTTGGGCGTAAAAGGAGGCAGCTTTGATCGATTTAAAAAAAATAGTCCACCAAAACCTATATGACATTGCAAATCTCTCAGTGGCGGAGGAGCAGAAGCATTTCATAACTTCAAATACGGACAGCATTATGCAGGCGTACGTTGCCATTACAAATCATGGCGTGGCGCTGCCCTTCGGGATATATGATGACGATACCCCGGTAGGCTTTATCATGTTTGGCTATACCCCCAAGGACAGCATAGAGCTGCCTGAGGTAACAAGGGGAAATTACTGCCTCTGGCGGATCATGATCGACCAGAGATATCAAAATAAAGGGTACGGAAAAGCCGCCCTGGAAATGGGTATAGCTTATATCAAGCAGCTCGCCATGGGCACGTCACAATATTGCTGGCTCTGCTACCAGCCCGAAAATGAAGTGACCGTGCAGCTGTGTCGAAGCATCGGATTCCATAACTGCGGCGAAAAATATAACAACAAAAACATAGCGCTTTTACCCCTTCGGTAAAGCTAATTCTTAAAAAAAGACCCCCAAAGGTCAGGCTCAAAGCCTAACGATTGGAGGTCCTTTTTATATACGGCAATTTTATCAGATATTTTTCACAAGCTCCGTCACCAGCGCCGCGGAATGCTTTGCCGCCTCCCGCTCAAAGACGGGATAATCCATCTCCGCACTGTCATCCGCCTTGTCGGAAATGGCGCGGATAATGACAAAGGGCAGCTTGTTCAGGCACGCTCCGTGCGCTATGGAGGCTCCCTCCATCTCAGCGCAGTCGCCCTGGAACTGGCTGATAAGACGTTCCTTCACATCCTTGCCGGAAATAAACTGATCGCCGCTGACGACCCTTCCCAGCACGGCATGAATGTCCGGATTGACCTTTTCGCAAGCCGCCTTTGCAAGCGTGGCCATACGCTCGTCCGCAACAAATTCTCGGAAGCCCAGCTGAGGAACCTCTCCCGGTTGATAGCCAAAGACCGTCACATCCATGTCATGATGGAGCGCATCCCTGGAGATCAAAATATCCCCTATGTCCAGCTTCGCATTCAAGGAGCCTGCCACTCCGGTATTTATAATATGCGTCACCTCAAAAATATCAGCAAGAATCTGTACGCACAACGCGGCGTTTACCTTGCCGATGCCGCTGCGGACCACTACCACGGGAGTGCCGTTCAGCGTACCCTGAAAGAAATCCATCCCCGCCCTCTTTTCAATCTTAGACACGGACATCTCTGCCTTCAGCTGCTCCACCTCAAGCTCCATCGCTCCGATAATACCTATTTTACTCATGTTTTTCTCCTATTCTATTTCCGTCTCTGCTCTCCGGCTATCTTTACTGCGGATAAACAAGCCGGCTCTCGTCAATTCCGTAGAGAACATTATCCAAATATTTTCCGGCAAGATAATTGGCCATGGAAAGATTCATGTCCAGATAGTTGCCGCAGTCCCTGGGCGATGCCCCGGGCACCTCATCCTTATAATCACGGATAAATTCGTACATTTCTATCATCAAAGGCACAATGTCCCCGGATGTATAGTCGCCCGCAAGCAGCAGGTAAAAGCCTGTCCGGCAGCCCATAGGTCCAAAATAAATGGTTTTATCCCTGTACACGGGATGGTTGCGCAGAAAGGTTGCGGCAAGATGCTCTATCGTATGTACCTCCGCGGTGTTCATCACCGGCTCCTCATTAGGGCTTGTCATACGCAGGTCAAAGGTGGTAATAACTTCCGCCCCCACCGTGTCCTTCCTGGAAACATAGACGCCGGGCTGCAGCTTAATGTGGTCGATTGTAAAGCTCGCAATTTTTTCCATATTTATTCTTCCTTTTTGTTCCTTTCTTGCAAAACAGGCTGCCGCGGATACACGGCAGCTCCTGACAACTACTATTATATTTTTTCAAGTACATGCTTGTCAAGCTTTGCAGGAATAAAATCGTAAAGGCTTCTCCGAACGACGCTCATACGGCCTAACGGATTTCCTGTTCCGCACGCCAAAAAGATACCCTCCGACAGCGGTGAGAAGGGGCTGCTTTTTTAAATAAGTAATTGCTATTATTTCATAAATGATATATAATAAAAAAGCTGAACATCCCTGTATGAAAGATTGGATTACAATCGCTCATAGCATTGTGGAAGTGTCAAAACGCCATATTTATCTAAATCAGATAATATGCCAGCCAACAAACACAACATCATAAACTTTTTCGCAAAAAACATTAAAACAACAGGCTAATCCTGCCGAAAAAAACATGTAAAAGGAACGGTCTGACGAGGTATCGATTCGCGGCAGAGGAAATTGAAAGAGGAATTGCAATGTTCAAAAATACAAAAAAATTCTTACTGATAAGTTTTTCGACCCTGATGGCTGTATGTATCGTGATATTTGCAATTACATCAGCGTACATATCCAACAAAAGCAACGATGCAATCAATGAAATCGGCGTCATTTATATGTCCGCGATTGCAAAACAGATGCAGGAAAAATTTGATGTGGTAATTGATTCTCAGATTTTGGAGATGAAGGGAATCGTGGAGAGACATCCGCCCGAAACAATGGAATATGGGCAGGAAATGATCGATCAGCTTGTTCTCAGCGCCCAGGTCCGGGATTTTGTGAATCTGGAGCTTTATACCGCAGACGGTGACTCCGAATTGATCTATGGCGAAAAGGTATCCTACGAAAGCGAGGAAGTATTTTACAATGTATTGAACGACAGCGATCTGAGGGTGTTTGCAGGCGTCAGCTCCCAAGGCGAAAAGGTAATGTGCATGCTGATCGATGTGGCTTATCCCATGCAAAACGGAAAAACCAGCTCTGCCATGGTTGCATCCATGCCGATGGAATTTCTGGAAAATGCCCTTGCACTGGATGACGAAAACAATCTGATGTATTCCTACATCATTCGAGGGGACGGTTCCTTTGTCATAAGGTCACGCACGGAATCCCTGTTTGAAAATATTAACGAAACCTTCAGCGAATATAACGGAAAAACCTCGGCGGAATATGTCAATGAATTACAGGATGCTATCTATACAAATACGCAGTACTCCACCATTGCATGTGTCAACAATGAAAAAAGATATCTCCTGTGTACGGCCTTACCCAATTCGGAGTGGTATCTCATTTCCCTGATGCCGTTTGGCATGCTGGACGATATTCTGCTGGATTTGAGCACAAACCGCCATTCTGCAACCATTTTGATGTGTCTCATTATCATCGGAGGCATTGCCGTTATCTTTGCGCTGTATTACAGACTGTCAAAGCAGCAGCTTATAGATCTGGATATGGCAAGGAGAGACGCGGTAAAGGCCAACAAGGCAAAAAGCGAATTCCTTTCCAGCATGAGCCATGATATCCGCACTCCCATGAACGGAATTGTGGGAATGACCGCCATTGCGCTGGAGAACATCGACAATACCGAACGCGTAAGGGACTGTCTCGGCAAAATTACCCTTTCCAGCAGACATCTGCTGGGACTGATCAACGACGTGCTGGATATGTCAAAAATCGAAAGCGGCAAGCTTACCTTAAACATAAACCAGATTTCACTTTGCGAGATGATGGACAGCATCGTCAACATTGTACAGCCTCAGATAAAAGAAAGACAGCAGCACTTTGACATATTCATACAGAAGATTCAGACGGAGGACGTCTTCTGCGACAGTGTCCGCCTGAATCAGATTCTGATAAACCTGTTGTCAAATGCCCTGAAATTTACGCCGGAGGGCGGGACCATCAACATCTATCTGGAGCAGGAGGAGTCACCTGTAGGCGATAATTATGTCAGATGTCATTTCCGGGTAAAGGACAATGGCATAGGAATGACAAAAGAATTTCAGGAAAAGATCTTTGATACTTTTACGCGCGAAGAAAAATCACAGGTCAATAAGATCGAGGGAACAGGGCTCGGAATGGCAATTACCAAGGCTATCGTGGATACCATGAAGGGCAGCATTGAATTATTGAGCGCCCCCGGTCAGGGAACCGAGTTTCACATCACGCTGGACTTGGAAAGAGCGGATTCCAAGCTGGCAAATATGAAGCTTCCTTCCTGGAGAATATTGGTCATTGACAACAATGAAGACCTCTGTCAAAGCGCCGTTTTGTCCTTAAAGGAGCTCGGTATCGAAGCGCAGTGGGCGACAGACGGAAAAACGGCCGTGGAAATGGCAAAGAAATGCCACGACGAGCAAAACGGCTTTGAAGTAATTCTTCTGGACTGGAAAATGCCGGAGATGGACGGCCTTCACACCGCACGCCAGCTGCGCAAATACCTGGGACAGGAGGTTCCCATCCTTGTCATCTCCGCGTATGACTGGAGCGATATTGAGGAGGAGGCAAAAGAGGTCAACATTCAGGGCTTTATCTCCAAACCGCTGTTTAAATCAAACCTGTACTTTGGGTTGAGCCACTATATGCTGGAGGATTCTCCGAAAGATTTACACAGGGAAAACATTTCCAACAGCGCCTTTCGCGGAAAACGCATTTTGCTGGCAGAGGACAACGATCTTAACTGGGAAATTGCCGAGGTTTTGTTATCCGAATCCGGCTTCCAGTTAGAGAGAGCGGAAAACGGCAAGATCTGTGTCGAAATGTTTGAAAGCTCCGAACCCGGCTATTATGACGTGATCCTGATGGATATCAGAATGCCCGTCATGAGCGGATATGACGCAGCGAAGACAATTCGCGCCCTGAAACGTGAGGATGCGGGCCTGCCGATCATCGCCATGACTGCCGACGCCTTTTCAAGCGATATACAGCAATGTCTTGACTGCGGCATGAACGAACATGTGGCAAAGCCCATCGATATGAACAGGCTGACACAGCTTCTTAAAAAATACTTATAAAACAAAGGAGCTGCTGCAAAACTCAGAGAAAGTACAAAACATGGTTTTTCAATTCGTTTGCATACACCATATATTGTACAATATCTTTGTTTTGCAGCAGCCCCTTTTATTTTTTCACTTCTTTTCCTTATGCGCGGTAATAATCGTATAGCTATACGCATTAACCGTCAGGATAAGCTCGTCTACATTCACATACCAATTTTTGCCGTTACGGGTAATAACGGCGCCCGCAGAATCGATCTTGGCCTTACACCATTCAACCACGTCCTCCGTATCCAGGGACAGATTTCTTTTAATCCGTTCCACGCCTAATTCGGTCGTATGTAATTTATCCAAATTCCTAAGTAATTCATCACCTGTATCCATTTTGTGATAATCCCCTTCCCTTTATAAAGTCCCGGCTTATATACTCCATTATAAGCTGTTTACCCGCGGCGCGCAATGCACAGCCTTTAAAAACGCAATTAAGAAAAGGGGATTTATGTTTACAGCTTCTTCTCAACAACCACATCCACCGCCTCTCCGGCTCCACATTGAATTATAACGGCGCCGCCAACGGTGTCAAAAGCCTTAATACGTGCCGCCATTTCCGCATCATCCGTGGTCATCGTAACCTCAACCCGGTTAATATCCTCGCGCAGCGCGGCAGAGCTGACAAGAGTAAGCTCCTTGTTCTTCATGGCTCTGCTGATATCCTCCAGTAACTCCGTAAGGTAGACTAAGGAAAAATCCGCCGTCCGAAAAATCGTGCTTGCTTCCTTTAAACCCGGATTTTCCTCGAAAACTCTCCGTTGATTCTCCGGGGTATTCTCTGTCAGCCAGACAACCATGCACCCGTTTTCATCCGTATAGCTGCCGCCCCAAACCTTGTCTAAAGGGCTTACGGAGCCTGCGCCCACAGGATTTTCCTGTGCGGGTCTGTCCTCAACGGTGATTTCCTGACCGGGCCCTCCCTGCATGAGATTTTCCTGACCGGCCCTGCCCGGCGTTTCCGTTTCCATCGGGTCTGTTTCTGCGACCTCCTGCGTGCCCAGAGCTTCCGTTATAGCTCCGTTTTTGGATTCAAAGCCGGAAGCTGGCGAATATCCCGCAGGATCGCCATCCGGACCCGGCGATACCGTCACACCGGCATCTCCTATCAGCGGCGGCTGGATATCCATATCTATGGGCGAACTGTCCCGGGGCAGACCGCTCCGATAGACAAGCTGATAAGCTGCCGCTGTGCAAAGCAGCGCCAGACATGCCGCCACGGAACCCCAGACCTTCCAATTCCCTTTCTTTTTCACGGGTGCTGCCGCCCCCTTCACAATGTCGTCATCCAATTCTCCAAGAATTTCAAAAAAATCTTCTTTCCTCATAGCTCATAACCCCTTTCTGTCAGGTATGCCTTTAATTGCTTCCTTATCCGTTCCAGGGTCTTGGATACGCTTCCCTGGCGCATTCCCATATCTCCTGCGATCTCGGAAACCGAATCCGCATACCAATAACGGCGGACAAATATATACCTTTTTTGCTCCGAAAGACCCCTTACAAACAGATTAACAGCCTTGACCAGCTCCCGGCGGTGGATTTCCTGCTCTATGTCGTTATCGCCCGAAACACAGTCGGCTAATTCGTCCAAGGCAAGCGCCGTCTCGCCGCCTCCCCGTTTCAGTGCGCGGCTGTGCCTATATCGGTTAAAGGCCAAATTGCGCGTGATTTTGCCGAGAAATGCTGCCAGCTGCTCCGGCCAATGCTCCGGCATGGCGTTCCATGCGTTCAGGTAGGCATCGTTGACACATTCTTCCGCATCCTCATCGCTGCACAATATGTTCCTTGCGATAGCCCTGCAGTAACAACCGTATTTTTCGGATGTAGCCTGAATCGCCATATCATTTCTGTCCCAATACAGCCGGATAATATCGTTATCATCCATACAATTCCTCCTTTCACCTATATACACAATTTCTGTTTAAGAATCTGACGTTTTTGTGTAAAAATTTCAGGCAGAAATTTTCCTCCGCGCCTTATTCGCCTTTCCGGAAGAAAATTTCTCCCGCATGCCCAAAGCAAAGCACTCGCGGCATTTGCCGAATGGATGCTGACGCATCCCCTTGGCTCATTGTCCGCAGAAATAAAAAAGCACTTAGATTTCCTAAGTGCTCCGTACCCCGTATTGTTTCACATTTTGCCCAGATCTTAAACCATATGCTTACTTTATTACTTTTTAAATACAAAAAACTTGCTGATAATATAGTTTCCGATCATCACAAGCACAGATACAAAAATCTTGGAAAACGCCTCGTTAATCGTCAAAACATTTACCATCAGAATCATCATGACCTCATCCAGCACCCATGTGGATACACGCCCGCCGGAAAACTGCAGGAATTCTCTCAACATATTGGGTTCCTTGCTCTTAAAGACATATTTGCGGTTCATGAAATAGCCGAAGATCACGCCGACCACCCACGAAATAAGGCTGAGCAGAAAGTTATGCCACACGATCTTCGCGTCCAGAATCGTGTATGCGCATAAAAACCAGGCCGCCCAGGACACAAGAGTATTCAGCACTCCCACAATAAGGTATGAAATCATTTCCTCGTATTTGACAAACAGTGCCTTCATTTTTTCTATCATTGGAAACTCCCATCTGCCCGCTTCAGCAGGCATTCAAATAAGAATTGTGAGGGGTTCTTGTCACAATATTCTCCTCACAAATTTACCACATTTCTATCCTCACCCCGCAGGAAAGCGGCAATATTTTCATGTGCCTCCAGCACGCAGCGGGTGCGCGCCTCCACGCTTGCCCATGCAAGGTGCGGCGTTATGATAAGCCTGCAGCTGTCCTTTATCCTGCTTAAGGGATTGCTCTCCTCCAAGGGCTCCCTTTCCACCACGTCAAGCCCCGCTGCCGCGATCTCCCCGTTTAACAGGGCATGATAGAGCGCCGTGTTGTCCACCACCCCGCCCCGCGCCACATTGATAAGCACTGCGGTATTTTTCATCCTCTTAAGCGCCTCCCCGTCGATAAGGTTTCTGGTAATATCGCTCAGGGGACAATGCAGCGACAGAAAATCACTTTCTCTTAACAGTGTATCCTTATCCACCTGAGGATAATCGGTACAGCTGCTTTTTCCTGTGACAGAATGGAATATCACTCTGCAGCCGAAGGCGGAGGCAATTCCCGCAACACGCCTGCCTATATTTCCCATTCCCACAATTCCCCAGGTCTTACCCTCCAGCTCATAAAAGGGCAGATCAAAGCTGGAAAAACGGTCCTGGGCGCTATACGCGCCGGATTTTACATAATTATCATAATAGGGCAGCTTCTCGCTCAAGGCAAGCGCCATACAGAAGGTATGCTGCGCCACCATAGCCGTGCAGTAGTCCCTTACATTGGTCACCCTGATGCCCCTTGACCTGCAGTAATCCAAATCGCAGTTGTCAAAGCCCGTTGCAAACTCGCAGATCAGCTTTACATTGGGAGCGTCCCGCAAGGTTTCCTCCCTCAGGGGAGACTTATTTGCGATTACAATATCCGCGTCCCTTACCCTCTCTCTCACTTCATCCAAAGTGACCGTATTTCGGTATACCGTCACCTCGCCGAAATCACTGATACAGTCCACGGACACATCCGCGCCCACGCTGTCCCTTTCCAATATTACAATTTTCATTTTATCCCTCTCTGCGCGCTCCGGCGCATATGGAATCAGAAGTTGACACAGTGTTTTTCTGTGTCAATATTTTACCACAATCTCCCTGTGTTATCAACTCCGCAAAATTATTCCTAGAATATTTAATATCTGCATAAATATGCCGATAAAAGATATGAGATTGTTTACCATTGCAAACGGAATTGCAATCAAAGATCCCGCAGGGGGCTGACAGGCTCATTGCCCGCGGGAATAATTATTCAATGGATTGGAGGATTTAAGGTATGCAGATCAAAGCGATTACAGTGAACGCCGCAGGGATGACGGCGGCGGAACAGGGCATGCAGGGAAACAGAAATAAGCTGCAGCCTGAGAGCAGTATGTTCGGACCCGAGTGCAGGGTTACGATCTCCCGGGAGGGGAGAAGCCTGAGCAGACAGCAGAAGGTTCAGGAAGAAACGGGCGCTCATAGCGTCAAGGAGGAGCGAATGCTGCTTCGCCGCCAGGAGGAAGCCGAGCTGTCCAAGGAAATCAGAGAGGGGTATCGCGAGAGCCTGAACGAAATCGATAAACAGATAACCGACTATAACTCCTCCTATGCCAGGTTTGAAAGGGATAAGGTAATATATGATGCGGAGTTAATGGAAAAAACCCTTGAGGAACAGCAGGAATTAATGCAGGCCATGAACAGCCAGAAGCAGTTCCAGATGGAGGAAGGTCAAAGGCGGGCGAAGGAAGCACAGCAGATGGCTATGGAATCCGCCCAATATAAGGAGCAGATTGATGAAAATAACCGGGATCTGTTGACCCTGCTCAGGACGGTGGAGGAATCGGAAAAAGCGGAGGATAAACGCGAAAACGGTGAGACCGGAAACAACAATGGCAGCCAGGCCGATATTGATATGTCTGATGCAGCCAACTCAATGGGCGGCATAATCCAAGGCTCGGCAGTTCAATTGATGACATCATCCATAAACCGTGACGAGGATGTGCAAGAGCTGTTAGAGACGATTGAGGAATCCGCGCACTGGTTTATTAATACCGCTGACTCCATCACCCAAAATATTCTTCAAAAGAGTTCGGAAATAAGGGCTTCTCTTGATAATGAATCCTTTACGGACCAACAGATAGCGGAGATGATGCATGATCTTCAGGATGGAATAGCACTGAATTATGATAATGTAAAGAACTTCAGAGCTTTCGGAATTCAGGTCCTGCGGGATGTGCAGGAGGCCAAGCTTCAGCAAATGGGGGCTAGCCCCCTGACGGACCTGCAGGAAACCAAAAAGAGCATGATGCTGTCAGCGGCTGACGCTGCCCTTGGAGAGGCAAGACATAGCGGCCTCGACAAGACATCCCATGAGCTTGCGGAGGAAGTAAGGGACTTGATCGACAAGCGAAACGATGTTGACAAAATCCAACAGGATAAGGAAAAGGATAACAAAGAAAAAGAAGATGACGAAGAAGACCATCCGGATGAATACCTTCCGGGCGTCGTCTGACCCTTGCATATAAAGCTTCATAAATAAGAGGCTGCTGCAAACAAAGATTTTGTACAATATATGGCGTATATGAACAGATTGGATAACCATATTTTGTACTTTCTCTGAATTTGCAGCAGCCCCTTTATTTTTACTTCAGACGTGCAAGAAGCTCCTCTCTCTGCGCCTCATACCCGGGCTTGCCAAGCAGGGCGAACATATTTTTCTTATAGCTCTCCACGCCGGGCTGATTAAAGGGATTGACCCCCAACAGGTAACCGCTGATGCCGCAGGCAAACTCAAAGAAGTAAAACAGCTCGCCCAGGTAAAATTCGTTTACCTCCGGCACGTTCACCAGGAAGTTGGGAACCTGTCCGTCAGTGTGTGCCAGAATGGTGCCGTTCATGGCGCTCTTGTTGACGAAATCAACCGTCTTTCCCGCCAGGTAGTTCAGACCGTCCAAATCCACCGGCTCCTCGCCTATAATAAGCTCCTCACGGGAGGTTTCCACATTGATGACTGTCTCAAACATAATCCTTGCGCCGTCCTGGATAAACTGCCCCATGGAGTGCAGATCGGTTGTCAGATCCACGCTTGCCGGCAGAAGTCCCTTATGGTCCTTGCCCTCGCTCTCGCCGTAAAGCTGCTTCCACCACTCGTTGATATAGTGTACCGCAGGCTCATAGTTCGCCAGAATCTCCACGCTCCTGCCCTTGCGCAGCAGGATATTGCGCAGAGCCGCGTACTGCAGCGCATCGTTATCTTCAAAATCATTCTCCAGCGCGCGCTTTCTTCCGCTTGCCGCGCCTTCCATCAGCTTGTCTATATCCGCGCCGCTGACTGCGATAGGCAGAAGTCCCACTGCGGTCAGTACGGAGAAACGCCCTCCCACATCGTCGGGAACCACAAAGGTCTCATAGCCCTCCTCCGTGGCAAGGCTCTTAAGACTTCCCTTCGCCTTGTCGGTTGTGGCATAAATTCGCTTTGCCGCGCCCTCCTTGCCGTACTTCTTTTCAAGCATCTCCTTAAATACACGGAATGCAATTGCAGGCTCGGTGGTGGTGCCTGACTTGGAAATCATGTTGATCGAAAAATCCCTGTCTCCCACTACATCCATCAGGTGCTTTAAATAGGTGGAGCTGATGGAATTGCCGCAGAAATAGATCTCGGGAGTCGTCCTCTTATCCCTGCCAAGCAGGTTGTAAAAGCTGTGCCCAAGGAATTCTATCGCAGCCCGCGCCCCAAGGTAAGAGCCGCCGATGCCGATTACAAGAAGCACCTCCGAATCCCCCTGAATCTTCTTTGCCGCCGCCTTGATCCTTGCAAACTCCTCCTTATCATAATCCACGGGAAGGTCTATCCATCCCAGAAAATCATTGCCTGCTCCGCTCCTGGAGACCAGCACCTCCTTTGCGTCCAGCGCCAGCTTCTTCATATAGCCGACTTCCTCCTGGGATATGAAAGAACCTGCTCTTGAATAGTCAAATGTTACCTGTTTGCTCATAGTTTTGCTCCTTTTCCCAAAATAGATAAAGCTGTTGTGCTTTTGTCCTAAGTGTAGCAAAATTGTATGACGAATTCAAGTAAAATTTGTCCTAACCCAGGTCCATATCTCAGGTTTTCCGCAAGATCCGCCCTGCCATACATCCCTTCAGCTCTCCGTCAAAAACTCCTTTAACAGCGCCTCCAGTTCTTCCTCGGAAACCTTGGCAGAGTCGTCCGAAAAGCCCGGCGTAAAGTCTTCTTCAAAGAAATCGTCCTCGCCTGCCCGTCCCGCAGGCGGCTGCGCCATGGTCCTCTGACCCCACTGGGGCTGGATATTTTCCGCTCCCGCTGCCAGTCTTCCGCCTCCAATGGGCATCAGCTCCACGGTTCTCCTGCCATTGCCGAGTCTGGTACCCTCCCCTGCGCCGCTCTCCTCAAAAAAGGCTTCCCCGTACAGCATTTCCAGATCTCTTTTTGTCACATCGATCCTGGGCGCAAAATGATTCTCCAGATAATCGATTAAATTGACCTTCAGCACTCTCCTCTTGCCCCTTATATCCACAATCGTAGACACGGAAAAGTATATGTACATCCCAAAGAAGCTCACAATATAAAAAGGCAGAACATCGCCCAGGGTCCTCCCCGCCAGAATGCTCCTGCAAATCCCCACGCCAGAAAAAACCACCGACAAAAGCTCCATCTGTCCGGACAGATGATAAAGCATTCCATAGGAAATATGCATGAAGGAAATCTTGTTCAGAAACTTGTCTACAAATACCTGAATATTAGGGACTCCGTTGCTCATCTGATAACAGTTTGCAAACTTCAGCTTGCACTGCTTCAGCTGCTTGTTCTCAGTTGAAGCCATATTGTCGGCTTCCTTTATTAAATTTTGGTAAAACAGCCCCAGGAGGACCCTTACAAATATACTCATTCCCATAAAGGTAAACATCAGAGCCGTAACCAGCTTTTCTTCCTGAAATACGCTAAACATATCCGCACCTCTTTCTCAGCTATGACGCGGGCGCGCCATTCGCAAAATACTGCAAAAACTTTGTGAGAAACTTTTATATTTACAGTATAACTTGAAAGTATGCATTTTTATAGGATTTTTCATCGTATTATTATGAGGTATTTCGACATAAAACGGCAAATTCCTTTTTGCTCCCAACACAGTGCCGGCAGAAGCCCGCCCACAGCCCGTAAGTCAGTTGTTGACTAAATAGCTGCAACCGTGCGGCTTTTGAATGCTTTAGCCTGCCATTTTTTTGAGTATCAAGACCTTTGAATAATCGCAATGTTTCTCTGCTTTTATTATTAGACCGCATTTTTTAAAATAGGCTTTTAAGTCTTTAGTTATAAACGCTTTATAAGGCTTTGGCTCTAATACTTCTATTGGTAAAAATACTATCTTATTAAAGAATTTTTTGCTTCGTTCCCATTCGGTTACGATAATTTCACCATCATCCTTTAATACCCTTTTTGCTTCATTGATAATGCCGTCGGCTAAGCCATCCTCTATTTCATGCAAGACCAACGACAACAATATTTTATCAAAACATTTGTCTTTGAATTTCAATTTTGCCGCATCCATGCAGTACAGCTTTATATTTAATATATCTGCCTTCTGTGCTTTTTTCCTTGCGATCCCCAGCATATCCTTTGACAGGTCAACCCCCAGCACCCTTGACCTGGAATTTGCCTTTGCTATTTTTAAGGCATTTGTGGCTGTACCGGTACATAAATCCAAAACACTGTCGCCATTTTCTATCGATTCAAATACAACCTTTCTAGGACTGTTACTATAATTTCTAAAGTAGATGACATCGATCAAATCATAAAGCTTTGACATACTTTTATAAAATATTTCTGATTTCATTGAAACTCCCTAATCCTACAAATTTGTCCAATCACGATAATACCACAGCCATGCTCCTGTTTCTGTCAAATTTCTTTCCCCCTCCGCTTAGGCTAATTCTGCAAATAGCGGAAAACAAGTTACTGTTTTTTGATATTGTGATATGCAATTGTCATTCTCCCGTTAATGGTTGAAACTCCGATTACATTTTTACAATAAGAAACCGCAGGGGGAACAAAAATAATGTTTTTTATTTCATAATTTCCATAATAAGCGGGTATGTCAAGCAGCGTCAAATTGGTGACACCCAATTCCCTCTTATTTTTCCCACAGTAGCTCATGACCCTTGCTGTTTTTTCCGCTAAGCGATTATGGTAGCAGTTATATGTATGCAACAGTACAGCGTCTATCAATGTCACAGGCAGTTCGGCAAGAAATTGCAATACAAACAGCTTATTCCGTTGTAATGCCCTTGCTATTCTTTTATGAACCCGGGCTGCATTTTCAGCAAAAGTTTTTCCTGCATCATACTTATAATTAATTCTAATGCCAGAAGTAAGATTTGACATGGCTTCGTTTTGACTTTGCCGCACGCTGACGGGTATACCTACTTCACACCGTTTTGGGTATTTTTGTAAAAACTGTGTTACCAGGCAGCTGTTGACGGAACAGCCTATTTTCTTTGCGTTGTCTATTATTTCCTGTGTTTCCTCAACAGACAATGTTTCACATCGTATATCAGATGAAACCGTTTTCCAATATTTATTGTGTAGATTATAATAATCCCGCCATGTAAAAAAATGGTTATTCCATTTATGCTTACAATAATGGGCATACAGTTTTGCTGTTACAGACAACCCTTTTTGCGGCAAATTCCTTCCGAGCAAAGTAAAAGGCTTGTATGTAAGCGGAATGCCGGATAAAGCATTCATAATATCCTTGACAAAATAGATTATGGATTTACCGTCACCTGCTAAATGATGCGCCATAATCATAATCTGCGTGCTGTCCTCCAAGGGTATAATAAAAGCTCTCACTAATTCACCCTTATCGATTGCAAACGGAATTTTTTCATTTTGACTTACAAGCTCTGTCCATTTCTTATTTTCATTCTCAAGCTCTATTTTACAGCATGATTCAGGTATTTTTTCATAATATGCATAACCGTTTTCCAACATGATTTTTGACATAGTAGCTTCATTTGCTTCAAACGCCTGTTTTACAGCGGCAGCCAGCTTTTGAGGACATACTTTTCCCGCCATTTCGACACATACCGCGATATATATATTAGGTTCAAATAGATGCGGACGTTCCGTTACAATTTCATTCATTGGCAATACCTCCAAAACCACTTTTTATTGTTATGTGTCAACATTTTACCATATCAGCAGGAAATCAAGCGCGAACAAAGTGAGCATTTGATTTCACCTGATATGATAACGAAAGAATCAAATCTGCAAAGCAGATTTTAAGCGCGCAGCGCGACAGACGCGCAGCGGATGGATTCTTAAGTGTATTTATTTTACCACAATTTGATGCGCTTCAGCGCATATGGAATCAGAAGTTGACACAGTGTTTTTCTGTGTCAACATTTTACCACAAAACTTTCTGTCCGGATATCAAAAAAATATGATACCGGATTGCACAGTGGGATGTAATCTGATATTATGTATATAATAGTTAAAAAGGAATACATAACTTCAGGAGGATATTTTAACATGGAAACACTGAAATACAAAACTCAGGGAACCTGCTCGCAGGAAATTGAAATCGAATTAAAGGACGGCGTTATCGAATCCGTAAAGTTCACCGGGGGCTGCAACGGCAATCTCAAGGGTGTTGCAGCGCTGGTAAAGGGCATGACGCCGGAGGAAGTGATCGCCCGCTGCAAGGGAATACGCTGCGGTTTTAAAGCAACCTCCTGCCCGGATCAGCTGGCACAGGCACTGGAGCAGATGCTGGCATAAAAAAGCGAACGGGCTCGCTTTGAGAATCCGCGCAGCAGAAATCTGGAGGTAAGCATGAGAAAAATCATATTGACCGGAGGGGGTACGGCGGGACACGTCACCCCCAATATTGCGCTGCTTCCTTCTCTGAAGGAGGCAGGCTATGAAATTGCTTATATAGGCTCCTATGACGGAATCGAAAAAAAACTGATCGAGGACTTTGACATTCCCTACACAGGCATTTCCACCGGCAAATTCCGCCGTTACCTGGACCCAAAGAACCTGACCGACCCGTTTCGTGTCATAAAGGGCTATGTGGAAGCAAAAAATTACTTAAAAAACCACAGACCGGACGTGGTATTTTCAAAGGGCGGCTTTGTCAGCGTCCCCGTGGTCCGCGCCGCGGCTTCCCTGCGCATACCCTGCATCATTCACGAATCGGATATGACGCCGGGTCTGGCAAATAAGCTCTGTATCCCCGTGGCCAAAAAGGTATGCTGCAACTTCCCGGAGACTCTGAGGCTGCTGCCGGAGAGCAAGGCGGTTTTGACCGGTTCCCCTATCCGTGCGGAGCTGTCCCACGGAAATAAGCTTGCCGGGCTGAATATGTGCGGCTTCAGCGCCAACAAGCCCGTCATTATGGTGACGGGAGGCAGCCTTGGCGCATCCAACGTAAACAAGGCGGTCCGCGAGACGTTGCCCCTGCTTTTGAAGGAATTTCAGGTGGTTCATCTATGCGGTAAGGGAAAGCTGGACAATATGCTTTTAAACACCGCGGGCTATAAACAGTTTGAATATGTCAAGTCCGAGTTAAAGGACCTGTTCGCCATGGCGGACCTGGTGATTTCCCGCGCAGGCGCAAATGCCATCTGCGAGCTGCTGGCGCTCAAAAAGCCGAATATCCTGATTCCCCTTCCCTCGTCGAGCAGCCGCGGCGACCAGCTGCTGAACGCGCAGTCCTTCGAGGCACAGGGCTTTTCCATCGTAATAAACGAGGATGACCTGACGCCCAACTTACTGGCAAACAAGGTGAGGGAGCTTTATGCCGACAGACAGACCTATCATGATACCATGAGCAAAAGCGGGCAGATGGATTCCATCAAAACCATTATGAAATTAATCGAGGAGGCTTGACATTCTGTGTCAAGCCTCCCTTCTGTATATAAGCCCTCTCTATAACCCCTCCCCATCGTAAGCCGCCCTGCTACCCCCGATATATTTTGGCCTGGTTCTGGCACATACCACATGGGCATCCCCGATGGCAACGGTGCGGATACGCACCGGAACCGCCACGTCCTTTAAGTGCATTCCGATCAGAGTATCCCCAATATCCAGCCCTGCGTGCGCCCTGATATGCTCCACAGCCACAGGGTTCTCAAACGCCTTGTATGCCGCCGTGGCAAAGGAGCCTCCTGCCTTGGGCTGGGGCACCACATTCACAATCTCGTAGCCGTACTTGACTGCCGCCTCCTTCTCCAGCACAAGAGCGCGGTTCAAATGCTCGCAGCATTGCGCCGCGAGATAAACCCCCGCCTCCTCCGTCGCCTGATAGATACCGCCGAACACAACCTCGGCAAGCTCCGGACTGGAAAAGGAACCGATGCCTGCGCCCGCCACCTCGCTGGTAGAACAGCCCACCACAAACAGCTCACCCGGCTCCAGCCTGGCGGCCTCAAGAAGCTCCTTCGCAGCCCTGTACGCTTCTTCGCCTATAATTGTCATTTCTTCCGTCATCTCTATACCTCCCTGCCCGCTTCAGCGGACGCCCACACTCAAGCCTGTGCCCGCTTTTCGCGGCAGACGCCTGTACCCGAGCCTCCCGACGGCGTCTCAAGGCTCTCCGACAACAATAGTTTCCCCGGATTTGACCTCTATAATACCGCCCGCTGTGCTCACCCACACACTGACCGCGGTGGGATTATGCATGGTCATACCGTCCGCGGAGAATTCCTGCCGTCTCGTGGCCTGTATGTAGGTGCAGATTTCCAGGTTCGTGGCATACCATATATCGTTCTTCCCCGCCATCCTGTCCGCAAACGCCTCAATGACGCTCCAGTCGCCGGACCACCCGAACTCGAAGCTGTGTCCCCACACATACATCACAGGAAGCTCATAGAATCCCGGCACATCCAGAAAGCTGTCGCCCAGCTCCAACAGTCCGTTATTGTGGTGGCAGGTGGGATGCCATTCCAGGAAATCCGCAGGCGCCCAGAACATTTTGGTATCCTGAACGGTGCGGGAATATTTGATGCCAAGAGATCTCACAACGTCCTTTGTCTCCTGATTGTAATTTCCGTATGCGTAGGATAATCCCTGCACCATCCCTCCGGTAAGCCTCTCCAGCGCCTTCCTGTCCTCCTGAAGCTCCAGGACAAGCTGCTGCCCGGTTATGGACGGGGGATTTCTGTGCTGCACACCGTGACATGCCACCTCATGCCCCGCATACACCCTTTTTACCTCCTCCGGCTTCACATATACGTCTCTGCCCCTCTCGATTCCCAGCCGTCCTGAGTTAAGGTGGAAGGTTCCTTTCATTCCATGGCTGCGAAGAAGCTCCGCCAGCCTTTCGTCAAAGCGCTGACCGTCGTCATAGCTGAAGGTAAGCGCCTTCCTTTTCCCATCCGGATATACATATCTCATTTCTACTGCCTCCCTTACACCCTTTTTCCCATACGGGAATACAATAATCTAAACAAAATATTACAGGAATCTCCCATGCATTTTCTATCTTCTCTCCTGTTCGGAGTGTCCGCAAGCCTTGATTCCCTGCTGGTAGGCGTCAGCTACGGAATCCGGAGGGTGCATATCAGGCTTTGGCAAAACCTGTTCATCAGCTTCGTGACATTCCTTGGAACCTGCCTTTCGATAGGCGCAGGGCATCTGCTGATTCCCCTTCTGCCCAAGGCCGTCTGCAGCTATGCCGGAAGCCTGATACTGGCGCTTTTGGGAATTTATTATATTATAAAATGGCTGGTTTCCTCCCTGCGGAATCGGCGTGCCGGCAGGCTTTCTCATTACAGTGAAATTTCCTCTGCCTCTGCCCCGAAAAAGTGGGAAGTCTTACGCCTTGCCGAGGTGCTCACCCTGAGCCTGACGCTTTCCCTGAACAATCTCGGCATCGGGCTGAGCGCAAGCCTTGCGGGACTGATGCTTCTTCCCACTGCCGCAGCCACATTGCTCTGTTCCGTGGTGCTGCTATTTCTGGGAAATCAGCTGGGGCGCTGCCGCCTGTTACAGCTTGCAGGCAATGCCGCCGACCCGGTCTCAGGCGTTCTTCTCATCGGTTTAGGTCTTGTGCAGCTTATATGGTGAGGAATCAAAACCCTGGCAGGAATAAACCGCACCTTCGCGAAATAGGTTTTCCCTGTTTCGCCTACATAACAAGCCTCGCCGCCTCCGTTCTGCATCCGTAGTATAGCATACATTCCTTAAAAAGTCACTTTTATTCAAGTCTTTTGCCTTATATACCGCAGCGGTCCCGATGCCGGGAATCCTTCTCACTCCTTCCTCTGCTCTCCATCCCACAGACACCCGTATATTTTTATTGTTTTAGGAAAAGTTAGTAACATTAAATTTGTTTTCTTATGAAACGGTTATAAAACACACAACCCGGAAAAGGAAAGGTAATACCGCTATGCAAATATCCGAAAGGCTGCAGGACAATATTGATTATATGAAGGCAAACCTGCCCATTGGTACCAGCTTTGACCTGATGACGCGCGACTTATACCTGGGCGAGACAAAGGCTTACTTTATGGGGGTAAACGGCTTCTGCAAAACAGAGATTCTTCAGAGGATCTTCTCCGACCTGCAGGACCCTTCCTATATGGCCGACGGGCATGTGGATGACATCTCTCATTATGTGAGCGCCAAAATCGGATATGCGCAGACCTCCCTCACAGACTCCTGGGAAATTATTTTCCGAAACGTTCTCAGCGGTCCCTCCGTGCTGTTTATCGACGGCTTTGCCCAGGCGGTTCTCATCGATGTGAGAACCTACCCAACAAGAGGCATTGCAGAGCCGGACCTGGAAAGGGTCACCAGAGGCTCAAGGGACGGCTTTGTGGAAACCCTGGTCGTCAACGCCAACCTGATTCGGCGCAGAGTCCGCTCCACAAAGCTTACCTTTGCCATGCACAGCGTAGGCTCGGAGAGCAAAACCGACGTATGCGTCGCATACCTTGAGAATACGGTGAACAAAGGGCTTCTGGACAAGCTTTCCCGGACGCTGGATTCCCTGCAGGTCTCCGCTCTCACTATGGGGGCAAAGAGCCTGGAGGAGCTTCTCCTGCGCAAGCATTGGTGGAATCCCCTTCCCAGCATGCAGATCACGGAACGCCCCGACGTGGCATGCAGTTATCTGCTGGAAGGGCATATTCTGGTGCTGGTGGATAATTCCCCCTTTGTGATTGTTCTGCCCTGCACCATTTTTCAGTTTACCCAAAGCGCCGAGGACTATTATAAAAGTCCCGCTGTCAGCACCTATTTCCGCCTGGTGCGCTTTCTCTGCATTCCGGTCAGCCTGCTTTTAATGCCGCTGTTTCTGCTGGCTGCCGCATATTTCCCCGATTTTTCCCAGCGATGGGGGCTGCTTTCCTCCGGCGACCTGGGACCGGTGCGGCTGTTTTTTTATGTGCTGACGGTAGAGTTTTTGTTGGATTTATTTAAGTATTCCTCCGCCTTAAGCTCCGGTAAATTCTCCGGCTCCCTGTCCATGATCGGAGGATTGATTATAGGCGACATTGCCGTCAGTCTGAACTGGGTCTCCGTGGAAGTCCTGTTTTACGGCGCCGTCACGCTGCTCGCCTCCCTCTCCATCACCGGAACGGAATTCAGCGACGGCCTGCGCCTTTACCGCATTCTCCTGATAGCCGCCACCGGCTTCTTCGGACTGCCCGGCTTCCTGACGGGGCTTGCGCTGGTACTGCTCTCCGCAGCCACCACGCCTACCTTCGGCGGCTTCAGCTATTTTTGGCCTCTCTTTCCCTTTAACGCAAAAGCCCTGGGCAGACTGCTCTTTCGCAGCCCTACGCCCAAGGCGCAGCCCTCCTCCGTATGGGACCGGGGAAAAGCAAAATAGCTGTGATGCAGGCAGGCTCTACTGCATCCGGAAGCTGCTGTCTACAGAATTTCAAACGCACAAAACAACGGAACCCCAAACCTTATGGGATTCCGTCACCTTTTAACAAGAGCGATAGACGGGACTCGAACCCGCGGTTTCCACCTTGGCAAGGTGGCGCTCTACCAACTGAGCCACTATCGCATAACAAGCATATTACCTGTCAACGAAAGATATAATAACATATAATGGATTGTTTTGTCAACTACTTTTTTTAAGATTAAATTTGCTTTTAAACATTTTTTAAGAATTTATACTACGGGATAAAAAGATTAAAACAAATATGGTGCTGTTTTTTCATTTGCTTTATGATACACTATTAAGTGGGAGTTTAAACAGGATTTTTAATCTAATTGGAGACATCTGATGAAGAAAAGGTACTTTATCTGCTTTGCCGCAGCCGCTGTTTTTGCGGCTGTCATTATAATATTTTTTTCCGGGAGAAACGACAGGGAATTACTGCTCAAGGACCTGTGGCAGGGGAAGGAAATTTCCAGGATTGCGTTTGTAGAGGAGGCAAAAGGAGACCTTTCAGGGACCTTTTTAAGCAAGGAGGAAATGAATTTCTTTTTAAATGATTTTGGAAACCAGAGGATTGAGCGCATTCGAGGCAATGAAGGCATTACAGGGTGGACTCACGGAGTACGCATGTATGATGAAAAAGGGGAACAGGTAATGTTTATTTGCTTTCTTGGCGCCCGGATTTCTGCGGGAGAGGCAGGAACCTATCTATGCACGACTTCCCAGGAGGAACTCTATCAAAAGCTCGCATTGTACGAAAAATGACGTGTCGTTTGTCTCATGCAGGAGGAACTGCCCAAAGGCGCGGTTTCTCCTTATTTTATATTGACTTTGTCACATTGCCCTGCTAAACTGTTATCAAATACCCCGCAGCATGCTGACGTGGTATCTGACTCTCGCGGCATTCTTCAAATGGATGCCGGCTTATCCGCCTGGCTCTCTGCCAGCGGAAATAAAACAGAAAAGAGGCCATTATGAGCGCAGACAACATGCAAATACCCTACAAAATATATCTGGAAGAAAAAGAAATGCCCAGGCAGTGGTACAATGTGCGTGCCGATATGAAGAACAAGCCGGCGCCTCTGCTGAACCCGGCGACCCTGCAGCCCATGACCGCTCAGGAGCTGGGAAATGTATTCTGTGACGAATTAGTGAAGCAGGAGCTGGACGACAGTAATGCCTATATTGATATTCCCGCGGAAATTCTTGATTTCTATAAAATGTACCGCCCCTCTCCTCTGGTTAGGGCTTACTGCCTTGAAAAAAAGCTTCAGACCCCGGCAAAGATTTATTATAAATTCGAGGGGAATAACACCAGCGGCAGCCATAAGCTGAATTCCGCCATCGCTCAGGCGTATTATGCCAAAAAACAGGGCTTAAAGGGCGTTACCACAGAGACCGGCGCGGGGCAGTGGGGAACGGCGCTCTCCATGGCGTGCTCCTACTTTGAACTGGACTGCAAGGTTTTCATGGTAAAGGTCTCCTATGAGCAGAAGCCCTTCCGCCGTGAAGTCATGCGTACCTACGGCGCGTCCGTGACCCCGTCTCCCTCCGAGACCACCCAGGTTGGCAGAAAAATTCTGGCGGAGCACCCGGGAACCACCGGCAGCCTTGGCTGCGCCATCTCCGAGGCTGTGGAAGCGGCAACCTGCCAGGAGGGCTACCGTTACGTGCTGGGCAGCGTTTTGAACCAGGTGCTGCTTCATCAGTCAGTAATCGGTCTTGAAACAAAGGCCGCCCTTGACAAATACGGAATCGTTCCGGATATCATCATCGGCTGCGCGGGAGGAGGCTCCAACCTGGGAGGACTGATCTCTCCCTTTATGGGAGAAAAGCTGCGCGGCGAGAGGGATTACCGAATCATTGCCGTAGAGCCTGCGTCCTGCCCCAGCTTCACAAGAGGACGCTATGCATATGACTTCTGCGACACCGGAAGGGTCTGCCCTCTTTCCAAAATGTACACTTTGGGAAGCGGCTTTATACCCTCCGCAAACCACGCGGGAGGACTTCGCTACCACGGCATGAGCAGCACCCTGTCCCAGCTCTATGACGAAGGGCTGATGGAAGCCAGAAGCGTGGAACAGACCGCCGTATTCCGGGCAGCGGAGGAATTTGCAAGGATAGAGGGAATTCTGCCCGCACCCGAAAGCGCCCATGCAATCTGCGCGGCAATCGACGAGGCAATGAAATGTAAGGAAACCGGGGAGGAGAAAACCATTGTCTTCGGCCTCACCGGAACCGGATACTTTGATATGGTGGCATATGAAAAGTATAACAACGGGGAAATGACGGATTACATCCCTACGGACGCGGAGCTGGAGGCAGGACTTGCGGGACTGCCTGTTATAGAGAATTAAAGGAGAGCTCCCCATATTGACTTTATGTAAAATTAAGCAGCGCCTTTGTTTACCAGACAGCGGGCGCTGCTTTTTATTCTTCACAACAATAACCATAGCTTTAAACTTGCAAAGCCTAATCACAAATTGAATCAGCTCCGAGAATGTGATTATAACATCAGTTCCTTTCAAGAAATGTCCGGATGTCAAAATATATCGCTTTCAGCGTATGCGCCAAATCAAAGCCCCTGCGGCTCCCGCTCTTATTGCATTTTGTCATTTGAACATGTATAATATAATATCGGGGTCAAAAGAAATTTTGACCCTCTGCCCTATTAAAAAGGGTCATATGACCGATTCAAATTTCCCGAATATGTAAAAAGGGTGCCGGGACGGCAGAACATACGCTGCCGCACTCTCAGGGATAGCAAAGAAATAGCATATACTAGCAAGGAGATTAAGCCTATGAAAAGAAACAGCAATACGCCCGAAACGGAAGCAGCGGGCAGCAGCAAATTTAACAGAGTAAGCGTTCTGAAGAATGACTTCAGCATGAATGAATGCCGCGCGGCCGCGGAACAGGGCGACGCCGACGCACAGGACCTGCTGGGAGACTGTTATCAGTATGGATGGCATGTACATAAGGATTATGCCGCGGCCGTGGAATGGTATGAGAAGGCCTCGGCACAAGGGCATGCCGCGGCACAGCGCAGCCTTGGCTGGTGCTATGAGAACGGTTACGGAGTGAAACAAAGCGCGGAAAAAGCTGCTTATTGGTACAGAAAGGGCGCCGAGGGCGGCGACGCGGACGCGCAGCATAACCTTGCAAACTGCTATAACTATGGCACCGGTGTGGAAAAGGATCTGTCCGAAGCATTAAAATGGTACCGGATGGCTGCGGAACAGGGGCACGAATGGTCCCAATATAATCTGGGCGTGTTCTGCGAAAAGGGTTATGCCATGGAAAAGAATTTGGAGGAGGCGGTAAAGTGGTATACCGCATCAGCCGAGCAGGGCTTTGTGGACGCACAGTTTAATCTGGGAAACTGCTATTTTAATGGTATGGGCGTGGACCAGGATTATGAAAAGGCTGTGGAATGGTACGAAAAGGCGGCAAGACACGACAGCGTACATGCCTTTTGCCAGCTTGGGGTATGCTATGCGGAAGGGAAAGGCGTCAGTCAGAACTTTACCGCAGCTGCCGGCTGGTACGAGATGGCGGCGGAGCAGGGCGATGCAATCGGCCAGTATAATCTCGCCTCATGTTACTATGACGGCAAGGGCGTAGAGCAGGATTATAAAAAGGCTGTGGAATGGTATTACAAGTCCGCCGAACAGGGTGATGCGGACGCACAGTTTACCCTGGGGTTTTGCTATTCCCAGGGTATAGCTGTAAAACAGGATTTTGCAAAAGCCGCGCAGTGGTATGAGAAGGCAGCGGAGCAGGGCTCTTTGAACGCCCAGTATAATCTGGCACGCTGCTACAAGGACGGCTGCGGAGTGGAGCAGGATTACGAAAGAGCTGTGAAATGGTATACAAAGGCGGCGGAGCAGGGCGATGCCTGGGCACAGACGGACCTGGGCTGGTGTTACGAGAAGGGCATGGGCGTGGCACAGGATTTGTCCTTAGCCGTAGAGCTATGCCGAAAGGCGGCGGAGCAGGGACACGACCAGGCACAGTACAATCTCGCTCTCTATTACGAAAAGGGCAGAGGCGTGGAGCAGGATGATGCCCAGGCTGTCGTCTGGTACGAAAAAGCCGCCGAGCAGGGACTTGTGAACGGACAATATGAGATGGGCTGCCGTTACAGGGACGGCAGCGGCGTCAGCCAGGATTACGGCAAGGCTGTCGAATGGTTTCGCAAAGCCGCCGAGCAGGGACTTTCCGATGCGCAATTTTCCCTGGGTATCCGCTATGAGAGCGGACAGGGCGTGAAACAGGACGAGGCCCAGGCTGCCGTCTGGTACAGAAAAGCCGCCGAGCAGGGGCACATGAACGGGCAATACAGGCTGGCGCTCTGCTATTACTGGGCGAGAGGGCTGAAGCAGGATTACGAGGAAGCCGTGAGATGGTACGAGAAGGCCGCCGGGCAGGGACACATGGAAGCACAGTATAATCTGGCATGCTGCTGTAAAAAAGGAAAAGGCACCCACCAGGACTATGACAGGGCCATGGAGTGGTTTACAAGGGCGGCAGAGCAGGGTTATGCCGACGCCCAGTACAACATAGGCTTTATGTACAAAAACGGCGAGGGTGTGGAGCAGGACAGCGAGGAAGCCGTGAAGTGGTATCAAAAGGCGGCGGAGCAGGGGCATATGGAAGCACAGAACGGTCTGGGCTATTTTTACAAGACAGGCGAGGGCGTGGAGCAGGACAAAGCCAAATCCTTTGGCTGGTACAAGAAGGCGGCGGAGCAGGGACATATGTCCGCACAGCTGAACGTAGGCTTCTGTTATATTACCGGGTCGGGCGTAAAGCAGAATGATGCCAATGCGGTTAAATGGTTCACCAAATCCGCCGAACAGGGCTCCGAATTCGCTCAGCTAAACCTGGGAATATGCTACGAAGCCGGCAGAGGCGTGGAACCGGATACGGATATTGCCCTGGAATGGTATCAAAAAGCCGCAGAACAGGGAAATCAAAAGGCTCTTGCCGCCCTGGACAGACTGGGCTGATGAGCGCGCCAGGCCGCCGGCACGGCGTCTGGCTTACCCTCATAAGAAAAGGGGCGAGATAATCGCCCCTTTTCTTAACTATTCATCCTGTTTTAAAAGCTGTGTAATTTTGTCAACCATATCATTTATGGCATTTGCCTGCGCCGCAACCTCGGTTGTATCATTTGCGTTACTTTCTGCCATGGCGTTAATAGAAGTAAAATGCTCGTTTTCAAACTTGATGCTTTCCACAATATCCTGATTGATGGATACCGTATTTTTAATGACCTCTGCCTGTTTTCCATGTGCCTCGCCCATGTTTTCAACTACGGCTACCGATTCTTTTAACATTTCCGAGATATCCTTCATTCCCGTAAATACATTATTAAAGTATTCGTTCTGCATATCCAGTTTTGCAGCATTTTCTTTAACCTGTGATGTAATATCATTTACATTCTGCTGTACATGCTCAATTACTCCCTGAACCGTTTTTAAGGATTGCTGCGTACTGTTTGCCAGATTGCCTACCTCTGCCGCCACTACGGCAAACCCTTTTCCTGCTTCCCCGGCTCTTGCAGCTTCAATGGAGGCATTTAAAGCAAGCAGATTGGTTGAGGCGGAAATATCGCTGATCAGATTTAGGGTCACTCCTATTTCCTGTACCGCCTCGGACAGCTTTTGAGTAATGGAGGTAGTCATATCCATAGACTCTGACACCTGGCCATTTATGATATGTAAATCATTTAAAAGCTTTTCATTCTCCTTCGACTTATCAAGCAGATTTCTGGAGGTTCTCTCTACCTTTTGTACATTATCGGCAACAATGCTTTCCCATTTGCTTAACTCGCTGAGGTTTTCCATGCTCTCGTCAGTTTTTGACCTTAAAAGGTTGCTGCTTTCCACCAGCTGCTCGCTCGTAGCCGCCAGTTCCTGTGCAGAAGCGCTTTCATTTTCAGAAACCCGGGAGAGCGATAAGCCTGCCGTCGATAAATTTTTAGATACGGTTTGTATTGCCGCAAGAACGCTTGTGACATGTTCATTGTTCTTTTCCAGCTCGTCTTTTTTGGCATTTACTAAAAAGTAAGCGACAAGGAAAACAAAAATCATCAGCCCGGTCAACGATAGTGCCAACGCCACCAGGCACATAATAATATCTGTAATAAATAATTCATCCTTTACAGGAAGAAGGTCTGTTCCCCGTATAAACCAACCGACAAACAGAGAGGCCATACACGCAAGACCGCTTATCAGCAGCAGCTTAATGTCCAAAAAGAATGCTATCAGAATAAGAAAAAAGAACAAGAATCCCCAAAATGTCCTGGTTGGCAGCATATACAAGAGATAATTCCACTGAATAACCAATACTGTCACTGAGAAAATCTTTCCGATCCTCAGCCTCCCGTCCTTTAAATTTCCGTCCTTATCAAACGAAGTCTTTATGATAAGCATGGCGCCGGCAAAGAATATGGAATCCATTATACCTAAGCCAATTGTCGCAAGCCATGGTACCGTCGGATATAATCCAAACAGTTTCTCAGTATTAAACATAACGGTAGCACACATACATGCGCACACCAATATGATAAGCCCCCACTTAAAAACCGTAGATAAATACACCTCAACCGCCGTTTTCTTCTTGTCCATAATAATCTTCCTCCCAAAGCTCATATAATTTTATCATATATTTGCCCGCTGCCCACAGCTTACAGGCCCCTTTTCAGTGAGTACACAATTCCGAAAAGGGAAATTTTTATTACGCACTTATTTTTGATTATACACAATACGAAAATCCGGCGCAAGACCTTTTATGTCAGTTTATGCGCCTGCTTTATAAGCTTAGTATAGAATTTTTATATAACTTTAGAATGCTTGAAATGATTAAACCGCCGCGGCGTTTTAATAAGGGCAAACAAATGCAGAACAAAGTATTTCGGGGAAAGCATATTGCATACGTATATGCTATAATGCCGATAGGCAAAAAGATAACAATAATTCCAAACTGAGCACCCCTGTTGCTACTTGTCAAGGACGTATTCATCATTTCCCATCACTTTTTCTTTGTTTACTTTGTTTCCCATGCTCTAAATCGTGGAGAATGACGCGCTTTAACTTGTCCTCGACGCTTTGGGGACTTGTATCAGAGAAATGTACCTCAACTAAGTAGATCTTCTTATCAATCTTCTTTCGCAAACAGGGCGTTAATCGTCCTGTGGTTTTGTCTGAATGCTGTCGTTCATAGTCCTCCTTTATGGCAAAAAATAGAGCATATAGATTTTTTGAGTTTCTATATGCCCTAACGCTGTTACCATATTTGATTTTAATTGATATGATTGATTACGCTAACTGCATAACCTCGGCTTCAAGTTCTTTTAATTCGTCAAATGACAGAGAAGATACACAATCCGCAATTTCTTCAAGTGTCATTTTTCCCTTTCTTATCATTTGTTCGGCTGTTTTTCTTTCCGTTTCTTTTTCAATGTCTTTCGCATAAGTCCTCATAATCTGCTCGTCATCAAATAAACTCATCATAATCGTTACTACCTCCACTTCCTTGCTGCTTAGATACTGTTTTAAGATGTTCCTGTCCTTGCAAATACGGATTGTTTCTGTAACCGCCTGTTTCGTCATTCCATGCTCTTTTATCTGCTCGTTAAAAACTTTGCAAAAAACAATGTACTCGTTGATTATATTGTCCTTATCGCTCTCATATATGACTTTGGCTTTTATCTCAATATCAATATCCGCACCGTCAAAAAACTCCTGCGATAAAGATACTGTATCGGGTTTCCTGCCCTTGTTGCCTGTGTATATTACATATAATTCAGGCTTTGGCATTTTAACTTTCTTGGTCTTATATAGGCTCTGGCTGGTTCGCTCGAAATACTCATGGTAGCTCTGTGATAAATACAGCAGTATTCTTATTAAAATATTTACCGTCCAACAGGATTGCGCCTCTAACAACAAAAGCAACCTGTTGCTACCTACCATTATGCCCAAATCATTATAAAGATTATCTGTCAAAACATTATCTATCGTTACAATATCCAGCGTGTCCTCTGTTGCATCTGTATCCTCTGGATGCAATGTTTTATACAATTTCAACAAATTCTTTTTATCTTGGAAAAGGTCTAAAAACACACTGTTTTTTTGCGGTACGCTTTGCCTTAACTTCCTGCGTCTGTGTAGTATCGTCCGGCATCTTACCACCTCGATTTCTAAAAATCTGTGGCACAAGATACGATATATCCTACTCCTGTGACACTTCAATTATACAAAAAAATGCCTGTCTTTACAATAAAATTCACATTAAATTACTTCTTCCGTTTTGGTCTGTTTTGTTAGCTGTTCTGCTGTCGGCTCTCGTTCTGAAACTCCCTCTCAAGGTTCTTTTTGTTGTAGCTGATTACCTCTGCATACGCTCCTTCCATTCGGCATACTTCGATAAACTGTCCGTATGCTCTTTATCATATCGCATTTTCGCAAGCCCGTAAAGTGACTGGCTTCCTTATTAAGAAGTCTTTTACAGTTTATAACACCCCCGTTCCGTATCGGTATAGGGGGCGGTAACACGAATATTATAACATGGCTGTTGTGACACCGCAATAGTAATACAGCGTTCAAACAACAAAACGTATTAATAGTCTTTATAAGCAAAAACCGCCCAGTGTTACCAGCACCGAACGGCTTTAGATATGATACGCAAACAACCCCGCTTTTCTTTGCGCAAACTGCGGAATGCCCTTTTTTCTTAAGACAAGCCCGGACAAAATTTAGACAAAAAATTTTATAACTTTGACAAATACCGCATAAATTACCCTTATAGATCTATGTATAAAAAGAGCCGCAAACCCGTATTTTAAAGGAAAAATACCGGATTTGCAGCTTTGCATGCAAAAAGCAGGTGATGGGAATCGAACCCACGTATCCAGCTTGGAAGGCTGGTGTTCTACCATTGAACTACACCTGCATAAAATAACATATTTTGACAATTGCAATTCCGCAATAATGCCCAGAACCGGAATCGAACCAGTGACACGAGGATTTTCAGTCCTCTGCTCTACCAACTGAGCTATCTGGGCCTGCAACGTAAATCCTTGCGTCACAATAGGTTCATTTTATATTATTTAAGTTAAAATGTCAATACCTATTTTAAATTTAATTAATTTTTATGTTCCGATTCCATATTTGCCCGGGCGCCGCCGTTTCTCCGCTGATTTTCTTTCTTCTGCTTATTTCCTCTCTTTCTCTGCTTCCTTTCTTTCTCCGCTTATCTCCTTTCTTCCGCTATTTTCCTCCTCTCCTCCGTATCAGAACTGCTGCCAGTACGGCAATCACTGCCGCTGCCAAAACCACGGCAATAATTATAACCGTCTTATACGTCTGTGTATGCTCCGACGGCTGTAAGGAAGAATCGGAGCCGTCCGGCTGCGACGCAGGGGGTTCACCGTTGTCCGATGACGGCTGCCGGTCAGGCGACTGGGAACCGTCCGCCCCTTCTCCGGCGGCAAGCTGCAGACCGAAGGCAAAAATTTCCGACTCCGGAGACTCCCCTGCTGCATTCACCGCTGTGACCTTATATGCATAGCGTCTGCCTTCCTCCGCATCCGTATTGGCAAAGTCACAAACTGTCGTGTATCCGGCAAGCTCAAACTCTCCGGCAAGCTTGTATATGTCAGAGGCTGCGCCGTCTCCTGGCTCCTCGGAGCCGCCGGAGCCTGCTGCGGTCAGCTCGGCCACCATAATCTTATAATAGTCAGCCCCCTCACATGGCGACCAGGTGATTCTGCTGATGAAATTTTCATATTTTTTCTCGGAAATTCCCTCCGGCGCCTTAGGCGCCTCCGGCATCCCCAGCGGAACATAGTGCTCCGAAATGCCCTGTAAATTCAGCTTCTGCAGCTCCTCGGCAACAAATCCCCCCACCAGCTTTGCCCCGTAATACTGCAGGTGCGTATTATCCTTGACGCCCTTTGCATATTCGCCCTCATAGGCTCCGGCAATGGCATGGTTATAAATAATATCGTTGGTGATACCCGCACCCAGCTGATGATTCAATTGGGTAAAACGCTCTACGGTGACGGCGTTTAAATCGATAAGCAGCGTATCCGTCTCCGCAGCGGTTTCCTTCATCGCCTCTACATACTTGGGGAAGCTCACTGTGAATTCACCGGTAGCCTGAACATATTGATTGCGGTTGCAGAGCGTGACCAGGACGGGCGTTGCCCCTCTGTCGCGTATTCCCTTAATATATACGTCCGCGAGCAGCTTCTTGTAATCTTCCACGGAGACATATCTGTCCTTATTCCCGCTGCTGGAATCATTGTGGCCGAACTCGATCAGCACACAGTCTCCGGGCGCGATTTCACAAAGCACCTGGTTCAGCCTGCCCTGCCTCATATAATTTCCGGTGCTTCTGCCGCCAAGGGCGCGGTTCACAAAGGTGACGTTTTCGTCAAAATACAACGGCAGGGTTTGTCCCCAGCCGGTCTGGGGCGCATATTTTTCCGCATAGGTCTGCACCAGCGAGTCTCCTATGGTATAGATGCAGGCTTTATCATTGGGAGTCTTCTGCGCCTGCTTTACCGCCCTGATACCTGTGACCCTGCCCTGCCCCGTGGCGGTGATAACAATATCGCCCTGGATTGCCGCCACACAGAAGGAACGGGTCTGCTGCTGCCCTTCCCTGACCGTTTCATTCAGCAGCCCGCTTCTGTCATCCGCCCCGCTGTCCGTATTGGGAACCATCTGGTCCTCCGTCACCCTGTCGTATGCGAAGCTCATCACGCTGTCCGCGCCGTTCCCGGCAAAGGTTATCTCTATCTCATAATTTTCTCCTGCGGCGGCGGGAATAACAAATTCTTTTCTGCCGTCCACCACGCCGTCTTCCTCGTAGGTAAAAACGGCTGTGTCCTGCGTATTGGGATTTCCCATAATCAGAGGACCTCCCTGTGCCGCATAAACGGGAACCCTCACGCCCAAGGACGCCAAAATGACTCCCGAAAGTCCCAGCGCCGCAATTATTTTCTTCCGCTTAATCCTCATGCTCCCTCATTTCTGCGCCGCAAAAGGCGGCACATTCTATATTTTCTATGTCGGATATTTCAGTCGCGGCTTTCGGGCTTATTTACAAATGCCTTGTGATTGCCGCCAAAAACAGCCGGAAAGGAAAACCGTCGTCAGCTCAGACCCTTTCTGTAATACTGCAGAAGCAGCCTTACCACCCTGCTGTAGCTCACCGCCCCGTCCGTCACTCCGTTTACCTTCAGATTGGCGTCGATAAACGCATCCGAGATCTCGTCCACGATTTCCGTATCGATCAAGGCCTTGCCGTTGATCCTGTCCCACTCCTCCTGGGTCACAAAGACATTGTCCTCCCATACCTGGCTGTCCACGGTCACAGGCTGAATCACGGCAACAGCCGCATCGTAGGACACCCGGCTTTCCTCCCACGCCCTGTATAAATCGTTATTCAGGTAAACCAGCACGCCGAGATAACCCGAATACTGAAAAAAAGCGTCATCCGACCGGGTGCAGGCAAGATAGGCGATAAAATTTGCCTCATCCTCAAAAATGTACCCCCTCAGATGGGCCAGCTCGTGACACATGGTTTCAGGCATATTCAGAATCTGCATCACATCGTTATAATTTGCCTCCATGGAAAATGGAAAGTAATAGCCCTTCATATATTGCTGGCACATAAGATCCGATGTCAGAAGCGCCTTGGGGCGAGGATAGAAGCCGTCCAGCCGGGGATACTCCTTCCCCAGACCTCTCATCAGCTCCCTGGACCTGTCCGCCAGGTCATCAAGCTTCACCCGATATTCCGCGTCCCGAAGCTCGCCCCCGAAACCCGTATACACCACCCTTCCGGACTCGTCACGCTCCATCACCGTAGCAAGATAGTTGCACTGCTCCGCCACAATATTATGAACCGCAATCAGCTCCGTCAGATCATATTCCCCGTCATCCTCCCCGAAATATTGCTCGGAAAAGGAAGACCCATGATAAAGAATAAAACAGTTCAGGGTCATAACCAGACAGACAATTAAAAGGGTCCACGCAAAAAAACGGTAAAAGCCCGCGGCAAAACGCCAGA
>CAJTPH010000040.1 GCA_910578215.1 uncultured Acetatifactor sp. | reverse complement strand
CACTGCAAAGCTGTGATACAGAGTAGTTGGTTAAGTTGTTCTGGATAAATGCAACAATTTCGGCTATTGTTCTTTTGCGAATATGGCGGTCGCTTTTTTTAATATTTCACTCTCAATCTTAAGGCGTTGGATTTCTGCAAAATTTAAAACATATTGACTTTATCTGCTACTTCGACTAAAATAGACACGGATATTTTAAATAAGATACCAAAGTATAGACTATATTTCAATTAAGACACTGGGCCATTAAAAAATACACAGTAGATTCTTAGTATTTACACAGTAAAATTTCTGTAGTGAAGACTTGGGAAAGAGGCATAACAAAATGAGCAGCACAATGGTCAAAAAGGATATTTATCTTGACTTAAACATAGACGATGATGGCTTTGGGTTTGCTACCTCTATCGATGACGCTCTGGCACAAGCAGAAGCAGAATTAGTTATACTGAACGAAACGATCAAATCCATCAAGGAACTTAAACCGCAGTGCGATAAATTGGATTATATTCTGGCTGCGAGTTCTGGCGCTTTATGCGGTGTTATTGATATATTTCTGGTGGGAAAACCCGGCGAATCTCCGCTTGGAGATATTACTGACAAGTGGTTTGCTGACAGGACAATAGATTTCGCAAAACTATGCCATCCAGACAAAAAGGACTTTGATAGTCTTGAATCTGCACTCCGATTCCTGGAAAAAAAATTCAAGGTGCCATATGATCAGACGGGATTGGGTGATGCAGGACGTATCGTCTTTGGCATGAACGCAAAAAACCATCATTTTAAATCCCTTGCTCACAACCCAAGCCTGTTAGGTCTGTTCTTTTCGATATTGGATCAGTTCTCCAACACATCTCACTTTGTTTCAGACGGACAACTCATTTCCTTACAGCAAGCAGATAAAGAATGGGAATTGCAGGGTAATAATATTCCCAGTAAATTATTCTGTGCTTTTGTAAACTGGTTCGGCCATCTTTTGTCGGATGTATCTGGCTCTAAGTCCAGCGCTAAAGCTGGAAATCGCGGAATGGGAATCCCCTCTCCGCTTTGGACATGGACAAATGACATTATTGCAATTAAAGTAAAACTGGGATTGGGCGTTTCTGAAACAGACAAGGCAGTGAATGAACTGGCTCTAGAGATTTTTGAAAAGGGCTACGACACTCGATTCCAGACTGCCCAAGCAATCCCAGTGTTCTTAAACGAACTGCTTGTTCGCCTTATTTATGCAGTCAGACGTCTGTATAGATATTTTTCCGAAACGCCGAGAGAAGATCAATCGTTCAAACTCATGTGGAAGAAGTGTGAGCCGTTCTCAAATCCGACAGTAAAGCGGATGCTAACAGTTGCACACGGCACTTTTTGCCTGATTGATGTTGGTGATGCCGTGGGCAGAGCATTTGTTAGTGGTGGTGGAACCTTCAATGCAATTGAGTTTGTACTGAGACTCAATGTTATTGGCGTTGGTCGATTTGCAATATCCTTGTACGGTGAAACAAAGCGGGCTATTTCGTATAGTCACGCAAAGAGAGAATCAGGTTTCGCATCAAAGGAAATTGTTGTTGTCGAAAACTACATAGAGGGTCTTAAAATTCTGTCTATAAAGTATGATGATGCCCGCCTGTTGACATTTGTTGCTGATTTCAAGAAGAGTGGTGCGTATATCGAGGCTTTCGGAAAATCCGCACAATTGGCAGAATTACGCAATGTCCCGACAAACAGGGTGCTGAAAAGTAAGGCGGACATTGATAGATACTTTGGAGGAAAGTAATGTGGCTAAAAAACTATCAAAACTTCAATTGGCACAGCAAAAAGCCGAGGCTGCCGCAAAAAGGACAAATCACAAAATTAACAAACTCGGTCATCATACAAGTGACCTTTACGCTTCTCTGACAGCAATTCAGGCATTATTTGATCGCATTCGGAATGTGCCAGAGGAAAGTCGGTTGAAATACGAAAGCCTTAAAGCTATCCGAGTGAACTGGAAGCAACAAACAGAGAAAATCGAATTGGAATATAAAAAGGCAGAAGTTAAAGCTGCCGGACAAGGTGCTGCAGGAATTGGTGCTGGTGTCGCAGTTGTCACTTTGGGGCCCACCGCCGCTATGGGCATTGCGACAACCTTTGGCGTTGCATCTACCGGAACAGCTATTTCTACTTTGAGTGGTGCTGCTGCCACCAATGCAGCCCTTGCATGGCTGGGAGGTGGTGCTTTGGCGGCTGGCGGTGGAGGTATGGCCGCTGGAAGTGCATTCCTGGCACTTGCTGGTCCCGTAGGTTGGACAATTGCCGGGGTCTCCGTTATTGCAAGCGGACTGATGTTCTTAAAAACAAAAAGTGACAAGGAAAGGTTGGAGAATATCTATACGCTCATCAGCGACAGAGATGTAAAATCATATGAACTTGCGATTGTCGAATTGAGTGAGCGTATCAAGAGAATCGTGGATGAAGCCGGAAAACTGGAAGCGGCAATCATTAAGATCGAAACCTTTGGCACGGACTACAATCAAATGGCCAAAGAACAGCAGTACGAATTGGGTGCATATGTCAACCTCATGGAAGCTGCTACGATGCTGCTCGTGAATCCCATTTTGGGTCTTCAGCCGAAGTTCTCTGAGCAGGATTTCGACAAGGTATGTGCAGTCGAAACTGAGACATTCAGGAAATACTTCAAAACCCGCAGAAACATGGTCATTTCTATGGCGAACCTGCTCTTTAAAATCACCCTCGATGACAAAGATAAGAAACTCCTTGCCAAGTCACTACGGAAAAACAAGGAGTTCCTGGAATCTGTTCAGATGACTAAAAAAGAGTTTGGTATAGAAGATATCACTATGATTGAACGGGCTTTGACACACAGGTATAAATTTAGAACCTATTAACGCAAAAGCTCCTCATAGCCGTAATGGTAGTGAGGAGCATCTTTTTGTCCGCAAGTCCACTTGATTCATTTTGGACTTTTGGTTTTAATTCGCTCATTGTGTTTCCCTCCGTTATTTTCGGTAGCTGTTTCCGATAATATGGTGTGCGGTATGGAGCAGTTTTGTCGGAGATAACAGGGATGCCATGTCCTGTGTATAGCGTCATTCTTTATGAGAGGGTGTTAATGTATTGATTTTGGAGAGGCATTTTCACTTTTTGAGCGAAAATATCCTTGACAAATCCCATCTTGGTTCTGTATGCTGTTGCTCTCGCCGCCGTCCCTGTAATCATTCAAGTGCATATCCTCCTGCGTCAATATAGGTGTTGCTTACAGTTAAGATTATGCACTCCACATACATGCACAATATCCTCAATTATACCATGGGCCCAGCCCGGATGCTACTCCTGCTCTGCGCCTCCCATAGCGCTCCTGATAGCCGCCATCAGCTCGTCATAGGTTTCATACGCCGGAAGCTCAGGGTTATCCGCCTTGATCTTTTCCGTGCTCTTGAACAGAAAGCCCGCCCTTCCCGCCTTGATCATACCCAGGTCATTATAGCTGTCGCCGGCTGCAATGGTCTCATAGCCGATGGACTGCAGCGCCCTTACGGTGGAAAGCTTTGAATTCTCGATGCGCATTCTAAATCCGGTGATCTCTCCGTCCTGCGCAGCCTCAAGCGAGTTGCAGAAGATCGTGGGCCAGCCCAGCTTCTTCATAAGAGGAGTCGCAAACTGGGTGAAGGTATCGCTGATGATAATTACCTGGGTAAAGCTTCTCAGCTCGTCCAGAAATTCCCTGGCGCCGGGCATGGGATCGATTTTGGCAATTGTCTCCTGAATCTCCTTCAGCCCCAAACCGTGCTCCTTCAGGATGCCGATGCGCCATTTCATCAGTTTATCATAATCCGGCTCATCCCGGGTCGTCCTCCGAAGCTCCGGGATGCCGCTTGCCTCCGCGAACGCAATCCAAATTTCCGGCACCAATACGCCTTCCAGGTCCAAACATACAATATACATAACACTATCCTCTCATTCTGTTTTTTGATGGGCATCACGCCTTCACGGCGGGCTTAGCCTTCTCCTCTGCGGTCTCAAGATGCAGCGCCACAATCTTGTTGGACATCCCGCGGAAGCCGGGAACAAACTGCAGAAATCTATAGCTGGAATACATCTTTTTCAATTCCTCCAGAAGGCTTACCTCCTTCACCGCCCGAAAGCCTGTGGTGTAGGACTGCAGGGTCTTTGCGTTTTTTACGCCCCACGTGTATTTTTTCATTCCGGTGGAAGCGTCCACCGCCTTCTTTACAACCTTGGGGGACATAATTTCCATCAGCACATCCGCCCGGCTAAAATGCGTGCGTATGAGCTTAAAGATCCTCTGCACATCCTGCTTGTTGGAGTACATGGTAAAGCCCTCCACCAGAAATAAAACCGGACCTGACGCCTCGATCTCCTCCGGCCAGCCCTCGTCCAAAACGGAGCTCCTTATATCCCGGACCCTCTCATGGCTGCCCAAAAGACGGTTTCTTGCCTCTATGGTCTCCGGAAGATCCATGTTATACCACTGGATTTGCCCGTTATCCACCCGATAGAAGCGGGTGTCGATGCCACAGGCCACATCCACGATCGCCGCGGCAGGATATTTCTCAATATATTCCTTTACCAGACCGTCCAGCAAAACCGCCTTTGCGACGGGCCCTCTGCCCATCACCGCATATCCGTCCATCTCCGTGAAATCATAGTCCAGAGCTTCAACCACCTGAACCGCCTTTTCGTCATACAGGAAATGCCCTTCCCGCTTCGACTCCCTTGCCCTGCCGCGAAGCGCCTGCAGCATTGCCTCCGGAATTCCTTCCGCACTTATTTTAGCCATCCCGTTTATTCCCCCGATTCATTGTCCCGGGATATTTTCCCCGACCTTACCATTTTCAAATAATTATCGTCGCGGTTTGTCTCGTCAACCGCCGTCTGAAGCAGCCTGTCGCATGAGGCCAGATCCTCCGCCCGCTCCTCGTCCGTGTAGGCGTCAAGAACGGCTGCAATTTCCTCATATACGTCAGTCATCCCGGCATATTTCCAGAAATACTCCCGATACCTGCAGTCAGAGAAATGCCAGGGCTTTGACACCATGATAAAATGCAGTATTTTAAACTCCGGCTCCGCAACCGGAATCTCCCCGAATACCTCCATATTCCATTTGGAATCCAGCCACAGCACATGATTATGGCAGATCAGGTTCAGATAATCCTCGTCCTGAGTCACCACAAAATCGTACTCGTGCAGATGCTGTATGAATTGCTCCAAAACCCTCTGCCTGCGGAATTGCTCACAGTTGATAAGAATTACGCCGGCATTGAAGTAATTGTCTCTCTCAACCCCCACGCATTCCTCCACATAGGTTCCGTATTCATCTATCTGCACCATCGCCTGCTCATGTGCGCCGCCCAGCCAGCAGTCCCCGAGCTCATGATTGTAAAATTCCGCGATGTCGCCCAAAACCACCGTATCGCTGTCGATATAGACCGCCTTTTGGTACTCCGGAAACATCTCCGCGATAAAAAGCCTGAAATACGTGGTCTTGGAATAATAATCCCTGATGGGCAGCCTGTCCTTTATGGATTCAATCATATGGGAAACATCCACGAACTGGACTTCAAAATCCCCGCCTGCCATATCGTACATAATTTTTTTCATGCGCCCGCTGATATCGGTGTTTAAGATATATACCTTATATTGGTTCCCCTTTGAAGCGTTCTCCATCATGGAGCGCAGGGACACGATGGTGTATTTCACGAAATTATCGTCGCACGCGTAAAATATCGGTATTACCTGATTGCTCATTTGTATTACTCCTGTTCTTGTTTCGGGACCCCATTCTTTCATTCTAAGGGTTCAGTGCGCCAGCGCCCTTGAAATGTCCTCTCTCATGGCCAGCACTGCCGCCCTGGCTGCGTCCGCGTAGCCTCTCTCCCCAAAGTGCGCATACTGCTCCTGCTGATATGCCGCAATAATGCCCCTGGAGGAATTAATGATGGCGCCCAGTCCGTCCTCGTTAAAGAAATGTACCAGATCGGCGCCTTTTCCGCCCTGTGCCCCATAACCGGGCACCAGGATAAAGGACCTGGGCATTACCTGCCGAAGAAGCTTTCCCTGCTCGGGATAGGTCGCACCCACTACCGCTCCCACATAGCTGTAGCCGCCGCTCCCCGGCATACATTCGGCGCTCCACTGCGCCACCAGCTCACCCACCAGCTCGTACAGAGGCTTCCCGTCGACCATTCTGTCCTGAAGCTCCCCGCTGCTGGGGTTGGATGTCTTCACCAGCACAAATATACCCTTTTTCTCCTGTTCACAGACCTTCATGAAGGGCTTCACGCCGTCCGATCCCAGATAGGGATTCACTGTCACAAAATCCTCGTCAAATGCACTGTAGGACCTGCTTCCCACGGTGACCCTGCCAAGATGCCCCACCGCGTACGCCTCGGAAGTGGAGCCAATGTCTCCGCGCTTAATATCGCCTATGACCACCAGGCCCTTCTCCTTACAGTAATCCACGGTTCTCTTGAACACCGCCATGCCCGGAACGCCGAACTGCTCATACATCGCCGCCTGGGGCTTCACAGCGGGCACCAGGTCACAGATCGCGTCCACGATTCCCTTATTATACTGCCAGACTGCCTCCGCCGCACCCTCCAGCGTCTCCCCATGCTGTGCAAAGGCCTCCTGCTTTATATATTCCGGCACAAATTTCATCATGGGGTCCAGCCCCGCCACAATGGGAGCATTTGTCTTTTTAATGTTCTCTATCAGCCTGTTAATCATAATTCTGCACCTCCTGCATGCTGTTTAAGCCTTTTAACGTGTGGAAAGAAAATCATACTCCCGCCTTGCGTTCCTGTCGTCGGGATAATTTTTCATATAGATTTCCATCAATGCCTTCGCCTGCTCAAAATTTCCCAGATACTCATACGCCGCGATCTCGTTAAAGGCAAGGGTCTGCGTCATGCCCGCATCCCCAAGCCTGATACCTGCCTGAAAAGCCTCCAGCGCGGCGGTATACTCGCCCTTCTTCATCTGGCACAGCCCCAGCTGGTTATACATTTCCGCGCTTCCCTGATTTTTATTCAGGTAGCTGCTATATACGTTCACGGCATAATTATAGTCCCCGGTAGCCTCATACGCCTTTCCGAGATAAAGATAACTCTCCAGGCCCCCCTTTTCCTTTGATGCCTCCAGATCTATATAGGCGTTCTGATACTCGCCCAGATAATAATAAATCCGCCCGCTGACAAACTTGCTCATCTGCTTGTCCCCCGCATTCAGCGCGGTTCTCAGATACTCCTGCCCCACGTTGCCGCAGCCGTAGTAATCCAGCACCTGATAAATCTCGATCAGCCTGTCATAATCCCTGGGAGCCAGCTTTATGGCCGTCTCGAAGTCAGCGATGGCGCCGTCATAGTCAGACAGCGTCATTCTGGCGTTTCCCCTCAAAAAATAAGCATCCTTTTCATTGGGGCGCAGCGCCAGTATAGCGGTATAAATTCCCTCCGCCTTGCCGTACTCTCCCTTCTTTGTGTACGCGGCGGCAAGGTAATAATTTAAGTCAAAGTCCACGTTCTGTACCAGCCCGTTGCTCCCGGCTAAAGCCGCCTGAAAGCAGACGATGGCATTATCATAGTCCGTCAGCCCCATATACGCAATTCCGCGGGTTCTCTGAATCAGCCGGGAATTTTCCCTTTTTCCCTCCGCCTCCTCAAGCTCCGCAAGGGCGCCCTGATAATCCAGCGCCTTTATCAGCTTCATGGCATTCTCCGTGCTCTCCCCCGCTTTCCCGCATGCGGCGCAGACAGATATCATAAGCGCCGCTGCCGCCGCGCAGGCGCACCTCCTGCCAAAGTATTTCCTGTCAGATCTCCTAAAAGACATAGCCTTACCCCTTGCGTGCCCGGGCACACACGTCACTCCATATCCGGATGAAGCATCCGAATCCTTATCCGCCGGCAGCAGTCCTGACTTAACGCCGGACCGCTGCGCTTATCATACATTTTACCGGACGTTTCCCTACTGCTGCCCTTCTAAATGCGAGGTACAGTGCGGGCATCTGACAGCCTCCACGGCGATCTCGCTGAGACAGTAAGGGCATTTCTTTGTCTTGGGCGCCTCGGGAGCCGCCTCCTCCTTCTTTTTAAGCCTGTCCCCCAAAGCATTGATGCCCTTGACAATACAGAAGATCACCAGCGCGGTGATCAGGAAATTGATAACCGCCGTTATAAAGCTGCCATAGGCAAGCACAGGCGCATCCTCTCCGCTGCCCAGCGTCACTGTCAGGTAAGAAAAGTCCGTGCCCCCGAAAATTCCAAGCAGCGGCGTAAGGATATCCTTATTCAAGGAGGTCACGATGGAGGTGAAAGCGCCGCCTACAATTACGCCCACCGCCATATCCATTACGTTTCCCCTGGTGATAAATTTCTTAAACTCCGCGATAAAACCCTTTTTCTTGCTCATAATGTTCCTTCCCCGGCATATGTGCCCCCTTATTTACCGGCATACACGCTGGCACACACGCCCTTTTATCGTTCTTTACAACATATAGTACCACAAGAATTCTTCAATCTCAACCTATTTATGCGCCTGCCCCGGCACATTTTTGAGACAGCCTGCATTTATGCTCCAACGTGGCACGGCCAGGCACAAATGACATTGACGCGCGGGCAGTCGTTGCGCTATACTTAATCCAGACCCGGAACGTAAAATATTTTAAACGGAAAATTATGATGCGTGCCGGAGCGCGCGGAAAGACATTCGCTTAAGAATATGGATTGGTATGTGCGCTGAAGTACAAAGGGAGGCATAAAAATGACAAAACAGGAAATTTCAGAGATCAAAAAGCTGCTGACACAGAAAAAGTGCTCCATCACCCGCATCTGCGGATGTTATGTGGACGGAGAAAAGAATAAAAAGACGGAATTCAAACAGGCGTTTCTGGCCCTTCCCGAGGAAGAAATGTACAAATATTTTGAAATAATGAGAAAAACCCTGTCGGGCACCCTGGGCAAAAACCTGCTGACGCTGGACTTTCCCCTTGCAAGCGAGGAGGCGGGCGGCACCCAGGAATTTCTGCTGCGCCTGCGGGACAGCAAGCTGAAGGACGATGCTCTGCTGGAGGAATTTTACGATAAGATCATCGCAAACTATGAATTTGTGGGCAATTACCTGATTCTGCTGATCCACGACGCCTACGACGTGCCCGGAAGGACCTCCGACGGCATTGAGATGGAGGATTCCTCCGACGAGGTGTACGAGTACATACTCTCCTGTATCTGCCCTGTGGAGCTGTCCAAGCCGGGTTTAAGCTACAACGCAGAGGAAAACCTCTTTCAGAACCGGGTACGCGACTGGGTGGTCACCCTGCCTGAGGCGGGCTTCCTGTTCCCCGCCTTCACGGACCGCTGCGCCGATATCCACAGCGCCCTCTACTATTCCAAGGATTCCGAGGAGCTGAAGGAGGGCTTTGTGGAACAGCTTCTGGGCTGCCCGCTGCCTCTGTCCGCAGGCGGTCAAATGGAAACCTTCCAGACCATTATCGAGGAGACTCTGGGCGAGGACTGCGATATCGAAACAGTGAAGAACATTCACGACAAGCTTACCTCCATGGCGGAGGAATACAGGGAGGAGCCCGCCCCTGTGGTTCTGGCAAAAAACGAGGTAAAAACCATTCTTGCGGACAGCGGCGTGGCAAACAAAAAGCTGGAGGAATTCGACAGACATTACGACGAGACCGCAGGCGAAAACACCTCGCTCCTGATGAATAATGTCATGAATACCCGCACCTTTGAGGTCAAGACTCCCGATGTGGTCATCAAGGTCAAGCCCGAGAGGACAGACCTGATAGAGACGCGGAATATAGACGGCAGGAAATGTCTTGTCATCGAGCTTGGCGGCGAAGTGGTTGTAAACGGCATCACCGTCAGGGCTTCCGGAGAGGCGGAGGAGGAAAACGAAGATTTCTGAAAGCCTCTCCGGGTATCCCGTTCCGGTACGATAAAGCAGAGCTATATCGGCGCCGGTCATGCAAAGGACTGCGCAGCCGCCGTCTCCCCACCCTGCGGCTGCTTTTCCGTATAATACTGTGCCTGGGCATTCCAAAGCTCATAGTACTTCCCGCCCACGTCGGACAAAAGCTCCTCATGGGTGCCCAGCTGTACGATCTCGCCCTTGTCAAAGACGGCTATCTTGTCGCAGAAGCGGCAGGAGGACAGACGGTGGCTGATGTAAATGGCAGTCTTGTCGCCTACGATCTCGTCAAACCGGGAATAGATCTCCGCCTCCGCAATAGGGTCCAGGGCAGCGGTAGGCTCATCCAGAATAATAAAGGGGGCGTCCTTGTACAGCGCCCGGGCAAGGGCGATCTTCTGGGCCTCTCCTCCCGAGATATTCACCCCGTCCCGATCAAATTTCTTGTAAAGCGGTGTCTCCAGCCCTCCCGGCATCTGTGCATAACGCTCTCCGAAGCCCACTTCCTTCAGCAGCCTCTCCGCCTTTGCCGTGTCCCACTCCGCCGCGGACGCCACATTGTTGCCAAGGGGCAGCGACAGAAGGGTATAATCCTGGAACACCACCGAAAACAACGACAGATACTGGCGGTAATCATACTTGCGCACATTGAAGTCATTCATGCAGATCTCACCCTCGGCCGGATCGTAAAGGCGGCACAACAGCTTGATAAAGGTGGTCTTTCCGCTGCCGTTCATGCCAACCACCGCAAGACGCTCCCCTACCTTCACCTTCAGGTTGATATTTTTCAGGGCATACTCCTTCTGACCTGCATATTTGAAGCTGACATTCCTGAACTCGATGTCAAATTTTTTGTCGCTGCGCTTTTCCACCGCCAGACTTCCCTGGTACATGCGGTTATTTATGTCAAAGTAATCCAGATAGGTCTGCAGAAAGGGCTCGTTTACCTTCATGTAACGCTTCAGGGAAAGAAGGCTTCCGATGCTTCCTTTTACCCTTTCCAGATAGCCCACATATTTGATGACGCTTCCCACCGGGAACACTCCCATCACACAATACAGACAGACGATCATATACGTGCTGAGCTCAGACAGCTGACTGAAAAACAGAACCGGGATATGTCCGCGGATAAAGATATTTGCCGCCCGGGAAAATACCCTGAAATGCTTTTTAATGCCGCCTTCCCTCATCCTGGCCTTCAGCCCGCTCTGGCTGTAAATACGGCTGTCCATGCGAAAAAGCGGAAAAAACGTCCTGTTTTCCTCCAGCATCACATCCCCCATCTCCTGATGCGCCCCCGCCGACATCCTCGCAGAGCGCGCCCGGAAGTACACGTCAAACGCCATACTGGCAACAATTGCCGCAAAAATAAGTATCTCCATCCACCTGGAGGGCGTTTTCCCTATCAGCATGGCCACTTCCCCAAAGAGCGCCAGGGAAAACAGGATATTGATGACCTGATGAATCAGTGTCTCCACTCCCCCTCTCAAAGTTTTCATGCCATAGTCATTGATCCAGGAATTCTCAATAATCTTACGCCTGTGGCGCCGTATATCGGCATTTTCCAGCTGGTCATAATCCAGGGACAGTACCTTGTGGTTAAAGGCTGCCGCCTCATTGTACTGCAAAACCTCCACCTGGGTGTCCACTACCCTTTTAAGGACGGCGCCCCCAATATTCAGCAGGAAATTGCCTGCCACCGTAACCGCCGCCAGCAGATAAAGCTCCCTCGCCGCCCTTCCCTCATACAGCGCCGTCACCACCTCCGCGGACATCCACAGATTAAAATAAGGAGCCGCATTTCGGAACAGCGTCTGCAGAAAAAACAGGGGAAAATATTTGGGGTTATACGAATGATACAGCCGCAGCGCCCTTCTTGTCACACTGCCCTTATTGTATGCTTTTTTGCTCATCGCCTTCCTCCTTATAATATTTGCTCTGCACCTCAAACATATGAGCGTACCGGCCGCCGCAGCGCATCAACTCCTCATGGGTCCCGCTCTCCCGAATCTGCCCGTCCTCCAGGAATACAATCCGGTCGCAGAAACGGGTGGAGGCAAGACGGTGGGAAATATATATGCTGGTTTTTCCTGCGGTCAGGGCATGGTACTGCAGGTATATCCCGTTTTCCGCAATAGGGTCCAGCGCCGCCGTGGGCTCGTCCAGGATCAGGATCGTCCCGTCCTTATATATGGCGCGGGCAAGATACAGCTTCTGCTGCTCGCCTCCCGACAGATCCACCCCGTCTTCAAAAACGCCCTTCTGCAGGTGGACGTCCATGCCGCCCGGCAGGCTCTCTATCTTGTCCCATATATCCGCTGCCTTCATGGCTGCGACAGCGCTCTCTCTGGCGGCGGGACGGTCCAAATCCGAGCTTGCCACAAATTCAAATACGGTAAACGGCACCACCCCGGACTCCTGGAATACGGCGGAAATCAGGCTGTAATATTCCTCGATATTGTACTCGGATATCCTCCTTCCGCCAACCAGAATCTCTCCCCTGGAAGGCGTATACAGCCCGCAGAGCAGCTTGATCAGTGTGGTCTTCCCCGCGCCGTTGACCCCCACCAGTGCAAGGCTCTCACCCGGCTCAAGGGTCATGGTAACTCCCTTCAAAGTGTAATCCTCCGCCCCGTCATACTTGTACCATACATCCTTAAATTCTATTCTGACCGGGCAGTCAGGCAGCCCGCAGCCCGGTCCGTGGTTATACCGGCTGGGATAATTGAACAGCCTCCTGTAATAGTTAATCTTATCGGCACGGCTGGACAGCTTTGCCATATCCTCCACGATCCCCCGCAAAAAACCCGCGATACTCCCCGTAATGCCGAAATAAAAGACAAAGCTTCCCACGGTAACACCGCCCTTTAACAAAAGCCCGATCAGGACGAAATAAGCGGTGCCGTTCTGCAGAAGGGTCATCAGACCGGCAAAGCCGGCTGCCCAAAGTCCCCTTAGGCTGCACCGCTTTTTCCACATCAGCAGATAGGCCTGATAATCCCGCATCATACTCTCAAGCCAGCCCTCAAGCCCGTAAAGCTTGATATCCTTAGCCGCCCCGAAGTCATCGGAAAAGCTCTGAAGATAATTCTTTTTCCTCTCCTCCTTCTCCCATCTGTGTTTATTCTTCTCCTGGTATGCAGGCTGCCATCTTGCGGTAAAATAGGACAGGACGGAGGTAACCGCCACCACGGCAAAGATAACGGGATTCAGCGCCATGATCAGGGATGCGTATGTGACGATCCCCAGAGAATCCTTCAGCAGCTTCGCAAGATCCTCCCAGATAAACTCCATGGAACAGCTGCCATAGTTGGCATCCTTCTGGGCATATCCCAGGATTTTCTGGAAATCCTGCTTCTCTATATTTTCGTAGTCGGTCTGATAATCCAGCACCTCCTCCATTTTCTCCTGATAGGTGAGAGTTGCATAATACCGCCTGGCAAAGCATCTCTGCTTCAGTATATGCTGAAATGCATTTAACAGCAGCTGCAGCAGCCCAAAGATAAGGAGCAGAACACATAATCCGCCAAAGGCGGTTCCCCCTGTGATATGATCAATCAGGACCTTGGTGAAATAAGTGCCCACAAGGGGCACTGCCACATCCACAGGCGCCGTGGCAAAGGCCAGGAGCAAGATCCCCTTATCCAGCCTCCAAAGCTTCTTTGTGGCCCACACGATGCTGCCTATGTTTGAATACTTTATTACTTTTGTATCGGAAGCCTCATTTTGTATGTTTTTCTTATTTTTACTGTTTGCCCCGGCTTCATCGGGTTTTTTACGCTTCATTATACGACCATCCTTTCCGCAGTCCCGAAACCGCTTATGTTGATAGAACCATCCTATCACACGGCAACAAAAAAAAGTGCAATTTGCTATCAAATGTCAAAAATTTGATGCGAATTGCACCTTTATCACAGCCTGCAGCTACGGCATGACTGCCTGCGGCAGCAGTATCTCCGTTGAAAAAGCTCCGTCCTCGGACGCCCTTGTCACATATCCGCCACATTTTTTTACAATGGAATCGATGCGGGCAATTCCAAAGCCGTGCCCCTCCCCCTTAGAAGTACGGAAACTATGCTTCTTCTTTCCGCCTGCCGTATTGGTCAGGACAAGATACAGGTAGGTTCCCTTCATTTCCATGTAAATACGAATCAGTCTCTCCTCCGGCGGCAGCTCCATACAGCCTTCTATGGCGTTGTCCATGAGATTTCCGATGATAATACACAGGTCCAGCTCCGAGGTGGCAAGGGCTATGGGAATCGCCGCGTCCACCTTGACTTTGATCTGCCTTTCTGCCGCCAGGGAAAGCTTACTGTTTAAAATGGCATCCGCCATACGGTTCCCTGTTTTTATCACCGTCTCCACATTGGTCAGGTCATCGTCCAGCATATCCAGATAGCAGGCAATCGCCTCCAGCTCCCCGTTTGCCGCATGCACCTTCATGGTCTGAATATGATGCCTGTAATCATGCCTCCAGCCCCGCATTTTCAAGTACATATTTTCCACTTCCGCATAATATTTCTGCATGATCTCTTTTTCAAAAAAATCGACCCTTTTGCGGACCAATCTGTCAAAAAGCATGGCTGTCCCTCCTCACAGATACTTAACCAGCGCAGCGTGAACCTGATCGTACATGCCCCGGCTGACGGGAATCTGGTCCCCGTTTATCATTGTGATGCTGCCGCGTGTTATTTTCACGATATACTTTAAAGCAGCCACGTAGGAGCGGTGAACCTTAAAGAAGGTTTCGTCCAGCTGCTCCGCAAATTTTGAAAGGGTGCTTCGCATCCGGTAAGTCGTCCTGACTGTGTGTACGACAACATACACATTTTCCGCCTCAACGTATATAATATCCTCCAGAGGAAGCTTCACCTCCGCGTCCTGCGTGGAGACCAGGACGCTGCGCTGGCGATAGCTCAGGTTAGCCGCCGCCTTGTCCAAAACAGGCAGAAGCTTTCCGGCGTCCACAGGCTTGACCAGGTAATGCAGCGCCGATACGTCAAACCCGTCGCCGAAATATTCATAATAGCCTGTGATAAAGACGATCTGTACCGCCGTATTGTCACGCCGCACCGTCTTTGCCAGCTCGATTCCGCTGATCTGCGGCATCTCTATGTCCAGAAGCAGAATATCAAAATCCTTTTCCTCCGAATACTCAAACAAAAACGCCTTGGCGTCCGAATACTGCTTCACCTCGGTCAGACAGCGCCCCCTTTTTGCCCAGGCCGCAACTATCGCCATCAAATGCTCCCTCTGGGCGGCATCGTCGTCGCAGATTCCTATTTTATACTTCATATATATTATTCCTTCCTAAGCCCATATACCCAGGGGAAATTCCCTGTCCATATTTCTTAGCCAGAATAATAATAACACAGTTAATAATCTGCGTAAACCGTGACTTTTATCTCTGTCTATCAGGACTTTCCCCTTTCCGGAGCCGATGTGTCGCCCTTTCTCCATTTCACCGTATCCATGCCCAGAAGATAATCCGCCGACACATGATACAGCTCACATAACAATATGGCTTTTTCTATGGGCATGGCATTTTGGGCAGTCTCATAGCGCGAATACACTCTCTGGTCTATATTGAGATAAGCGGCTACCTCCTTCTGCCTTAAATCATGATCCTCCCTCAATTCCCGCATCACAGTCACATAATCTTTTTTCATCTAAGCCTCCAATCCTGCTGCAGTCCGGAAACTTGGCGCAGACACGATATCTTCTTAACATTCGTCCATATTACCGGCTGCCGGCGAGCCTGGATGCCGGCACAAATCTGCCGGTTAAAAAGCCTTTTCCGGCTCCCGTATTTATATCCTTCAGTTAAACAGCCTAATTGCCGTCTCATCCTTCCCCGCCTCCAGCTCCAGCGCTTTTTTCAGATGCTCCCTTGTAACATTCCCACTGCCCTCACACACCGCCAGAAGCCTTGCCGCCTGCGCCGCCGCCTTGATCCTGGCCGGGCTGAGGCTGGCAGCCTGTGCCAGCGATTCAAAAGCCACGTCCCCCGAAACCCCGGGAGACCCTTCCAGCACCTTTTCCCACAGACGCCTCCTGCCCTCCGTATCCAGATCGTGGAATTTAACGACAAAGCGTATTCTTCGGACAAAGGCATCATCAAAATGGTCCATCAGGTTCGTGGCTAAAATTACGATTCCGTCATATTCCTCCATTCTCTGCAGCAGATATGCCGTGGATATGTTAGCATATTTATCATGGGAATCCTGAATACTCGTCCGTCTGGAAAACAGGGCATCCGCCTCGTCAAAAAAGAGCAGGCAGCGATTGCGCCGCGCCGTGCGGAAAATCTCATCCAGGTGCTTTTCGGTCTCTCCTATATATTTATCATATATCCGGGATATATCCACCTTGAAAAGCGGACGCTGAAGCCGGCCTGCCAGCACGGACGCCGCCATGGTCTTGCCTGTACCCGAGCTTCCGTGAAACAGAAGGCAGAACCCTCCGCCCCCGCTCCAGCCCTCCGCCAGACGAATCACCGTCTCCAGCTGCGCCCTGCATTCCCCGGACAAAACCAGATCCTCCAGACGGCAATCCGCCTTTATCACCCTGCCCAGCACGAAATACCCGCCCTGCTCCGGCAGCCCCTTAACCCACGCCCGCCGCTCTGCCGGTGAAATATGCTCTGCCCTTGCCTGCAGGCAGACAGCTCTCTGTTTCCGCCTGAATTCTCCGATGCTGAGCCTGTAGCCCGCCAGAAGCTGTTCCTGCCAGACGCGGCGTTCTTCCGGCGCCAGCCACGCGTCCAGCGCCAGCCTCAGCTCCTCCGCGGACAGGGAATCCCTCAGGTCCATCCTGATCTCCGCAAGCTCTCCCGCCAGCTCGTCCTCGCGGGTGCTCTCCGCAAGAAAAACCATACGGCAGGCTTCAAGCTCTCCCGACACAAAAGCCCCCAGCCGGGCATTTGCCTTCTCCGGCGTAAAAGCCTCATCGAAGATCTCCCCTGTCAGATCCGCGATTATCACCGGCTCCGCAAGCCGACAGATCAGAAGCAGCTCCTGCCGCCGTCTGCTCCTGCACTGTTGGTTCTCTTTCCAAAGCCTTGACATTTTAACGAAAACCGCATTCAGCTGCCCGTCCCGGCACACCCGCCGCAAAAGCGTGCGCCTGCCGCTTCCGCGGTCTCCGTGAAGCAGTATCCTTACCTGCCCCGCCTCGTTCAAGCATCTGCGCAGTCTGTCATATTCGCCCATGTGAAGGGGCAGAAGCCCCCCGCCGCAAAACGTTTCCTCCCGCTCTCCCACAAGAAACGGCTCATACCAATCCTCCCCGGGCAATTCTCCCGTGAGCAGAAAATAAAAGGCAGTCCGGTTCAAAAGCAATGGCCCGGACAGCAGCCCCCTTTCTTCTTCCTCCTCACCGCCCTTTGAATAAAGCCGCAAAATGCATGCCAGCCTTCCCCTTTCACCGCACAGCCCGGCAATCAGATCAAAGCCCACAGGCAGCGCCGAGGACAGGAGATGAAGCGCCTGCTGCAGGGTGGGCCATTTTCCGTGGCTTCCGTCCCTGAAATCCATGCACAGCCCCTCCTCCACCTCACAGCAGAAAGCAAGCATGACCAGCCAGTACTCCGCTTCCGTCAAAGCACAGCGCTCCTCCAGATATCTCCACGGCAGGAAAATATCCGACAGCCGTTCCCTCTGGGTCAAAAGCTTTTCTCTCTCCCAAAATACCTTCTCCAAAAGAGCGCCGTCAGCCCTTTCCCCGTCTGCCCGCTGCCAGACGGCAAAAAGACCTATATATTCCTGCACAGCCTCCTCCAAAGAATGAAAGCCTTCCATAAAAACCTCCTCTGACCCTGGCGCCCCTGACGAAGACCGCTCCGTCAGCCTGATTCCACTTTACTACAACAGCCTGATGCTGTCTATATTAATTCCCATATCGGTAATCTCTGAGTCGGTTTCTGACAGGTATGCCGTTTCATCAAGAAAAAATTGTCCGTCAAGCCTGTCCGTACCGTGCATGACCATAAACTCCATCTCCACGCCTATGGGCACATTCCTTTTCAGCCACTTAAGCTTATCCTCCCAGCCGTCCTCAGGGCGCTCCCGTATCAGCAAAGCACTCCTGCGAAGCTCCGGGTCCTCTATGAGCACCGCCTTTTTCCCGATAAGAAGCTCCGCCAATTCCGTATAATACGAGCAGGTCCCCTTTTTACTGATCAGGTAAATACCTGTGCCTAACAGCCTCCGCAGCGTGTCCTCATCAACGGTTTTCGCCAGCTCCCCCCAGCCCATCCAATCCGCCAGCTTCTCCGGCTTCCCGTCGCAAAGCTCATAGTCCATGCTTCCGGCAAAGGAATCGATGTCCCTTTCCAGCTCCAGATAAAGGCTCTCCTGTACCGCCAAAAAACGCTCAAGCTGCTCATTGCCCTGATAGATTGCAGGAAGATAGCGCGTAAAGCTTTCCTTGGGAAAGGTCATGCGATACCCCCGAAAGACCTTCTCCCCGGTCTTTTCTCCCGGAAAGATCTTCACCGCAAGCCTTGCATACCTTCCGCCGCCCCTTCCGTACAGAAGCACCTCGCGATAATTGGAGATATATTGGGCATTGCTTTTCACATATTCAAAAAGCTCCTCCGCCCCCCGGACGTAATCTGCCTCCCCCATATCATCCGCAAGCCAGACGCAGACCTTAAACGCCACACCGGCGCTGATATCAAGCTCCAGACGGTTCCACTCCGTGCCTCCCTGGCCGCTGTCGTAGATTCTGCTTACAAAATATCCGGGCGCGCCGTTTTCCCCCGGGCACAGCCCTCCGCCCTTCTCCCGGCGAAATCCTGTCTCTGTCCCGCAGCGCCACAGATACAGGTTGGAAAGACATTGTACAGGCATGGCTTTACTCCTCCCCTGCTATCTCAACTCTGATCCGGCTTCCCACCAGCCGATATTGTTCAAGCTGCTTCCGAATACATCGCTTATATACCTCAACGCAAGCTCCGCCGGCAAGCGGCTTAACGGGAAAGACCGTCACCACAATGCTCCCGCCCTTCCATTCCGCCTGCGCATTCTTTATCATCAATCCGGGCGTCTTTTTGACCAGCCTCCGGATATCCTCCTCCGTCACCATTCTGTTCTCAGCTGTGAGCTGCTCTCTGCGTGCCGCCAGCTCCTGAAACTGCTCCTTTGCAGAGCGCCGGTCTTTCCCGCCTCCTCCCGTGAGCAGGTTCGTAAATTTTAGGTCCGGAAACAGCTCCGGTTTTGCCCACCGTTTGATTCTTCCAATGGAAACGTTTCCCCTGCCGCCCTCCCAAAGCGCCAGTGAGACGGGCAGCAGTCCCCTTTCCGAGGCGGGCGGTATATCCCCGTGTCTTCCGTCACCCAAAACGATTACTCCATCCTCCCGGAAATGCCATGCATATTCGCTGCATTCCTCCTCCGGCTCCTTCATCCGGCGGAATAAGCCGTACAGCCCGCCCCCTCCCTGTGCAAGCATCAGCTCCACGCTTTCCCGCATCACATTTCCCCAGGGAAGCTCGATTCTCTGCGCGGCCACACCGCTGACGTGACAGGGAAAATACTGTGACATGGCTTCGGAATCCGTACAGACAATTTTCACCGCGCCCTCCCCGGAAAAATATACGCCCCGCTCCTCTCCCACGGCCGTCACAGGAGGCGCTATCACGCATTTATCCGTGATATCCTGCCACAGCTCCCGGGGAGGCAATCCCTGGTCCCGCCATTCCTCAGACCCCAATCCCCGGTCCTGCCATTCCTCAGGTCCCAATCCTTGGTCCCGCCATTCCTCAGGTCCCAGGCTTCGGTCCTCCTGCTGTCCATTCCCGGGGCGCCTCCGCAGTACCCGCAGCTCTCCTGTTTTTCCCAGATAGCTTTTCATTTTTACCAAGTGAGAGGCAGGGGAGAATTCCGCCGTCTCATAACAGCAAAGCGTATTTTTTTGTAGGACCCTGACCACATTCAGGCAGATTTTATAGATAACCGGCATCACATCGTAGCTTCCCTCCGCCACGCGGCACCTTATTTCATAGCCCGAATCCCCCCGGGAAATCATGGCTTCCTCTGTCCGCAGGCAGATACAGCCGCTGAACAGAAGTGCCCTTGTCTCATCCCTGACCACCCGCGCCGCTTTCCAGCCTGCGGCCGTCCGGTATTCCCAAGCCAGCCGCACCAGGAAAAAATCCTGTTCCGATAAGCCTTCCCCAAGAGGATTCCGCTTGCCTCCTTCATCCAGCAGGACATAAAAGGTCAGGTCTTCCCCTGCCCTTACAGCCTTTTTTAAGGAAAAGGAAAAAAGGAGTTCCCCATTGTCCAGACTGAAGCTGGTCTTTCGCCTCAGGCTCATGACGTCCATTTTATTTTTGTTTTCTTTCTGGAAAAAACCGCACAGACTGTTGGAGGTCAGCACTGCTTCCTCCTCCGTCTCGAACACCATTTTGTCCGCGGTCAGCTTAGTGCCCCGGGGAAGTGTGATGTCCTCCTTTATATCTTCAAAGCTCACCCACGCGGAGGCGCATTTCCCCTCCTGTGGTCCAATTCCCAGAAGCTTCAGATATTTCCTGTAATGGCTTTCCTGAACCTGGTCCATATAAAAGCTCTGCATGTCCGTAAGGACGGACCACATCTCCAGCAGGGTGATACCCGGGTCCGAGGCTTCCCTGTGCGTCCACCAGGGCGCCCTCTCCTGAATATACCTCATGGCATTCTCATAAATATCTTCATAGCTGCTTTTGTCCAGCGATATTTTTTTCAGCATAAAATCCCATCCTCTATTAAGCCAGAGTACATCTCACACTGATTTCCCGCAGCCACAGGGGGCCTGTGCGGGAAACGGTTTCCTGCAGCCACTCGTCTATTTCCGAAAGCAGCTCTGCCTTACTTCCCTGAAAGGCTGCATCCGTCTTAAGCGCCACCTGAAGCTCCTTTGCAGCTTCAGGCAGCGAACATGACACCGCCTTCAAAAACGGATACCTTTCCTGAATGAAAAGCTCCATATCGTAAAAGGTCACCAGCCGTCCGTAATGGGAAAAATAATGCTTTGCCGCATCCGCTCGCATGTGCTCCTCCACAGGCGGACCGTCCCCATTATATCTGGAGTCCCACACGGATACCGCATCCAGAACCTCCCCGTTGTCTGTCTCCACCGAAAATTCCGTGGCAGCCCTGATTTTCATATACGGGTTTGGGATTTCCCCATAGACGGTTTCCTCAGGGGCGGTTTCCTGCAAAAGCCCCACATAGTTCGGCACAAGAAACCTCCACTCCCTGGCCCGTCCGTCCTCCAGCTCCACCCAGAAGGCCTCCATTCCGTGTCTGGTCTCCTGTCCTACGAGCTGTTCCCACGAAAAAGACAGGCTCTCTTTTCCCGTATACCAGGAGGCCTGCGGCGTAACCCTCCCGTCGAAGCCGAGAAATATTTTGGATTCCTGCCATTCGGCCCTTTGGGGAAGCTTTCTCATAACGGGCCTAAAGCTGCGTTCCCCCGTCTCAAAACGCACATCCTTCATGACCGGTATATATTTGCGGTAATACGGCGCATAGGCGTTGCGGACGCAGACCAGGCGCAGGCGGATGTAAAAGTGCGGCTCCCCTTCAATGGAGCATGGCCGCATATCCCGGGGCCTTGACCACCGGTATACTCTTTCTCCGGTTTTGCCCGGACGGCCCCCCGTCTCCCATGTGCCGCTCTCGGGCAGCAGGCGCCAAAGACTGCCGTTAAAATACTCCCATACGGTATCTTGTGCCTGCCATTCCTGCACTGTCTCCTCCCGCTTGATCCACGGATATTTTACGTACAGCTTTTCATATTCCTTTGAGGGCGGCTCGGGAAGCTTTTCCTCCGTCTCAAACTCCTCCGTAAATCTGAGGACAATCTCTCCCTCCCGACCCGCCGCGGCTCCGTCGCAGGCAAAATAACAGCAGGACGCCTCCAGGACGGTCCTGCCGAAGGGTCTTACGCCCCGAACATCCTCCGCTCCAGCCTCCGTCAGGCACAGCTCCGGTTCCAGAACTGCCGGCGCTTCCCTCAATATGATGTCCTCGCACAGCGCCTCCTGCCAGCCCTGTCCAGGCTCCTCTCCCGCGGGAAGCTCCAGACGGAGCACATACCCTTCCCCGTCCAGCCTCCGCTCGAACTCCGGAGTCTCCCCGCTCAGCACAAAAGCGTCCTCCGTCCGTTCAAGCGACAGCGGATAAACCTGCTGTCCGTCCGTCACGGTCCAGCTTCCCCGCTGCCCGATACCGGAATCCGCTTTTACGCCACCGCCAAGCTCCAAAATAAAGGAGAACTTTTTCCGCCCATCGCACAGCCCGTCAAAGCCCCATTCAAACGCCGGGCAGGCAAGTTCTCGAAGCTCCCCCTGAAAAAGCCTGTGGGCGAAGCCGCACAGCCCGGTCTTGAGCTCCGCCCTGCTGTCATAGATCAACCATTCGCTTAAGCCCTTTTTCAAAACAGCGTACCGCAGCGCCGCAGCTGTAAGCGTCAGCCCCGAGCACGTCCGAAAACGGACAAGCCTGCCCTCCTTCAGAATCGTATATGCCGCCGTGCCCTCCTTCAGATATTTATCATCGTCCCCCTTAGACGCCTTAATGACAATGGCAGACCTCAGCCTTTTTGCGTCCTCGTCGCCAAAGGGAGCCGCCTGAAGGAATTCTCTCTCATGCTTTTTCCAAATCCCGCCAAACCTGCCGCGGTTTCTGCCCGCCATTTCCAGAAAGACATCCGTGAGGACACTGCCCGCCTCGTCGCTGCCCGCCACATATTCCCATCCGGTCTCATAGGCAAGCGCCAGTTTTTTTACCCGTGTATGCCAGTTCACGCTCATAGCTCTATCTCCACCCGGTCTCCTTCCTCCCCGTCCAAAATGCGATAGTTTACGGCTACCCGAAGCTCTCCCTGTTTTCCGTCACTTATTTCCGTCTCCACCTGCGTCACCTGTATACGCTTTTCCCACCTGCGCAGAGACTGTCTCACCTCACGGCAGATCATCTCCTCCGTCCGGCTGTCCATGCTCTCAAAAAGGAACTGATGGAGCCTTGTGCCAAACTCCGGCCAAACCATTCTCTCGCCGGGCTCCGTCAACAGTATGAGCCTTACGGACTGACGGATATTCTCCCTGGTTTCGCTGATCTCCACCCTGCCGTTATCTGTAGATACCTTAAAGGGAAATCCCCATCCTGCCCACATAAGCCGTTCCCCCTCAGTTCAACTGAATCATGGCTCCCGAGAGCTTTAGCTGCCCCTTGCTCTCGATCTTCACCTGTCCCTGATCCTTGACCGCAATTCCGGTATTGCCGCTCAGGGTCAGCTGCTGCCCGTCAAGCTCTATCCTGGTCTTTCCCTTGATCAGTACATCCTGTGCCTCAACAGCCAGCCGACTGCACTTTAAAGTGACTGTTCCGTCCTTTTTCAGCTCCAGGCTGCTTTTGCCGCAGCTAAGCCGGATGCTTTCCCGGGCGATGACCTGCGCCTCCCCGTTCTTTTTGTCCAGCACCATCCGGTTCTTTTCGTCATTGTCTCCGAATACGATCTGCTCCCTGTCCTCGTCCAGCTCCCATTTCATCTTCCGGGGACCGGAAATTTCAATTTTTTCCTTTCCCTTTTCCCCGGAAAAGGCAATGCTGCTTCCGTTCTTCACCTTCAAAAGCTTATGTAAATTTCCTTCTCCCGAGGAGTCCCCCACAAGCCGGCTGCTCTCAGGAAAACGGCACCCTGTCACAACGGGATGCCGAAAATCGCCTCCTAAGAAGGTGAGCCGCACGATATCCCCTTCCTCCGGCAAAAAAAAGGCACCGTATTCGCCGCCGCCATAGCCTGTCAGCACAGGAACGTTATCAAAGGTATCCCTGCGGTCTCTCATTGTTTTGACCTTTACCCTGACACTGCCCTTTCCGGTATTGTCATTCGCCGCCACAACGGTTCCCCACACATCGTATGTAGGCTGCATGACGGTTTCTTCCGGGGCTGTAAACCCGTACGCGCCATAATCCATATAATCCGAAATCATACCTGTACCTTTCCGCGCGCTATGGCGCACACTGCCTTATCCCCCGGTACGAATCCCCCTGAAAACGGTTCTGTAGCCTTTCCCGTCCAACAGATGGCGCACCTCGTCCACATATATGGTTCCCTTCAGGCTTTCCGCGGTTTCACCTTCAAATTTCACGCAGATTCCGGGCGCTATCTCCGGCATTCCTATATTCACCGCCTCCATGCGGGAGAACTGCCGCGCTGCCCGGTCCATGACGGCCTGTGCCCTGAATGCAGCCTGCTCCCCCGTGTCCAGCTCCATATTCCACAGAAAGCGCGTGAAGCCCTGAAGAACCTGTCCCATCCTTTGTCCAAAGGGCTCCGTAATACCCGCCCAGTGGGAGGCGGCGGAAATTTTCATATCCTTTCTGTTATAGCTGCAGACGTTTACGGTTCCCGTCTGGCCTGCCATGGGAAGAGCGCGAGATTATCAGACGACACGCGAGAGCAGACGTTTACGGTTCCCGTCTGGCCTGCCATGGAGATCCTTGTCCGCACCGTTCCAAGCCCGCACCCTTCGGACAGCGTCAGAAGCCCATCTCCCTTTCCCGCCCTGCGGAATACCAGCCTCCCTCTGCCGCAGAAAAACTCATAGTCCAGATAGTCCGCAAGAGAGCACAGCCAGTCGTAATGGGTCTCACCCTTTATGACGCAATCCGGATTCATGCTTTGGGGAAGCGCCTCCACCACCTGTTTATCCACATAAGCCTTATACTTATGTGTGTCCAGAATCTCCTTCATGGTCTGCTGCACATTCTGCGCGCCGGATACCTGAAACACGCTGTTTTTCTTCATAAGTCCCCTGACGTCCAGGCACAGCAGCGTATATTCCACATCGCCCCGCATAAAATCGCACACATTTATTTCATGCAGGTATCCCAGAAAAATCCGTGTGGTTTTGTTCCCATACCCTGCCTTTACCTCCATGGTCTGCCCTGCGGCAAGCCTCCGTTCAAATTCCCGGAGGGCTGCCTTGGGCTGCTTACGCACCCTGTATACCAATACCGCCATATCCGGTTCCTTCCCGGAAGACTCGGTGACGTCCACGCTCTCCAGATAAATTCCCTCCTTTACGGAAAGCTCCGTCCTGTCCGCATACACCCTGGCAACAGGCTTGTGAAAGTCTTCATATGTGCCTGCCAACGCGCTGCCGTCCACCCTCTGCATCGTTTGCCTCCTGTTCCCCTTACAGCCTGGGATTTCCTGTGCCCTTCCACCATTGTCTCCACTGTGCACAGGATTTGTTTTCCTGCCTGTCCGTGCCTGCCGAAAGCTTCACGCCGTCCGTATCGTCGCCGTAATAATCCCCCACAATGGACAGCTCCACCTGCGCCCTGACCGGTCTGCCGTCCGGCGCAAACACGGTGTAGCTGACATGCATTCTGTTCAGTGTCCCCGCCACTCCGATGGAACCCCAAAAGAAATAGATCTGCTCTATTGTATTTTTATCCTCTGCATTTTTGTTGGTATAAATATATAACGGTTTGATTTTTTCCCTGACATCCTCATAGGAGCTTTGATAAAGATTATCCAGCGTATTAAAAAAGAGTGTAACGGAAAGTGTCAGGCTGCTTTTTGTCTCTCTGGCTCCTGTAGCCTCCATAGGATGCTGCCAGCCCACCTTGCTGCCCTCAAGAAGCTTTCTCATCCGGTCTCTGAGAGTGTCCCCGGAATTATCCGAGACTCCGATGGCCTCCTCAACCGACAGCTCGGCAGGGTTAAACTGTACTGTATATTTTTCCCCGTAAACAGGCCTGCCGTTCCTGTAGGGGCAAATGTACGCCTTCTGAAGCGCCGACATCTTCCTCACCTGCCCTTTCTGACCCATTCCCGCCTGACGCTTTCCTCCAGCCTCTCATAGACCTGCAGGGCGACGGACGGTATAAGCATATTTTCAAGCGTACCCCTTCCAAGGGTATTCTCAAGCTGCTTTGCCGCCATGGAAGGGCGGGAGCGGTAATATTCCTGCTCCTCCTTCAGCTGCTTTTTTATCGTCTCCTTCACAAAGGGCAGGAGCATTGTCTTCATTCTTTCCCGCTCCCGGTCCCAGTCGATCTTCTCCTGTATGCCCGCCCGGCGTCCCCCCGGAAGGGCATAATCCCTGCATATACTCTCGGAGGTGATGCGAACCTCCTGCACCCGGATACTGATCTGACTGTTTATTATTGTGTTTATCATTGCGTTTATCCCTCTGTGACCAAGCGGGGTCCTTCGCCCTGGGCAGCTTTACATCACCACAAAAAAATCCTCGTAGCATACCTCAAAGCTGTCTATCAAAATACTGTTTTGTTCCGCGCTCAGTTCTCCCACTTCCCACTTTTTTACCAGCAGCCCGGTAAAGCTATAGCTTTTCAGCGGATTTCCAAGATTATCCATCACCACAAGATTCAGCACCCCCTCAAGCCTTTCTCCCGCCATACAGAAGATATGCGCCCCTCCGCTGTAGGCGCCCTTTTCCATGCGCAGCACCCGCTCTCCCACGCAGGCTTTCGGAAAAATATGAGCCTGGGTATTGAGTCCGCCCTCATGATAAACCTCCGTCTCTACCTCCCGGCTCATTCCCGTAACCTTCTGAAAGCCCATAATCAGGCCGTTCAGAAAAATTGCAAAGCGGTATCCGGGCACCGGATCTCTGAAGGGGAATGACATCCGTTCCATATGTGTCTCCTTTCCCTGTTCACCCAAAGCACGCGTCCGGCCTATCTAACCGCAGCCTGACCCATGCCGCATCGTCACTCAGGGGCTGAACAGGTTCTTCTCTCCGTTTATCTTCCTGTTGATCCGGTTGATCTCCTCGCAGTATTTCCGCCTGTCGAGCCCCGGCATATGCAGAATCCGCTCCTCGTCCCAATGAAAATAATAACCGATAAAGGCAATCTCCCGGAACAGCTCCTCCCGGCCGGTGACCGTCATTCCCCCAGGGTAAAATTTAAGGTGTCCGTAAATATTTTCCCGCAGTGGGGACATTGTACCTGAATCACCGGGTCCTCCGCATGATTAACAGTCTCATACATATTCTGCAGGAAGGAAAAGTCAGCCGTGAACAGCTTCTCTATCACCTCGGCGGACACCTCCTCCACTCCCTCAAGCCTTGACACCACTCCGGCAAGCAAAACTACCGACATATACTCGGGATCGCGCTTCACTCTTGGGTCCCGCATTGCCTCAATCTCGTCCAGCGCCGTGGCAAGCCGCATGACGCCTCTTTTGCAGATGGTTCCCTCCTGATTCACATATCCTTTGGGAAGTGTAAATTCGTATTCTGTCTGTATCAGCATATTTATTCCTTTCCCGCCTCTGCGCTGCCGCTGCGAGGCTGTTTTATTTATCACGGGTTACGCCCTCGTGGGCCAGCTCCAGGGTTTCTACCGCCACTTCATTGCTGGTGGCATTGAAATCCGGCGCCGTATATTTGGTTGGCCAGGCCGATATTACGGTCCACTTGGCAATTTCCGCCTGTGTATCGTCGTGAAGGCTGATTACCACCGTCTTGCGGTTGACGGTTCCCCCTTCCACTTCCTTCATCCAATTGTACAGCTCCACCGAGCTGGTCATTCCCCACTTCAGCGTAATATTTCCGTATTTCACAAGCCCGGGCTGCTTTCCCACCGTGTTTACCGTAAAATTACCCTCCCTGTACTCGATAGGGTCAGAGGAAATGTCCGGCGCGCTGACCTCGGAGAAGCCGCCCACCGATTTGCCGTCAATTGTAACTTCGTAATTATATTTCTTAAAAGGATATACCATTGCCATACATTGTTCCTCCTATTCCAGTTCCGCATCTTCCCTCCAACGCCCCTTTGCGGGAAGGAATGTTCCGCCGACTTCTTCGGCTGAAATTCCTTCCGGGCGTTTCCGCTCCGAAGCTGTTTCCAGTTCCGCATCTTCCCTCCAACGCCCCTTTGCGGGGAAGGAATGTTCCGCATCTTCCCTATTGTGCGTTTTCCATCTTCTGGGTAATACGGAAAATGACAAATTCCGCGGGCCTCACCGGCGCTACTCCTATGTCGCAGATAAGCCTTCCGTTTAAAATATCATCCTCGGTCATGGTACTCTTTCCTATGTTGATAAAGAATGCCTCGTCCGCCGTGGAGCCCACAAGCGCTCCGTTTCTCCACTGTGTCGTAAGGAACACCCGGATCGTACCCTCTACCCTGGACCAGAGCATTTCATCGTTAGGCTCAAACACAACCCAGTTTGTATTAGCCTTGATGGATTCCTCAATAAAAATAAACAGTCTTCTCACATTGACATATTTCCAGTTACCGTCGCCGGAACAGGTCCTTGCGCCCCAGACCCTGATACCCTGCCCCGGCAGGGAACGGATCAGATTGATTCCTCTGGGATTGAGCTTACCCTGTTCCGCTTCGTTATATCTGACGGACAGTCCCGTGCAGTTTCTCACCACCTCGTTTGCCGGAGCCTTATGTACGCCCCTGGAATTGTCCGTGCGCCCATAGATACCCGCCACGGCGCCCGACGGCGGCAGAAATACATTCCTCCTTGCCAGAGAATCATAGCACTGCAGCCAGGGATGATACATTGCCGCATAGCTGCTGTCTACATTTTCACGAAATTCCTGCAGCTCGGATACGTCCTTATACTCAAGAGGCATATCCAGAATGGCAAAACGGTTTTTCAGGTTGTCACAGTGGCTGACAAGCTCGCTCTGTACGGATGTATTTGTAATTCCAGGAATTGCCATGATACTTACATCCGAAAGCGTCTTGAACGCCTGCAGCCCCGACCTCTGGTCAGGCGAACCGTCCATACCCTTATACAGGTCTACATCCATTTCCTTATTGGTAAGCTTTATCGTACCGTCTTCCCCGCCCTCAAGACTGACAGTGAATGAAGGCTCCTGCACATCCGTAAGCTTTCCCTCGAACACCCCCGAGGCGTACTGATTCATATGCGCCTCGGCGGTGATCAACCGGGACTTTAACACCGCATACGGGACAAAATTAGTGCGGTCTGAGTTAAAGGACACATTTTCGTACTGCTCCGACGACGAATCATCCGAAACGATAAGCTCCCACTCCGCAAGATATAAAAACTCCGCCTTTGCGTCCCGGGGCGCCGCCCCCTGCTGTTTCAGGGTGATTTTACCGCCCTCATTCTTTTCCACTATGGCAAAAATGTAAGAAACAGCCGAAGCTGCCGTTTGCGGCGACGCCCCCTCCCCCGGGTTTTTGCCTCCTGTATGCCCGGCATTTGTATCTTTTGTATCTATGTCCATTACTTCTTTATCATTTGTATCTGCATCTTTTGTATCTACGTCTATTACTTCTTTATCATTTGTATCTGCATCTTTTGTATCTACGTCTATTACTTCTTTATCATTTGTATCTGTCTCATTTGTATCTGCATCCTTTGTATCTATATCTATTACTTTTTTATCATTTGTATCTGTTTCTTTTGTGTCTGTATCTTTTGTACCTGTATCTTCTACATTTTTATCTTCTGTATCCGCGCCCTTTGACCCTGTATCCCCCGTGTCTGCGTCCTTGGTCCCTGTATCCCGTAACGCCCTGTACTGCAGGCACACCATATCCCCCGCCTGATACCCCTCGGCTTTTTCCACCTCAAAGGCGGCGGTCACATCTACGCTCTCACAAAGCCTGACCCTGTTTTTCAGGGACGGGGTAAATCTCACCTGAATATTGTTGCCCCAGACGCCGGGACTGGCGGCTGCCAGGGTAAGAAAAGGCTTGTCACTGCCGCTGCCGCCGTTTTTGCTTCCCGCAAGGCTGACCTTGGCCGCCTTTGCATCCCCGGGACAGACCCGCATTACATAGCAGGCAGAACCTCCGTTGTTAAAGAACTGCTCCACCGCATAGGGCAGGAAGCGCAGCTCCCCGTATCCCTGCTGCGATAGATAGCCCCCAAAGCGCCGCCGGTAATCTGCCATGCTGGTGATGAGCACGGGCAGCCCCCTGACAGGCCCCTTCTGCGCCATACCCACAAAGCCCGCCGTGCTTGTGCCCACCCCCTCCATTGCCTTGACCCCGGAATCATATTCTTCCACATATACGCCGGGTGATAAATATTCTGCCATAGTTCTCCTTTCCGCCGACATCCGCGGCCATAAAATAATATTATTCAGCCTTGATTATTTTCAGGCTGCAGCTTTCAACCGTCCCTCAAAATGCCCTTATGCCAGGACTTGGGGCTGCATGGGCGCCGCCGCCTGAATGCATCCCCCGTAAAGGCATTGCAGACGGGAATCCATATTGATGGCTTCCTTTCCCTTGATTTTAACCCTTCCGCAGGCGCCTGTCCAATCTTGCGCCGTACAGGGAATACAAGGGACAGGCGTGAGCACGCCCATCGCCGCGGCCGTTGCCGCAATCACCATGGGATTTGCCGGATTGGAACACATGCCAAAGGGCAGTATATTCAAAAATGGGACATGATCCGACTTCACCGCCACCGGAAGCATGGAATTGACCTTTTTATCCGGCAATACCATAATCGGCGCAGGAGCATTTCCAAAGCTGCATTTTAATGGGGTTCCCTGAATGATAATTGGTTTCATCTCAAATACCTGTAATAGCTCTCTTTGATCCCTACATTCTTCCTACATCGACCACCTGTTCCTTTACCCTTGCCGCCTTCCGGCTTCTGGCAGACGCAATCAGCACAGGCACTGCCTTTATATACGCCGCCGGCTGGAGCGGCTGGTTAAAGCTGCCCCACAGCCGGAGCTTAAACTCCGCATTCTCTCTCAAAAAGGATATCTGGACGTTTTCCCCGTCCTCTCTGCGCAATATGGGGTTGTCATACGCCAAACGAATAATCTCGTTCAGGATTGCGTGCGACTGTTCCCTCCGCACGCCGCCAAAGCGATGCTTCTCATTGCAGAAGATCATATAAAACAGTTCTACCGCCTTCGGCGGAAAACGTCTCTCCTCATCATTTACGCTGCCCTCGGTAACAACAACAGAATAATCCTGTATATCATACAGGTAGACTCCCACCCGGAAGTCCCCGTCCTCCCAGGGCGCCGTCAGCATAACGGCATCCCTGTCCCGCACATATCCGGGGCAGAGCTTTTTCTTTAAAAGCTCCAGGAGAGCGTTTTCTGTCAAAAGAATTTCACTGTCTAAATGGTTTTCACCGCTATCCATGAAATGGCAACCTCCCTGCTCCGATTCCTCCTGCGGCCCTTTGACAGCGTCAGCGCAACCTGAAAGGTTCCGTCCTTCACATTTTGTCTTACCGCCTGTTTGTCAATTTTCCAGCCGCTGTCCCCCGAATCGGGAAATAAGCCTTCCGCTCCGGTAAGTACAGAATACCTCATCTTTTCCCGACTCCAATAAGCGTAATTTTTTTCCTCCAAAACCCTGCCGCACCAGAGAAACACCTCCTCACCGGGAAAACCGTGGGCAATTTCCTCCGAATACAGAGTCCGTCCCTTCCGGTATCGCTTTGGAACAGAGATTACCGTAACTCCCCTGCGGATATATTTTTCTCTTTTCCCCTCTATCTGCTCCCCGATCAGCTCCAGTACCTGCTCCCTTGACAGCCCGTACCGGGGCAGCGGCGGCAGCGGCTCCTGCTGGTGAGGCGGCAGAGGTCCGCGGGGTGGAGACGGCTGCGTTTCACAAGGCCGGGACGAAGATGAGAGGGACGACAGCAGCACCTTTAACAGCCCCCGCCATCTGATGTCAACTATACCGTTGCTCTCTGCCTCATGCCTGTACGCCTGCTCCCATGCCTGACAGAATGCCGGAAAACGCACATCCTTTTCCCCTGATACGGCAAAAACAGGTTGTCCGCCTTTTTCCCCTTCCCGTACCCTTATGTACGCAAGCGGCAGCCAGTCAGCCTCCTGCCCCGGCCTTTCCCCTGCCGCCGAAGCCTCTTGTTCAAATACCTCCTTTTGCCGTTTTCCGGCGGGCCTTTTATTCTTTCTCCACAGATACTCTTTTACGATATCTTCATACGACGGAGCGGTCTGAATTTGCAGCTGGCAGGTCTCAAGCTCCTTCTCTGCAGTATTCCCTGATTTGATTTTCAGATGGGTCAGCTCCAATGTGACCGGAAGCTTTCTGTTTTCCTCCGTACAGATTTCCCACTCGCGCATAACGGTGCCTGACAATAAATTTTCTTCCCCCTCCAGCCGCCGAACCGCCTGCCCCGATTCCGCAAAAAATGCTCCCTGAAGCCTTGCCGTACAGCTCCATTTGATTCCTCCGGTGTCACCGGGTTGAACCCGTGCCTGTATGCGGCATTTGAAAATACTGTCCGACGGCACCGCCCTGGGCGCCATGACAACAAGCCTGACATGCCCGTCCCGAAACAGAACCTTTTCTTCCGTGAGCATCCTCATTCCTTCATTCTCCGACGCCTTCAGGCTTTTCCATTCCTCCCATGTGTAAGCCTTCAATGCAAAGGCTTCCTCCAGCCTTGCCCCCCGGGACGGCTTTTCCGGCTCCAGATAGCTTGTTTCCCAATCTATCGTCCTCTCCGCATACCGGATTCCCAAAATAAAGTCGCGCTCCGTCATCCCTTCCAGCTTCCTTGCGTTTACCGTTGTTTCCGACGGCACTATAAGAACTCTTCCACATGGGTCGATTGCGCTTCCTTGGGAGATATGCAGGGTGCCGTCCTCCTCCGCCCGGACGTCAAGACCTTCAATAATCCCGCAGCCGTGAAATTTGCGATTGATAAACTCCAGTTTTCTGTTCCCATACTCCTGCTCTCTTAAAAAATCGCTGGCACACAAAAGCTTTCCTGGATAATAATGATTTTTTATAAAGGTTATTTCCGATGCTTCCGATTCATATATCATACAAATCCTCCGTACTGCCGGCAGCCCGTCAATTTGGATGCTGGCATGAATATGCCTGATCTGCCTTTGCCAAAGTAAAAACTTCGTTTACAATATTTTACATTTTTCAACATTTTACCACAAAATTCGACACATAAAATATTTACTATTATTTAGTAGTAAGATTGTTGAAATCTCTAAATTTTGCGGTATAAATTATTCCGACACACACCACAAAAAAGCTGCCGCACCGGCTAAAAATAAGCCGGGCAACAGCTTCTCTTATATTCATTAACAGCTGAAATCAATCTTTATTAATGAACAGCAAGTCCTTGTCATTTAATTTTTCCAGAATTTTCTCCGGTTCATAATTTGGAAGATATTTGACCACCATATCATAAATAGGTTTTATTTTGTCTGCTTCCTCCTCCAGGTCCTCCGCTATTTCCTCAAGTGTCTTTCCCTTTTTAATTTTCCGGTATAACTGGCTTATAAGTACTTCCGTTCTTCCCTCAGCCCTTCCCTCTCTCCTCATGTCCCATCTCATCACTTCCAGCTTCATGTATTCGCGCCTCCATTCCCTGTGCTCCCTCGCCGTCCTCACCGCCTTGTCCAGTTCTTCTGTGTAGGCGTCGCAGGGCGCCGCTCCCTCC
>CAJTPH010000039.1:14624-34437 GCA_910578215.1 uncultured Acetatifactor sp. | reverse complement strand
AGATAAGTATGGAACCCACCTGATAGAGATTCAGAAGGATATCGAAGGTGAAACGTATGGTAAAAATCCGGATGGAAGACCATGGCGTAAATTGCTTCCGTACATAGAAAAGACCCCGCCATGCAGGAAAGGGGATATCCTGTACGTCCGTGAAGCCTGGTGCAGCGAGCATGGCGGGGAAGCGTATTTTTATCGGGCTGACAAAAATACGGGGCGCGAGTCAAAGCTTATAGATTATGACGGCCGCAAATGGCGCCCGTCAATCCACATGCCCAAGAAAGCTGCCCGCTTATGGCTTAAAGTTACGGGCGTAAGGGTGGAGCGGCTGCAGGACATGAAGCTGGAAGACTTTCTGCGTGAGGGCGTTGCAATCTGCCCTGAGGCGTACAATGACCCCGATAATGTCTATAGGCAAGCCAGGGATATATTTATAGGTATATGGGATTCCACACTTTCCCAGCAGGATGAGCGCAAATATGGGTGGCATGCTAATCCATGGGTATGGGTGATAGATTTTGAAAGGTGTGGGGTAGCGCAATCAAGCAAGGTAAAGGAGGTACCGTTTTTTGGATAAGGCAATACTTCAGGCATACATAGACGCATGCGAGTTGATGAAAGAGACGGAAAAGGAAATACAGAAACTGAACCAGAAAAAGAAAACCATTATCCAGACGAATGTGACAGGATCCATGCATGAATTCCCTTATGTTAAACAGCACTTTAAAGTCCAGGGAATGGCCTTCACGGTGAAAGAGGACAGCAACCTACGGTATGAGGAAAAGCTTCTGGAACAGCAGAAGGCAAAAGCAGAACAGATCAAGCTTCAAGTGGAGGAATGGATGTTGACGATTCCTTCTAGGATGCAAAGGATTGTAAAGTACAGATATCTGGAGGGAATGTCATGGGAGCAGGTGGCGACAAGGATGGGAAGGAAAGCCACAGCAGACAGTGTGAGGATGGAGTTAAATAATTTTATAAAGTAATTTCGTTCTTTTCGCTTTTTTCGTTTTTGATGTGGTAATATGTTATCATGTAGAAGTTTACAAATAATTCAATCTATTCTCTAAAGAGGCATTTGGTCGCGGTTGCCAAGTGTTTCTTTTTGCGTGTAGAGAAAGAAGGTGGTTTGTGTGATGGAAAAGCAGAACAGAGTTGTTTGTGAATGTTTTATTTTGTTGCTTTATTGGTTAATAGATAGAATTATGATGATAAGATCTGAGGAATAAGGGTGCATGAGGAGTCATATAATGGTAGGTTGTTGAATAAAATATAATATGGTGGACAAGCCTGCCGTTTTTTAAGGAATTGGTATAAATAGTGCTTGTGAAACATAATATTAGATAAAAAGAAATGAACCCATTTGCATGGATTCATTTCTCGACAGATTTAAGTAGTTGCGCCTAAACTTTATGCTATGTAATATACAATCAGGACTGCATACGTAACATACATATTGTTAAAGTGCATCGTTACAACATAAATCTCATACCTAAATATAGGGTGTAAAGTAATGATGGGGTAGTATCTTGATTCTTTGTAAGTTAGATACGAAAGAATCAAAGCAATTATATTCGTGACCAGCGAACAAATTGCTATTAAATCATTTGTTGTTATCATAAGCATTTACCTCCTACTATTTTGATTTGGCTGGTTAGTCCACCCACTATTAATATGAATGATTATATACTAAGCTCAGCCACGGTCTTATAAGGTGCCCATACACAGCACGCCAGTAAATGGTCAAATAACGGCTTTCTGCTATGCCGCCTGTTAAAGCGATAGCAGAATTCATCAAGGTAACGCTGCAGATAAGTCCCTTCCAGACTGTGGAAGGCTCCATCGATATTTGCCATAATGTTTGAAATCATCACATGGAGCCATTTTAACCGTCCATCGCTGCTTTTGGGGTCATATTTCTGTATGTCACAGCAGTAATCTCCAGAAAGCGCATTGTAAGACCTGAATGCATCACTATGGATTGTGCTGCCCTTGGTGATATTACCTTTTGAAAAGGCCAACAGGGTGCTGGCCTTCGCATCGGCAATGACCTGCATTTTCAGAAACTGGGGATGGCTGTCACTGTCAAACTGGAGGGCAACGGCGACTTCGGTTTTGTTTTCGTTGCCCCTGCCCCGTTTGCCAGCGGCTTTCCCGCCGAAAAAGGCTTCGTCCATTTCAACGGAGCCGCCAAGGCGGTAGAGCCCTTCGCGTTCGCCCATGGCTAGGAGCGCCCAGGCAGTCTTCAAAGTGATGCTGACATATTTGGTCAGGGCCATTTCAGAGATGCCGTCCTTGTTAGTGGCCGCAAAGTAAAGGGCCAGGAACCATTTGTCCAGCGGCAGCTTTGTATTTGCCATGACCGTCCCGGCAGTGGCGGAGATCTGGTGGCGGCATACGGGGCATTGGTACAGGGGGAGCCTCCTCCCACCTACAACAGTACAATGGCAGAACCCACACTTGGGGCACTTGAAGCCCTCAGGCCATTTCAACTGGAATAATGCCTGCTCGCAGGATTCCTCAGTGCCATATTTTGACTGGAACTCAACCAGGCTGTATGTGTTATCTTTGGGGTCAATATATTTGCTCATGGTAGTAAGATGCCTCATTTCTTCAAAATGAAGTCATCCTATCACTTATTAAGTCCCTTAGAACGCACTCAAAAGACTGGATGAGCATTGTATATAATCATATTAATATAATATGCACGAATTCAAGAAATGATGATATAATAAATAATTTTTGAAGATAGTTTCAGCTCTATCTTTTTTTGTATTTCTAAAACGTCGAATAAGAGGTGGTGGTTATTGAGTGAAGAAATAAGAGATAAGGCTTTTGAGAATTACCAAAAAGGAATGAAATAGCAAAAAAGTATGGTGTTAGTTTACCTGCTGTGAAATCGTGGACGGCAAGGTATTGGAAAAAGGGTTGCAACCAGAGGAGCACAACCAGAGAATAGAAATGTTACAAGGCCTCCAGGAAATAAGAACACCTTAAGACAGGAGAGTTTGAGACTCTTTTTTTATACCCTGGAACTGGAGGAGAAACAGCTTATAAAATCCATGCCCACAGACAAGGAGAGCTTGCTGCTCCATGAGATCAGACTGTTTACTATGAGGGAGCGGCGGATGCTGCAGAGGGTTGAGGACATCCAGGTAGCTTCAGAGAATCGAAAAACAGATGAAAGAAAATACTAAGGTGTTTGAACTCTAAAAAGTGTAATTTTTTTGTTAAAAGGTATATTTAAAAGTGTGCAAAGCAGTCCCGCTGGGTGCTGCTTTTTGATTGCCAGAAAAGACATTCTTTCAAATATGCATTTCGCTGTAAGGGGGAGTGTAAATGAATACTGTGGAGCCGATTCGCGACATAGAGGTAGTGCTGGACATTGCGGACTATCTCAAAGAGAAAAACCGTCGGGATTATGCAATGTTTATGTTTGGGATATATTCAGGCTTGCGTATATGCGACATTCTGCAATTCCGTGTTCGGGATGTCCGGGATAAAGATTATATATCCCGGAGGGAGAAAAAAACACAGAAAGAAAAGCGATTCCCAATAAACCGGGAATTAAAAAAGATTCTGAAAGAGTATATAGCAGATAAAAAGGATTATGAATTTCTTTTCAAGAATCCGCATGAGCCGAACAAAGCCATTACAAGGCAGCAAGCCTACAATATACTTTCATCCGCCGGGAAACAGTTTGGGCTTGACAGTATAGGAACGCACACATTGCGGAAGACATTCGGGTATCACTTGTACAAACAGACCAACGATGCAGCTCTATTGATGGATATATTCAACCATTCCGACATCCATATAACACTAAGATATATTGGCGTAAACCAAGACTGCAAGGACAAGGCGTATAACAATCTATCATTCAAACGGTAGACATCATTCACGTTGCTTTCAGATGAAAAATCGGAAAGCATTTTTTATTTTGCCTATGGCTTGACATATCAAGGGATTGTCAAATGATGCTAGATGATTTTATCCGCCTTAATATAGAAGTGATGCTTGAAAAGGTTATTTTACAAAATATTAGATATGTCAATAGAATGAGGATGCGCCGGAAAGCCCGGGCGCGAACGAGTGTTTGCTATCGCAAGCCCGAACAAGATAGGTTCTTTTGCCGAACAAATTTTCGGTGCGGGTCTGCGAAGCCCAAAATCTTTCTAGGCACAGAAAAATTTTAACAAAAGTTGCCGTTTCCGATGGGAGGGGTACAGGATGGCAAAGAAAACCACGCCGCCGAACGGCGGAGCAGCAGACAGCATAAAGACAACGGACATTAGCGCAATCACGGTAAATAGTGCCGCTCTTGAAAAAATAATAGGCGTATCCGATAGGCGCATCCGGCAGCTTGCGGAGGAAAATATCATCATCCGGGCAGCAAAAGGGCGGTATAAGCTTATGGATTCCATTACGAATTATATTTTGACGCTAAAGGTACAGATGGAAGCAAACAATGCGGAATCCGTGGACGGAGAAATCGACTTGGAAGAAGAAAAAGCCATCCATGAGAGGGTAAAGCGGCATATTTCGGAGTTGAAGCTTCAGACCATGAGAGGGGAGTTGCACAAATCGGAGGATGTCGAGCGCGTCATGATGGATATGCTTGCATCGATCAGGGCAAAGCTTCTTTCCATGCCTACGAAATTAGCCCCAATGCTGGTATCAAGGAGCGAGATTGACTTTGTTAGAAATACGATTAACCGGGAAGTGATGGAAGCCCTAAATGAATTAAAGGACTATAACCCGAAAGAATTTTATAGTGATGAATATGTGGCGGAGGATGATGCGGAGGAATACCAAAACGCAAATTAAGAAAGGCGGATAATAAGATGTGGCAGATTCTTAAAAGGATAAAAAGAACATTGTTCCCAAAGCTAAAGGTTAGCAAATGGGCGGATAGATATAGATATTTGACGCAAGAGACTTCGGCAGAGCCGGGAAAATGGAATACGAACCGTGCGCCGTATCAGCGTAAAATCATGGATGCCGCAAGCGATGCCGAGACGGAAGAAGTTGTTATTATGTCCGCATCGCAAATAGGGAAAACGGAATTGATATTAAATATCATTGGTTATTACATAGATTACGACCCCTCTTTGATTTTATGTATGCTGCCTTACTGTTTAGCTGCGGAATTTTCCAGACGAAGGCTCAACCCTATGATTTGTAGTATACCAAGGCTTAAAAAGAAAGTTGTACCAAAAAAAGAACAGGACGGCATATCGTTAAAAGACTTTCCGAGCGGAAAACTTATAACAATAGGGCAGAATTTAGCAAGGTATGCTATGAAAAGCCGTATTTACAAAATTGTGCTGATGGATGAAGTAGACCATTTTCCTATAAGCGAAGATGTGGAAAACGATGTGATAAAAATTGCCAAGGAACGCACAAAGACATTTCCGAATCGGAAAATAATTAAAATGTCAACACCAACAATTAAAGGCCAGTCTTTGATTGAAAAAGAATACCTTGCATCATCAAAAGAAGAGTGGTGCGTTCCTTGCCCGTGCTGCGGAAAATATCAGCCCTACGAATGGGAGCGCATCCGCTTTTCCGATGTAACAATGGGGTGCAAATTCTGCGGCAAATATTCCACGGAAACGAAATGGAAAAAGAAAAAAGGAAAATGGATTGCATCCGCCCCGGAAATCAAAAGAAAGCGAGGATTTCATATAAACGCATTGGCATCCCCTTGGATAGAATGGAGCGAAATCATTTCATATTTCAGAGAAGCCAACAGAAGATTAATAAATGGGGATGATAATTATATGCGAGCGTGGGTAAATACCATGTTGGGCGAAACATGGGAGATGGAAAATGCAGAAAGCCAAAAGCACACAGATTAAGAAAAAGAAATCCCTGTATGAAAAAAAGGTGGATGAAAAGACAATCCGACTTTTTAAGACAATAGCAAAGGTATTATCCCCACCGCCAGAATTGACGGTCAGCCAATGGGCGGACAAATACCGAAAGCTATCGCCGGAATCATCATCCGAACCGGGACAGTGGAATACAGACCGTGCGCCGTATCAGCGTGAGATCATGGATGCGGTTGTGGATGCAGCCGTTGAAACGGTTGTTATTATGTCATCCGCACAGGTAGGGAAAACCGAATTGATTTTGAACACAATCGGATATTACATAGATTACGACCCATCCCCGATTCTGTGCTTGCAGCCTACCCTTGAAATGGCGCAAGCCTTTTCAAAAGACAGGCTTGCGAAAATGATTCGTGACACGCCCGTACTTAGGGGGAAAGTCAAAGATGCACGGGCGAGGGATTCTGAAAACACGATACTGCACAAGTCATTCCCAGGCGGACATATTACGATGGTGGGCGCAAACTCCGCCGCCGGGCTTGCATCACGTCCTATCAGAATTGTATTGATGGATGAAATCGACAGATTTCCCCCGTCCGCTGGGAGTGAGGGAAATCCTATAAAACTAGCGGAAAAGCGTACTACAACATTCTGGAATCGAAAGAAAATTAAAGTGTCCACGCCCACGATCAAGGGGCGGTCACAAATTGAAACGGAATATCTTTCATCGTCAAAAGAAGAATGGTGTGTTCCTTGCCCTTGCTGCGGAAAATATCAGCCCTATGAGTGGGGGCGAATCCGAATATCCGATGTGACGATGGAATGCAAATACTGCGGAGAGCATTTCAAGGAAACAGAATGGAAAGAGTGTCCGGGGAAATGGATAGCCGGGGCGGAAAACAAGAGGAAAAGGGGATTCCACCTAAACGAGTTGGCTTCGCCGTGGAAACACTGGGAGGAAATCATTGAGGATTTCCGGGAAGCGTACAGGGAATGGAAAGAAAACGGCGATATCCAAAAGCTGAAAGTATGGGTAAATACATCACTTGGCGAAACGTGGGAGGAAAAAGGGGATGCTGCGGATGAAGATGTGCTGTTAAAACGGCGTGAACGCTACACGGCGGATTTGCCGGATGGTGTCCTTCTGGTAACGGCCGGCGTGGATGTACAGGATGATAGATTTGAGGTTGAAATAACTGGGTGGGGAAAAGGCTATGAATCTTGGGGAATCCTGTACAGGAAAATACCCGGCGATTTGGAAAAAGAGCAGACATGGGAGAAATTAGAGAAATTCCTTGAAATGGAATTGTATTTTGAGAATAAAAATTCCCTCTTGATCGCCTGTACTTGTATAGACACGGGAGGGCATTTCACGGCAGAAGCCTACAAATTCTTGAAAAAGATGGAGCGGAAGCAAAAACTGATTTTTGGGATTAAGGGCATGGGCGGCGAGGGAATCCCCCTTGTAAACAAGGTATCGACAAACAACATTGAAAAAGTAAAAATATTCCTTTTGGGCGTGGATTCCGGCAAAGAAATCCTTATGGCAAGGCTGAAAACGGCGGATGAGGGGCCGGGATATTGCCATTTCCCCATCAATGCAGACAGGGGATATGATGAAACCTACATCAAGGGGCTTTCCAGTGAACAAAGGGTTATCCAGTTTAAGGACGGCCGCCCGGTGCTGAAATGGGTAAAAAAAACAAGCGGAACACGGAATGAGCCGCTTGACTTGCGGAATTATTCGACCGCCGCCGCCGAAATTCTCCGCCCGGATTGGGATGTACTGGAAAAGAAAATCAAACAGGGCATAAACTACATGAAAAAACAGCCGAAAACGGCAGCAAAAAAGAAAAAAACCGGGATTGTCAACCGGGGAATACAGGTATAGAAAGGCGGCGGAATCATGGAAAGACTGGACAGAGCCAAAAGACGGCTTGAATTGTACTATAAGGCAGAGGAAGCCATATTGACCGGACAGGAATATACCATAGGCACAAAGCGGCTGCGCCGTGCTGATCTGGAAGATGTGCAAGCGATGATTAAGCAGCTTGAAAACGATGTGGAATCTTTACAGGCATCCGGGAAAAACCGGGCTTTGCGTGGGATTCCGCTTGACATCTAGGAAAGGGGCAGCAAGGCATGAATATTTGGGATAAGGTAATCGCCGCCATAAGCCCGGCGGCGGCATTGCAAAGGGAAAAAGCCCGGTGGCAGCTTGATGTTGTGCGGCAATTCCGCAATAGCGGATATGATGAATCCGGGGCATCCCGCTCAAAAAACTCAATGATAGGGTGGAATGCATTGAGCAAATCACCACAAGAGGATATAGATCGCAACCTTCACACGCTGCGGCAGCGGTCAAGAAGCCTTATGATGTCCGCCCCGATTGCTGTATCAGCAATCAAGACCAACAGGACAAATATTGTCGGAGTTGGGCTGAAAGCACGTCCTACGGTAGATAGGGCAGTTTTAGGGATTTCCGAAGCGGAAGCCAAGGCGTGGGAGGATAAGACTGGACGAGAGTTTGAATTGTGGGCGAAATCAAAGCACAGCGACAGCACAAAAATAAATAATTTCTACGAAATGCAGCAGATAGTCTGTCTTTCGTGGTTGATGAATGGGGATGCGGTTGCATTGATAAAGTACAGCGATTTAGAATCTGCTTTCATGCCTTACGGCCTGCGAATCCACATGATAGAATCCGACAAGGTTTGTAATCCGTATTCGTCTGGCAGCTATGTAAACCTTCAGCAGACGAATCCGGCGAACGGAAACAGAATCTATAACGGCGTGGAGATTAACAAGGAAGGGGCGGTTGTGGCATACCATATCTGCAATACATACCCTCAATCATCCCTACAGGCGGAAAAAGAGTGGAAAAGGGTAGAAGCATTCGGAAAACGGACAGGATTCCCGAATGTTCTTGTGATTTTTGAAAGCGAAAGGGCGGAGCAGTACAGGGGAGTGCCTTATCTTGCGCCAGTAATCGAATCATTAAAGCAGCTTACGAGGTACAGCGAAGCGGAGATTATGGCAGCAGTCATTAACGGATTTTTCACTGTATTCATCACAACCGAAAAAAGCACGGCGGAGATGCCTTTTACTGGAATTCGGGATGATGATTCCGGGGACGCGGACGATTCCAGAAGATACGGATTAGGGCCGGGCATGATAAACATATTAGCCCCCGGCGAGGATATAAAGATGGCAGACCCGGCAAGGCCCAACACGAATTTTGACGCTTTCACGACATCCTTTGCAAAATATATCGGGGCTGCTCTTGAAATCCCCTATGAGTTACTCTTGAAGCAATTCGGGGCAAGTTATTCAGCGTCCAAAGCGGCGCTTGAAGAAGCCTGGAAATCGTTCCGCATGAAAAGGGCATGGCTTGTAAATGATTTCTGCCAGCCTGTCTATGAAATGTGGCTCGTGGAAGCCATTGCGAAGGGGCGCATTAAAGCCCCCGGATATTATCTTGATGCCGCCATCCGGGAAGCGTGGAGCAAATGCACATGGAACGGGCCGTCACAGGGGATGCTTGATCCCCTCAAGGAGATAAACGCCGCCACAAAACGGGTTGAATTAGGCGTATCGACACGCCAGAAAGAAACTATGGAAATGAATGGCGGAAGCTTTGATGATAATGCAGAGCAGCTATTGAGGGAAGCGGAGAAAATGGGCAAAATCAGTCAGCTTCTGAAACCTCCCATGGATTCCGGGGAATCCGGAGGTGGGGTGGAGGAAAAACAGGAAAGCGAGGAAGAAAAAAATGGCGAATATTGGAGTTAAAGGCACGATTGTAGCGGATGATGATAAATGGATTTATGAGTATTTCGGAATCGCCGCAACGTGCCCGAAAGATATTCACGCCGCAATCACGGATGCAAACGGGGAGGATTTGGACGTGGAGATCAATTCCGGAGGCGGCGATGTGGTGGCCGGGAATGAGATTTATACGGCACTTCGGATGTACCGGGGGAAAGTCAACATCATCATTTCCGGCATGGCAGCATCCGCCGCTTCCTACATAGCAACCGCCAGACATTGCGAGATTTCCCCGGTTGGTATTTTTATGATACACAATGCATCCGGCGGTGCAAGGGGCGATTATCACGCTATGGACAAGGAATCAGAGATATTACAGGCAGTAAACCGGGCGATTGCCACGGCTTACATGGATAAGACAAAAATGAAACTTGATGATTTGCTGAATCTGATGGACTGCGAATCGTGGCTTACAGCCGAAGAAGCATTGAAATATGGATTTGTGGATTCCATCATTGAAAGCCAAGAGGATGCAAAAGGGGCCGCCGCAAAGGGCGGCTTTTCTGATGGCAAAAAAAAGACAGCCCTGTACAATGCGGCCACGGTTTTAGACCGGGAAACCATCGACAGGACAAAGGAAATGCTTGCCAGAGCGTCCGAGAAAAACGGAAACACCGCCCCGGAAGGAGTGCCGAAACCGCCGGAAAGTGTTTTAGATAACCAAAATCAAAAGAAAGTGAAGGTAAAAGAAATGGCAGACACAACACAGGAAAGCATCTCAACCGTTGAGGAACTTACCGCAAAATATCCGGCATTGGTGCAGCAGATAAAGGATTCTGCAATCCTTGAAGCTACAGCCACTGAAAATGCCCGGCTGAAAGCGATTGACGAAATCGCCGGTCAGATTTCCGATAAGATGGTGGCGGATGCGAAATATGGGGAAAAGAAAGTCACAGCTGAAGCCCTTGCGCTTGAAGCATTCCGGCAGAATGGCTTCATGGCAGCGGCCGCCTTTTCGGATATGAAAGAGGACATCGGCGAATCCGGGGCCGGCGAAGTTGCGCCGTCCGCAAATACGGGGCTTGCGGATGATTCCGGGGAGCAGAGGGAAGCAAAGGTAAACAATCTTGCACAGAAAATCAAAGAAAGCAGAGGTAAAAGCGCATGAGTGAGAATTTATTTCAGTCCACAGGCACATTCACGCCCGATAAGCTGATAGCCGATAATGCAATCCCCATTACAGCAAAGGGAATTGAGATTGCAGAGGGCGAGGGATTCTTGAAGCGTGGTACACTGATGGGAAAAGCCGCTGATGGCACTTATAAGCGTACAGGAACAAAAGAAACCATAACGACCGGGGATGGCGATTCTGCAACGGAAAGCGAAGCCACAATCGGGGCGGACTGCATCTTGACGGATGATGTGGCAGCAGTCACAAAGTCGGTTGTATCGTCCGGGTACATTTCCGGCAATTTCAACCGGGCGGCCGTTATTCTGCCTACAGGGGTAGAGATCGCAAACTATGAAACCGAGCTTCGCAAGTTGGGGATTTTCCTCAAAGCGGTACAGGAATATTAAGGAGATCAGAAAGGAGATTTTTATATCATGGCAGAATACACCACAAGAGAAATGATTGATGCGATTGAGGTAAATCCGCCCGTGCGGAATTTCCTCACAAAATGGTTTTTCCCGGTGGAGAGGACGCACGTTACGGAGAAAGTGGAATTTGATGTTAAAAAGGGAAAGCGCGTTATGGCCCCGTTCGTTTCCCCCCGTGTCGGCGGCAAGGTAATCACGAGGAACGGCTTCCAGACAAAGGAATTTTCCACGCCCCGGATTGCGCCGGAAAGGGAATTAACGGTTGACGATATTTCCAAAAGAGCGTTAGGGGAGAATATCTACAGCCGGAGAACGCCTTCCGAGCGTGAGGATGAACTTCTTGCAACGGATTACAGGGAACTGGATGAATCCGTACAGCGGAGGGTTGAATGGATGTGCCGCCAGATTCTTTTCGAGGGCAAGCTGGATGTCGTGGATGTGGAGGCCGGCGTGGATGTACAAGTGGACTATGGCTTCACAAATATTTTCGTGCTTACATCCGATAATTATTGGAGTCTTTCAACCGTAAATCCGTTGCCTTTTTTGAAAGAAAAGCGGCGCAAGATTATCAAGGAAACCGGGAAAGCCCCGGATGTGCTGATTTTCGCATCGGATTTGATTGATGTGTTTATCCAGAATCCTTTCATCATGAAATCAATGGATGTCCGCCACTTGCAGAATGTCGAGATCAAGCCACGAATCGTGGATGATGCCTTGACCTACTACGGCAAGATTGCGGAACTGGGGCTTGAAATCTATGCGTATGATGAATTTTTCCTCAATGACGATGGAGAGGAAGAAAGCATTATCCCGGCCGGTGCTTGCCTTATGGCGCATTCCGACGGAGAGGGTGGCATTGAATACGGGCTTATCACGCAGTTGGAGGATAAGAAATTTCATTCCTACGAAGCCAAGCAAGTGCCGAAGATCTATTGTGATGAAAAGTCGGAAGTGAAAATGTTCCGCCTTACATCAAGACCGCTTCCACGGCCTACCGATGTGGAAAGTTGGTGCGTGATCTATCCCAACGGCCAGAGCAACGAATAAAAACGATCAAGGAGAATACGAAAATGGCATATATAGCGAAAGTAAACATTGAAACGGCCGCAAGACGCTACAAGCCGGGAGAAAAAATCATGGGGCATCTTTCTGATGCGGATGTGGCATTTCTGAAAAAGCACAATTTCATTGCAAGCGAGGATGATTTTTCGGATGCGGCGGAGGAATCCGAGGATGGCGGCGGAGATTCCGCCGGAATCACTCCCCCGATGGAAGCACTGCAGGTCCCGGATGGCATCCCCGGAATCACGCCGCCCGGAGCGGACGGAGATTCCGCCGGGGGCATAATAACCTACAAGGACGAATCCGCCCTTAAAAAGCTGAATAAGGATGAGATCGTGGAGTACGCCGGGCGCATCGGGCTTTCACTGGATGCGGAAAAGCTGAAGGCTGATTTGATTGATGCGGTACTGAATTACACGGAGGAAAAGAAAGCGGCAGCAAGACCGGAGTAGGTGGAGGAATGGGCTTTAAAGAGCAGTTGCTTGATGATTTGGATGCCGTGTTTTTTAACCCGGAGGAATTTGCCGAATCCCACACGATCAACGGGGCGGAAGTGGATATTGTTGTGGACAATGACAAACTTGCGGAAATGCATATCAGCAAGGAAACCCACACGGAAGAATTGTTCACAGATTCCATTATGTTCTATGTACGGAAAAAGGAATTGGATTTTGAGCCTGTACCCGGCCAATATCTGAATTTTGACGGCCGGGGGATGCTGATTTCGGATGTAAAGACAGATGATGAATCCTATACCATTGTATTGGGGGCAAACGAATCATGATGGAAGTACAGATTGGAATTTCAGAGCAGACCATTGAGGAAATACGAAAGCGGTTGGGGGGATTGCAAAACAAAACCCCCACCGTGCTTTCAAGAGCAATCAACCGTACAACCACAAATATAAAAAAGAATATGGCACAGCAGACGGCCGGGAAAGATGGAAAATACAACATTAAGAGCGAAGATGTAAAAGAATCGCTAAATGTGCAAAAAGCCACAACAAGGAATTTGCAAGGACGTGTTGCCGCAAGTGGCCATCCGTTGTTATTAACAAAATTTAATGCGGACAAAAGTGCAGGGCCAATAGAGCCAATCACCTATGAAAACGGAAAGCCAAATCCAAGGTTCTATAGCGCAAAAGTAAAGAAAATAGGTAGAAAAAAAGCACTAACAGGGAATCCAAGGGCTTTTATTGGAACATCGAAAGCCGGGCTGATTTTCCTACAGAGATTCAGCGGCAAGAGGTATCCGCTAGAGCCGCTATACGGGCCGTCCGTGCCACAAATGATTGAAAATGAAAAAACAATAGAGTTTATCTACCGAGAAGCAGAAAGCACATTGCAAAAACGCATTGATGCAGAAATAAACAATATCTTACGAAAGGGGTAATCCGGCATGACGGAAATTGATTTGCTTGACGCTTTGGCGGAGGAATCAAAAGAAGCGCTGAAAGGATTCCGGCTACGGTCAGCAAAAGAAAATCTAATTCCTATCAACATCTATACGCAGAATCTCCCTGTAAAAGAGGAAAAAGGGGATGAAAAACAATATCCGTATGTGTGTGTATGTTTTGATGAAGAGGAAATTGCAAACAGGGAAGACCCGATGAAACTTTCTATATTTTTTGTCATTGGCGTTTTTGACCCGACCAATGACAAACAGGGATTCCGGGATGTATTGCAGATTGCGAATACCGTTTATCAGCATTTTTTCCGCAAGGGAATCATCGCCGATGCGTTCCGCCCAGACTATCCTTTTAAGATTTTACTGCAAAAGGACGATACATACCCTTATTTTTTCGGCGGAATCGAAAGCAAATGGGAATTGCCAGTAATCGGAGAGGAGGAAAAGTATATTTGAATGAGCAACGGATGTATATAGGCCCGTCAATCCCCGGAATCGTGAAATATGGAACGGTTTTCATCGGGGATTTGCCGGGGGAACTCACGAAAAAGGCGGCAGAGATTGGAAGCATCAACAATCTTGTGATTCCTATTGACGGAATCACAGCCGCAAAGAAAGCACTGTCCGAGCCAGGAAGCGTGGAAAATGTTTCCTTTAGCCGGGTAGAAAACTATCTGAAAGGAGAAAAATAAAAATGTCTGTTTATAAGCATGGTATTAGCACAAGCAGAAAAGCCACGGCATTAGCGGCGCCACTCACAAGTGCGGCGAATGTTACGGTAGTTATCGGCACAGCTCCGGTAAATATGGCAAAAGACCCGTACAACACCGCCAATGTGCCTTTTGCGGCGTATTCAAAGCCAGATGCGGTGGCAAAAATGGGATGGAGCGAGGATTTCAAGAAGTACACTATCATGCAAAGCGTGTATGCCGCCTTTAATGTATTTGCGGTTGCGCCACTTATCATGATTAACGTGCTTGATCCCAACAATGAAAATCATATAACGGCGGTAGCGTCCACGGATTACAGTGTTGCGAACAAAAAGTCGGTTATCCCGGTGGAGGGCATTCTTCTGGATACAATCGAGATCACGAATGCAGATGCAAGCGAGAAATTAACGCCGGATGATGATTATGTGGCATCTTTCGCTGATGATGGCACTGTCATTATCGGCTTCACGGATGCCGGGGCAGCGAAAGCTGGGGAAAGCATCAAGGCACTGTACACAAAACTGAATCCTGAAGGTGTAACCTATCAGGACATCATCGGCGGATACAATGTTTCCACACGCACGAAAAAAGGTGCGGAGGTTATCGGGGATATTTTCCCGAAACTTGGCATTGTTCCGGGTACGCTGATAGCCCCCGGATTTTCCCATATCCCGGCGGTAAATACTGCGCTTACGGCAAAATCACAGCTTATCTACAGCCTGTTTTCCTGTAAGGTGGTATCAGACATTGATTCATCCGGCGATGGAGCGGATTCTATCGACAAGGTAAAGGAATGGAAGAATAAGAACGCCTATTCCGACCGCCGGACTTTCGCCGTATGGCCGAAGGTAAATGTGGACGGCTATATTTATTATTTCTCCGCACAGCTTGCCGCCCTCTTGCAGCGGTTGGCGGCGGATAATGGCGGCGTGCCGTCTGATTCGTGCGATAATAAGGGATTGAAAATCAGTGGGCTTGTTCTGGAGGACGGCACGGAAATCATGTTCGATATGGACGAAGCAAATGATTATATCAATGCAAACGGTGTAATCACGGCCGTGAACATTGACGGATTCCTTGCATGGGGAAGTAATACATCCGCATACCCTCAATCTACGGATGTAGTGGACAGGTGGGTAACATCCGTAATGATGTTTGACTACATAGAGAATAATTTCAAGCGGAGTTTCTTCGGCAAGGTTGGCAATAAGACCAATTACAGGGAAATTGAGGATGTTGTATTGTCCGAAAACCTGACCCTTAACGGCCTTAAAGGTTCGGATGATATTGCTGGGGGAGAGATTTCATTCAGCATGGAGGATAACCCGGTCACGCAGATTCTTGGGGGGAAAATCCTCTTTAAAGAGCGGCTTGCCACTTATCCGCCGATGGAGGACATCGAAAACGAATTTGAATTTGACCCCACCATTTTACAGGCGGCACTGGAAGGAGGTAGTAATTGATGGCGAATCCGTATGAAATACCTGATAAAATCAATAATTTCAACGTGTACGATGGAAAAACGAAGCTGATAGGCATATCATCCGAAATAACGCTTCCCCCGTTTGACCCGTTGACGGATACCCTTAACGTGGCCGGTATGGCCGGGGAAATTGAAAGCGAGGTTATCGGTTCTTATGGCTCTATGAAAATCGAAATCCCGTTTGAAAACCTTTCGGACGATTTCTTCGGATTTGCGGCAAGCACAAATCCCGTTGTGCTTCGTGGGGCGATGGAGATTTTCAACACGCAATCACAGGCAAAGAAAACAATCCCCATCGTTATCACGGTAAAGGGGCGCACAATGAACATCAATCCGGGAGTGCTGAAAAAGGGCGGAAAGGGCCAGCCGAGCATCACGAAGGAGATCACATATATCAAGCTTACCATGAACGGCAGCACGGTTGTAGAACTTGACAAGTTGAATAATATCTGCATCATGGGCGGCGTGGACTTGCTTGCAAAAATCAGAAGCCAGATATAAAGGAAATTATGCACAAAAAGCAAGCTGTTTCTTTGTGTAGTATTATAAATAAAGGAAAGAGAGGAAAGAGAGCATGAAAGCAGCGGATGAAAGAGGTATGGAATTAGCCGCCGAGAATGGCGAGGAAAAAAAGGTTTTCCAGATGGAGCAGCCGGAGGTCAATTCAGGGGGGGATTCCGAAGGCGAATCTGATGATCTGGATATGTATGTGAAATTCTCAAAGCCCTATGTATTTGAGGATGATACATACGATGGGCTTGATATGTCGTGCCTTGAAAACCTCACAACGGACGATTTAACAGAGATCGAAAAGAAGTTTTATAAGCACGGCATCGCCAGTTTCAACCCGGAGAATACGGCCGTTTACGCAAAGCTCGTTGCATGGAAAGCAAGCGAGCTTCCGATTGAGTTTTTCAATCAGCTTCCCGTCCGGGATATGCTGAAAATCAAAAGCCGGGTAGTGAATTTTTTCTACAGCTAGGAATCAGAGCAAAGGACGGGCAGGACTTCAAAAAAGTTTCTGTCCGTCTTTCTATGTCTACGTATACCGGGATGGATTTCTTTTTAGGACTTGCGCTATCTGATTTTATCAACATTGCGAAGGAAGTGGTGGAGTATGGCAAGCAGCAAAAAGACAGAATACGAAATAGCAATTCAAGTCGGGGGAAAGGTGGCGGCATCATTCGGTAACAGCGTCCAGAACGTAAACAGCGGCTTTGATTCCATGACGAACATGGCGAAATCCGCCGCAAAAATGATCGCCGGGGCTTTTGCCGCCGTAAAAGTGGGGCAGTTTGTAACGGATGCCGTGGAGGTGTATTCCGAGTTTGAACAGTCAATGGCGAACACGGCCGCCACGGCAAACGCCACAAAAGCCGAATATGAGCAGCTTGAAACCGCCGCCCGTGAAATGGGGAAAGCCACGACAAAGACGGCGGCAGAAGCGTCCGATGCACTTGGCTACATGATGCTTGCCGGGTGGAGCGTGAACGATGCTATTACAGGGCTTGAGCCTGTACTCCGACTTTCTGAAGCTACACAAATGGATTTGGCAAGGTGTTCCGACTTGGTAACAGATTCAATGTCCGCTCTTGGCTTATCGGTGGATGATTTGTCCGGGTATCTGGATATATGCACGATGGCAAACAATAAAGCAAATACATCCGCTGAAGCACTTATGGAAGCCTTTATCGGGTGCGGAGGTACGGCACGGACAGCCGGGGCAAGCCTAAACGACACGGCGACCGCTCTAGGAATCCTTGCCAATAACGGCACAAAAGGGGCGGAAGCCGGAACGGCATTAAACTCTATGCTTGTGCGAATGACATCAAAGGATGTCGCTATAAACGCTATGAAAAAATTAGGCGTGGCGGTATTTGATGATGCCGGGGAGTTTAGGGGGCTTCAAGTCGTGCTTGCGGATACGCAAAAAGCACTTTCAAGCCTGACCGCCGAAGAACAGGCTTCCTATATGTCAAAAATCGCCGGGACTAACTACTATACACAAATGAGTTATCTATTGGCAGCGGTTGCTGACAATGCAGAAGATTCCGCTTCATACCTTCACGCCGCAGGATTAGAGGGAGAGGAATTTGATACTGCATTGGCGGCCGCTGCAAGTGAAAATGCATCCGCATGGGATGAATTGTCTGCATCATTAGAAAATTCGGACGGCGCACTGATGAACATGGCGAACACCGTCACAGACACGTTACAGGGCGCATTTGCAAGACTTGATTCAGCGGCGGATGATGCGAAGATAAGCCTTGCGGATGCCTTTTCGGATGATTTAAAAGGGATGATTAACGGATTGGCCGAATTTATCCCGACATTGACACAGAAATTTATTGATTTCTCCACAAAAGCCGGGCCTAAAATCTCAAAGGCTTTCAAGACCATACAGAAAGGGGCCGGGGATGCGTGGAAAATCATTTCAAATATAGGAGGGTGGATTTTAGATAATTTCGATTCCGTACAAGTGGCGATTGTGGGAATTGGGAATGCCATTGCCGCTTACAAGGTTATCAACGGGATAATAGGAATGGCAAATGCTTTCAAAAGCATGTCATTGGTGCTTACAAATCCTTGGCTTGTCGTGCTTGTGGGAGTGGCGGCTGCAATAGTCGGGATTGCATCCGCAATCAAGACCGCCGAAAAACAGGCGGCAAAAAGCAACCTAGCGGAGCATTTCGGGGATATCGCCCTTTCGATGGAGGAAATTTCCGAAGCGGCGGATTATCTTATCAGAACAGAGGGATTAACAAAGGTAGAAGAATCCCTTGCAGCTTTTGGAGAATTGGACGGTATTGCGGACAGTATGCAGGATAGCGTCAACGCAATCAATAAAATGAATTGGAAAGTGTCCATCGGAATGGAGTTATCAGCCGATGAACAGGATTCCTATAAAGCGGAGATTGAAAATTACATAGCACAGGCACAAGCCTATGTAGAACAGGAGCGGTATGCGCTTGACATCGGCTTTTCCGCTATGAATGATTTAGACCCGGAGGAAAGCAATGCAGTAGACAAAATCCGCCAATTCTACGAGAATAAGCAAGACGAGTTATCGGATTTGGGCGCACAGCTTTCCGCCACCGTGACGGAAGCTTTTGCTGATGACTTCCTTTCCTTTGATGAAGCGAACGCAATAGCGAGAATACAGGCACAGATGGCAGACATCGAAAAAGCCCTTGCCACAAGCGATTTTGACGCAAAACTAAAGGTTATGGAGCTTCAGTATTCCGGGGCGGAACTGGATGCAGATTCCTTTCAGGCCATACAGGATGAACTTGCAGCACAGACTGAAGCGGCAGCGGCTTCCTTTGAAGAATCGCTACAGAAAAACCTTGCGGCCGCTAAAGTGACATTTGACGGCGGCGGAATGAATTTGGAGGAATACAATACCACCGTAAATGCCTTTTATGAGGAATATCTTTCAGCCGTATCGGAATTAGAGGGGAAATCCCTTGATTTCCAGATTAACACCATAATGCAGCAGTATAGCGATGATGTGGACGCTTTCCAAGTAAACATGAATGATGTAATGGCGGAATTTGCGCATAGAGTTCATACTATTGGTTGGGCGGATGGGCCGGCTGAGATGATGAATTACATGATTCAAAGCCTGTATGACAACGACATTTCAAAGGACACGAAACAGGCTATCGCCATGCTGCTTGAATCCATGCAGCCATCCGTTGAGCAGATGGAAAACCTTAAAAAGCAGTATGAGGATTTGGGAATGGAGATTCCTAAATCCATACAGGAAACGCTTGCAAACGCTGATTTATTGTCCGCAATGACGGCATATGAAGACTGGATCGGCACGCACGGCGATGTGAAATCCGTTGCGAAAGTGGCGAAAGACTATATCGTGAATGAAGCCGATTACGAAGAAATCGAACAGGCTTTAAGGGGATATGGTGTGAAATTGCCGGAAGCCGTGGCGGAGG
>CAJTPH010000039.1:6152-14612 GCA_910578215.1 uncultured Acetatifactor sp. | reverse complement strand
GCGCAAACGGAAACGCTTGCCCCGACAATAGATAGGATGTATGAGTATAGCGGCGATTACCTCATTGAGCAATTTTCACAGGGATTTGATGTATCAACGGATGTCAATGTGACACTGAATCCTATTATTACCAATGTAGCCGCCGCCGCTATGAATATAGCAACCGTCGCTGCAAATGCAGCGAAAACAGGAACGACCGTCGGGATGCCTGGACATGCAGAAGGCGGAATCTTCGACAAGCCCCATGTGGCATGGTTTGCGGAGGATGGCCCGGAAGCTGCGATTCCCCTTGACGGCAGCAGCAACGCCGTTTCCCTATGGGAGAGAGTGGGGAAGTTGCTTGGCGTATTTGATGGTGGCATGGCGGCCGGACAAGGGGAAGAACTCTACAACGGCGTGACAAACTACCAGACCACAAACGACAACAGCACATCGGATGAATCCACGGATTCCAGACAGTTTGTTTTTTCCCCTCAAATCGAGATTAAAGGGAATGCGAGCCGGGAGGATGTGGAAGAAGCCCTTAATATTTCAATGGAGCAATTCCGGGAACTGATGGAGCAGTATATTGCGGAAAAGTCGAGGGTATCTTTTGCTTAGAGGTGGCAGCACATGAAAACATATACAACGATACAAGGCGATATGTGGGATTCAATCGCCTATAAACTGTACGGCGATGAAAAATATATGTGTCAGCTTATGCAAAATAACTTAGAATTGCTTGATATTTTTATTTTCGGGGCCGACACGATTCTAAACGTGCCAGAACTGGAATCAGAAAAGGAAGCGGATTTGCCGTCATGGAGATAGTGGGATGAAAACAGAGCAGCCGAGAGAAGCATTGCTTGAATTATCGTATAACGGGATAAATGCAGCCGGGGATTTTTCGTCAAAGTCGGAATCCTTTTCTTATACCGATGTTGCGTCCGGGGAAGCTGATACGCTTTCCCTTTCGGTGAGCAATACAACGGAGCAATGGCTTAACGGGTATATGCCGGAAGATGGGGATTATGTGGATGCAAGGATTGTCGTGCGGAACTGGAACGGCGAGGGGGATAACAGAAGCCTATCATGCGGAAAATTCGACCTTGACAGCTTCAAAGCGTCCGGCTATCCAGAAACCGCCGCCATCGGTGGAATCACTATTCCCATACGGACAAATTTCAATGTAACACAGAAAAACCGGACTTTCAGCAACACGACAACAAAAACCATTTTAACGGATTTGTGCACCGGGGTCGGAATCGTCCTAGTGTACGAATCCGCGGATTACAGTATAGAGGAAGTGGAGCAATCCAAGCAGACGGACATGGAATTTGCTTTCAGCCTATGCAAGAATCACAACCTTGCAATGAAACTGTACAATAACATAATGGTGGTGTACGACCAGACGGCCTATGAGAAAAAAGCCCCTGCGTATACCATCCACAAAAGGGATATGCAGACATACAGCTTCGACCGGGCAAAATCGAAGCTGTATGACAGCGTACAAATCCAGTATGCAAATCCTGGAAGCGATGAAACATTGACTTATTCTTACACAATACCCGGCGGCAGTGGAAAGCGGACGCTGTACATCAACGAACAGGCGGACACATACCTGGATGCGGAGATAAAAGCGAAATCACAGCTTTTGGAGAACATCCGAGGCGCAACGAGCATCACTTTCAGAGTAAAGGGCGATACAAAGCATATCGCCGCCCGGAATGTTCGGATTGAGGGGATGGGAAAGGCCGACGGCGTATATTTCATCGATCGGGTAACGCATTCCAAAAATGCAAAGGGTACATACACTTGCAGCATTAAAGCGCATCTTTGCGTTACGCATACGGATTTTTCTGCCTCTGTATCGCCGCCACAGGCACAAGCGGTCGCTGGAACTACTTATACGGTAGTAAAGGGGGACTGTCTATGGAACATTGCAAAAAAATTCTATGGCAGCGGCCCGAAGTATACATTAATTTACAATGCAAACAAAGGAATTATCAAAAATCCCAGCCTTATTTATCCGGGGCAAGTATTAACGATCCCCCCAGCATGATGGGATTAATTCCCATGGAGAAACTGCAATTATGAAAGATATTATAAGAATTGGAAAAATATCAACAATAAATTATGCTAAAGGAACAGCATCGGTTATTTTCACGGACCGTAGCAATGAAGCATCTCCGAATTTCCCGTTTTTCAGCATGTTTTATGAAATGCCGAAGGTGGACGATACTGCAGTGGTTATCATGCTTCCCAATTCAGCTACAAAGGGATTTATAGTTGGAGTGCCATTCAGTGCAAAAAAAATTCCGGCAGAGAGCGGGCGAGGGATTTTCTATAAGGAATTTTATGACGGCACAAGTATTTTGTACAATCCAGAAACAAAAAACATGGAAATTTCAACCCCAAAAATCACACTGAAGTCAGTTGCTGCTGACATTTTGACCGTTAAGGGGGAAATAAAGGCAAAGACAATCAAGGCGGAAAAAATCACAGTGGATGATATTGAAGTTTCCGGGACCGCAAAAATAAATAACCTGGATGTGTCCGGCACGGTAACCGGGCATTTTCAGGATTGATGGGAGTATGGGAAAATGGCAGTTGGTTATTTCGCGGATGTGGTTTTCTCGACATCGGATAAAAAAATACTTAGCTTCCGGGATTTCAAGCTTTCTGCATCATCAAGCTGGGGTGAACACAAGCGCAACGGGAAAAAGCCCGAATGGGAGTTTTTGGGGGCAAATGCTGAAAAAGTGTCATTTACAATTATCCTTGATGCAAATTTTGGCATAAATCCGCGGAAAGAGATTGAAAAGCTTACAGGATATGTGGAAAGCGGTATAATTTGTCCGCTTGTGATAGGCGGACAAAGGGTTGGTGGAAGGTGGAGGGTCACGGCGTTATCGTCCGCATGGGGACATATCATGAATGATGGGAAGCTGGTAAAGGCATCCGCATCCATAACGCTTGAAGAATACGAATAGGGGGATAAAAATGATTGCAATAGGTGAAGTTAAATTTGAACTTAATTCCCCGGTGGACATAGCACTTCGGGAGAAACTGCTTGAAAACGCAGCTACAATCCTTTCCACACTGCGGGGTACGAACCCACAGAATAGGGGGATGGGGCTTGTATCAAGCGATATTATCGGGCGGCCTGCTTATGCAGCAAGGGGGGCTTTTACCGTACAGGCAATAGAACAGATAGACATGTATGAGCCCAGGCTGTCAGTTGTGGAAGTGGATTTTGAGTGTAGGGAAAGCAAAATAATTCCAAAGGTGGTGCTTACATACAATGGCGATTAACATTCAGGACCTTTATGATTTGCCGGATATATCCGCGATCGATGACGTGGACATAGAGGGCATGAAAAAAGAAATGATTGCGGACTATGAAGCAATTTACAAAGAGGAAACCGGGGAAGCTGTGACGCTTTATCCGGCGGATAAAGACAGGATAAAATTAAATGTAGTGGCTAATAAACTGTTTCAGGCATATCAATGCATTGACAGGGGCTTTAAAATGAATTTCCTTAAATATGCATATGGGGATTATTTAAAGCAACTTGGGGCGATGAAGAAAACATTCAAACAGGATTCACGCCCGGCGGTAACAGTGCTTCGCTTTCATCTTGCGCAAGCGCGTGCACAGGTAACGGCAATCCCGCAAGGGAAACGGGCAACCGCAGGAGATAATGTCTTTTTTGCAACAGATGATTATGCGGAAATTGCTGCAGGGCAGCTTTATGTTGATGTTCCATCAACCTGTTCGGAATCAGGAACAGTGGGCAACCATTATTTTCCGGGGCAAATTAATGCTTTAGCAGATAAAATCCCCTATGTGGAAAGCGTAGAGAATATAAACATATCAGATGGCGGAAGCGGAGAGGAAACCGATGCAGCATTCCGTGAGAGAATTTTCCTTGCGCCATCGTCCTATTCTACTGCCGGCCCGGAGGATGCTTATATATATTGGGTCAGGCAATACAATTCCGCGGCGATTGCAGATGTAAAGGTGAATGCGACAGAGGATGCAGAAGTGGACATCCGGATTATTCTTACGGATGGACAATTGCCATCAGACGCTTTTCTTGCCGATTTGACTGATTATTTAAGGACATCAGCTATTCGGCCGCTTACTGATAAGGTGTTGGTTGCGGCCCCGGACGTGGTGGAATATGAACTTGATTTTACCTATTACATAGGGCGGGGAAGCAAAGGAAACGTGGAAGCTATTCAGGCGGCGGCAGAGGAGGCAAGGGATGCCTATGTGGTATGGCAGAAAACGCATATTGGAGCGGACATTAATACGGATGTGCTTGTGGAGTTTTTGAGGGCGACCGGGGTGAAAAGGGTAGAAATTAGGCAGCCTTTATACAGGGTTATTGCAGATACGCAGATAGCGTCGGCAACATCCGTTAAAATGGCATATGGAGGATTAGAAAATGATTAGCCTTTCGGAAATTGGAGGGTTATACATGTCAGCCCCGGCAAATATTAAAGATGCCCGGACAAAGGCCTTTATGTATGCGTGTGACAGGCAGATTAAAAAGCTGTTGGAATGTGCGGAAAAGGTAAAGGTGTGGTGCGCCATAGACTCTGTGGATGAAGGATACCTTGATTATGTGGCAGCGGATATCCGACCGCTTTTTTATGAATCCGCACTTGCACCGGATATAAAGCGAAAGCTTATAGCAAATTCACAATATTGGCACATGAAGCTTGGAACATCGGTAGCGGTGGAGGAAATGATAAACACCGTTTTTGGAAAAGGAAAAGTACAGGAATGGTATCAGTATGGGGGACAGCCCTATTACTTTAAAATCCTTACGGATGCGCCAATGAATCCAGAGAGCATAAAGCAATTTCAGGAGATGATCGCAAGGGTAAAAAATACACGTTCACTTTTGGATACTATAGAATTTAACAGGATTTTGGAAATTTGTTTATATTCCTGTGGCATATGTATTGCCGAAAGTTACACGAATATAGGATGGGAGGAATGAGGCTATGGCAGCATATAATAATTTTATCATAACAAACCAGGGAATTGAAATACTAAAAGGTCTGATGAATGGAAATGGCAGCATGGAATTCCGGTGTTTGGCAGTCGGCTCAGGATATTATGACCCTGAAAAAAATATAGAAGAAATTCGGGCTATGGAAGGGCTGAAGGAGGAGCGCCAGAGGGTAATGTTTTCTTCCATTGGAAAATCTGAAGAAGGTTTTGTGAATCTGAAAGCTAACCTTACTAATAAGGATCTGGAAGAAGGCTATCCAATGACAGAGGCCGGCATATATGTAGGTAAGAAGGGGGAGGACGAAGAAATACTATATTGTGTATCCATTGTAGATAACCCCGATTATATGCCAGATTACTCGTCTAAGCAAATATATAATGTAATATACAAAATGACAATAAGTATAGGAGATGTGCTCAATCCAACCATCAGTTATAAAACGGATATATATGCACTGGCAGAAGATCTGCAGGAGGAGGTAAGACGTGCAGCAACAGCAGAAAATGAACTGCAGGAGCGAAAGTTAGACGTAGGAGGGGACGCGTCAGGCACAACAGTAAATTTCCTTCCCGCGGAACAACTGGAACCGCTACAGTCTGGTGGAGAACAACGGAAACTGTTTGGACAGTTGGCAAAAGCAATTACAGATTTTTCTGCGCATCTTGAGGATAGGCTTAATCCTCATGACGGGACAAAAGAGCAGATTGGTTTAGGGAATGTTGATAATACGTCTGACATGGACAAGCCAGTATCTGTAGCACAGCAGGCGGCCTTAGAGGAGCAATATGCCCAATTGACAGCTTATACGTTACAAAAGATTGCCGATTTGATCAACGGTGCTCCATCTACCCTTGATACTTTAGGGGAAATTGCCCAGGCAATGAGTGACAATGAGAGTGTTGTAGAAGCCTTAAATGAGGCTGTAGGGAAAAAAGCCAGCGCCGTGGAGTTTGACAGCCATGTAAGAGATAATACGGCACATACTACGCCTGAGGAAAGAGATTCCTGGACCCACAAAGTGGATTTAACAATGCTCGCGTCTTATTTATCTTTGGCTGGAGGGACTATGCGCGGCACAATTAATTCCACACATGTGGAGCCGGCTATTAATAGGCGCTATTCAATTGGCAGTTCTTCTAAAAGATATAGTGATGTTTGGGCATCTAGTATAAATACGGTCTCTGTGAGATCTCCTATTGATGACAATGGATTGTACTTGGAAAGCAGCAACGGAGCAATTGAGATCTGCCCGGACGTTTCGGACTATATAAGAGTAATTGTGGAAAATATAGACGATGGGAACGGAAATATTAACGGGGCTTTATATGCAATCGGAAGCAGATATCCTGAATACAAAGAAACCTGGCTGGGGACTTCCGATCATCCCTGGGACAATGTTTTTACAAGCAAAATCAATTCAAAGCCCATTCCTGAGTGTTCTATTTCAGGGACTACTTTATACATAAATTTCTAAGGAGGAACCTATGGCAATCATTGTGAATGGCATTCCCATTCCGACGAACGGCGATTATATTATTGCTAACGGCATAAAGATTACAAGAGTCGTCGCAAACGGGATTACTGTGTGGGAAAAGAATGCAAGCGTTACCCCGCCTGATTCTGCGATTATGGATTACATAGATATACAGGGCGGTAATGAAGGTATACAAACTTCCGGCTGCGAAGACCATGCCGGGGCGCCTTTGTTTATTGCCAGCGTATGGTATATCAAAGAAGGAGAGCATGGCTCGGACGACATAACCTTTGTGGCCAGGCCCAAAGCCCCCTATAACAGTATGAAAGCTACGCTTCATTGGGAAACCTTTTCCCATGATGATCACGATGGCGCTGTGGGAGTTTGGGTCAACGGATCGGAAATATACTACAGCAAGGAATGGGATGTGGCTGAAAAAAGCGGTTATATCACGGTGGAAGGACCCAGCATCACAATACGCGTCCACGCCGAATGTCAAGGATGGGAAGGGCACTGGAAGACAACAGCATCCGTTTGTATGTACGATGTGACAGTATCATAAAAAATAACAGCAGTAAAAGGATCATTATTGTGGCACAGAAAAATAAAACTCTTGACAATGTAAGGCAGTAGAAAACTGTCTTTTTGTTTGTGTAGAGCATGTGATGGAGGAGGTATATGAAGGCGCGCGACAGTCCTGTAGTGATTTAATATGTAACTGAGAGCTGGGCAATGCCCAGTTTTTTAATGGAAAAAAGGAGGAACAAGAAGGATGGATGGAGGAATTACAAGGGCAGAGCATGACGAATTTGCCAAGCGTCAAGACGATGAAAACCACCGCCAGAACCGGCGGATTGAGGAACTGGAGGAAACCGTGAGGCAAATCGGCGCTCTGACAACATCCGTGGAAAAACTGGCATCAAGCATGGAGAGCATGGTCAAGGAACAGGAGAAACAGGGGAAGCGCCTGGAGGTCCTGGAGGGCCGGGACGGTGAAATGTGGCGCAAGGTGACAGGATATTTTATTACTGCCATTATTGGCATCGTCGTCGGCTACGTGTTTAAGCAGGCTGGGTTTTAGGAGGCAGCATGTCGGATAATAAAAGGAAAGGATTCCACCCACTGAAAAAAATGAAGGAAGTCATATGTAAGATAGGTACCCTGAATCTGATACTGATTCTTGTCGGTGTCTTTTTTGTTTGGTTCAATTGGCAGATGCTTTGTATCTTTCGGGAGCAGGGCATGATTCCGGAAACATACGCCTGTGCAGTCATAGCGGCCACAATAGGCGAGTGCGGTATCTGTGGATGGATACGCACCAATAAGGACAGACGCAGAGAGCGCAAGTGGGAGCAGGAGGAAAAAACAGCGGAAGCGGGAGAAAGGAACGAAAAATTATGACAGTAACAGCGTTTATGGTTATTTTGACTGCCTGCGCGGCGGTAACATCCCTTTTAACAGAGGGAATAAAGAAGCTTTTGGATGGAATGAGGGTAAAATATGCGTCCAATATTTTGGTTTTAATCGTGGCAGTGTTCGTTGGCTGCGGCGCAACCGCGATGTACTATATCAACTTTGAGGTGCCGTTTACTGCCCTGAACTGCGTATATCTTGCGCTTATGGGCGTGGCAAACTGGCTGGGGGCAACGCTTGGGTATGACAAGGTGCGACAGACGATCGCACAGATCAAGAATACAAATAAATAGCAAAAAGGAGGTTACTATGGTTAATACGAACTTGGAGCTGGCGGCAGCTTTAAAAGACATTGCAGACAACTATAAGACGCTTTATGTTATGGGGTGTTTTGGCGCTCCCATGAATGCCGCTAACAAGCAGCGTTATTGTAATAATCATTCTTATAACCGGCGCGCGGACCGCACGGCGATGATTCGTGCGGCATCCGGGGATACGTTTGGATTTGATTGCGTATGTTTGATCAAGGGTGTCCTTTGGGGCTGGTGCGGGGATACCGGGCAA
>CAJTPH010000039.1:0-6139 GCA_910578215.1 uncultured Acetatifactor sp. | reverse complement strand
GGTGCCGGATATAAACGCCGATACCATGATAAAAAAATGCCGGGATGTCTCAACGGATTTCTGCAGGCTGGAGGTGGGAGAGGCGGTCTGGCTCCCGGGACATATCGGGGTCTACATAGGGGGTGGGCTTGCGGTGGAATGTACGCCGTCCTTTAAAAACTGTGTGCAGATCACTGCGGTGCAGAATATGGGGCATATATCCGGCTACAGCTCCCGGAAATGGAATAAGCACGGGAAGCTGCCTTACGTATCCTATACGCAGGGGACAGGCGGTGCGGCTGGTCCAGGCGAAGGAGCAGGGGCGGCGCAGAATAAGCCGGAGGGTGCAGGTCCTTCCCAGGCGGAGGGTGTGCTTGTCAGCCATGTGGTCAAAAAGGGGGACACCTTATACGCGATCGCAAAGAAGTACGGCACTACCATAGATAAGATTGTGGCGGCAAATAAGGGCAAGTACTCGAAGATTACGGCAAATTATATAGTTGTCGGGTGGAAGCTTACGATTGCGCGGTAGAGGCAAGGTAATAAGCAGAAACAGGGTAAAATAATTTTTTCTTGCGGGCAATGAACCAAGCAGATATGTCAGCTTCTATTTGGCGAATGCCGCGAGGGTCAAAGCCCCCGCAGCAAGCTGCAGGGGCTTTGATCTGAACAAGATTCAGAATAATTTTGTGTACATCTTTGTTACTTCAGTAAATAAATCCTGCAACATATCGCAATAGACTCCATCGAAAATATTAATTTCTTCGTCCTTATCCTCAATCCAATCATAGGTTTTTATATTGAGGTATCCTGCGATTCGCTTTCGGAATTCCATTTTGTAAGTATCATCCGCTTCCAACGTGATTTTTAAGAAATTTGCCTTGCTGCCATTCTTCGGGAGTCTCATTTGCAGACCGTTTTCCAATCCTAAAAGATTTTTGCATCCCGTCATTGCCAAGAACTGATTTCCACCTAACTGATTAAGAATTGTGTTTGCTACTGTCATTTTTTATTGCCCCTCCCCTTAACTATTGATTACATTATACATTCTAAAGTGTAACTTGTCAAGGCAAAATGTAAATAAAAATTGAAATATTTCAAAAATATTTTACATAAGACATTATAAAGTGAAAAATAACACTTGACAAAACAACATTATAGAGTGTAGAATGTAATCCTTACATGAAAGGAGGGCGGAATAATGCAAATGACCACAACAGAAAAAATCAAGCTTCTTCGTGACAGGGCCGGCTTAAGTTTGGGGGATTTGGCAACACGGGCGGACACAACCCGGCAAAATCTCAATAACAAATTCGGGCGGAATAATTTTTGTGAAAATGAAATCCGAAAATTGGCGGATGTTTTAGGATATGATATAGAGATAACATTTATTAATCGGGAAACCGGGGAAAGGATTTAGATGAACGAAATTGATTTAGATAAAATCGACTTGATGCAACCGCCCCCTGAGCATGAGCCGGAAAGACAATACTATTTCATGGCAAAATGCCGGGAGTATGTCCGGGCAGAATCTCAACGTTTGGGGAGGCCGCTTTTCTGTGCTACAATAACATTTGGGTGTCAGATGAACGCCAGAGACTCGGAGAAGCTGGCGGGCATATTGAGGGAGATCGGCTACGAGCTTGTGGACAGCGAGGCATCTCACAGCAATATGATCTCCGCAAAAAACGAGGCATCCTCCAAGGGACGTGGATTTTATCATTTTTAATACCTGTACCGTGCGGGACAATGCCAATCAGCGCGTTTACGGCAGGCTGGGGGAGCTGAACGGGTACAAAAAGCGGAATCCGGGCATGAAGGTCGCCCTCTGCGGCTGTATGATGCAGGAGCCGGCTGTGATAGAGAAGCTGAAAAAAAGCTATTCCTTCGTGGATCTGATCTTTGGGACTCATAATATCTTTAAGCTAGCGGAGCTGATCTGGACCGCCTATGAAAGTGAAGGCATGATAATCGATATATGGGAGGGCACGGACAAAATTGTAGAAAATCTTCCTGCGGAGAGGAAATATCCCTTTAAATCCGGCATCAATATCATGTTCGGCTGCAACAACTTCTGCAGCTACTGCATCGTTCCCTATGTGAGGGGAAGGGAGAGAAGCAGGGAGCCGGAGGAAATTCTTCGCGAGATAAAAAGGCTGGTGGCGGACGGCGTTGTGGAGGTCATGCTTTTGGGGCAGAACGTAAATTCCTACGGCAGGGGCTTAGGGCAGTCTGTCACCTTCGCGGGGCTTTTGAGAGAGGTGGAAAAAATTGAGGGGCTGAAACGGATTCGTTTTATGACCTCTCATCCCAAGGATCTGTCGGACGAGCTGATAGAGGTGATGAAGCATTCTCAAAAGATATGCAGGCACCTGCACCTGCCTTTGCAGTCCGGCTCCACAAGGATTCTGGAGAAGATGAACAGGCGTTATACAAGAGAGCAGTATGTGGCCCTTGCCCAAAAAATCAGGCGGGAGATTCCCGATATCGCAATTACAACGGATATTATTGTGGGCTTTCCGGGAGAGACGCCCGAAGACCTGGAGGAGACCATTGACGTGGTGCGTACCGTAAAGTATGACAATGCCTTTACTTTTATTTATTCCAAACGCACGGGAACCCCGGCAGCCTCCATGGAGCAGGTGCCGGAGGCGCAGATCAGAGAGGGCTTCGACAGGCTTTTAAAGGTAGTGCAGGACACGGCCAGAGAGCAGGCAATGCAGTATCAGGGCAGGAGGATGGAGATTCTGGTGGAGGAAGTAATGGAGGAAAAACATTCCATGGAATGTCCTTCCTCCATTGTGACAGGACGGCTTTCCAACAATCTTCTGGTCCATGTGCCGGGGGACGCGTCCATGATAGGAAAGCTTGTGGAGGTCAGTCTGGACGAATGCCATGGCTTTTATTATACCGGGCACTGTGTGTAACGCGGGCAAAGCGTCCGAAAATGTGAACCCTTACAGGAGTTTGAAAATTAAGTTACGGGAGCGATAAAAACCAATGTCGGAGCAGGCAACAAATGAAGCAAAGCTTTTGAAGGAAGAAACAAGTTCCAAAGAAAAAAAATCTTTTAATAATGAAGAAAAACATTTCATAGAAAAAACTTCTAATGAAGAAAAACATTTTAATGATAAATCGGATCTTCCCATAAAAGACCTTACTCCTATGATGCAGCAATACATGGAGACAAAAAAGCAATATAAGGACTGTATCCTTTTTTATCGTCTTGGAGATTTTTATGAAATGTTTTTCGACGACGCACTGACCGCGTCCAGAGAGCTGGAGATCACCCTGACGGGCAAGGCGTGCGGCCTGGAGGAGCGCGCCCCCATGTGCGGCATTCCCTATCACGCGGTGGAGGGATATCTGACAAAGCTGGTGAACAAGGGCTATAAGGTGGCAATCTGCGAGCAGGTGGAGGACCCGAAGCTTGCAAAGGGCCTGGTAAAGAGGGATGTGACCCGGATTGTAACCCCTGGCACCAATCTGAACCTGCAGTCCCTGGAGGAATCCAGGAACAACTTTCTCATGTGCATAGTCTATACCCCGACGAAAGTGGGAATCTCCGTGGCGGACGTCACCACCGGGGATTATTATCTCACCGAGGTGGAGGACCTGAGGAAGCTGAACGACGAGATGATGAAATATAAGCCCTCCGAGATCATCTGCAATGAAGCGTTTCTGGTCAGCGGCTTTGATGTGGAGGATCTGCGCGGACGGCTTCATGTTTCCGTCAATGCACTGGAGCCGCATCTGTTTGACGACGACGGATGCAAGAAGGTACTGCTCAGGCACTTCAGGGTGAATACCCTGAAGGGGCTTGGCGTAGAGGAATTTCCCGTGGGTATGCTGGCGTCGGGCGCCCTGCTTCAATACCTGTACGACACACAAAAGACAGATCTGGCCCATTTTACCCATATTTCTCCGTATCTCACGAGCCGATATATGCTGCTTGACAGCTCCACCAGGCGCAATCTGGAGCTGACGGAGACTTTGCGTGAGAAGCAAAAGAGAGGCTCGCTTTTATGGGTGCTGGACAAGACAAAGACCGCCATGGGCGCAAGGCTGCTAAGAAGCATGCTGGAACAGCCTCTGATCGACAGGGCGGAGATGGAAAAACGCCTGGACGCCATAGAGGAGCTGAACCGGGACAGCGTATCCAGGGATGAAATCCGTGAGTACCTGAATCCCGTATATGATTTGGAGCGGCTTTTGAGCAAGGTCACTTACCGGACGGCAAACCCCAGAGATCTGATTGCCTTCCGCAATTCACTGGAAATGCTTCCGGCCATAAAGACCGTTTTGAAAAGCTTTTCCGGGCAGGAGCTTGTAGAGATTGAAAATAACTGCGATGATCTTCAGGATATTTTTCAGCTGATTTCGGAATCCATCGAGGATGACCCGCCTGTCACCGTCAGGGAGGGCGGCATGATTAAGGACGGCTTCGACGAGACCATCGATATGCTCAGAAGCGCCAGGCGGGACGGCAAGCAGTGGCTTGCCGAGCTGGAGGAGCAGGACCGGGAGAGAACAGGGATCAAAAACCTGAGAATCAAATACAATAAGGTCTTCGGCTATTATTTTGAGGTGACGAATTCCTTTAAAAATATGGTGCCGGAGGACTACATAAGGAAGCAGACGCTTGCCAATGCGGAGCGTTATACCACGCCTCGTCTGAAGGAGCTGGAGGACACTATTTTAAATGCGGAGGACAAGCTGACTACTCTGGAATATGATCTTTTCTGCAGGATCAGAGATTCCATTACGGAGGAGCTGGAGCGCATCCAGCGCACTGCAAAATCCATCGCAAAACTGGATGTGTATGCCTCGCTCTCCCTGGTTTCGGAGCGGAACCGTTATGTCCGCCCGAAGCTGAATGAGAAGGGAGTCATAGATATCAAGGACGGCCGGCATCCGGTGGTGGAGCAGATGATCACCAACGATATGTTCATTGCCAACGATACCTTTCTGGATAACGGCAGCCACTGCATCAGCGTTATCACCGGTCCCAATATGGCTGGAAAATCCACTTATATGCGGCAGACGGCATTGATTGTGCTTCTGGCGCAGATCGGCTGCTTTGTGCCCGCAAAGAGCGCAAATATCGGCATCGTGGACAGGATCTTTACCAGAGTGGGCGCTTCCGATGATCTTGCCAGCGGCCAGTCCACCTTTATGGTGGAGATGAATGAGGTGGCAAACATTCTGCGTAACGCCACGTCAAGCAGCCTGCTGATTCTGGACGAGATAGGACGGGGCACCTCCACCTTTGACGGCTTAAGCATTGCGTGGGCGGTGATCGAGCATATCAGCAACCGAAAGCTTCTGGGGGCGAAGACCCTGTTTGCCACCCATTATCATGAGCTCACGGAGCTTGAGGGCAAGATGAGCAACGTGAATAATTACTGCATTGCCGTGAAGGAATGCGGGGATGATATTGTTTTCCTGAGAAAGATTATCAAGGGCGGCGCGGACAAGAGCTACGGAATTCAGGTGGCAAAGCTTGCGGGAGTGCCGGACATGGTCATCGACCGCGCCAAGGAAATCGTGGAGCAGCTCACCGACAATGATATCACCGAGAAGATTCAGAGCATTGCAGTCGACGTGAAGCATGATGTAAAAATAAAAAAGACGCCCAAGCTTGACGAGGTGGACCTGGCGCAGATGTCCCTGTTCGACACGGTGACGGATGAGGATGTCATAAAGGAGCTGATGGATGTGGAGGTAAACACCATGTCCCCCATCGACGCGCTGAATACCCTGTACAGACTGCAGAATAAGCTGAAGAACCGCTGGCAGAGTGAGAAGAATATTTAAGACTTCACACTTTAGTGCCGTCGCGCAGCGACTTAAGAATTGCGAAGTCGCGAAGGAGCACGAGAGCAGTTTTCATGAGTGTATTACCGAATGAAAGCTGGCTCTCCATTAAAGTGCGCCGAAGGGACTTCACACTTTAGTGCTGTCGCGCAGCGACTTAAGGATTGCGAAGTCGCGAAGGAGCACGAGAGCAGTTTTCATGAGTGTATTACCGAATGAAAGCTGGCTCTCCATTAAAGTGCGCCGAAGGGACTTCACACTTTAGTGCTGTCGCGCAGCGACTTAAGGATTGCGAAGTCGCGAAGGAGCACGAGAGCAGTTTTCATGAGTGTATTACCGAATG